>JANYKW010000189.1 GCA_025358025.1 Bacteroidia bacterium | reverse complement strand
CAGTTCAAGGTGTTTAATGCTGCTGAAAACTTTGCCATCCTGAGATCCATTATTGACACTGCCATTAAAAATGGGCAAAAGGTGTTGCCTGCTTTGAATGTCATTGCCGATTATAAATGCGACTGATTAGTAACAAAATTTTAATTCTTGACGATGAAAAACAGTTCACAGAAGAGTTGAGCGGGTTTTTCCAGAATTCGGACATTGAGTCATATGAGGCAAATACAGAAAAGGAAGGGCGGAAAGTGCTGGCGGCACATGACATCGATCTGCTGATCCTTGACGTCAGGTTGCCGGGAGTGAACGGGCTCGACATTCTGAAGGAGGTCAAAGTACAATACCCGCAAATGGAGGTGGTCATCATCTCCGCCCATGGTGACATGGATACCGTAATTAAGGCAATGCGTTTGGGGGCCTTTGATTATCTACGAAAACCTTTTCGGTATATCGATATCCAGATTGCCATTGAACGTACCCATAAATACCTTCAGATGCAGCGGAAACTAAAGCATATGGAGGAGCGGAATTCCCTGATTTCTAAAAACCTCAGAGAAAAAATAGACCGCCAGTTTATCGGGGTCAGTCCGCAGATTCTTGAAGTGTTTGAACAAGCCATAACCGCTGCAAATTACCCGGAAGCGAATGTGCTGATCACTGGCGAAAGCGGAACAGGCAAGGAGAACATTGCCAGGATCATTCACTATTCAAGTTCACGCAAAGACCATGTTTTTTGTGCCGTAAACAGCAGCGCCATTACTGAAACCCTTTTGGAGAGTGAATTCTTCGGTCATAAAAAAGGATCCTTTACCGGCGCCGTCGCAGATAAGATGGGATTCTTCGAAGTGTGCAACCAGGGAACCCTGTTTCTCGATGAGATTGCAGATATGCCATTGAACCTGCAGGCGAAAATACTGCGTGCAACAGAAGAAAAGGTGGTTACCAGAGTGGGGGACACCAATCAGATTCGCACCGACTTCCGCATCATTTCAGCCACAAACCATGATATAACCAAAGGGGTTGAAAAGAAAAAATTCAGACTCGACCTGCTTCACAGGCTTAATACCTTGCATATTCATATTCCCCCCTTGCGCGAAAGGCCACAGGATATTAAACCACTCCTGATTCATTTTGTTGATTTCTTTACCACCAAATTCAAAAAACCCAATCTGCGCATCGCGAAGGAGGTTTTTGATGTGCTGTTGAAATATGATTTTCCAGGGAATGTAAGGGAGTTGAGAAATATGGCAGAAAGGGCTATCATCCTCTGTAAAAGCAACACACTCGGGGTTGCAGACTTCCTTATTAAACCAGAACACGCCAATACCTCCGGAAATCAGTCCGAATCGTTCGACCTGAAAATGAATGAACGCTGTCTGATACAAAAGGCGCTGGCCATGAACAAATACAATCAACAGGCCGCTGCCGATGCCCTTGGCATCCACCGGGATGCCCTGAGCCGCAAAATAAAGAAGTATAATGTAGGGGTGACGAAAAATGAAGATTAACGATCTGTCAGCCGATCTGCCCTTTTCAGGAAAAGTTGCGACCAACCAGGCTTAAAGAGATCAAATCCCTGAACATCTGAATAACGACTACCTTGATCCTGTAATCCAATTTATCAATGATGGTATGGGCGGCGCCAAAGAATGCAATGCCCGTTTCACCCTCTTTCAGGGTTGTATTGATCTGATTTGCAACATAATTATCCCTGCTAATAAGCAATTCCTGAGACATCCTCTGATAGGAAAGGTAAGCTTCAAGCTGCTTTTCGGGAGTCTGAGCATTTCTTATTCCCGTCAGAAGGGAGTACTCCCTAAGCAAAAATTCCTTATTTTCAGCAACTTCGAGTATGGCGCCCCGGGCTAGCAACCCGTCGATGATGGAATAATTTTTACTGCCATTTTCTGCCGCCTCCTTCACAATTTTTCTGCCCGTTTCGCCGGCAATAGGTAAGCCATCCTGATATATCCTGATCTTCTCAAATGATTTTTTCTTTACCTGTTTTAAAATCTCTGTTTCAATTTTATCCCATGATTTATCCACCTGTTCAAGATGATCATGCCAGGCCGAAACACCATATTTCCGCTCACCTTCTAACGACAATTGCGAACCAAGCGACCCTAAATCAGCCTTGTTGTGAATGATGGGGATGTGGAATAATTTCTTCATATCGATTTTGTGTTACAATATCACTAGCGTTGCGTTATAGTTACAACAATATCAGCTGATTACAATTTTGTTCTTTGACATCTTGAATATTTTCGTATAAAAAGAAATTTGTTAATGGTGTTTTATCAAATGCTGAAAGGCTTATCAGTTGCAGGATTTCA
>JANYKW010000186.1 GCA_025358025.1 Bacteroidia bacterium | reverse complement strand
TGGTAGAACTTGCTTTAGCGCAATACGAGTTACGGTGGAACAACTCACAGGAAGGAAAAGTAGCTTTGATAGCTGACTCCCAAGTTTTCCTGTTAGTTCAATTGCTAATGAATCCAATAATTGCGATACCCGGATAGTCCTACGTGAGTATCTTTTTATATGAGAGGTCTGCTCAGAAAACACCTTACGGGGGCACGAAAAATTCCTGCACTTAAATTTTCTTGTCTTCAAGAAGAGGAAAGTCGTATTTTGAAATACGGGCAGATCTGTTATTTTTCGGTGGTAATGATCATGAATAGTGATGGAACGATTGGAAAACACGCTGATGTGGTAGTTTGCGGAGAACATGCCTACATCATTTATTTCACTCATCCCTTTACGGAGAAGGCTCCGGCACAGAACGGCATCTCTCCTTTCTCTAACCGTCATACCTCATTGCAGGCAGCAGAACTGGAAGTAAAAGATGGTAAGTTAGTGTGCGACAGGGACAAGCCATTTCACATAAGGCTTACTCCACCAATTCCTGAGTCCAGTAAAAATAAAGCCCGAAAGAATTCCCGCAAATAAACCGGAATCCACTTGAAAAAGCGATCGAATTCCCAGTCTGAAAATTATATTTTCAATGGGTATTTCCCGTATTCGCGTACCAATTTTACGATGTAGTCGTAAGTAGGTCCAGAGACAGAACTCGAAACTGAATGGTCGGATTGGAAGATAAAACCGCCATTTTTGCCGGCTTGTAATTTCCTCAATACATCCTTTTTAATAAGCTCCTTATCGCCTGTTTCCCATACCTGGATGTCATTGTTGCCACAGTAAGCCAGCCGGTTGCCGTACTTCTCCTTAAGCTTTACAGCATCCAGACCGGCCTTCACTTCCAGCGGATTATAGGCATCCAGCTGCATCTCCATGAAATCCTCCAGGATCAGTTCCACGTTGCCACAACCATGGTAAATGACAGGCAGATGATTGCGGTGACACTCCTCAATCATCTGTTGAACCCAGGGTTTGAAATATTCCCGCCAGTATTCAGGATCGAAAAGCATGGTCTGTTTATAAGCCACATCCCCCCAGATGACCATCCCATCCAGCAATCCATCGGCCGCCTTAATCTGGGCCTTCATGCTTTCCAGGTAAAAACTGCCAATCCTGTTGATCTGTTCTCCCAGTTCATCGGGGTACATCCCCATCCAGAACAGCGCATTTTCCTGTCCGATTAATCTTGTAAGGCATTCAGAACATTCGATGATGCTTCCGTAAACGGGGAAATCCTTATGCAATTTCTTAATCGTTTCTATCCAGGCAGGTGAATTTCGTTCGAACCCATCTCCCACTCCGGCAATCTGATTGTCGCCGGCACTGAAGAATCTTCTTGGATCTGCCGGATCGTCGAATTTCAACGTCTGCAATTTTTCTATCGTATCGGTATCAAAGGCAATAAATTCCGGCATCGGGAAATCGAATCGTTTGCGTAAGGTTGCCAGAAAACCGGTCTTGACAACCACCTCTTTGTCGTCTTCCCGAATGGTTTCAAACGATCTGATCAGTGGATCCATATTCGGTGTGGTGACGATCCAGTCGAGGTCATAATAATCGTACGGACTCGCATCATCTGGCAGTCCTAACTCACTGCGCCAACGTCTGACGAAGCCTCCCCAGAAGAAATCACTGATCGGCACCCTGTCCGGTTCCTCATGCCGAAGCGCTTTATTCATTCGATCCAGTTTCGCTAAACACTTTTCTGACCTTTCCATAATATGATCTATTTAAAATCTATCTTGAAACAAACTGCATGCTTGAAATCCATCTTCTCCGGACAACGAATAGCCAACGCTTCGGAATCCTGTTTCCATTCAACACTGGAATTATTTCCTAATATGGAAACTTTTGAGATGGTTTGCTGAGTAAGTCCGGCCTTTTGTCCCAGACTCCTGATCCTGATCATCTCCTCACCCATCGGCACAGTCATGCACCAGGCATAAACGGAACCATTTTTACCTTCCGTAAACCGAAAATCCTTGGTTGAAAAAGAAAATTCTGCATGTGGCTTGTCCAATTTGCCGCCTGGCATTCCTTTTAGCTTTTCAGGCGAATCCGGATTCTTTGGATCCTTTACCATGACACCTTCCCCATAAACCTTCCAGGCTTTGCTTCCATAAATCCCTTCCCCATTGACGGACATCCAGGCGCCTATCTCTTTGAGCATCTTTGCACTACCTTCATCCATTGCTCCCTGCGGGGTAAGACTCACACATAATGTCAAATTTCCATCTCTCGAAACATCCTCAAGCAATGTACGAACCACAGCACCGGCATCATAGACAAATCCGGGCCGGTAAAACCAATCACCTACAGCCCTGTCTGCCATCCAGGTCTGATCCGATTTTATACCCTTTGGGAAGGAACCCTCAAAAGTAGTTCCGACACCTTTATACGCCGGACTAAATTTTATGATTGCCAGTTTGTCGATTTTGCCCTTGTTCGCTGCGGCCGATTTGTTGTAAAAGTGAGCAATAACCCTTGCTGCAGCATCGCATTTATATCCGGAAGCACTCCGGATGCCTGAAAATGGATGCGGCCCGTTTCCGTCTGTATAAATAAAATCCGGGTCATAATTGTCTATCACATCCTCCATGCGCATGGCCCATTGAGTGGCATACCAATAAGCGTAATCCAGATCATTGCCAAAGATACCCTTCCTGCCGAAGGCAATATCTTCTAATATGTAGGGTTTCCCCTCATTGACCAAGTTGCTATAGTTCATTGGCTTGCCGTATAAACGCTGGGGATCGAGACCTTCCCACCATTTACCTTTACCATCCTTGAGCGTTAACTTAGCCGCGTCATAAGGAATTCCTACCTTCGGACCGGATTTATCAGCCAGGAAAGCCCGCTGCCACCACCACCAGGTATATTCGTGGTGAAAAGAGACACCAAAGCGCATGCCTTTCTTCTGTAATTCCTTCTTCCATCCGGCTAGAAAATCTTTTTTAGGTCCTACGTTGACAGCGTTCCAGGGCTGGTATTTCGAATTCCACAAATCATAATTATCATGATGTACACCCACAATCAAGGCATATCTGAACCCTGCATCATAATACGCCTTCACGAGCTTTGCAGGATCCCAGTCCGTCGGGTTCCATTTGTGTAAAACATCTTTATATCCCACCTCGGAGGGATGGCCAAAATTGACCAGATGATTCTTGTAAGCATCAGTTTCCTCCCTGTAGATATTCCGCGCATACCAGTCACCGCTCATCCCGGAAGCCTGCGGTCCCCAGTGAATGAAGATGCCAAATTTTGCATCGCGCCACCAGGCAGGAGCCTCCCCATAATTTTTATCGATCGACTCCCAGGTTGGTTCAAATTTTCCCGAAGCCATGGGAAAATCCATTTTCACCTCCTGAAACAGGTCCGGGTCCACAATAAATCCCAGTTGCTTTGATTCTTTCTGAGGCATCTGCGGTAACTTATAGCCACTTTTCTGCTGAGCAACAGCAAGTTGACCAACCAGCAGAACCACCACCACTCCTTGAAATAATTTTCTCATGTTTAGTTCTTAAGTTTCTTATTGAACTATGTCTTCAGTTAAATCACTAATAATAAGACGTTGTTTGACAATCACTTCAAATTTTGACTGATTCCTGATTACTTTAAATCTATGTAGAAGTTCAGTCCCCGATTTAAACATATAATCCATAAAATCACTGATATTTCTGATGGATATACCATTTATTTCAAGGATCAGATCTCCGTTGCTGAATCCGGCCCTGGCCAACGATGAATTATCCGTTATCAAACCCAATGCGACTCCGCCGGTGCTGAAGCTGACTCCATAGGCCGACAGTTCCGCACCCGAAGGTTCTGTTAGTACAACTCCTTTACACCTTTTAACCGACTTAGAATCAGTACGAACTACGGAAACAACATTCACCATCACCATCGGTATTCCAGGTCTCTTCGCCAATGCCTTCAGAGAAGGTTTCACCACCCCAAACTGATCCATTGGAAAATTAACAAAACCAATTTTAAGTGCAGGAGAACCTACTTTTACCCTGAAATCGCCTTTCTCCGGATCTAAAAATAAAGGATCTCCAGATTCAGAGTGAAGATCACAACCGTTGGCAGCAAAACGATGAGTCGTAGCAGAATCAGCCACATAGAAATTGAAATCCAGCTCCATCCCCCATTTCCCATTTTTCGGAATTGCGCGGTCCATGATAGCCGGTTGATACGCCTTAAAAAGAAGATTATTTTTGAAGACATCTCCACTGTTCACATACCAAACATGTGGATGTAATCCATTGTTGATGATAATATTATTGGTTGCGACACGGTCATATCCTTCACGCATTTTCAGTCCGCCATTAAGCAACAGATTGTTGTAGATCCTGTATTGAGTAGAACCGTCATCCAGGTCGATGTCCCAACCATGATCGCATCGCCAACGGTTATTTCGTAATATATTCGCATCTGGCATGTCCCAAAAAGGCATGTCAGGGAACTTGGCTACTTCCGGAATTGACTCCCTGATATCAGGTGTCCAGTAACGGTCGCGGCCCCACGAATTAAAACTACCATGATCGCCGGTCTCCAGAACAGTATTAAAAATATCACAATTCTCAATGATATGACCACCAAAAGTTCCTTCATTGATATTGATACCGGCTCTGGGCACATCATAAATTGAACAGTGATTGATTCTGATCTTATGAGACATTGAAATATGTACTGGCGCGGTCTGTTTCTCGTCTCTGCCCGTGAGGGTAATCAGGCAATCTTCGACCAGGCAGTCTTCCGGAAAGTTATCCCCTTTTGGACCGGGAGTTCTATCGAGGTTCTGAAAATCCTGGTTCCCATATCTGAAAATCGGACTCCTGACAGATGCCGGATCCCCAACAAAAGCAATCCCATTTGCGCCACTGTTGTGAATGTAGCATCCCCGGATGGATATTCTACGGTTGAAATTATTGACGAAAATAGTGTTCCCCCCAACCTGGTCAAACTCACAATCGACTATCCCACAATCTTCTGCTCCATCAAAAATGATTGCGCCCCCACGATAGAC
>JANYKW010000155.1 GCA_025358025.1 Bacteroidia bacterium | reverse complement strand
GCCCTGCATATCAAAGATTTTAACTTTAGTTTGACCGGGATAATTCATATTTTCAAGTTCAATTCTAAAACTACCACTCTCAGTTGGATTGGGATAAACGTTCAGGCCAGGTTCAATTTTTTGCAGGAGTGTACTGATATTTGTGATTACCGCAACGTCTCCAAACCCAAATTCAAGAGTCTGTCTGACATCGTTCGGCGAATCAAGGTTAACATTGTATGTTATATCCCATTTCCCTGTTGACACATTAAAATCTGTTTGCCAAAAATCATTTCCATAAACTGACTGATCTATTTTTTGCCAGCTTCCACTTACTTTCTGATATAAAACAGGCGATTGGAAATTTTCAACATTTGTGATTGTTAGCGGTACATAGCCTCGTCCACCGGTTACCGAGAAAGAAACTGAATTACCGGTTGAATTTATCTTTATGGGGTAATTGGCAGTTAGCGAACCACCCGAAGATACAACAACATCCAAATCATTACCAATAGCTTCTCTGTAAACCATTTCCCAGGTATTTGCCTTCTTTGATAATGCCGCAATTAAATTTTGGTTTGGCCCATAATAATCGTCTGCGCTTTTAGGTATTTGAAACATTTCAATTTCTGCTTCAATATAGTCGCCAGCCTGAAAAGACGTGCAATCGGCAGGTGGAGTAATGTTTATCAAACTACTTAGCTCGCCATTTCCACCAATTGCATTATATTCTGCAAATGATGGAGAAATATTATCTTTCCCGTTTATTCTGGCTTTCCAGCTTCGAATTACAAATCCACGATTAGCAGGCCTAAAATCAGGTTGTTCAACAGCAAATTGAGAATCGGTGAATGAAAACCACGGTATTTTCCCTTCGGCCACTTCTTTTGATGTAATGTACCGTGAAGCTCCGCCAATACTGGCACTCCATTGCTTTTTTAGTCCGGTTTCATTACCCCAGGCCAATGTATTCGATTTGGTATAATGATAAGTAGGTGTAGCAGCCTGAAAGAAAACAAAATCTTTAAACGTGGTCGTATTCAGCACGTTTAGTTTAATGTGATAAATTCCTCGTGTAATGTCATCAGAACGGCCAATTGATGCGGTATATTCAAAATCCATCGAATTGTCATCCATTGTACCGGCATAAGTAACTTCGGTTAAGTTTGGACTGTAACGTTTATATTGAGTCCTCATCCGGCTGTGCCAAGCGCGTGTTCCGTTCGTTTTTGTATAATTGAAAAAGTCGGCGCCACCCATGTTTCCTGTCCAACCCCATTTCTGTCCGGAAATAGTCTTAACCATAAGAGGGCGATAATCTAAAACCGGAGCTCCGGCCTGGATAAGATCAGGTTCATAGGTAATGCTTTCGCCCCAGGAACCAATGGCCGATTCGTCCCACTGCTGATTACTACCCCATCCAACCAGACAAAGCTGGGCGTGTGATGCCGCAGGAATACTTCCCCATAACGCATTTACACTGGTATATTCAAGCTCTAATTTGGTGTTCGCCGGAATGGTCAGCATGCACAGACCGTGAAACCATGTTCCTCTGAAAGGCTGAGTAATTACATCAGGACTTGTTGAAGTATGCCAGTTTTTTGATAGCTGAATGGGTATGCCTATCGGATCACCGTTCATGTTGCGCAAAACGGCAGATATTCCTATAACACCAAAAACATCACTCCCATTTTTTGATAAGCGACCTTTCGCGAAATTTAATCTCACACTCTTATCTACCGATGACGTATTGTCAAAAACAAGTTTTACACGTTCAATACGGCCATTACTTGATCCAGAATAACCAGCAGTATTTTCATCGTTTCGTAAAGCGATGTGATGCCAGCCATGATCCTGATCGTACTCAACGTCAATGTTTTGGACGGTTGGCGAAATTTGTTGCGCTGTCAGGGTGACGGGTTTGTTCTCTTGATCTTCAATTTCCGCTAGTTTTGATTCAATATTGGCAATAACCGGATATATGATTAAACCTGCGTTTATTTGTTTTCCCGCTGACCATAAGGCACTTTTCCCCAATTTCACCTTAACGGTATTGCCGTCGACCGCTATACTTGTTGCGTTTGCAGACTTTAATACGATGAAACCACTTCCATCCGCAGGATTTTTAAAAGCCTTCACATCGCCTTTCTCAAGAAACACACTGTATGCTGAAGGTATAGCAAAATCAAATTCCAGTCCCCTATTTTGCAAATCGCTGGTTGGTGTTATCCTGAGTATAAATGATAAGCGATCGGGCCAGGAAGAAATTTCTAATCCACTGTTATAAACATCGCAACCAATTAAATCAGGAAGCTTATTGATAAACCTTCTTTGAAAATATTTTCCGGTCTCAATTAACTGACAATCATCAATATTTCCAGAGGATGAAGTACACCAGTACATGCCGCCTTCGGTTTCCATACCAAAACTTATTTGACACGGATTATTTGTAGGGAAAGATTGGGCATTCGTCTCTCTCAGCACAAAATCTTCTGAAGCTTGCGCCTTATTGAAAATTAAACTCGTTAATGCAAGATTTTGATAATCAAAAGAAAGTGCGTATCGACTTGTTTTTATTGAGAATATCTTATTTCCAGTCTTAATCGTATTTGTCCACCACATGTATGAATAATCTTTTTGATTTTCAAACGATTTAAGTGGAACAGCTTGCGCCTGGCCTATCTTTCCGGCCAGGAGCAGAATCACCAGTAATACCGATTGCACATTCAGGATAGTCCAAATGCGACTTCGTCTTATCGGACTATATTCATGTAGCATCGGCATTAGCCGTTGTAATTTTTGTGACTTTTCAGTTATTCTCATGAGGTTATATACTTCAGGTTAGTAACTATATTGAAGAGCAATACTATTAATTCAAGCATTCTTTGGACATTTGAGCCCCATGGATTTTTAGTTATCATCTTGTCGGTGTTTTTTTGTTTTACTTTATTTTACGAAACTTGGAAAAATCAGTAAGTATGTTTTAGTTACCGCAGTAAAATGAAGGATGATGCCACATCTGACACAACTGAGTTCAGACAATTGGAGAAATCCCGAATAACAGGTGCTATTCGGGATTTTTATTGAATTACAAGTAATTAATATCCCGGATTTTCAACAAGGTTTTTGTTGGCACCAGTTCTTTTCAAACTGATCGGGAAATAGTAGTTTTGATCATTAAACATTGCAGGTCTTCCATCGATATTATCAAGCACTTGCAATTTGTATTTTCGTGTCGTATAGTCAAGGATATAACGTAATCCGGAAAATGTACCTGTTAATGAGGTTTTGGCTGTTCTCCACCGACGTAAATCCCAGTAGCGATGCCCCTCAAAAGCCAATTCAACTTTGCGCTCATGACGAATTTTTTCACGATTTACGGAGGTCAATGCCGCAATTCCGGCCCTGGATCTGATCTGATTAACCGCATTGAGCGCATCGCTTGATTTGCCCAATTCAAAAGCTGCTTCAGCCCAATTCAACAACACTTCAGCATACCTGAATACAATGTAATCCGTACCCGAATTCGACCATACAGCACCAATACCAACTTGTTCATCCAGTAATTTCATCACTCCAAATCCGGTTCCGAAATCTCCTCCGCCCCCCATACTCTGATTACCCCATGCGGCAACACCTTGATAAGCATCTGATCCACTATCCAAAATCTTTCCATCGGGTGTTATTAGTCCTTTGTGAAAGTCAACCATTCCGCCTCTCCAGGGGGTTTCCATCGTGTAAAGTGTAGCAAAGAACCGGGGATCCTTTTTCCCCCATAATTCATCGATGCTCCAAAGTTTATTTTGAATGACTGTACGGTCCAGTTTTCCTGAAGTGCCATCTTTATATTCAAATTCTTCGGCCATTTCCAGGTAGGGTTCGTTCCCCATACCTGCATTCCAGGCGTGCGGTTTTGGTCGTTGAACAAAATCGTAACCCCACGTAGCGCCGCCACCACCCATTGCATCAACAAAATTATGCTGTTTTGCAAAGATCACTTCGCTGTTTTTCTTTACCATAAAAATGTTTCTGAAGTTCTTCACTTTATCCGCATCGTTGTTGTATAACTGATAAACCCCTGAATTAATGACCTGTAGGGATGCATCATAAGCTTTTTGGTAATAGGAAGCTGACTGACTTTGGGCAATTCCCAGTTTGCCATTTAGCTGAACAGCACCAAATTGAGCAATACTACCCGCATAAAGTGCAGCACGCGATTTTAAGGTTAATGCAGCCCACTTTGACGGGCGTCCGATGGTCTGATTTACAGGAAGGTCATTTGCAATTGCATCTATTTCAGAAATAATAAAATCATAGATTTCCTGTTCCGAATTTCGTGCTGGATACAGTTCTTCTTTCGGATCATCCAATTGTTGTTCTTTCGTAATTAATGGAACGCCACCGTAGCGCTTCACCATCGAGAAATAGTTAAAAGCTCTCAAAAAGCGGGCTTCAGCCACTTTCTTTTTTACAAGAGCAGCATCAATAGGCGAATTGGGAACCCGTTCAATAAACTGATTCAAATTTCGGATAATGTAATAGGGATATTCCCACCATTCTAAAAGTCCTCCATTGCTGTTCAATCCTCCCGCCTTATAACCGGAGGTTGCGATGATTTCCCATCCACCTTTTCCTTCATCGGCAATGTTGTTGATTGCCAATGGACCATAACCATGCTCGCTTTGGTAAATATCCCACGCTCCATCTACCGGAGAACCTGCATACCAACCTTCAATATAAGCACCCGTTTCGTTTTCCATAACAGTAGTTAAACTGTATTGCATGGTTAAAAATGCATCGATTAGTGTAGGATCACTCCAAACAGTAGCCTCAGTAATGATATCCTTGGGCTGTTTATCTAAAATATTATCCTGGCAAGAAGTAACAACCAGGAAAACCATTAATAATAAATATATTACTTTTTTCATAACTTTCAATGATTTGATTTACTGTTAAAATGACATATTCAAACCTAAACTAATTGTACGTTGTTGTGGATAAACCATGATGGATCCTGACGGAGTTTCTGGATCAACCCCATATTTATTGAGTTTACTTAAAGTCAATAAATTGGTTCCCGCAACATAAACCCTAAGTTTGCTAATTCCGGCTTTATCAAGCAGATATTTAGGCACTTCGTAGCCGAATGAGGCTGTTTTTAAACGCAGGTATGATGTTGATTTATATCGGTAATCGGAGGTATAAAAATTAGTACCTGCTCCTCCCAGACGAGGAACCAAAGCATTGGTATTATTATCTTTCTCCGTCCAACGCAAATCATATTCTACGCTATTCGGATACTGCTGCAAATTAATATAGGTATTGTATCCGAAAGCGCCCTGGAACAACCCGTTAAAGTCAAAATCCTTATATTTCAACAAAAAGTTCATTCCGTACATCCAGTGGGGCATAGTCCCTTTTCCGATATCTTTCTGGTCTTTCCAATCCAGTTTTTTATCTCCATTCAAATCTTTGTATTTCACATCACCGGGTCGGAGCGATGAGTTTCCGCCCAAATCAGAATAAACATAATCAAGAGCAGTAATTTCAGCCTGATTGGTGAATAAACCATCTGATACATATCCCATTGTACGATCAGTCCATTGCCCTGAATGTTGATTGATTCTTTTCTGTTCAGGATCGGTATAATCGGGTTCCTCAAAATAGTTCCATTTGGAACGCGACCAGGAAATATTTCCATTGATATCATAAGTAAAATCTCCAGTGGTTTTGCTGGTTCCCAAAACCAATTCAAAACCACGGTCATTTAAACTATTTAGGTTTTCGGGTGGAAGTGACGACCCAAAAGTGGATGGTAACGATGTAATGCGAGTAGCAGGAATTCCATTTCTTTCACGATAAAATGCATCACCGGTCCCATAAATTTTTTTATTCAAGAAAGAAAAATCAAGACCGGCATTGTAAATGATCAATTTTTCCCAGGTCAACAGAGGATTGGCCAAGCCAGTAATATATATGCCAGGTTGACCAGCATCATCTAAAATTGCAGATCCTCTTAGTGAATAACCAGATAAGTATTGGAAATTTCCCACTGCATCGTTCCCCGATTGTCCATAACTGGTTCGCAATTTCAAATTATCCAGTGCAATTATTCCTTTCATGAAGTTTTCCTGTGAGATTACCCAACCCAAAGATACGCTTGGGAAATACCCCCATCGGTTTTCTTTCGGGAACTTGGCCGAAGCATCAGCACGCATGATTGTCTCCAACAAATAACGATCTTTATAACTATAGTTTAATCTTCCGACATAACTTACACGCCCCATCTCACTGGCTGAGCCATTGTTGCCCATCCCCGTAGTGCTGCCTATAAACATTTGATCAATTGCTGGTGTTAAAAGATTCGATCGAAATGCACTCAGACTGTTGGAGTGATAATCAATTCCTTCAAATAGAGCTAGTGCCGAAACCCGGTGAATTTTATTATATGTATGGTCATAATTTAAAGAATACTGTTGGGTAAGCACATTCGATTTACCAAAACCTTCGCTAAGATTACTCTGATTAAAACTTGCAGCATCATTATACGTCTGATTTGCAGGATTATAAGTGTAAAACTTAATAGGTTTACTGAAAGATTTAGTGTAGCCCAAATTATCGGAGTAATTTACAAAAGCTTTTGCCTTAAGGCCTGGAATTTTCTCGAAGTCATAGGTAAATGAAATAGTTCCCCTAAAATTTTGTCTTTTGTCAAGGTTATATCCCATTAAATCAATATTGGAAACAGTGGCGACACTTCCCACATCAATACCTCCCCATGCAACTTTAGTTGGATCAGGTAATGTTGATGGATACCAGGGTTTGGTGCTGTAATAATCCTGCCAAAAATAACCACCGTTATTCAATCCCCTGACTGGGAAATGGCGGTTTTCAAATGCCATTGATAAGTCAATTGACATTTTAAGATTTTTTGTAACAGAGGCATCAATGTTCGACTGGATATTATATCGGGAATAATCACCACCATTTTTTTTAATCATAGTTTCCTGATCGGTGTAACCAAAAAAACCATAATAACTAATTTTTTCGCTTCCTCCGCGTATTGACAGATTGTGATTCTGCTGGGGAGCCCAATTACGGAACGTATAGTTGTACCAGTCCGTATTGGGGTATGCAGGGTCATTCCCGGCATAAAATTTGGCTACCTGATCGGCACTCCATGGTGCGGTTCCTTCCGGTTTTCCAGACTCTATCCATGCTTCACGTTCCATTTCAGATCGTTGTCCCGAACCCGCCGGCTTAAGAATTTTGGTGACCCCTTGCAGCGAGTAAGAAGAATTAAGAGTGATTGTCGGTTTTTGACTTTGGCCACGTTTCGTCGTAACCAGAATAACACCGTTCCCTGCACGTGCTCCATAAATAGAAGCCGCCCCATCCTTAAGAATAGAAACAGACTCAATCTGATTGGCATCAATATTATTGAGACTCGATTCGATCCCATCCACAATGACCAATGCTCCCCCAAATCCACGGATATTGAGTTCTGCAGCATCATATCCCGGCATACCACTACTTTGCTTGGCTACAAGCCCAGGTAAACGCCCTACCAGGGCATTCGAAGTACTGGATGTTGGGGCAATAGTCATTTTCTCTGATTTTACACTGGCAATAGAACCCGTCAGGTTTCCTTTCTTCTGAGTTCCATATCCCACGGCAACAACCTCTTCAATGCCAACTGTTTCTTCTGCCATTACCACGCTAATCACAGTTTTGCCCCCAACCGGAACTTCAAGCATTTTCAAGCCCACAAAGGAAAATTGCAAAATTGCATTTTCAGGAATATTGGCCAGTGAATAATTACCATTGGCATCGGTGATCATACCTGTCATAGTCCCTTTTACGACAACAGATACACCGGGAAGTGTAACTCCGTTTGAATCGGTCACTTTACCGGAAATTCTCCGGTTTTGCTGGGATACGGATTCCCCGGCAGTTGTGAGAATGATGTGCCTGTCCCGAACCAAAATATCGACCGTACCATCACTAAAAACTTTGTTCAGTATCTCATTAATGCTTTCATTGTTAACAGATATATCAATTTTTCGCTGAACATCGACTAGCTCACTATTGTACAGAAAGTAGAATTCACTTTTCTGCTCGATCTGTTGAAGGACCTCTTTCACAGTCGAGTTTTTCACGTCGAGCGAAAGGAGCGTGTTCTGTGCATATCCACCCAATGCCAGCGACTGGAATGCACTGATTAAAAGAATAAATAGGGTATTTCGCATCACAAGGAGTGTTTTTTTGTGCCCGGCGTACAACGAGCACAAGTGATTCATAAATTTTTTCATAAATTTGAATGATTTAATTTGTAACAAGAATTAATCTGCCTTTAATCGGGTAATGGGGAAGGAGGTGTTGGCGCACTTCCTTTCTTCATTTTTCTTAGTTTGGTTTGCTATCTCATCATAGGCTAATACTTT
>JANYKW010000143.1 GCA_025358025.1 Bacteroidia bacterium | reverse complement strand
GAGTGAGCTTAAAATGGTGGTTACCGATCTGGACGGAACCTTACTTCAAAACGATCATACGATTAGTAATGAAGATCTTGACACCCTTCATCTGCTGGGTAGACTGGGCATATGCAGGGTCGCTGCCACCGGTAGAAACCTTTTTAAAGTTAGAAGGGCACTCTCTCCTGCCGATCCTTTTGATTATGTAATCTGCTCTTCAGGAGCCGGCATTGTTGACTGGCAAACACAGGAGATTATCGGGGCTATCAATTTACCTGATGAGCTAACAGCACAACTCATTGAATACCTGATTGATAATGGTTATAATTTCAAGGTATCAGATTGTTTTCCCGACAATCACAATTTTTTCTGGTGGAGCAGGACGGAATGTCCTGAAATGGATCGATATAAGGAGACTCATTCTTGGATGGGAAAGTCTGAAGTGGTTGTACCAGGCAATAAATACAGCTCCTCCCAGCTATTGCTCTTTTTTCCAAAGACAAGCAGCCGTTTTGCTCAGGTAAAAAAGGAGTTAATGGATCATTTTAGCGAGATCAGCATCATTCGTACGACCTCCCCGCTCAACGAAAACTGGACCTGGATGGAAATATTTCCAAAAGGGATTTCAAAAGCCCATGGAATAGCCCAAATTTGCGATTTAAAGGGCATCAAAAGAGTAGAGACCTTAGGTATTGGAAACGACTTCAATGACCTTGAAATGCTCGATTTTACCCACCTGTCGTATGTTGTGCACAATTCACCGTCAGAGTTGAAGGAAAAATTTATGATCTCGCTCCCTTACCATGAAAATGGCTTTTCACATGCAGTGAGGAAACACTTGCCAAATAAGTAGGTTAAAGAACCAATTATTCGCTGCAGAACTCTGTCAAAACACCAAATGTTGATTTCGGATGAAGAAATCCGATGTTCAGACCTTCTGCTCCTTTCCTGCTCTTCTTATCAATCAGCTGAATACCTGACATCTCTGCCTCGGCCAATGCTTCATCAACCTGATCTACCGCAAAGGCGATGTGGTGAATTCCAGGTCCCTTTTTCTCCAGGAACTTTCCGATTGGGCCGTTAGGATCCATGGATTCAAGCAATTCAATTTTGGTTTCTCCGACTTTAAAAAATGCAGTTTTCACCTTCTGGTCTGTGATCTCTTCCAGTGCATAACATTTTGTTCCCAACAGGGTTTCATAATATGGAATGGCTGTTTCAAGGCTTTCTACCGCGATACCGATATGTTCAATTTTAGATACATTCATTTGACAGAAATATTTTAGGATTGCAAAATTACAAATATTAAGAAACAGTATTAAATTCGTACGTGACCAAAAGTATAAAATTAATTAAAAGTGAACATCTCATTTTTTTTACCTTAATTTGAATATTGATTGACACAACTATCAAATAATCAGTATGAAACAATTTGATCTTGCGGTAATTGGCAGTGGACCAGGAGGTTTGGCAGCTACTATGCGTGCACTCGACTTTGGGAAAAGCGTTTGTATTGTCGAAGCCGGACATTTGGGTGGCAATGGAATCATGAATGGTCCGCTCACTTCAAAAACGATGTGGGAACTTTCCGCCGATTATGCAGTAGCTGCAGCTGTGGATAGGGGTTACAGGGCATCCGGTCTTCAGGTTGATTACAACCTGGTCAAAAAAACAGTTCTTCAGGCTGCCAAAACCAAACAAAATCAGATTCTCTCTCAAATTGAGACTTTCTCCGACGATGACAAACATCCCGGAAGTATTACCTACAAGCAAGGATTTGCCAGGTTTCTTGATCGCCATACCCTCGAAATAAAGGGCAAGGATGGCATAGAGACCATCAGGGCAGATTTCATCATCATCGCTACAGGATCAATACCACGTCCCCACCCTGATCTCGAAATTGATCAAAAACAGATTATTGACTCCGACGGAATATTGAACCTTGATCGTTTTCCTGAAAGAATGATGATCATAGGATCCGGTATTATCGGATGTGAATTTGCAACGATCTTCTCAAATTTCGGTCAGACAGAGGTCCACCTGCTGGACCGTACACACCGGGTAATTCCATTTGAAGATGATGATGTCAGTGATTTTGTTTCGAAAAATTTACAGAAGAATGGCGTCATTATCCACCATACTGCCAATCTTCGTGCCGTTCGAAAGAAAAGCGATTGCCTTGAGATCGTATTGGATTATGATGACGGACACAGCAGCGTTGTTGAAGTGGATATCATTCTTATTTCTATCGGACGTGATCCCAATACATCAGGCCTGTGCCTTGAAAATGCCGGAATTGAAACTACCAGCAAAGGTTATCTGAGAATCAACGAAGAGTGTGCACTCTCTAATTTTGGTGATTGTAATATATTCGCGGCAGGAGATGTAACCGGCCATAAGGCATTATATGGCGTGGCTGAAGAACAGGGAAGGTACATCGTAGAGGCGATTTTCGGAAAATCTTCTTATTTGCTTGATTATTCGCACATGCCGACTTTGATGTTTTTTAAACCAGAACTTGCTGCTGTCGGTGCGAATGAAAAAATGCTCCGGAGTAAGAAAATTCCATACAAAGCAGCATATTATTCTAATGAATTGGTGAGCAGAACAATTGCTATGCGAAATACCAGCGGTTTTGTGAAAATAATGGTCAGCAACGATGGATCCGACAGAATACTGGGAATGCGCGCAGCCGGTCCTCAGGCTTCAGCATTTATAGTATCCATTGCTTACCTGATCAATGCAGATATCAGGGTACAGGAAGTTTTGCAAAGTATTCACCCGCACCCCAGTGTAACGGAAGGAATTCAGGAATGTCTGCGTGTATTCTACGACCAATCCATCTTTAAGCCTCAGGCATTCCCTCATCTGATCAAAGTCACGGAGTGGAAACCGGAAGAATGAGATAATATGTTTTCGGCAGGAAACAGACAATTCCTTGAAATCGTCAGATTTATATTTGTTCTTTATTTACCATATGGCATACCGCGATGGCTATTATCATCTGGTTTGGTAATTTGCAATTCGTGGGGATTCATAATGAAATTTTAATTTTAAATTTTAAATTTTTAAATCTCTTCTGCCTATCTTCGCTGACATTAAATTTTAAAAATCAGCTACATGATCCTCTTCTTCCAAGAGAGCGGCAAAACGCTTGCTGTAGGCACACAAGTAACATTGAATCAATCTGATATCGATAAATTAATCTGGCTCTTTGGCGAGGCTGAATGGATCCACTCCGAACAGCTGACAGGTCAGTTTGCGGGCCCCAGGAAAGAGATGATTACCCCATGGAGTACAAACGCCGTTGAAATAACCCAAAATATGGGTATTCACGGTATTTTTCGCATCGAAGAGTTTATGTCTTGCAATGATCATACCAGCATAGATCCGATGTTGCAAGCCATTTACAAAGGACTGGATCAATCCCTGTTTACCATCGATCATCAACCTGAATCTGTAGTCTGGATTGATGATATTTCCGCATATAACCTCAGGGAGGGCCTTGCCTTAAGCAGCGACGAAGTTCAATACCTCGAAGAAGTAGCAATAAAAATAAAACGAAAACTAACTGACAGTGAAGTTTTCGGTTTTTCTCAGGTCAATTCTGAACACTGCCGCCACAAGATTTTTAACGGTACTTTTATTATTGATGGGATTGAAAAGCAACAGACTCTTTTTGAGCTGATTAAAAGAACTACAAAAACTCACCCGAATACAGTCGTCTCGGCATACAAAGACAACTGTTCATTTACCGAAGGACCGGCAGCCGAACAATTCGCACCCGCTTCGGCGGATCAACCCGACTTTTTTCGGGTAACTGATATTGATACTGTTCTTTCCCTGAAAGCAGAAACACACAACTTTCCTACAACGGTAGAGCCCTTCAACGGTGCCGCTACCGGTACCGGTGGCGAAATCCGCGACCGCATGGCAGGAGGCAAAGGAAGTTTTCCGATTGCAGGAACAGCAGTGTATATGACCTCCTATTCCAGAAATGATACCCAAAACCGACCATGGGAACAAGCTGTTGAACCAAGGAAATGGCTGTACCACAATCCCGAAGAGTTGCTGATCAAAGCCTCGAATGGCGCCTCGGATTTTGGAAATAAATTCGGTCAGCCTCTGATAAATGGCTCTGTGCTAACATTTGAGCATTCCGAAAATCACAAGAAATATGGGTATGATAAAGTGATCATGCAAGCCGGAGGTATCGGTTATGCAAGAAAGGAAGACAGTCTGAAAGGAGTTCCAGAAACTGGTGAAAGTGTTGTATTGTTGGGTGGTGACAATTACCGGATTGGAATGGGAGGTGGTGCTGTATCCTCGGTTGATACCGGTGCTTTTGAAAGTCATATTGAACTCAATGCGGTACAGCGTGCCAATCCGGAGATGCAAAAAAGAGCTTATAACACCATTCGTGCGCTGGCCGAATCCGGCAGAAATCCAATCGTTTCTATCCATGATCACGGCGCGGGCGGTCACCTGAACTGCCTTTCTGAATTGGTAGAAGAGACTGGAGGTCAGATATTTGTAGACAAACTGCCTATAGGAGACCCTACCTTGTCTGCCAGGGAGATTGTTGGCAATGAATCCCAGGAGCGAATGGGTTTTGTAACCGGGAAAGATAATCTGGCATGGATTCAACGTATTGCAGAACGCGAAAGATCTCCTTTTTATGTGATAGGTGAAACTACCGGAGATCACAAATTTACATGTATAAACCGAAAAAATGGAGACAGGCCCATCGATATGGATTTGGCAGCCCTCTTTGGAAAGCCTCCCCGCACGATTTTGGAGGATGAAACTCCAAGTGAACAATATGTTGAGATAAAATACTCCAATGATTTAATAATTAATTATTTAGAGCAAATACTCCAGCTTGAATCTGTCGGATGCAAGGATTGGCTTACCAACAAGGTTGACCGTTCCGTTACCGGAAAAATTGCCAGGCAGCAATGTGCCGGAGAACTGCAGCTTCCACTAAACAACCTTGGTGCTGTAGCTATTGACTATCAGGGAATCAAAGGTATAGCCACCTCACTCGGGCATGCTCCTGCAGCTGGGCTGATCCATCCCGCCAACGGATCGGTACTCTCCATTGCCGAAGCGCTAACCAATATCGTTTGGGCACCGCTTACCCATGGATTGAAAGGGATATCCCTGTCAGCCAACTGGATGTGGCCGGCAAAAAACCAGGGTGAGAATGCCCGTCTGTACCAGGCTGTTGAAGCTGCTTCAGCGTTTGCATGTGCATTGGAAATCAACATTCCAACAGGAAAGGATTCACTCTCCATGACTCAGAAATACAAGGATGAAGTTGTTTTTGCTCCGGGTACTGTAATTATATCGGCGTCCGGGGAGATTTCAAACATCAGAAAAATTGTAGAACCTGTATTGATCAATGATCCATCCAAACCTCTTTATTACATCGATTTTTCCAAATCAAAAAAGGTGCTTGGAGGAAGTTCACTGGGTCAGATTCTGTCAACCCTTGGAGAAGAGGCGCCTTCAGTGAATGACCCGGCTTACTTCGCAGCGACATTCCAAACGTTGCAGGATGCAATAAATTCAGGTTTGATAGCCTGTGGTCACGATATATCATCTGGTGGTCTGATAGTTACACTTTTGGAATGTTGTTTTGCCCAAAATATCGGAGGAATTGATATCGATTTGTCACAACTTGGAGAAAGTGACAGCGTAAAACTCCTTTTCAGTGAAAATCCTGGTGTCGTTGTGCAGGTTTCGGATTCAGAAAAATTTGAAGAACTGTTTAACAACAATAAAGTTTCGTGCATTCGTATAGGAAAACCATTGGTTGACAGAGTCATACGTATCAAAAATTTTACTGAAAACTATATTTTTGATATTGATAATTTAAGGGAAAAGTGGTTTCGCCCCTCCTATCTGCTTGATCAAAGACAATGTGGGGAAGATTTGGCATACAGCCGTCTGGTCCATTACAAAAAAAACGCGTTGTCATTTAATTTCGGACCCTTTGCAGGAGATTTCGCCTCACTGAAAATCGATCCCCGGCGGCGTTATCAGACGGGAATTAAGGCGGCTATAATCAGGGAGAAAGGTGTGAATGGCGACAGAGAGATGGCCTGGAGCCTATATCTGGCAGGTTTTGATGTGAAAGATGTTCACATGACTGATCTGATCTCGGGACGAGAAACTCTCGAAGATATCAGTATGATCGTATTTGTTGGTGGTTTTTCCAACTCTGACGTACTTGGTTCAGCTATTGGTTGGGCCGGTGCATTTAAGTACAATGTAAGAGCAAAAGGTGCGCTTGATAAGTTTTATGCACGGAAAGATACGCTCAGTTTAGGCGTTTGCAATGGTTGTCAGCTGATGGTAGCACTGGACCTGATATATCCTGAGAAAAAGGAGAAAATTAAAATGCTTCACAACGAATCCCATAAATTTGAATCAGCATTTTTAAATGTTGATATTATTGAAAATGAGTCTGTTATGTTAAAATCACTGGCTGGTAAAAAAATGGGAATCTGGGTAGCTCATGGAGAGGGTAAATTCTCTATTCCCGAATGCGAAGACCAATATAAAATTCCGGTTAAATACTCCTTCGTCAATTATCCAGGCAATCCGAATGGTTCAGATTTCAATACCGCAGCGATTTGCTCAGCCGACGGCCGCCATCTGGCGATGATGCCTCATCTGGAACGGGCAATCTACCCCTGGCAGTGGGGCTACTATCCTGGCAACCGGAAAGAAGATCAAATTACACCCTGGATTGAAGCTTTCGTTAACGCCCGAATCTGGATCCTGGAAAAACAAAGATAAGTGGGGCCTTTATCCTTGCCTCACCCTTCCGGCTGATATCCCCTGCCGATGGATCTTTTTAAATACTGGCTTTGTTTATCAGGATCAAGGTATCCTTCCTCCGATTCATAGATTTTAGCAAGGAGGTAATCGGCCTCACCCAATCCATGGTCGGATGCCAGATTGAAATATTCGATGGCTTTCTCTACATCTTTGGCAACCACCTCACCAGCAGTATAAAACTCAGCCAGGCTTATCCAGGAGGCGGCATAACCATTTTCAGCAGATTTTCGGAAGAGCTCCAAAGCAGCTTTTTTATTTTCTTCAACGCCTTCTCCGTAGTACAACATGCCCGCCAGATTATATTGCGCCTGCGGATAATTTTTATCTGCAGCCTTTTTGAAATAAAAATAAGCCTTTTGCAGGTTCTTTTCACCAGTTTCTCCAAAGTACCACATCACGCCTAAGTTGTATGATCCCAGCATAAAACCTGACTCATCTGCCATCGAATACCACTTGAATGCTTCCTGGGGATCTGCTACAATCCCCTTACCCTGGTGGTAGGCATTCCCAAGATTATTCATGGCTTCTGCAATCCCGCCACCGGCAGCGACTTCATATTGTTCAATTGCTTTTCCCATGTCAGGCTCTCCACCCTGACCAGTTTCGAACATTACCGCGAGATTAAATGCAGACTTGGCATATCCGGCTGAGGAAGCCTGGCGGTACCATCTTAAGGCCTCTTGCAGATTCTTTTCAACTTTTACGCCATTTTCAAGGTAAACTGCTGTTTTAAACATGGCACCAGGCACCCCTTTTTCTGCAGCCTTCAAATACCACTCAAAGGCTTTGTCCTTATCCGACCAGTATGTTTCACCCTTTTCGTGCAATAGTCCCAAAATATAACATGCTCGTGGATGTCCGGCTTCTGCCGATTTTTTAAAATAGTCACCAGCCGAATATTTGTCGCGCTCAATCCATTCTCCTGCAAGGCAGATGCTGGCATATTGGTATTGAGCTTCAAGATTTCCTTTTTCTGCTGCTTTTCGGTAATAATCAACTGCTGTGATTATATTTTTCTCAACACCTTCACCGGTTTCGAAACGTTTAGCCATAAGCATCATTGCATCGGCACTTCCATTCAGAGCCGCCTTTTTCAACATCTCAACTCCTTGGGTATCCGATTGTTTCAGATAATATGAGGCAAGTGCCTCCTGCGCTTCAGCAAATCCCCTGTCTGCTGCTTTTTGATACAAATCCAGAAAATCGTCCTGATTGGTCTCTTCATTAAGTTTACCCATCAAAAAAATTGCTTCGGAATAGTCAGCATGAACTGCTTGTTCGAGGTAGGTCCTGGCCTTTTCCAGATTCTTTTCCATACCCAATCCAAGCAGGTATATTTTTCCCATTTTAAGGGATACCTCAGCACTCACCACTCCTTCAATTTTATTGAGCCATTCAAGGCTCATTTCAATATTTTTCTCTACCCCCTTTCCTTCGTAAAGGAATAGACCCAGTTTCTGAAAAGCTGGTTCATATCCTTCAATGGCAGCTTTGAGGTACCATTCGTATGCTTTTTCAAATCTTACCGGAACGGTTAATCCAAGTTCAAATATTTCTCCAACTTTGTATACTGCAGGCAAATAGCCTTCCTTTGCCGAAGCATACCAGTAGTCAACAGCTTCATTGGTGTCTTTATATCCTCCTTCACCAGAATAAAGCAGCCTTCCGTAATTGAATTTGGCAACTTTATCGCCGCGCTCAGCTCCTCTTTCATACCATTCAAAAGCCTTGGTCATATCTTCCGGAAGCCCGTTACCTTTTTCGCGCATGTTTCCAATGTAATCACATGCTTCGCTGCCCCCTGCCCTGGCTGATTCAATAAAAAATCTGACAGAATCGGTATAGGATTGAATTCGCCCTTCACCCAGGTAATATTTTATGCCAATCCCCAGTGTTGACTTGATAAAATCCTCTTCATAATCAGAATGGAACAGTTCCAAAGCCTCATGAACATCCTTGCTGTTTTTTAAAAGGTCCAGAAAAACAATTCCCGGTTTAAAACCTGATTCAATGCATTTTTCTATGCGTTTGGTTCCTCTCTCAGTATTCCCTTTTTCAAGAATCTCAATGCCGCGTCTGAAATTGCGGGGATATTTCTTTAATAAATCTTTGTTCACTCGAGAATTTTTAAATAATAAATTGGATGACTGTGCATGCACCATGAATGATGATTGATAACAGTCTCATGGTAGTGATTCAAATCCGCCTTAAAAATAGCGATTAACCTACAATCTAAGCAATTTGAATGCTTTAAAAAACAAAATATGATTTTTTTTGTTTTATTTTGGCTTGTGATTGTTTTTCAAAGACATAACCGGTATAACAACTGCCAATCTTGCCATGGATACAATAGAATTAATTTCAAAATACTATAAACCAAAGTCAAAGGCTTACGAGATTCTCCTGGGACATAGTCAGGCCGTAACGGAGAAGGCACTTAGAATTGCACTGAATAACAGTGCATTAAATCCGGATATAAAGTTCATCGAAGAAGCCTCAATGATTCATGACATAGGGATATTTTTGACCAATGCACCCAAACTTTATTGTTATGGCGATTATCCATATCTGGCCCATGGATACCTCGGTTGTGAACTGATAACAAAACTGGGTTTTCCGGAACATGGTCTGGTCTGTGAAAGGCATACTGGCGTCGGCTTTTCAAAAGAAGAAATACTGCAAAAAAAATTACCCCTGCCCAGCAGAGACCTTATTCCTGAAAGTGTTGAAGAACAAATCATTGCATTTGCCGACAAATTTTTTTCCAAAAGCAGTGGCAATAATAAAGAAAAGACACTTAAAGAGGTTCGAAAATCAATTGCTGCTTTCGGAAATTCAAATATCAGCAGATTTGAGGAGTGGTGTAAGTTATTCTTATAACCTGCATGATTGGTAATAGAGCTCCTTTTCCTAAAATTGCTGGTTGTCGTAGAAACTATCTTTCTTGCTCAGTTTTAAATCCTGTAGCATGGCCGCTGTTGCCCTGATTGTAAAGCTGAAACTCTGCCGATAACCAAACGGGACTACATTGAGAGACATTTGAAAACAGTGCAAGTCCCTGAAAATATTGAATTGCGTAAATGAAACTTCCATTTTTTGAATATCCAAACCTGAAGAGAATCCAACCAGCCAATTTTTAGTCAAACTGATATTTCCATTAAATTCAACAGTTTGGTTGATAGTCGCCGCTACATCCGGGTTAGGCCGGCTGTACCTCAAACTATAATCGAAGCGAAAATCCCAGGGGATTTCGAAATTTGCATATTGTGGTATTTCCGGGTAATTTTTTCTTGCATTGTCAATGACTTTCTGGTCTTCTGACTTTGCCACGGGTTTACCGTCCTTATCCAATTCGTTTTTTAGTGTCTGTTTGGCATCTTCTTTGGATTTTGATTTAAAACCATACCCAAAAGACAAATTGGCACTCGTTAACCTGGCAATTTTTTTACTTCTGGAAAATTCATAAACATTGATCAGGTGGCCATTCTCAAAAGCATATGGATCCATAATTGCCCCCATATTTATGTCAACATCTGAAACCCTTGTACGGGCAGTAATGTTAAAATTGGAAAGGTTTAGAGAATCGGCTGCGAGATTATAGGAGGTCGCGAATGACAACTGGTCAATTAATTTCACTTTCTTATATTTCTCCTTCGAAGTAGTATCCTTAGTATTCAACATTTTCATTTCCAATGTATTACCAAGATTAAAACCGATTGAGCCTGATCTTCCGGAACCAGCAGTACCATAAATTCCACCCTCATGGTATGGATACCTTAAAGTAACAGGTCTGCCTTGGCTATCGTAATATTCAACATCACCATACATCCCATAACCTGAACTACTGAAATCAGGCTGCATACTGAAACTTAAACTTGGAGTCATAACATGTCTGATACCTTTAATATTTGATTTTGGATTCAGAGGCATAAAATTGCCATAGATTTTGGTGGAGGTACCAAGACTTACGGCATAATCAAAATCGCGTGTGAAACCGTAAATGGTATCAGAAATTTCTACTGTCTTCTTTACCGGATTATATGCCTTGCGGATTTGGCTGGAATACCATCTTTCGTTGTAATTAAATGAAGGACTTACTGTAATAAACTTAAGCGCCTTAAACGAGGTACTTACCGGTATGCTTTGTTTGATCCCGTTTTGCCAGTCCTTAACCAGACTTGAGTTAAAAAGGTCATACTCTTTCGCGTTGATTGTATTTTGCATGTCAAAATTGTAGCTCATCCCTATTTTTTGGTACCATTTCTCTTTCCCAACTGATTTTTTCGATTTAAACGGATACAGTCGGGTGACACTAAATGTCATTTGTGGCATTGTCAGACTGACTGTTGTATCGCGACTGTTCTGTGAATGGCGCAGGTTGCCTGACATTGTAAAGGGACTATTCTCCCATCGTCTTGTATAAGAGATACTTGATTGCTTGGTATTGGTCAGATAATTTTGTGTTGTATTGGCATTATTCTGATCATACTGACTGGTGGAATAGTTCACACTGGCGCTGAATGTCTGGTTTGGACTTGCTTTGGAATCCAATGTATGGTTCCAGGTTATAGCAAAATCATTCTGAACTTTATAATCAGGCAATCCAGGGTCCCCATATACATTTTTGTAATAATTAATATCAAATCCACCACTGAATTTGTACCTGAGACGATAATTGGAATGCATCTTGAGCCCCCTCGATCCCTTGGAGAAAATATCAGCTCTCAATGCTACATCGAAATAATCATTGGCAGCCCAGTAATATCCCATATCCCGCAGATAGAATCCCCTGTTCACTTCTTCGCCATAAGTAGGCATTAAAAATCCGGACGAGTACTTTGGTGAATTTGGGAAAAATCCGAAAGGAAGAAAAATAAAATAAATGGGTAAATCTTCCACTACCAGATAAGCCGGACCAGTTACAATTTTTTTATTGGACAGCACCTTGGCTTTGGTCATCTGAAGATAAAAATGGGGATGCTCAGCGTCGCAGGTTGTATATTTTCCATCTTTAAGATTATAGGTAGAGTCGTTCATCAACTTGGTTTTGCCACTGTGGATATAACCACCCTCCTGTTCCGTCACCACTCCATAAACAATTCCTTTCTTGGTCAGAAAATTGTACCTGATTTCATCTGCCTGAAATTCCTGCTCACCCTGCTTAAAAACAGGTTTTCCGACAACCGTACCAGTGGAATCTGGCTTGCCGGTCGCATGGACAAGATTACTGTCTCTGTTTAACGCTATATAATCTGCCTTTAGTTCAATATCTTTATATTTAACCTGGGCATTTTTATACATATATATTGTATTGGCTGAATTGTTGATGGTGATTTTTCCGTCGGCAGTATACTCAACTTGTGCATCAAAATCATCACCCTCATTCTGGATTTTTAGTGAATCCAATGCTAAAGTATCTTTTTTAAGTGCTATTAATGAGTCCCTTACAGACTTTTTTACTCCTTTATAAGAAGGCAAAGCAGGAGGATTTTGTTTTTTTAGGTTCTTGCTGTTCTTAACTGGTTCCTGAGCAAAAATTAGGGACTGCCAAATTAAAATCAGTAAGAATGTATATTTTATCAAGCGTATCGTACTCAAATCTATAGAATTAGATCGTTTTTAAATTCCAGGTTCATTACCCCGACCTATCAGGCAAAAGTAAAAAATCCTATCGGACAAAAAGGGTACAGTGATAAATAATTTAATCTTCTATTTTTGTATCTGTTTAGCAACAAATAATGAGGCTTAATATAAATAAGATGAGAATCAAAAGTATTGGAGTTGAAGGAATGAATCGGGTTAGCCTTTTCATCTTCCTGTTATGTACTTTTATTTTATTTGAAGCCTCAGGTAAAGAGACACCTCAAACAACGGTGGTCATTGATGCAGGCCATGGAGGAAAAGATCCCGGTTCGGTTGTTGGCAAAGCAAAAGAGAAAAATATCGTGTTGGATATTGCACTCAAACTGGGTAAACTAATCAAAGAAAATCAAAAAAATATCAAAGTGGTATATATCAGGGATGGTGATTATTTTGTCCCCTTGATGGACAGGGCACAAATTGCCAACAAAGCCAATGCGGATCTATTTATATCGATCCATTCAAATTATTGCAGTAATCCCACAATATACGGAACAGAAACTTATGTGTTGGGTTTACACAGGACAGAGGATAACTTAAATGTTGCCAAGAAAGAGAATAGCGTTATCTTGCTTGAAGATGACTACACGACACGTTATGAGGGTTTTAATCCAAATTTATCAGAATCCTATATTATGTTTGAATTAATTCAGGATGCTTATCTGGACCAGAGTTTACGGTTTGCATCCATTCTCCAGTCAAATTTTAAAATGTTAGCCCAAAGACATGACCGGGAGGTTAGACAAGCTGGATTTTTGGTCCTTCGCGAAACTTCAATGCCCAGTGTTCTGATTGAAACGGGCTATCTCAGCAATAAAAAGGAGAACAGTTATCTCTTGACCGATGAGGGCCGCAGAGAAATTTCGCAATCTATTTATGGATCAATGATGAGTTATCTGAAAATGCTGGGTTCGAAGGGTAACCTGCCTGCCCGGTCAGAACAGGTCAACATAACTGAGAATCGTCAGCCACAACTTTCGAAGGTTACCAAACCAAAATTAAAATTACAAAACGAAAACGATTCTGAGAAGAATGTTATTCTCTCCACCGACATACCCACCCCAATCCAGCAAAAACAGAAAGAGAATACCGATTTTACCGTTGAAAATCAATCATCTGCCAATTCCGTTGATGCCAATAAAGTAATGTATGCCATACAATTAGGAGTATTTTCAAAAAAAATTGATCCCGGCTCCGGGGTATTTGCAGGAATTTTAAAGATTAAAGAAATATATGCCGACGGAAAATACAAGTATCTTTGTTGTGAATCAGAGACATTCCTGACTTCCAAAGCCAGTTTTCAAGAGGTTTCCAGGAGTTTTCCTGACGCATTTATTGTATCCATTCAAAACAATCAAACCAAAATGATTTGGAATAAGAACAGCAAATAAAATTCTTACGCTTAAGTTACTTCCTGGCAGGTATATTTTATTTATTCCAAATCCTCTCTACCTTTGCAGACTATTTAAAAATTTGCTTTATCTTCATTCAAGGAATACAAGTGGAATACCATTTCGGGAATCAATGAAATTAAAAATAGCAACCTGTGAAAATCTCAAAGACATCTAAAATTGGAATCGTCTTAATTATCAGCTTTATAGCACTGGTTTGGGGTATAAATTTTTTAAAAGGACGTGATATTTTCAGAACAGAGAAATTGTATGTTGCACGTTATAAAAATGTTGGGGGATTAGAGGTATCAACGATTGTGCAACTCAATGGCCTAAAGATTGGCTACGTCAGGGAGATCTATTTTGCCGAAGATTTAACCGGGGATCTGATTGTCAAAATTGCTGTTACCAACAAATTCCCCCTGCCTGTAGGGACGATTGCTGAAATTGCCAACAGTGATTTACTGGGTTCGAAGATTGTTAAGATAAGTCTGGGTAAATCTGCGCTGTTTCTCCAGGAAAATGACACAATCAAAGCTAAAATTGAATCAGATTTAATGAGCCAGGTTACTGAACAAATCGCCCCGATCAAAGCCAAGGCCGAGCGGTTAATCGTCTCACTTGATTCTATTGTTTCCGGTGTAGCCTTGATTCTTAACAGCGAGTCACGCAGAAACATCAACAGAAGTATTGAGCAAATCAGTCTGACAATGGAAAATCTGGAACAGATCTCCAGTGATCTTAGTATGGTGGTTGGAACACAGAAAACCAATCTTTCAGCCACTATTGTTAATCTCAAACAGATGACAGACCAATTAAACAGTGATTCAAAGTTGTTGGAGAATATTCTGAAAAATTTTTCAATGATCAGTGATTCAATCAATCCGACTGAATTAAAATCCACCATGCACCACATAAACCATTCTGTATCGGGCCTGGATACGATTCTTTCCAATATCAACAATTCAAATGGAACGCTGGGACTTCTTATCAAAGATTCCACCCTTTATACCCGGTTGGCTGAAACGGGTGATAACATGAATCAATTGCTCATTGATCTGAGGAGAAATCCACACCGATATTTAAAAGTTTCTGCTTTTGACTTCGGAAAAGAGGTTTATTTGGCCCCGGGAGCCAATTATAAGACAATTGAAAATATCGACTTTAAAGTTTTCTTATTCAGTTCTACAGTCAAAATACCTCTGAATTCACCTGTTTTTCAAGGACTTAGTAATGTAAAAGAAATATCTGAAAATTCCAAATTTCTTTACTTTGCAGGAGAAGAAAAATCATACGACAAAGTTAGATCTATTCTAAATAGGGTGCAACTGTCTTTTCCTCAGGCATCTTTAAAGGCATATCAGGACAATGAAGAAATTTCTCTGAAAAAAGCACTAAAAATATGTTCAAAGTAATTTTGGATTAATCATTTTTAACTAATTTAACCCAACGAAAAAAGATTGATTTTTATGATTCTTTGTCATCCGGCAAATTATTAAACATCAAAAATTTTAAGGGAATGGAATTATTGAACTATCATTATATCAGCATTTTGGCCCTTATCAATTTTTATAGTCCTGATTATCAGATAGTTAATTTTTAAGTCGATTTATTTGATTGATTAATACGAGAATAGAATATGAAGCTGATTAGAAGTTTAGATTTTGTTTGATCTGTTTTCCGCAGGGATATTTTTAATACATTTTTTAGTTTGTCTACTTTTTTTACCGTAACCTAAATGGAGAAAGATCACACATCAGCATGGGATAGTTGTCTTAGAATTATTAAAGACAATGTTCCAAATATAAGTTACAGAACCTGGTTCGAACCCATTGTTCCTTTAAAGCTTGAGAACAATATTCTGACGATCCAGGTACCTAGTCCGTTTTTTTATGAATACCTCGAAGAACAGTATATTGATATTCTCAGAAAGACCCTTAGAAAAGAACTTGGTACAGGTGCAAAACTTGAATACAGCGTAGTAGTTGACAACAACAACAACAATGTAAATAATAAACCGTACATAATAAAATTACCAACAAACCAGAACAATAACATAAAGAACAAACCTGTTTCTGCTATTCTTCCCTCTGACGAAACCGGAATCAGGAATCCATTCGTTATTCCGGGTATCCAAAAAATTCAAATTGATTCTCAGTTAAAGTCAGATAATACCTTTGATAATTTCGTTGAAGGAGAATGCAACCGTCTGGCCAGAAGTGCCGGTTTTGCTGTTGCTCAAAAACCTGGTGGAACTGCATTTAATCCCCTGATGTTGTACGGAAACTCCGGATTGGGTAAAACGCATCTTGCCCAGGCGATTGGCATTGAAGTGAAAGATCGGTATCCGGATAAAATTGTGCTTTATGTAAATGCCAATAAGTTTTTTATCCAATTTTCTGAAGCAACCAGGAACAATTCCAGAAATGATTTTCTTCATTTTTACCAGATGATTGATGTACTCATCATTGATGATGTTCAGGAATTTGCCGGTAAAGAGAAGACACAGGAGACTTTTTTCCACATATTCAACCATTTGCATCAGTCGGGTAAGCAACTTATCCTCACTTCTGACAAATCTCCCATCGAATTAAAAGGGATGGAACAGCGTTTACTCTCCAGGTTTAAATGGGGCCTTACCGCTGATTTACAAGTACCTGACTTTGAAACCAGAATGAATATTCTTCGAAAGAAAATATACAAGGATGGGATTGTTATCTCAGAAGAGGTTCTGGAATATTTGGCATCGCATATCAACAGCAATGTCAGGGAATTGGAGGGTGCCTTAATCTCTTTGCTGGCTCAGGCTACCCTCAACAAAAAAGAAATTACCCTTGATCTGGCTATCAAAATGATAAACAAGCTGGTTAACAATACAAAGAGGGAGTTAACCATTGATTATATTTCAAAAGTCGTTTCTGATTATTTTTGTTTACCTATTGATTCACTGTTAGTTAAGACCCGTAAAAGAGAAATTGTTCAAGCCAGGCAAATAGCCATGTATTTTGCCAAGAATCTGACTCAATCCTCCCTTGCCTCGATTGGTTCACAAATAGGAGGTAAAGATCATGCCACGGTTCTTCATGCATGCAGGACTGTAACCAATCTAAAAGAGATTGATAAAAATTTCAGGTTAAGTATTGATGAAATTGAAAATAAATTGAAAATGTAATTTTCTGATAAGCAAACTGACAAGTTTGCTTTTTTTATTTTAAATAGTTTTAAACCTCATATTAGAATGTATCAGATGATGCCCGATACGTATCAAACGATTGCGCAACCTGCAGAAGGGTTGTACAAGGAGAAAGGGAGTCGCTTTATCTCTTTCGCATATCCTATTGAGAATGAGGACGCAATCAAATCAATTCTTGCAGGCATCAAAAAGGAACATTTTCAGGCAAGGCATTGTTGTTACGCCTGGTGCCTGGGAGTCGATCAGGGCAGATACAGGATCAATGATGACGGAGAACCATCCGGAACTGCAGGACGTCCTATTTTTGGTCAGATACAGTCTAACAAATTAACAAATATTCTACTGGTTGTTGTCAGATATTTTGGTGGAACGTTGCTGGGTGTCAGCGGACTTATACGTGCTTACAAGCAGGCCGCAGGGGATGCAATCTCAAATGCGTTTGTGGTGACACGAATTGTTGAACATCAGGTAGAGATTTTTTTCAATTACACAGCCATGAACAGCCTGATGCAGCTTATCAAAGAAGAGCAGCTTGAAATTGTCAATTCGCAATTCAACCTTCAATGCGCGATGACGATAAAAGTGAGATCAGCGAGTCTGGAAGCCATTGAAACAAAAATATTAAAAACAGAAGGGATACTTGATTGCAAAATAGTGCAGGAATAAAATTAAATAAGCTATAACAATAGAAAATGGGCAAAAAAGATTTAATCTCGATCACAGATTTTTCAAAAGAGGAATATTTGAAGATCATGGAGCTCTCTCAAAAATTTGAGGAAAATCCCAGTCAGTCATTGTTAAAGGGAAAAGTAATTGCAACACTTTTCTTTGAACCATCAACCCGAACCCGACTTAGCTTTGAATCTGCCATCAGCAGGTTGGGGGGCAAGATTATCGGATTTTCTGACTCAAATTCTTCCAGTGTATCCAAAGGTGAAACACTCCACGACACCATAAAAATGGTCAGTAATTATGCAGACATGATTATCATGAGGCATCCGATGGAAGGGAGTGCACGGTATGCTGCTGAAGTATCAGATGTTCCGGTTATCAATGCAGGAGATGGCGCAAACCAGCACCCAAGCCAGACTTTACTGGATATGTATTCTATCATGAAAACACAAGGAAGGCTGGATGACCTTAATCTTTTTCTGGTTGGTGATCTGAAATATGGAAGAACAGTACATAGTCTGCTGATGGCCCTTTCCCAATTCAAAAATCCCATCTTCAACTTTGTAGCGCCACCTGAACTGGCCATGCCGGATGAGTACAAGCTCTTTCTGGAACAGAAAGGCATCAGATATTTTGAGCACCTCGAATTCAACGATATTATCAATCAGGCAGACATTATATACATGACACGCGTGCAAAAGGAACGTTTTATTGATCCTGTTGAATATGAGAAAGTTAAAAATATTTACATTCTGAAAAATGACATGCTGGCCAATACAAAACCAAACGTGAAAATTTTACACCCGCTGCCAAGGATCAACGAAATACATACCAATGTAGACAGCAATCCCAAGGCTTACTACTTTACGCAAGCAAGAAACGGGGTTTTCACGCGAATGGCAATCATTTCCCACTTGTTAAATCTTCAATAAACTTAAAGATATGCTCAAACAATTAAATGTCAGTGCCATAAAAGACGGAACAGTCATTGACCATATTCCAACCAAAGCGCTCTTTAAAGTCGTACAAATCTTAAAACTGGACGAATTTAACAACATGGTTACTTTTGGTAACAACCTCGACAGTAAAGTAATGGGGACAAAAGCCATCATCAAGATCGCCAATCGATATTTTGAAGATGAAGAGGTAAATAAAATTGCCCTGGTTGCACCCAATGCCAAGCTGAATATCATAAGAAATTATGAAGTTGTAGAAAAACGGGTTGTTCAGATTCCGGAGCAGGTAAATGGAATTGTTCGTTGTTTTAATCCAAAATGCATTACAAATGCCGAAAATGTGAGCACTAAATTCCAGATTATCAGCGATAAGCCAATCGAGATGAAGTGCTACTATTGCGAGAAGATAACTTATGAGAATGAAATAAAGATCAAATAAAACGATGCAATGGAACAGCTCTTTACTAATGTGCTATTAAAATTTCGGGAGATAAAAGCTGAAATCAGAGATCCTGAAAGTTTATTGCTAAAAACGGCTGAATTATTAAAGTCAGAAATACCCCATTATGATTGGGTTGGATTTTATCTGCTGGATCCGCAAAATAGCATGCTGATCCTGGGACCATACAAAGGAGCTCCTACCGATCACACCCACATCCCGGTAGGAAAAGGAATTTGTGGTCAGGTGGCTGCAAGCGGACATCCAATGATCATACAGGACGTTACCCGGCAGGATAACTACCTGGCCTGCAGCCTTGATGTACAAAGTGAAATTGTAGTCCCAATTTTTAAAAGCGGGTTGTTTGTTGCTGAAATAGATATTGATTCACATGCCTTTGCACCCTTTACCATCGCAGATGAAAATTTGCTGGAGGCTATTGCAAAACAACTCTCGGAAATTTTTTAGCGAATACGGTCAATTGATTTTACGAGATTTTCATCCTTTACGATGCCCCTGATAGCAAGATAGACAAGAACAGCCGCGATAAGCGGAAAGGAAGCAGAAATATTTACGGAATATTCACCCCCCAGTGTATTGTCATATTGCCGGATGTAAAAATAGACTGCACCAGTAAGTGCAAGGAGCAAAAATATCACTACATAGGAAAGCCTTATTTGTCTTGCTCTGCTTTTATACTGAAAAATAATCAGCATAATCATACTGATTATCAAACAGAACAATGAAATTACTGGCAAAGTGCTGCTCAATTCTCCCCCACCTGCTGCTCCCTCCTTTGTTACACCGGTCATGTTCAATTGATACAATATTCCTTGTTTGTCGACCATTTCTGCCAATGGTAAAAAAATTAGCGTCGCAAGCAGCAGGTTGGCAATTAAAAGATAGAGGGTCTGAATTCTTTGAATCATTTGCAGAAATTTAATTATTGCAAAATTAAAAATATTCAGGATCATCCTACTTTTTTCTACCTTTGAACTACATCAAAATAATTAAAATGAGAGTAATTGAGCCTTCTGAACTGATAATCAACCCTGACGGATCGATTTTTCATCTTCATCTTAAACCGGAACAACTGGCTGAACGTGTTATCCTGGTCGGTGATCCCGGCAGGGTAAAAATGATTGCCGGGTTCTTTAATAAAATCGAGTCACAGACTGAAAACCGTGAGTTCGTCTCTGCTACCGGTTGGTTTGGCGATAAAAGAATTACTGTTCTCTCAACTGGCATTGGCACGGATAATATTGATATAGTTATCAATGAATTAGATGCACTTGTAAACATTGATTTAGAGAAAAGACAGGTTAAGAATGAACATAAATCCCTGCAAATTATCAGAATAGGTACCTCGGGAGGATTGCAGCATGATATTCCTGTCAATGCATTTCTGGCCTCTGCCAAGGCAATCGGCTTTGACGGACTATTGAATTTCTATGAAAGACGGAATGAAATAGCAGATCTTCCATTCGAAAATTCCTTCAAGTCTTTTGTCGGTTGGAACGAACTCCTTCCCGCCCCTTATGTTGTAGAAGCCGATCCGGATCTGTTTAAAAAAATCATTGACAGCGAGTTTACCCCGGGTGTTACAATTTCTGCACCAGGTTTCTATGGACCGCAAGGTCGCGAACTCAGACTTAAGATCGTGGATCCACTTATCAACGATAAACTTGAAGCTTTCAGATTTGAAGATCATCGGATCACCAACTACGAAATGGAGTGTTCTGCTATTTATGGACTTAGCAGATTATTGGGACACAAAGCGTTAACGGTATGCATTATTATAGCCAACAGAGTTTCAAAGGAGGCAAACGAAGATTATAAGCCTGTCATGCTAAAATTAGTCCAAAAAGTACTTGATCGAATCTGATATGACAACAAACGGCCCTATGATAGATGCCTTGATTTCTCTCCTGGATGATCAGGATGAACTGGTTTTCAATTCAGTGAAAGAGAAGTTGATTTCATTCGGATCATCAGTGCTCCCAAGGCTGGAAGATGCTCTCTTGTTAGCTGATTCAACAGAACATGCAAAAAAATTGGAAGAGATCATCACTGTCCTGAAAAAGGAGATCATCGTCCAACGAATGAAGCAATGGATCAGCTTTGAAAAAAGAAACATTATTGATGGCTGGCTTTTGGTTTCTTCCATTCATCATCCAAATATCTCCAAAGAAAAAATTGAGAACAGCATTCAGAAAATTTGCCGCGAAGTATGGCTGGAGATCTCAGAATCAATGACTTCATTGGAAAAAGTGGCTGTCATCAATCATATATTATTTAAAATCAACAGGTTCGAGATCACCAACAGTGATATGCCCAATGTTGATAATATTGTTCTGGACAAGCTTTTATTCTCCAAAACCGGTGATGTTTATTCGCTCACGATCCTTTATCTCATTATTGCCCGCAATATGCATCTCGAACTCTCGCCTATCATGCTGGCCAATAAATTATTGTTGGTGTATGAAGATAGTCTGGCAGCTTCCATCGCTTTTGGCACGGCTGCAGAAAAGTATCTTTTTTACATCAATGTAGCCCACCAGGGTGCTGTAATCAGTCCGAAAGAGGTTCAATTCCTGTACGACAAGTCCCAGAAATATGGGAAAATTGTGACCAGGATTGAAACAGATATCAGTTTGATAAAAAAGATTCTCAACCTGATGTATCTGACATACACCAATGAAGGTGAAAATGAAAAACTGCTTCTGACAGAAGATCTATTGGCCTTACTGGAAGGTTATTAACAACAAAGGCCACCCGCATCGGATGGCCTGTTATTGATCAGTTTACCTGTTTTTTTTGTTAAGAATACAAGAGAACCTGGTTATTTGGCGTAATTCACTGCTCTGGTTTCACGGATAACAGTAATTTTGACCTGACCAGGATAGGTCATTTCGTCCTGGATCTTTTTGGCGATATCATAGGATAAACTTTCAGCTTCAGCATCCGTCATCTTATCGCTTCCCACGATAACCCTCAATTCGCGTCCGGCCTGAATAGCATAGGTCTTGGTTACACCAGGATAAGATAGTGCCATATTTTCAAGATCATTCAGCCTTTTAATATAGGATTCCACTGCTTCGCGCCGTGCACCAGGGCGGGCGCCCGAAATAGCATCACAGGCCTGAACAAGTGGTGCCAGCAAGGTTTCCATTTCAACCTCTTCGTGGTGTGAACCAATGGCATTGCAGATATCAGGCTTTTCCTTGTATTTCTCGGCAAGTTTCATCCCGAGTAGCGCGTGTGGCAATTCCGGTTCGTCATCCGGTACTTTTCCAATATCGTGGAGCAAACCAGCCCTTTTGGCTTTCTTAGGGTTTAATCCAAGTTCTGCTGCCATGATGGCACAGAGATTGGCCGTTTCGCGCGAGTGTTGCAGTAGATTCTGTCCGTAAGAGGAACGATATTTCATTTTTCCGATCAGGCGGATCAGTTCCGGGTGCATTCCATGTATACCAAGGTCGATGGTAGTCCGTTTTCCCGTTTCGATAATCTCCTCCTCTACCTGTTTTTTTACCTTGTTGACAACCTCTTCAATTCTGGCAGGGTGTATCCGGCCATCAGTCACCAATTGGTGAAGAGCCAGACGAGCTATTTCACGCCGCACGGGATCAAAACCTGAAAGAACAATGGCTTCAGGAGTATCATCCACAATGATTTCGACACCGGTAGCAGCTTCCAGGGCACGGATATTCCGGCCTTCACGTCCAATGATCCGACCCTTGATCTCATCGCTCTCGATGTGGAAAACTGTTACTGCATTTTCAATGGCAGTTTCAGAAGCAACCCGCTGAATGGATTTCACAATGATCTTCTTTGCCTCTTTGTTGGCATTCATCTTTGCTTCGTCCATGATCTCCTGAATGTATGACATCGCTTCAGTTTTTGCTTCATTTTTCAATGAATCAATCAACTGTGTTTTAGCCTCATCAGCAGAAATGCCGGATAATGATTCAAGTTGATCAATCTGCTTCTTGTGCAGGCGTTCAAGTTCTTCATTTTTTAGCTCTGCCATATCCAGTTGACCATTCAGCTTCTCCCGCAATTCATCAGATTCCTGTTTGGCAATTTCTGATTCTTTGATTTTCCGCTGAAGCTCTTCTTTACGTTGCAAATGAATGGCTTCTCGCTGCTTCAATTTATTTTCCGCACTGATAATCCGCTGGTTACGATCATTGATATAAAGTTCATGATCTGCCTTAAGTTGAATAAACTTTTCTTTAGCCTGGATGGCTTTTTTCTCTTTGATGATTTCCGATTGAACTTCAGCCTCCTTCAGCAGATTACGGCTTTTACCCTGAAGTACGACCTCCCATAAAAAATAGGAGCCAACTCCACCAGCCAAAATCGCCACCAGGCCTACTATAATTGTAGTAACCATAATGAAAAATAATTATAATTAAAAAAAAACCGCATTCACAATCTCTTCAATTGGCTGGAAACCAATGAAAAAGATTTAAATGCGGAAAAATATACCGAATAAATTATATTGTACTTTCCTTTTCGATAAACTCTGCCAGAAAGTCGTTCAAACGCTCCAATTCTTCAACAACCGCCGAATATTCGATTTGTTTTTCGCTGTCAAATTTTTGAATCACAAATTGCAAAGTTGCCATCGACAGACAATCCTGTGTGTCTTTTGAAGGGTATCTTTGTTTGTACTGAACTACTTTATCGTTGATAATCTTCGCTGCTTTCCGGATGCTTTCCTCTTCTTTTCTATCGATTCGAAGCGGATACATCCGATCGGCTATATTTATATTGATCGAAAGTTTATCATCCATAGCAGGCGGATTACTTATTTAAAAGTGAAATACATTTATCAATCTCCCGCACCAATCTATTTATCTTAATTTTAGCTTCATGCGTATCCTCATTAGCACCAGCCAAAGATTTAGCAAAATTCAAATCCTCAGCTTTTTTGGACAGATCCTGATTGGAAATTGTCAGTAAATTGATCTGCTCATCCAGCCGCTTTTTCTCTTCTTTGAGTATTTGACACGTAGCTTTCATCTTTTGATGCAAGCCAATCATCCGATCGAGTTTTTCTTTAAATTCTCTTAATAAAAGAGTTTCGCGCTCTGTCATGCTCAAGGATTACTGTCACAAAGTTAACATTAAAATCAATATACCAAAATATTAACCCTGTCAATAACTGCGTAAAATGGCAAAGTTTGCTACTTTAGCCACCTTGAATTCAGCTTAAATTATGTACAGAATTTCATTATCGATTGCACTATTTTTACTTCTTATAAATACACTTGGCGGACAGATAAAAATTGAAGGGAGCTATATTTCACCCATCAAGGCACCTTACTCTTTTTCAGGTGGTTTCGGCGAGCTGAGAAGGAACCACTTTCATACTGGATTGGATTTTCGCACGGCAGGCAAGATCGGATTACCTGTTTATGCGGTCAAAGATGGTTCCGTAGCCAGGATATCTGTCTCCCCTTCAGGGTATGGTCATGCCATCTATCTGTTGCATGAAGACGGGCACACAACAGTATACGGACACCTCTCCAGGTTTCATCCGGCAATTGAATCATATGTGATCGAACAGCAGTACCGATTAAAACAATTTGCCGTTGATCTTGCAATTCCAACCGGGCTTTTTCCTTTTAAAAAGGGTGAAACCATTGCCTGGTCTGGAAATAGCGGAAGTTCAGGCGGCCCTCATCTTCATTTTGAAATCAGGGATACAAAGTCTGAGAAGCCTCAAAATCCGCTATTTTTTCTCCCGGGTATTCAGGACAAAAGTTCTCCGCTAATCACTTCGTTATACCTGTATCCGCTCTCTGTAAATAGTCATGTCAACAAAAGTTCAAAAAAACTGAGATTGGAAACTGTCACATCATCACAAAAAACCAGTCTGAAGAACCTGCGGCTTATTGAAGTTTTTGGTGACATTGGCATAGGAATCCAAACTACAGATGATTTTGACGGCGCAGGAATGAAATGCGGCATCTATTCGGCAGAACTTTTTGTGGATCAGGAACCGGCTCTATCATTTAAATTTGATCACCTGACCTTTGATCAGTTACGATATATCAACAGCCATATTGATTATGAAGAACTGATAAAGAATAGCCGTTGGGTACAACGATTGTATTTGCTGCCGGGGAATAAAATGGAGATTTATCAAACCGGCTCAGGCAGGGGTGTCATAAATCTGTCGGATGGAAAAATTCATTCAATAAAAATTGTCGTTGCAGACATTTTCGGCAATTCAAACGTATTTTTATTCAAACTAGCATCCAAAAAATTTCAAATATCCGAATCTAAAGAAGTTTGCACGAGGGTTTTTAATTTCAACCAGCCAAATAATTTTGAAAATGAGGAGGTTAAGATCAGAATTCCTGAAGGGGCCTTGTATGACCGCCTTCCCTTTGATTATCATTCAGAGTCAAAAAAGGCCCTGCTTTTTTCAAGGATTCATCAGGTGCACAACCAGTATGTTCCGTTACATAAACCATATATGCTATCTATAAAAAGCGATGCTATTCCACAAAAATTGCAAAGCAAGGCCTTGATCGTCCTGATTGATCCTGCAGGAAAACGCTCTTCGGTAGGCGGTGAGTATCAAAACGGATGGGTTACGGCCAATCCCGGAATTTTTGGCACCTTTGGCATTGCACTCGATACCATCCCCCCTACCATTCGGTCTGTCACAATCAAAGAGAATAAAACGCTGCTCAGTCAGCAAAAAATAGCGTTTAAAATCTCGGACAATTTATCGGGGATTGCAGGCTATAATTGTGAAATAGATGGCAGTTGGGTACTTTTTGAATACGATGCAAAGAGCGGTACAATCGAATATACAATCGACAGGAAAAGAGTAGCTTGCGGAAAAAATCATACCCTGTTTCTTACAGTAAAAGACGAAAGAAAAAACCAAGCCGAATACAAGGCAACTTTTTATTTGTAACCTGCACCCACGAGGTATGATAAAACTCATTAAAAAAGAGGGGATTTGATGTTTATCCCCCTGTTATCTAATGAACTATTTTTTATTTTTGTCAAAATTGAATTATATAAAAATGATGAAAAAAGTAGCATTATCTTTTGCATTAATTTTCAGTATCACCCAATTCAACCATGTCAACGGTTGTACGAATTTCTTAATCACCAAAGGGGCAACGGTTGGCGGGACACCCATGATTACCTATGCAGCTGACTCTCACACCTTGTACGGTGAGCTTTATTACTGGCCATCAGCCAATTACAAAGCCGGAACCATGGTTGATGTCTATGAGTGGGATACAGGTAAATTCATGGGAAAGATACCACAGGTGCCTCATACTTATCAGGTTGTAGGCAACATGAATGAGCACCAGCTTGCCATTGGTGAAACCACCTACGGAGGGAGAAAGGAACTTGCTACGCAGGCGGGAGCCATTGTCGACTATGGTAGCCTGATATACATGACATTGCAACGTGCAAAAAGTGCCAGGGAGGCAATCACTGTTATGGCTGAAATGGTAAGAAGCTTTGGTTATTCCTCCAGTGGTGAATCATTTTCCATTGCAGACAAGGAAGAGGTCTGGATCCTTGAAATGATTGGAAAGGGCGAAGGTCAAAAAGGCGCAGTTTGGGTAGCCATGAAAATTCCGGATGGATATATTTCCGGGCATGCCAATCAGGCCAGAATAACTCAGTTTCCACTTGATAAACCCAACGAGTGTTTGTACGCTCCGGATGTTATCTCCTTTGCCAGGGAGAAGGGTTGGTTCAATGGAAAAGAGAGCGAATTCAGTTTTTCTGACACATATGCTCCGGTTACATTTGGAGGAGCCCGTTTTTGTGATGCCCGTGTTTGGGCTGGCTTCAATAAAGTAAATAAGCAAATGGGGCAATACGAAAATTATGCTCTTGGACAAATTACTTACGATAAAAACAAATATGCAACAAACCGCCTTCCGCTCTGGATCAAACCGGATTCCCGGCTTAACGTAGAAGATGTGATGGGATTGATGCGGGACCATTATGAGGGAACAGCCCTGGATATGACAAAAGATCCGGGTGCCGGACCATACGAGGTTCCCTATCGTTGGCGCCCTATGACCTGGAAAGTCGATTCAGTATCTTATGTACACGAAAGAGCTATTTCAACCCAGCAGACGGGATTTTCATTCGTTGCGCAGTGTCGTCCTGCACTTCCTGATCCAATTGGCGGGATTCTTTGGTTTGGATTGGATGATGCCTATTCCTCCTGTTATATGCCTGTTTATTGTGGTATCAGCGAGGTCCCCAATTCAGTAAAGGTTGGTAACGGCGATTTTCTGACCTGGTCTGAAACATCTGCTTTCTGGATATTCAATACCGTTGCAAACATGTGCTACCTGCGTTACAACGATATGATCAAGGATGTTCAGAAATTACAATCCCGCAAGGAAAAAGGTTTCATCAGCAGCATCGGTGCTGTTGATCAGAAAGCATTGAATTTCTGGAACAAGGGAGACAAGGCAAATGCAATCAAATGCCTTACTGCTTATACTGTCAATGAGGTAGAAACGACTGTCAAAGACTGGAAGGAGTTAAGTCATTACCTGTTGATCAAGTATAAGGATGGCAACGTCATGAAAGAGAAGGACGGAAAATTTGAAAGAAATGAATTTGGAAAATTGCCTGAACAACCGCTGCATCCCGCCTACCCAGATTCGTGGTATCGAATGATTATTGAAAAAAATAAGGAACATTTTAAGGCAGCTGAAGAATGATGCAGAAAACTTCAAAAGCAAATGCAACTTCTCATCCTGGTTCTTTTAGTACCAAATGGAAAGTTGCACTTTCTTTTTGTATGCTACTACTCACCTTTTCTCATTTGTACGCGAAGGATAAATATTACAATTATCTTAAGAATGGCATATCTTTCTCAATACCAATAGACTGGAAAACAATTGCTGATGAGTCTCTTCCAGGCAAAGGTTATTATTATTCGGCCGAGAGCACAGCAAAAAAAACCACAGGACTTTTCAATCTGGTAACAATTAACAACGTCGAGAATCCTGTAAAATCTCTTTTGGTTCAGCAGAAGCACATGAAGGAAGAAGTACTCTACCAGGAAGCTGGCATAGAATTTACGGAATTGGAAAATTGCAGTTTTGGCAGCATGGATGCTACAAAAGTAAATTATGAGTCCATCGTTAAAGGAATAAAAATTTCCGGAACCATTTATTGTTTCAACTGTTCCGAGAAAACATACCTTCTCTTCTTTCAGACAGGTTTAAAAGATCAAAAAAATAATGCGAAAGTGTTCAGAATGATAGAACTAACCTTTGCCTGCAGATAAAAAAGAGCCCCTGAAAAATTCAGGGGCTCTTTTTTATGGATATGGGAGTTTAGTATTTGAAGACTTTTCCTCCACATATTACTTCCTGCAATTTCTCGTCAAATGTGGCTCGCAGGCCCGATCTGAAGGCTGCATTGGCCATAATTGTGGCAATGGCATGACTATATCCTGCCTCCACGGGTGCGTGCGTTTTGGCGCGGGATCTAACACATTCCATCCAGTTTTGCATGTGGGCCGAAGTTGATGGATCCTTTCTGGTATCAGCTGAAGTAGTCATTTCCACTTTAGGGAGTTCGAAACTTTCGAGCAGATTGGCTTTCAGCCCCATTGCTTTGGCTTCATTATTTTGCAAACCACCTTCTGAGGTAACCTTGTTGGTATCCAGATTTAACATACCTCCATTTGAATAGTACAATTCTTTGGTCCCTCCGGCACTGTTGCTGAATCGGGAGGTATAAACCACCTGAAATCCTTTTTTGTCATCTCCGTAATCAAATACGGCAGTCAGGGTATCTGCATTGGATCTTCCATCCTTCCACTGGTAAATGCCACCATTGGCAGCAACACTGCGCGGATGATTCAAACCGGTGAACCAGTGCACGGTATCAATCTGGTGACTCATCCACTGGCCTGCAATTCCTGAAGAATATGGCCAGAATAAACGGAATTCAAGGTATTTTCTTGGATCCCATTTTGTTTCCGGACGGTTCAACTGGAAGCGTTTCCAGTCTGTATCTTCCTCTCTTATTGCCTTAACCTCTTCCGGTCTTCTCCATCTGCCTGGTTGATTTACATTCCAGCACATTTCGACCATGACTATATCACCGAATTTGCCCGAATTCAGGTATTGATTGGCAGCGATGTAGTTTTCGGTACTTCTTCGTTGAGAACCAATTTGCACGATTGGATTATTCGCTTTACAGGCTTTCAATGCTGCCTTGGCATCTGCCATGGTCTCAGCGAAAGGTTTTTCACAATATGCATCTTTCTTATGCTCAGCAGCTTCGGCAAGATGTAATGCATGTGCAAAGTCCGGTGTACTGATTACAACTGCATCAATATCTGATCTTTCATAAAGTTCATCGTTGTTTCTGCAGGTAGCCACATCCCAGCCGGCATTCTTTTGGATGAAAGCTTTCCCGTCTTCACGCCTTTTACTCCAAAGATCAGATAATGCAACCATCTCAAAATTATTTGCTTTGGCATTATCCAGGAAGCTGGGAAACAAGGCACTTCTGAACCGGTCAGAAAAGCCGATCACACCGACTCTTACCTTTTCATTGGCACCAATGATCCGACCATAACTTCTGGCGCTAAAAGTGAGTCCACTCACTGCAATTGCAGAGGCTCCCAAAGTCGATTTTTGAATAAATTCTCTTCTCTCAGACATGTTTATAAAAATTTTAAATGAATATATGTTGGTTTAAATATTTCCGTGTGCGATAACGAACAAAGTTAAAAATTATCCCATAGAGTTAAATATGTTTTATAACACAAAAGCGTATCGTGGCAATTTTTCAAAACCTTGCTAATTAGTTTGATAATTTTATTGGAGATGATTCTAAAAAAAATAAGCAGTAGATGAACGATTTTCAATTATATTTAAGTCGCATTTCAAAACGGAAAAATATTAATAGATGATGATCAATTTTGAAACATTTTATAAGATTTCATATGGTCTTTACCTGGTGTCGGCAAAATTCCAGGATACCAAAGCAGGTTATATTGCCAACACTGTTTTTCAGGTAACATCAAAACCTCCCAAATTCGGAATCAGTTGCAACAAGGATAATTTCACAGCAGAAATTATTAAAAAGAGCGGGGCTTTCGCGTTTTCAGTACTTGGAGAACAGGCGTCTACGGGCTTAATCGGAGATTTTGGATACAGAAGCAGCAGGGAGATCGATAAATTCAGAGGAGTAAACTATTTCATGGGTGAAACAGGGTCGCCTGTCATAACAGACTCCTGCCTGGCATGGTTCGACTGTAAAATTACGGATACAATCGACGTAGGAAGTCACCTGCTTTTCATAGGAGAAGCGATAGCATCCGATCTGATTAAATCAGAAATTAAACCACTGACCTACAATTACTACCGTGAAGTAATGAAGGGATTTTCACCCAAAAACGCCCCAACATATATTGAAAAGGCAGCCGTTGCGGAGGTTATAGCCCGGGAGACAGAAAACGAGCTATGGCAATGTCAACTTTGTCATTTCACCTACGAATCAGAAAAAGGAGATCCGATCTCAGGAGTTGAACCAGGTACAAAATTTGAAGATTTACCCGACGACTGGTGTTGTCCAATCTGCGGCGCAGATAAATCACTATTCGAACGTGATTGAGCCGAATGTATAATGGTCTTACAGCATAAGATTAATTTCAGACTATTTTACATCAATTAATTCAATATCAAAGATTAAAACCGAATTTGGAGGAATAACTCCCAGGTTTTCACTGCCATATCCAAGTTTAGAAGGTATGATTAGGGTGGCTTTGCCCCCTTCCTTCATCAATGGAATTCCGATTTGCCATCCTTTTATTAATCCTGAAAGTGCGTAGGTAAACGTTTTGTCGGTAGCTGTCTGATCAAAAACAGTTCCATTTAGTAAAGAACCTTTGTATTTTACTTCAACAGTGGATGTTAATGTTGGTGATGTCCCCGTGCTTGTTGCTGTCATGATATAATACAATCCGGAAGGATCTTTTATTGCCGTCAAATTTTTGGAAACCAAATAATCTTTGATAATCTGATCATCAACTTCGGCCTGATCGGTTTTCTTACTGCACGAAGAAATCAAAAGAATCATGGATAGTGCAAACGGAATGAATTTCATGTGTAAAAATGTTTAAGTGATCGCATGGATTGGCAATTGTTCTAAATAAATTCGCGTGCAAAGATAAATTTATTGCCGGATTATAGATTGATCTGTCAACAAATGATTTAATATCCCGGATATAAATTACCAAAATTTATTTTAAATTTGGTTGGGACATTCAACAAATTATTACCACACTAACTAACATCGGAATGACTAATGCAGCGCAGCTTGCTACGGAGAATGAAAGAATTCTCTCTATCGATTTTTTCAGGGGAATAACCATGTTTTTACTGATTGGCGAATTTTCAGAACTATTTGGAAATCTGACTGATCCCTATTTTGATGGAACTATAATTTCTTTCATTGGAACCCAATTACAACATCATCCCTGGAACGGTCTGCGTTTTTGGGATCTCATCCAACCCTTTTTCATGTTTATTGTCGGGGTTTCGATGCCTTTTTCGTTCACCAAAAGGTGGAACAGGGGTGACAGCTGGGGTTTGACTTTCCGGCATACTTTGACAAGGTCCTTTTGGCTGCTTTTCCTGGGATGGGCACTTTACTGTATCGGTCCGGGGAAAATCGGCTTCAGGCTGACCAATGTTTTGGCGCAGCTTTCGGTAACTTACCTCATTGCTTTCCTGATGATGAGGAAAGATATTAAATGGCAGCTGCTGGTATCATTTGCCATGATTTTGCTCTCTTATCTGCTCTATCAGTTCTGGTCTGTTGAAGGATATAATCAGCCTTTCGAACCTGATCACAACTTTGGAACCTGGTTTGATGTATCTCTTTTAGGTCAGATGAATGGCGGTCACTGGGTTGCAATCAATGCCATCCCCACCACCGCACATACCATGTGGGGAGTCCTTGCCGGCATGATTCTTATGAGTGGCCGGGCCCCCATGCGGAAAGTAAAAATCCTTCTGGTAGCAGGTATTATTGGTGTCGTGATTGGTTTTGCAATGGACCCATGGATTCCAATCATCAAAAGAATCTGCACTGCATCGTTTGTGATTGCCAGCGGCGGATGGGCACTCATTGCTCTTTCCATCTCCTATTGGATGATCGATGTGGTAAAATTCAGGAAAGGCACATTATTCTTCGCCATAGTAGGCATGAATCCGCTTTTTATCTATCTGTTCGCTCACATAGGTGGTAATGAATTGATTTCCAAGATTTTTAAACCGTTTGTTCCACTGTTTTTCAGTTGGGGAGGAACTTTGACAATTGAAATAGTAACCTCCTTGCTGGTGTGGTTATCCTTGTGGTACATTTGTTATTTTCTATACAAAAGAAAGATTTTCATTCGAGTCTGATATATTGTACTTTTGGAGCCTGTCCGATTAAATGTGAATTTAGTGTCAAACGTGGTTAAGAAAGTCCTATTCAATTTTCTAAAGTTAGCAGTATCATTAACCGCTATCTGGTGGGTATTATCAAATATATCTTTCAAAGAGGTAATTACAGTCTTTTCTACTGCCGGCATATGGTATCTTTTAGCTGGACTTTTATTTATAGCAATATCATCAGTCCTTTCGGGTTTCAGGCAGAATCTATCATTCAAAAGTACCGGCGCACACCTCTCCCCTGCTTTAAATCTTAAATTGTTTTGGCTGGGGATGTTTTACAATCTTTTCCTGCCCGGTGGTATTGGCGGTGATGGCATCAAGGTTTATCTGGTAAACAAATACCGGCAAAACGGTGTCAAGAAAAATATCGGGGCCATGTTGGTAAACCGGGTCGCAGGCCTTGTTGCTATTGGCATGATTACAACCGTATTGTACTATCTCTCGGGTGATGAATTAAAGATCGGATGGCCCGGATGGCTTTGTATCCCCCTTTTGTACGTTTTGTACTATTTTGTTCTAAAATTTTTTCTAAAAAGTTTCCTTACCATCCACGGTGGATTGTTTGGTTGGTCTATGGTACTGCAAATGATGCAATTGCTCTCCGCTTTGTTCATACTATATGCATTTCATCAATACACCAATATTTCCGAATACCTTTTTCTCTTCTTCTTTTCGGCGATTGCCACCGCATTGCCTATCACGATTGGAGGAGTCGGAGCCAGGGAGCTGGTTTTTCTTTTGGGTGCAGATTACCTTCATCTCGACACGGAGCTATCCATTGCCTTAAGTCTGATGTTTTTCCTTTTATCGGCCTTTGTCTCCCTGGGTGGCATCTATTGGGTATTCCTGCCTCCTTTCAGAAGGGAAAATCATCCGCATTAATTTTGAGGAACTTTGTAGATTTTGGATGTGTCGTATCCGCGGTCTTTTGCCTTTTGGAGTATATCCATGTACAATTGGTCTGATATAGAGGGAGTTCTGGAAAGTATCCACAGGTATTTTGGAGTGGAACTTCCGATCAGTGCCCATTGATATCCCTCCTGATCGAGCTCCATCACATGGTAATCAGCATAGAAAAAGAGGAAAAATGCCACCTTCAATTTTCCAGGCTGATCTGTCAGTTTTGCCTTTCCAACCGCTAATTTATGTTTTCCATCCAGGCTTTTGATGTACCCCTGGTTAAGAACTTCGATACGTCCATTCTCTTTCAGTGTATATGTGGCGGTAACACCCACCATATCTATCTCAAAGGAGTGCGGAAATCTTCCAATTTCATACCAAAGACCGAGATATCTCTGTATGTCCAGCTTTTGAACAGTTGAGTTGTCGATTTTCATTTTGCTGTTTTGCGTTTTGCATTCTGAAAAACTGAATATCAAAGTTGCTGATATTAAAATGATTAACAGATTTTTCATCGTCCTAATTTAAACCCCGTTTTTTCAACAAAGGTTCAATACCTGGTGTTTTCCCCCTGAAATTGACATATAGTTTCATCGCCTCCTCGGTACCCCCGCGTTCCAGAACATTTTTGCGGAAAGAAGTTGCCACTTCCTGATCGAAAATATTTCCTTTTTCTAAAAAGGCTTCAAATGCATCTGCATCCAGAACAGCAGCCCAAATGTAGCTGTAGTAACCACTTGAATATCCACCAGGAAAAACATGGTTGAAATAGGTAGAACGGTAACGGGGAATGATTTCAGGGATCAGTCCGGCTTTCGCCATAGATGCAGCTTCAAACTTCTCAATATCAAGATCACCAACTTTGGTAATCGTAGAATAATCCATATCCAGAATAGCTGCAGCCAGAAATTCCGTCGTGATGAAGCCCTGATTGAATTTGCCTGCCCTGATGATTTTATCTACCAGTACTTGTGGGATCACCTCCCCTGTTTTGTAATGTTTTGCGTACATTTTTAGTACTTCAGGCTCGACAGCCCAATGTTCCATCACCTGCGAAGGCAATTCGACAAAATCGCGTGAAACCGACGTTCCTGATATGGTTTTATAATGACATTGAGAAAGAAGACCATGCAAACCATGTCCAAACTCATGAAACAGCGTTTCTACTTCATCGAAACTCAGCAAAGCAGGCTTATCTCCCGAAGGTTTAGAAAAGTTACAAGTAATGGAAACAACAGGGCGAACATCTGCTTCACCTTCATAATGAAACTGATCCCGGTAATTATTCATCCAGGCGCCTCCCTTTTTTGATGCTCGGGGGAAGAAGTCCATGTATAGGATTCCGATGACAGAACCATCCTTGTCTTTAACTTCAAAAGTCTGACATTCAGGATGATATAATGGCATATTCCGGAGTTCCGTAAAAGTCAGGCCGTATAATTTGTTGGCAACAGCAAAAGCACCTTCCCTGACATTGGTAAGTTCAAAATAGGGTCGGATCTGCTCTTCGTCCAGGTCATATTTTTCTTTCCTTACCTTTTCGGAATAATACCACCAATCCCAGCTTGCAAGTTTAAACTTGCCCCCATCACGATCGATCATTGATTGAATATCTTTGGCCTCCTCTTTGGCTCTTTTTAGTCCGGGCTCCCACACTTTTCCGATCAGGTCATATACATTCTTTGGATTTTTTGCCATGCAATCGTCAAGTACATAGGCTGCCCAACTCCCGAAACCCAAAAGGTTTGCTTTTTGGATACGCAGATTAACAATCTTATTGATCACATTTTTATTGTCAAATTCATTGTTATTATTGCTTCTGTTGTACATGGCCTTGTACAATTTTTCCCTCAAAGCTCTGTTTTCAGAATAGGTTAAGAATGGTATCCAGCTTGGTTTTTGAAGCGTGAAAACCCATTTGCCTTCCAGCCTGGCAACTTTGGCCTCATCAGCTGCTGCAGCTAAAACAGATTCAGGAAGACCTGCAAGATCCTCTTTTTTGTCGATAACCATTTTAAAATTGTTGGTTTCTGCAAGCATGTTGTTACCAAATTTTAATTCCAGAAGGGAGAGTTCAGCGTTGATTTTCTTGAATTCATCCTTTTTGTCCGAGGCAAGGTTGGCACCACCACGAACAAACCGCTTGTAGATCTCTTCCAGAAGACGGCTTTGTTCCCTGTTTAAATTGAGTTTATCTTTTTGGGTCTCAACGATTTTAACTTTTGAAAAGAGTTTCTCATTCAGGTAAATTTCATCTGTATGCTGTGAAAGCAAAGGAGCAACCACTTCGGCAATCTGGTCTATGGAATCGTTGGTATTGGCCTCTTTAACATTGAAAAAAACATAGGATACCCTTCCAAGCAATTCACCGCTTTTATCCAGGGCTACGATGGTGTTGGCAAAATCCGGCGCGGCACCATTGCTCACAATGGTTTCAATTTCATCATTGTGCCTGGCTATTCCCTCCTTGAAAGCAGGCAGATAATGTTTGTTCAATATCTTATCGAAAGGTGGTACTGCAAACGGCGTACTGTATTTCTCGTAAAATGGATTCATCTCAGTAACAGTTTTTTTTTCGTTTGTACAAGAGGCTGCCACAACCGTGAAAGCCAACATTAACATCCAGTTTTTCATATTCTGCTATTAGTTTAAATATCTGAAAATCGGTAAATTGAATAACATTGTTTTCCCTGGGTTCTCCCATTGGATTGGAAAGTTCAAACTTAATAAAACCCTCCGGAAAAAAAACTGATTTTGCACTTGTTTAAAAAAATCTCCTCATGAAAATAAGATGATGGATAAATTTATATTTTTGAATAATCAGAACGCCTTGCATAAACATTAAAATAACTTATCTCTTTCAAAATGAAAAGAACATTATCCTACCTTGTACTCTTGGTGCTTATTTTTTCATGTACCGGAAAGTCGGTTCCGCCGACCATCAATCCCCAGGCATTTAATAAAATAATTGATGGAAAGCAGGTTAAACTATATACGCTGAAGAACCAGCAAGGGATGGAAATTACTGTTACCAATTGGGGTGCCCGAATTGTTTCGTGCATGGTACCGGATAAAAAGGGTGTCATGGCAGACGTTGTCTTTGGATACGACAGCATTGACGGGTATCTGAATGCCAAAGAGAACTATTTTGGTGCATCGATCGGACGGTTTGGAAACCGCATAGCAAAAGGAGAATTCGCACTTGGCGATATACAGTATAAACTGGCTCAAAATAATGGTATTAACAGTCTGCATGGCGGGATCAACGGTTTTTCGAAAAAAATCTGGGAGGTTGTTCAAAAAGGTTCCAATGAGTTGAATTTGAAACTCGTTTCAGCGGATATGGATGAGGGTTACCCCGGAGAATTGCAGGTGTCAATGATCTATCGATTAACCAATCAGAATGAATTGTTTATCCAGTATGAGGCAAAATGTGACAAGCCAACCATCATCAATCTGACCAATCACAGCTATTTCAACCTGCATGGCGCAGGAAACGGCACGATTCTGGACCATCTGCTTACTATTAATGCAGATTTTTTCACGCCAATAGATTCAACACTGATCCCAACAGGGGAATTCAGACCTGTTGAGAACACACCCTTTGATTTTAGAAATCCGACGTTAATCGGCGCCGGAATCAACAGCAAGGACCAGCAAATTCTTTTTGGATTAGGTTATGACATGAACTATGTTCTTAAAAAATCGCCGGATCAAAATATTTCACTGGCAGCAACAGTTTATGAACCTGCAAGTGGCCGCTTACTTGAAGTATTTACAGATCAGCCAGGTATCCAATTTTATTCGGGAAATTTTCTGGATGGAATTTATCCTGGAAAAAAAGGCAAAAGCTACGGTTATCGGACCGGAATTTGTCTCGAAACCCAACACTTCCCAAACTCTCCCAATCAAAAGAATTTTCCTTCTGTTGAGCTTACACCCGACCAGGTATATTACCATACCTGCATCTATAAGTTTTCTGTTAAATAGGCTGTGGGAATAAGAGTTATGCGTAATGAGCCGGGAAAATCCTGATTAGCCCGTTTTTCACTCTTGCCTTTTGCCTGTTGCCTTTGTGCATGGAGAGTTAAGAATCAGAGTGGATTGCGTTTTAAATCTCTCACATCAAAATAGATCGAGTGGATATCGGGATTCATCCCGCACAACTCTTTTCTGATTTTTTCAAACTGAACTTCAACGGATGATGCTGAAACTTCATCTTCCAGATCAACACCAATAACCAGAAGAAATTTACTCTTTCCCATGATCATTGCTGAAATAAAATTGACGGTGTGAATGACAGGATTTGCTGCCACAATTTCTTTAAACCTGTTACGCGACTCAAGCGATATATTCTCCCCGACAATCAGTTTCCGGAGTTCATCAATCATGAAAAGAGAGATGGAGATGAGAAGTACCCCTACCATAATGGATCCTACTGCATCAAAAACCGGATGAACAAACCATGCCAGAGCTGTTGAAATCAAAATGAAGGTTAAACCGATCAAGGCTGCAGAATCTTCAAGTAATATCACAAAAAGATTGGTATCGGTAGATTCTTTTAAAGCCCTGTACATTCCAATACCCTTGTTGGAGGATCTGAATGCTGAATAGGCTACATGGAATGATTTTCCTTCAATCACAATGGAAACGATCAATACAATAAATGACCATTTGATTTGCTGAAGTTCGGATGGTTGAAAAAGCTTATGTATGCCTTCATAAATAGAGAAGGCAGCACCCACAAAAAATAGCAGCACCGCCACCAGAAATCCCCAGAAATATTCCTCTTTCCCATATCCGAAAGGATGCAATTCATTCGGCTTTTTTGCAGAACGCTTGTTACCTATCAATAAAAAAATCTGGTTTCCACAGTCAGCAACGGAGTGTATCGCCTCGGCCAGCATCCCTGCACTATGCGTGATGGTAGCCACGATGAATTTTATGATGGTGATCAGCAGATTGCTTCCCAGGGCAAAAACGACGGCCTTTGTTGAACTGGTATGTCCGGACATGATATCAGGTTTGTGAATAGTAAAAATAGTGGTTTTTGGTGTTATTTCTTTCCCGGAACAGATATTAACGGAACAGAAATTAACGGAACAGTTTGGCTATTTGGCGCTTTATCTCCTGCGGATCTTCATTTAAAGCAAATATTTTTTCAGGTGTTGCATAGCATACAGAATTTTCCTGTTTAAACTTTTCGATTCCACCACCGGTAATATTAAGCATTACAACGGAATCCTGTTCGATCAGTTTTTCCTTAACGGCTTTTATCAGTGAGGCTACAGCAACAGCTGCAGCAGGTTCAACATCGTTCCCTTCGTGCTGCAGAAAGAGTGCAGAAGCCTTTTCTGCCTCCTTATTGGTTGCGGCCAGGATTGCACCACCGGCATCGGATAGCGCATCAAATAAACCTCCTTTAATACCATAGGGAGGCTTCCTGTTAGACAAAACCTTGGCATTTATTTCTTCTATCTGCTTCCTTGCCAAATCATCATCCATTGGAAGTATTGTTGGTGAACGGAGGTCCCATGCTTCTTTAATTGGCAGAAATGGAGCATTCTGGGACAACATTAACTTCATCTTATTGGAACCGAACCTGCCATCCGCCAGAAATCTCAGGTTAGCTTCCCAGGCCGCAATGGCACCGGTGCCGCTTCCAATTGCCTGAAAATAATAATCCGGAATCTTTCCAATTGTGGTAACTGCAGAAAGGACTGTTGTACCCATTCCATCGCGGCGGGCAACATTTCTTGCACCACCCTCGGGATAAAATCCATCCAGTTCTACTGCCAGATTGGAGAGATGTATGGCGTCAAAATAGTCTCCTCCCTTTTCGCAGGCAATAATTTTAACACAAGGATCCAGTGGAGAATCGAACCATAGCGCCTGAATATTATCCATAGGAACTGACAAAAGGAGTGGAATCTTGTTTTGAGAACAGACCCTCGCAAAAGCCCTGGCCGTATTTCCGGCAGACGCTACCACCATGACACCTTTCGAACTATTTGTACGGGAGCACACAGAAAAAGCCTCACACTCTTTAAAAGTACCTGATTTCATGAATGCCCCACGCTCAGGCCAATATCCGTTGAATGTTATGTAAAGCTGCTTCAGGCCCAGCAATCCGGCAAGCCCTTCGCTTTTAAATGTTATCGGAGAACCTGAACCTTCCAGCATCCGTTCAACTGGCAGCCAGGCGGCAAACTTGTATATTCCGGCATATTCAGGATGCAGTTCAAACCTGGTGCTTTCATACCCGGCTCTGATCAAGCTTGGCTGATGCAGATGAGGGCACTGAAGTTCCCAGTTTTTATCAGCAAATTCTTCCCCGCAACAGAGAGATATTAATTGATATTTTGTTGGAATGAAGTTTGTCATGTTTTATCCTTTTGAAAGTTCCAAAATTAATGCATTTGAAATCGCAGACAACAACAAACCCGCATTAAATTGGGATTTTTACATCAAAAAAGCAGGGAGTATGAAAACCTCCCTGCTTTACCTAACCTAAACCTAACCTAAATAACCTTTCAAAGTGTGAAAGGGTTTCTTAAATACTTTATATTGATTTTATCAATTACACTACAATGTTAACATATTTTTCCCGGAATTCCAAATGTTTTCCCTTTTATTTGAACATAAAAAAAGTTAAAAAGGCATTACTCCTTCATGTTGTGGTAAACATTGGTAACATCTTCATCTTCATCAAATTTTCCAAGCAGTTTTTCAATTACAGCCATTTGTTCCTCATTTAATTCTTTCGTTTCGGATGGTATGCGTTCAAAATCTGCACTGACAATTTCAAAATTGTTCTCTTCAAGATACTTTTGAATTGGTCCGAAGGCTTCAAAATCGCCATATATGATGATGTTGTCATCTTCTTCAAATATTTCCTGAACTCCAAAGTCTATCATCTCCAATTCCATCTCTTCAATATCCAGTCCTTGTTTTCCGACTATTTTAAACTGACATTTACGTTCAAACATATAATCCACACAACCAGTTGTACCAAGAGATCCGTTCAGTTTGGTGAAATAACTCCGTACATTGGCAACAGTCCGGGTTGGATTGTCAGTGGCAGTTTCTACCAGCATAGCGATCCCGAAAGGACCGTAACCTTCGTATACAACCTCTTTGTAATCTGCCTGGTCTTTGGATGTAGCTTTTTTTATGGCACGTTCCACATTCTCTTTAGGCATGCTTGCAGCTTTCGCATTTTGCATCAATACTCTCAAACGGGAATTGGATGTTGGATCCGGCCCGCCGGTTTTGATACACATGGCTATCTCTTTGCCAATTCTGGTAAATGTTTTGGCCATTGCGCCCCAACGTTTCATCTTTCTGGCCTTACGGTATTCAAATGCGCGTCCCATAGTTTGAAAACAAATTTAATTTCGGTTTGCAAATTTAATGGATTTTGACAAAAACAGGCTCCTCTTGAAAGGAATGTTTTACAATACGCGGATTATTGTCTCTGTTCCTCCAGGGATAAATTCAATTGCAAGATGTTGAAATGAATAACATCCTGTAAATCTGTCGTTTGATGAGAACCCGGAAAATTGAGTAACTGCCTGTATCCAACATCTGATTTGATATTCAGCAAAGGCTTGCCCAGCGGATTATGAAAATTATCAACGATCATTCCGTAACTCAGTTTAGCAAGTCTGGCAATATCGGCTGCTTCCAATGATCCCGGACCAAAGATAGCAGCCACCTCGAATCCCATCTCCCTGACAATAGATTGATGAAAGAAGTTAACAAGTACAGGCGTAGAATTTAATCCTGTTTTATCAAACTGCGCTCTCCCGACAGCAAGCAAGTGACGTATGGAGTCCAGATTTTGCAGGGCAATCTTCTCTGTGCCCAGGCGCTGAGCAATCTCCATCACCGACTTTTCGATTGTTGCCATACTGTAATCCGTATCAATCTTAACCAGTACCTCCTTTTTCAGATCCATACCAGACTCAAACCTTTTGACCATTGTTTCATATCCGGCAAATATGATCACTTTCGCATGAACAATCAGTGGTATATCTGCTGCCCTAAGTTCATATTCAGCGGGATGAACCATCTCAAATGGAGCGAGTACAACAATATTTTTCGCTCCTGCAGTTTTGGCGAATGCTGCCGTCCAGGAGTTGGTAGCCACAACCATAGGTTCATTTTTCACCGGTTCATTGCATGCGGCAATGATGAATAACAGGATCATATAAATTGGAAATAACTTCATTTTCTTTTAGCCAATATGAGAATTAAAAAAACAACGGAAGCAAAAACGGCGATCGTCGAGCTGGCTGGTAATCCGAGGGCCAGCGAGAGCAAAAATCCGACGATGGCAAACATGCCGCCCCAGAAGGAAGACCAGAGCATCATTCCCCTGTAACTTTTTGCATGGTAAGAAGCTATCAATGCAGGAAGCAAAAGAAGTGCATCCAGCAGCAAAGCTCCGATCAGTTTCATGGCTGCGGCCACCGTCACTGCGGTAATTAATATGATAGCATAATAAAAACCAGTCTCGTTTACTCCTGAGGTTTGAGCTATATCGGCATCAAAAAAAACCGCCCTGAGCTGGTGCCTGAAAAATGACTGAAAAAGTATCAGCAGAAGTGAAAATGCCAGCGTTCCAATAAATTCAAACCCATTTAGGGTGTACAAACTTCCCCACATGAGGCTTAATGTATCTTTTGCCGGAATTTGAAACCGATAAATAAAGATAAAAGCCAATGAAATGGAGACCACCATAAAAAATGCGCTCAGCTGACCCGGATCAGTTTTCAGGGATCTTGACATCCAGGTTATCAAAAGTACCAGCAACAGGTTTACAATCAGGGTACCTCCAAATGGATTTACATCCATAGCCAGCGAAATAGCACCACCCAGAATTGCACCATGCATCAGCATGAATCGCAAAGGCAGCAAATTCATCCGAAGCAGGTATACGCCTGTGATTGGGAATGCGAATCCGGTCAAAATCAGCACGATAAATCCTTTTAATATAGGCGGATATGTAAATAGTTCTACCATAATCTACCGTCTTTCAGCGTCTTTTTGTACCAGTTCAGTTGGTTTGTCCAGTTCGTATCATGTGATACCAACAGCATGGTAGGAGCTTCGTTCCTGCTCAAATCCACCAGAAGTTCACCCAATTCCTCTTTCCCTTTTTCGTCCAGATAGGAGGTTGGCTCATCAAGCAGCAGTATCCTGGCATTCTGACATAAGCATCTCGCCAATGAAACACGTTGTTTTTCTCCTCCCGACAATTGATGGTACAGTTGGTTCTGCAAATGAAAACTGCCTGTCTTTCGCATGGACAATTCAACACGGTAATCACGTTCGCGGTTTGAAATTTTTATCCCGCTCACGCCAATGGCTACAACCTCTGCAGCAGTAATAGGAAAATAATTTTTGATGGTCTCCTGGTTGAGATAACCAGTCAGGGCGCTGTTTTTTCTCCATTTCGCACTACCTACCAGCTCCTCTCCTATTGAAACAGATCCACTTACCGGCAGGATCAAACCCAGTATTGAACGCAACAAGGTTGATTTTCCGCAACCATTTTCTCCCTGTACGACCAGCTGTTCACCCCTGCCTAACTCAAGATCAAGTTTCTCCAAAATCCTCTTGCCAGCTACATCAACCGTTAGAGAATTAATTTTTAGCGAAGTACCCTGAACTTTTCCGGCTCTTTTTCTCAGGAAAAGATACGTGTCCTCCATACTCATTTTGTCGGTGATCAAATCTTCGGTGCGGCACTGGATATGATCCACCAGCTGATCATAAGCATATTTCACGCCATATTGCTCAAAAACGGGGATTGCCCTTTCACTAAGCAGTTCGATAAAGCAATTGCGAATTCCCAATCTCACAATCAGCGAAGCCGCAGCTTTCCCGGCAATCTTATCTTTCAGGAAAAGCTGATCCAATGGAAATGCAGCATCTTTCAAAAACAGTTCCAGTTCAAAAAGAGGATACAACCAATGTTCATCACTGGTAAAAACCTGTCTGTTATCGTGAAGAAGTATGAGGGAATGTTCCAATGGTTAAAATTTGATCAAAAATATCCTTTTTCTGAGAAAAAGAGCAGGAAAAGTTCATGGTATTTTGATTATTCGGTTCACCCCAAATCCTGAAGGAGTCCGAAAAATCAAAAATCACCCATTAGGGCCGGGGTTTTTTTTTGATTTTTGGGCTCTAATTCTAATTTTAAACAGTTTCTCAGTCTGTTGAGTCAATCCATTTGACTTTTCCAACCATCTGCCTCCCGGGAAAAGCAAAGTTCCGTTTATAATAAAAGCACTTAAAATAAGCAGGTTACCAGTTTTATTATGGCCAGACACCCCAATTATTTTTCCTGCAAGGGCAATAAGACCGCCCATGACAATAGCAAGATTACTCTGAAGCTTATTGTTTCTGAAGCCCAGCAATCCGGCCAGGACTGGTAAGATGAATGCTCCGGAGAAAAATGTGAGGGCAATCAGGAGTGATTGAACGATGGATGTTACCCTGAGTGATAACAATATGCTTAACAGTCCGAGACCTGTAAGAATAAGTTTCGTATGCCGGATCGATTTTGCTGTGTCAAGGTCTTTATGAATGATATTGTTGATAATAACAGAGGAAGTCAGCAGTGTGGTGGATGCGGATGACATGACTGCAGATAAAATCGCCGCGACCAGTATTCCGATTCCCCATTCGGGCAAAATGAAACTCATGACAGAGATCAGGGAGGAACCCTGACTGAAATCATAGCCCGGAAACTGATGAGCAGCAAATACGCCCAGATAGGTTATCATGAAAGCAAAAGGGATCAGGATGATCGCTGAGATCAGCACACTTTTTCGTGCAACCTTCTCATTATTTGCACAATACAATCTGGTGTAGATATCAGGTCCGACCAAAAAGGTTGTCGAATAGGTCAAAAACAGAACGAAAAGATCCATTGGATGAAATGCTTCATTAAAGGGAAAGCCCAAACGGGTCATCTCCCCCTGATTGGACTGCCCTTTAAAAAAAAGATAACAGGCTATAGCCATCACTCCCAGAATAATGATGAACGATTGGGTAAGATCTGTCTTGATGACTGAAACCTGTCCGCCCACGGCAGTATAAAAGATAAACAGCAGACCAATTCCCCATACTGATGCCTCGTAAGAAAAACCAAAGAAGCTGTTCATCACTTTTGCTCCCCCAATGATCTGGGCTGCGATGACCCCAATCCAGGCAATTGGAATTACCAGGGACGCGATCGTTTTAGCCTCCTTACCGTAATGATCTTCAATTAATTGCGGAAGTGTATATCTCCCCTGGCGTTTTACCAGTGGCGCCACAAAAACCAGTAGCAAGAGTCCAAAGGCTCCGGCCAGGATCAACCATGCTGCCGCCCATCCCTGATAAAATGCAAGGTCACAGCTGCCGAGAATGGCAGTACTTCCCAATATTGTAGCCAGTAAAGAACCCGTAATCTGCCATACATTCCCCCTGTTCCCCGCGATCATATAGTCGTGTGAAGAAAGTATCTTCCGGGATGAGTAAATTCCAATACTTATCATCAGGAGAATATAAATCAGCAGGATGAGATATTTGAGCATGGTTGAGAGTTAAAAGTGGTGATTCAGCTAATCCATAATCCGATAAAATTAATCAACTTCGTGAAAAATGAACCAAAGAGTGATTTTTATTAGGAATTGAAGTAGTGGAAATTGTTTACTTTGTATAAAGGATAAAGTAAACAGATAACACAAATTAGAGACGAATTTACCCGAACGGAATGAAAGCAATCAGAAAAAGTCTGCCTCAGAAGGGTTTATGGATGGAAGAGATTCCAATTCCAGAAACAGGGGCCAATGAAGTATTGATAAAAATCAGTAAATCAGCTATTTGTGGAACTGACCTGCACATCTACAAGTGGGATGCCTGGGCGCAGAAGACCATCAAAACGCCGATGACGATTGGTCATGAATACGTTGGGATTGTTGTAAAAACCGGTAATGAAGTTACAAAAGTAAACATTGGAGAGCGGGTTACTGTGGAGGGGCACATTGCCTGTGGTTTTTGTCGCAATTGCCGAAGGGGAAGAAAACACATTTGTGACCACACGGTAGGTATTGGAGTAAACCGGGACGGTGGCTTTGCTGAGTATGTATCGGTACCTGCTGAAAATGTATTGCACATTGATGCAAGAATACCTGATGAGATTGTTTCAATCATGGACCCATTGGGTAACGCAACGCATACTGCGCTCTCTTTTCCGCTGATTGGTGAAGATGTTCTGGTTACCGGTGCCGGTGGACCAATTGGTTGTATGGCAATCGCTATCTGCAGATTTGTAGGGGCAAGAAATGTAGTCGGTTCCGAAGTTAGTCCCTATAGAAGAGATCTTGCAGGAAAAATGGGGGCATCCCTGGTTATTGATCCAATAAATGAGGATATTACAGCTGCCATGAAGCAGGTTGGTATGGTAGCCGGTTTTGATATCGGACTGGAGGTTTCCGGGTCGCCGGTAGCGTTTGACACCATGATTAAATCCATGTACAATGGCGGAAAGATCTCTTTGTTGGGTATCTTGCCCGATACGACCCAGATAGAATGGGACAAAGTAATCTTCAAGGGACTTACGCTTAAAGGCATTTATGGGCGGGAGATGTACGAAACCTGGTACAAAATGGAAAAGATGCTCTTATCAGGATTGAATATCGCCCCGGTAATAACCCACAGGTTTCACTATACTGAATTTCAAAAGGCATTTGAGATCATGGAAGAGGGCAATTGCGGTAAAATTATTTTAGACTGGGAAAATTAACACCCCACCCCACTGCAGTCTGAAACTTTTCCTATTTTTGTGAATCATTGGCCACTTTAGCTCAGTTGGTAGAGCAGCTCATTCGTAATGAGCAGGTCGCCGGTTCGAGTCCGGCAAATGGCTCCAAAGTAAATCAATGATAATCAGAGGAATACAGAAGGTTTAAACCGGAAGTGTTCCTCTTTTTTTGTGTTTGAGTTGCTAAAAACTGTGAATTATTGCTTATATTTGCTGTGAAAACTTGTCCAAAACTTGTCCGAAAACTTGTCCAATAATATCATGGCAAAGATAAAACTGGTAATTAATAAGAGTAAAAAGCTTCACAATGGTGAATACATGGTTTATCAACAGATCTCACACAAAGCTGAGACCATCAGAGTTGCGACAGATATAACAACCACAGAAGATTTTTGGATAAAAGACCTTGGATTGGTTCAAGGAGGAAAAAAAGGAGATCCCGATGCTTCAACAAAAAACGTTATCCTTACTCAAATCAAAAATGAAGGTGATCTTAAAATCATGAAAAATCCTGAGAAGGTGGCAAAAATGAATGTCCACCAGCTTAAATCATTTTTGATAGAGGACGAGGAAGAAGTAGTTATGGAAACTGACTTTTTCGAGTATTGCCAAAAGCGTATAACAGAGCTTGAATCTCAGGGAAGAGAAAAAACTGCCAAACTTTTAAAAGTAACGCGCAACAAGATCCTGAATTATTGCGGAAGCCGGGAGTTGGACATGAGTGAAATAAATGGCAGGTGGTTAGAAAAGTTTTCATCCTGGTGCCTTACAACTCCAATCGAGAGTAAAAAAAAGAATGTTGATGAGAAGCCAGGCAAAAAAAAGAAGAAAGTTGAGAATCAGACTAAGGACGCAGAAAAGGAAGAGCCAAAATTTATGACTCAAAATGGTGTGGCCTCCTACCTTAGATATTTGAGGGCTGTGATTAATTCTGCCATCGAGGACGACCTGATCACCAACTATCCCTTTAGAAAATTCAAAGTCAAAACTGAAGTTTCCAGGAACAGAAACCTGAGCGTTGAAGTGATCCGATCAATCAGGGACTTTGCGCCAAAAACTCCCAGGCAGCTAATAGCCAGAGATGTATTTATGTTACAAATGTATCTTCATGGAATAAACCTAAAAGACTTGTTTTATCTGAAGCCGAATAAGCGCATTAATGACAGATTGCAATTCCACCGGGCAAAGACCGGAAGGTTTTACAACATCAAGATTGAGCAGGAGGCTGATGAGCTAATTGAGGCATACACTGGCAAAACATACCTGCTTTGGTTCGCTGACAATTGCTCAGAAGAAAGAAAAACAAAAGTAAAAGCGCACAGCCGACAGAATCACTTCCAATATGCCGACCAGGAAAGCTTCGGTAAGATGATAAACGAAAGTCTTCAAGATATTCATGATGAATTAAAATTGAATCTTCCAATTCCACTGACGGATTATGCTGTCCGGCATTCTTTTGCTTCTATCTGCAGAACGATCGGAATATCCAAAGATGATATAAGTTTAATGTTGGGCCACTCCAATCCCGAAATGAAAGTGACTGGAATTTACATCAACGAAGATTTCGAGAGGGCTGACAAGGCAAACCGAAAGTTGATAGACTATTTAAATACTGATCCTATAAAAATCAAGATTACGGAAAAGAAAAAAGGGAGAAAAAAAACATCCCTTGCAGTTGCCTGACAAGGGATGTGAAAACTCAAAAATCCAGGGAGCAATTGCTTAAGTAAACTTTCCACCACCGGCTTTGAAGTTCGGAACTATCCAGTTTATGAAACTATCAAGAAGGCCAAAAATCCTGTTATCAGCTTCGGTAGGTGTTAAATTGACTAAGATTTTTAGAAATGCCAGCAGACCTAGGGTCAATTCAGCGAAGTTGTTTTTCAGGAAGTCGACAACGTTGGGTGCTGGCGCCGGAGCAAATGGAACAATAGTTTCGTCCACCGCTGCGATAATGGTTGCCTGAGCTCCAATATCAGCAGCTTGCACAAACAGGGTTTGAGTCTTTTGTGGAGTATCTTTTTTTAAAGATGCACATCCTACCGCAAGAATCCCGATAAGGGAGATAAACATTAAAATGTTTTTCATGGTAATTTGTTTTTGGTAAATATTTAATTGATCAAATTTTGCTTATTTCAAGTGCTTCGGAAAGGACAGATTAAGGAGGATCTGTTACCTGGATGCGTGCTTCTCTTCTTTCTTTGCGTAACTCTTCGAAGCTTCCTTCCGGGGAAAATCCTATCAAGCAATGGCTTCCTGGCAGCCGGAACATTATTTGGATCCAGGGCTGCCCTGACTAGCGATGTTGTCTGTGCGCTTCCTGTTCCACGGCTTTTAATCTTTCCGATACGCTGGTTGTCGTTGATAATCGTATCCGGATTCTTCATTTTGATGTAGATTACCAGACCGCATATGATTCCGACAAAGAATATTGCGACGTTAGGCCAAAAGTTTGTCATGCGGTAAAGAGTTTATAAGGCTGGTTATTTCCGCTGTCATAAGTGTCGAGGTGAAGCCAGGTCACTCCATTTTCCATGCGGATCGGATATGGCAGTTTATCGATGTTGTCGATTATCAAGTGACGGGCCTGAACTGATGTCATGCCTACTACATTGAAGTCTCCGGCGCAGCCGGTCAGGTGAGCGGATAAGTAGATTTTCCCCTGAGCTGATTTCTCCTTTACAATCTCGCAAAGATTGCATCTTAGCCCTCTTTGGGTGTATGTTTTCCCTGCTGTGAGGTAGTTATTGCAGATCATCGGGGATTTTAGAATATCCCGGCGAACAATCAGGAGTGTGTTCAGGTAATCCGTACGGAGAAACTGCCAAGCTTTCAACCCGAAAGTCTTGAAAGTATCCGGGCATACCAGGTCCGGAAGTGCAAAATAGTTTTTCAATTCGGTGATGATCTCAGATCTTGTCATGGAGTTTTGGTTTTAGCCTTCGTAATCCGGTAGAATGGGTGCAATGATTTTTGCCATATCTCCCAGAACCTTTTCACATTTTCCGCATTGCCAGCAGAGTTTCTGTGTGTGTTCACAAATGATATTTCCTATCCATTTCCCATCTGTGTTTTCAAGACGAACAACGCTTATTGAGAGTACTCCTGCGATGCCCATGATAGACTTTGCTTCCTTGTCTATTATTTCTGTGGAAATGTCATTGAAGTTGATGAAGGTTTCCTTGGCAAGGATTGAAACGAAATTGGCTACATCAGCCATTGGAAGGGCTTGTATGTTTTGTTTCATAGCAGATACGCCCTTTTTCTTTACCTCCATGGTAATGGTTAAAAATCGATTCGTGTGCGATGGGTGGGGCTGTATAATATAGACGCGGTCTGTTTTCAGCTCATGAAGTCCTCTCCAGAGTTCTCCATATATAATGGCAGAACTTTCGGCATCCTTAGTGGACTTCTCCTTCAGCTGGGCCTTGTACTGCTCGATTTTTGAGTCGTTTTTTTTGTTGTGCGTCTTCTGCCTGTAGGTCAAATAGGCAGTAGTTATTAATGCTATAAAACTCAGTACATCGGACATAAGAGGTGGCGGTATGGTCATTTTTTTGATGTTTTACATCCAAAACTAACCATACCGCCACTGGGGCTAAAGGACAAAAAACCCAGCTACTAACCAGGTTCTCTATTTTTAAATCGCTGTTAATTATGAGTTGAGCCTGATATTACAACATTCCCATTTACTGTTCCCGACAAATTAGATAGTGACGGCGTGTATTGAATATCTGTCTGCATTGCTGCACCATTTATCTGTAATGATGCCTCACTGTAATCCCGGTTGCCCGGATCGATCGTGACTGAGACTGCATCACCAATTGCACAACTTATCGTGCCTGAACTGGTCGATCCTGTGGATACAATTGCAGTGCCATTGATAAAGATTTCCATCTTATCTCCAGTACCCCCTGAGGAAAACGACCAGGACAATGAGCATAACGTGGAGGCATAATCAGAATATCCGTATGGATAATCCGGACGATGCTGACCCCAGCTGGCCGGCAAAAAATTAGATCATTTTTCGGTTCTGCCATTTTATCATTCATGACAGTCCGGCAGATGCTGACCCCCCTTAAATTGATTAAAGAGGCTTAAAAATCCGGAGCATATTGGTTCTTCGTCACATTTGGGGACAGTTACCCATGCTGAGACAATATCACTTTCCTACGCAGTAGTTCAAAACTGGCCCTGCCATACATTTGGCGCTTGATACATTTGATTCTGTTCACATGTCCTTCGACAGTGCCGTTACTCCAAGGCAATCTTATTCCGTTTTCAACAGCTTTTATATCTCTGGATAAACCATGGGCGAATGATTTCAGTCCTGATAATTTTCGCTTCGATTTTTTGACAAAATCTATCCATCTTGTTATGCTGCCACAACCTCGCTTGAGCATGGTTCGAAATATCTGCACCAATTTCCTGACTATTTGAAGTTCCGGTAAGTTTGCAATTAATGTTTTCATACAACTTCTTTCATCGGGATCTTCAATCTCCGAGATTGATCCTCCTATATATTTGGCTAATTTCCTTGAATCTAATGGTTTGACATATGGTATTATTTTCTGCTGAACCTTTAGGCTATCTAGGGTAGTAATGCCATATTCCAACTTCAATTTATTGATGTAAACGAAGGCCTGTGTGTGGCCACCATTATAACCAAGCCCAAGGATTTCATCAAAAATGTCTTTCTTCTTATATCCTTCCATATTTAACCGGGACAAAATATAATCTGAAAATAGAGCAATGTTGACAGATCTTGGGTGAATCCTGGGGGACAAGGTTTCTTGAATGAAATAAGAGCGTACCGTATTACGACTGATTTTTAAAATTGTTGAGATTCTTTTCAAAGGAGTACCTTTCGATTGAAATTCTTTGACCTTGTTAAAAGTGTCTATTCGCTGATCGAGCTGGATCTCTTTAGTTTCTGAGGCAACTTGTACAGCAAGAAAGTTTGTAACGTCTGTGCTATTACATTGGTTTTCATTGGCAGATAATGATAATATTTCGACTGTCTTATCTGTTATTACCTGGCGTATTTCCTTTCTGACACTTTTAAAGTATTTATCAAGGGCATCCGAAAGGTTCATTAGCAAGTGGAATCTGTCAGCAACTTGAATAGCATCTGGACAAATTTCATTTATTGCTGAAGAATAGGCACCAGATCGATCTCGGGTGACAATCTTAACTACAGGATATTTTTTAAGCCATTCTTTAAAGTTAGCACTATCCCGTGAAGATAAGAGATCAATCGGTCTGGACGTTTCCATATCGATCAAAACTGTACCATAATTCACACCTTTACGAAATGCCCAATCGTCAACCCCAAGTATTACAGGTTGTGTTATAACCGGAAGTTCTTGTTTAAGTGCAATACGAGTGACCGTGGAACAACTTACAGGAAGAAAAAGCAGCTTTGATAGCTGACTCCCAAGTTTTCCTGTTAGTTCAATTGCTAATGAATCCAATAATTGGGATACCCTTAATGTCCTTCGTGAGTATTTCCTTAAATGGGATGTCTGCTCGGAAAACACTTTACGCGGGCACAAAAAATTTCTGCACTTAAATTTTCGTGTCCTTAAGAAGAGTAACGTTGTATTTTGAAATACGGGTAAGTCTGTTATTTTTCGATGGTAATGATCATGGACAGAGGTACTGAAATGGCCACAGATAGGGCATTGGGATCGGCAGGACTTGATAAAAGCAAAAATCGTGATTTTGCCATTATTATGTTCAATGTCGTTAATACCGAATTTAGGAAGATCAATAAGGTGATTTATCCTCATAAGTAATTGATTTTAAATTACTTGAAGATAATAAATACCTACCAGATTACCAAGGGAAAACGAACATATTTATCTGAATATCTGATATTTATACAATATTTTCGCTAAATTTTGTGCGTCCCCAAATGTGACGAAGAACCAGCATC
>JANYKW010000126.1 GCA_025358025.1 Bacteroidia bacterium | reverse complement strand
GACGATTGTGCGCCACGAACAGTTCCTTCATTGGGAGTTGATGCTATGATGATGATGGGGGTAGGCCCTCCGAATTCGGTTTGCAGGAACTGATTTCAAACCACTGTATGCTGCTGCATTTAAGAGGTGTGGTAGTGAGCGATACAGGAAAGGTAGAGTAAAATCTATCAGGTAACTTTACAGAAGATGACCGCAAGGGAACCATTGATGAAATGTCGAAAGCGTAGGAATGATGTCAAAACCGGGGGGAAGTCGTTAACCCGGGATAAGCTTGGAGGACACCTGATATACTGTCTAAGCGGCATCCGGCACAAAGATGGCATGATCTGTAAGGAGGCGTTATCATGGAACTTGGGAACCTGTCGTCTCGGTGCTAAGGGAGAAAACTAAGCAGGGAACCTGTGAAGTTCAGAGTACCAATACGAGGCACAGGGGCAGAGAACCCCGTAGTAGTATTAGACAGTCTTTGTAATGAAGGCTTAGCGAAGGGGGTACATTATTCAGCTGAAAGAATTAACCAACTGAAAGTAATTTTAGGATGAAATTAAATCAGACAGCAAAGCCATTTGACATTCCAAAACAAGTAGTTTGGAAGGCATACCTGAAGGTAAAAAGCAATCAGGGAGCTGGAGGCATAGACAACGTAACGATAGAAGCGTTCGACAAAGAAGTAGGGAAGAACCTATATAAACTTTGGAATCGGATGTCATCGGGGAGCTATATGCCATCAGCAGTAAAACTGGTTGAAATACCAAAAGGAAATGGAGAAACGAGGCCGCTGGGAATTCCTTCGGTCTCTGATCGCGTTGCACAGATGTGCGCAGTTCTGTTATTAGAACCGGTAATTGATCCTTTATTCCATGAGAGCTCTTATGCTTACCGGCCAAACCGGTCAGCACATCAGGCAGTAGAAGCAGCCCGGAGACGGTGTTGGCGATATGACTGGGTACTTGATCTTGACATTCGAAAGTTTTTCGACACGATAGATCATGAACTCCTTATGAAGGCAGTCAAACGACACACATCAGAACCTTGGATATTGCTTTATATTGAGAGATGGCTGAAAGTTCCATACCAAACGAGGGATGGGCAGCAGATAAAAAGAGATAATGGGGTTCCACAAGGCTCAGTAATTGGACCTTTATTAGCGAATCTGTTTATGCATTATACTTTTGATGAATGGATGAAAAGGAAATATCCTTTAGTCCCCTTTGAAAGATATGCGGACGATACCATTTGCCATTGCAGGACGAAGGAAGCAGCAGAGTTCCTTAAAACAGCTATCATGGATAGATTAGAACAGTGTAAACTGTCATTAAATGAAGCAAAGACTAAGATTGTTTACTGCAAAGATGATGACAGAAGAGGAAGCCATGAATTGGAAAGATTTGATTTTCTTGGATTTACTTTTATGGCCAGGAGGTCAAAGAACCGATGGGGTAAATTCTTTATAAATTTTAGTCCCGCAATCAGTACGAAAGCGAGAAAGAAGATCAGCGAGGAAATGAGGAGCTGGAACTTGCAAGAAAGATCAGATAAAAGCCTGTCGGATTTGGCGAATATGTTTAATCCGAAATTGCAAGGCTATATCAGTTACTACAGCAAGTTTTACAAATCTGCGATGTATCCATTGTTTCAGCGTCTAAACGTACGGTTAGCCCATTGGGTATCACGGAAGTTTAAGCGATGTAGAAGACATAAAACCAGAGCGATCAGGTGGTTGGGGAGCATGTTTAAACAGAACCCCACGTTATTTGCACACTGGAAGTTTGGAGTCACACCGCCAATGGTATGAACATACCATTGAGGCTGAATAATAGGAGCCGTGTAAAGGGAGACTTTTACGCACGGATCTGTGAGAGACTCAGGGGGAAGTTCCCTGGGTCTACTCAATTCAGTATCTACTGCAAAACCGAAAACGAAGCCCGTAAGGTCGGGAATAGTATCTTTTTGTATTTACGTGACAAATTGAAACTACCGATCAACCGGGAAAAGAGCGGTATTCGTCGCCCGTTAACCTTCAACATACTTGGCTACGGTTTCGTATCCACGTATCAAAAAGGAATAAAAGGTAAATACCAACTGGTTGTTGAAGCGAAACGTTGGAAAACGTTTAAAATCAAGCTAAAGGAGATAACCCGCAAAACAAAGCCCATGAGTTTCGACCAACGTATGCAAAAGCTAAAAGAAGTACACCGGGGTTGGATCAACTATTTCAAATTCGCGAGCATATACAATAAGCTCAGTGAATTGGACGGATGGTTACGCAACCGGATACGATATTGCATTTGGACCGATTGGAAGAAACCTGAGCGAAAGCGGAAAAACCTGATAAGGCTTGGAGTGGATTTAAATCATGCCTATCAATGGAGCCGGAGCAGAAAAGGAGGCTGGGCGGTTGCCCAAAGTCCGATTTTGGTCACAACCATCACGCTGGCACGACTCACCCAACGAGGCTATGAATCATTGCTGACCCACTATTACAAAGTTAGTCCACATTAC
>JANYKW010000094.1 GCA_025358025.1 Bacteroidia bacterium | reverse complement strand
TAAAAAAATGGATACTTTTGCAACACTTTTGAAGGAAGCCGAATCCTTGGATACAACAAAAGTCATCGGGGTGTAGCGCAGTCCGGTAGCGCACCTGGTTTGGGACCAGGGGGTCCCAGGTTCGAATCCTGGTACCCCGACGAACACTAATAAAGACCGCTGTAAATCAAATATTTACAGCGGTCTTTTATTTTATACATGCTATTGTCAAAATTGCCGGGACAAACAGCATATACATTGTGGGAAATTTACCGCATTAAAACAGTCAAAGAGCGCTGGGGTGAGTTTTGACTATTTAAAATTTCAAAGCAGTATGTTATAATTTTGTGAACCTGAAGCTACTTATAACAACCTCCACAGGCGCGTTTTGAGAAAGCGTGGATGCCTGCCCCTGGAATAACCAAAAATTAATGCGCACCGGTGCCGCAACCTGGGGTATATATTTCGTCGGACTTGCAGGAGCATATACATTTGAATTTATTACTGGTCCGCCCACATATTCAGATTGAAAAGAAACACTTCGTGAGGTCCAGGTAAACATGTGCTTTGTGGATCTGGCCGGATCGGTATTAGAAACAACAAACTTCCTGTTCCAGTGGAAACCATTAGATATTACTTTGGGTGGCCATACTGAATAATTCCCAATATCTGAACGGTTTGGATCGCCCCATTTCGCAAATTCAATATCGATTTCGGCAGCTTTACTGGCATTTCTGGACGGCAAATAGTTAAAAAGTCCCAAAACAACATCCTTATTAAAATCAAGACTTCCTTCTACTACCCATTCGTACGTCCCGAACCCATAAGAGTTTTGTGTCCATATTTCAGCACACTCCCATTTACCGGCAAGGATTGAATATGTTATTTTCAAATGAAGACTGCCAGCATCATCTACAGTGACATTTGATGCATTCCAGTTATTGGGTCCCGGACCCAACCCGTTACCTGATTTAATATTCCATGTCAAACCGGAAAAAACTACTGTTTGGGTTGTCGCTGTAACCAACGCAGCAGATTTCGAGAGATCGCTGTTTGTCATTGCTGAATCTGAAATTTCAATTTTGTCTTTGCTGCAATTAACCAACGAAAAGATGGTTACACAAATCATTGTAACCGATAAAATGATTTTTTTCATTGTCATGTTTTTTAAATTTAGTTGGACTGGCATTAAAAAACTGTAAAAATTTTTCTGAGGTGTGAGGGTTATAATTCCTTGTGCGAAATTAGTTATTATTGCTTAATCTTTAATGCAACGAACTGAAAATCCGTACTCCTTGTTGTAGGTATACTTGAAGATATTGGTTGAATAATTTGTTGCACCCCGAAGAAATGCAGTTCTGTTGCTTGTGAAGTCGGCGCTCCACCAGAAACCCACTGTTCCAAGGAAACAAAATTGCCCCACTTCACCACGGGCACCGCAAGGCAGTGCCGTGAATCCCGATTCGTTTGTGGCCCCTGAGTTCGGGATATTCCAGTGGACTGTACCTCTTTCTTTTAATCTGCTGCTTGCTATGCTCTCCCCTCCCAGAAATTCGGTTAATATTTCCCATTCAGCCTCAGTGGGGATATGCCACCCTATTGGTGCCAGGTTTCGACTATCATGTACTGCATACCAGTTGTACAACAGTCCGTAGGTGACTACCTGACGGCTGTCATTGTCATAATTACAATATGCTCCGGCTGTTGAACTATCCCAAAGAATGCCACTGCCAATAGCTGGAATTTTAGTTCCGTCGCGGTATTTTGTGCTTCTCAGGTTTTCAGCCATCCAAACCTGGGCTCCGATTTGTATGGTTTTGTATTTGTTCCCCTCCAGATCAGAAACATTTTGGTAAATCAGATTCATATATTGATTATCGTCATGCTCTTCCTTTTCACAACTATTTGTAAAAAACAGAAACAATCCTGCAAAAATCAACAATATTAAATAATTAGTCTTCATTTGATGATGCTGTGAGCAAAACTCATAAGCATAACATCTAAGTCTGAAAATTGTTCACATCAGGAGAAGAAAGTTTATTAGAAAATTTTTGTTTAAACAAATAACCAGCCCTGATTCATCCGCGAAATCCAGAATCACCATCGGGTACAGCCCCAAGAAGCATTATTATTTCCATCGGAAATGGTTAAGCCACCAGGTTACGCCAGGCTTTCCAGCCGACTCAAGCAAAAGTAAAATATTGATGGCCTTCACCACCTGAATCACCTATGTGCTTCAGGCATTTTTGGTTGAGCTTGCCATTTTCATTTAAATTAGCACACAGAATAGAAATTGCCAACTTGTCATAGATAATTACTGGATGTTAAGTAATAGATTTGATTCAAAATTATATTATTTTTAACTATACTGCTTATCTGCTTTAAACAAGTTGATTCTCTTTCACAATTTCTTTCAATGGCATCGGAGGGGTTGTTACTGCTTGTTGCATTAACCGATAAAACAACTTCCCTCTGTATGTTGAAAGTTTCCGATTGAATCGAAAAGCAAATTCATCAAGATAATACGACAGATGTTTCGGCGAAACGTTTCCCTGATGTGTTCCATTAAGCCATCGCTTTACAAGCGAATC
>JANYKW010000052.1 GCA_025358025.1 Bacteroidia bacterium | reverse complement strand
GTCTCCAGACGGTCGAAAACCAGTTTGGGGAATGCTATTTCAACCGTCTGGAGACCGTATTCGGCAAAGATGGCTGGGAGTTCAAAGGAAAATGGGAGACCTACCAGAAGAATGATTCTCAGGCCAAATTTAGTGGCAATGGTGGTGATGAAGCGATTTTCCATTTTAATGGCACTGGCGTATCTATCCTGAATAATTCATGAACTGTAAAAATACCGAATTCGGATGATTTTCGTCTTACACTTTGGGAAATTACTTGCTGATGTGCCCAATTTTTTTCTTTCGCTCATTGTCAACAAGGGTGAGAGATTGGTTTTTTTTATCTGTTTGTCAATAATTATCAAATTTCTGTCACCACATAGCATAAGTTTTCCATCCTGTATCTTACAAGTTCTTGATTTATAGCATGTATTATTGATCTTGGTTTGTATATGGCTAATCTAATGTCGTAGTTGCCCGATTTCCAGAAAATAATTTTCCAGCAATTCAGTTTGCGGGCATGAAGCCGGGAATTCCACCTTTATTTTAGTCTTCAGTTCCCTGACTTGAGCTGCTATTTTAATAAACCTTTCCCGTAATGTTTTCATAGTAACCGCTGACAAGCCCTTTGTTTTGAGCATCTTTTCCTGCAAAGTGTGCATCAGCACGTATGCAGCAGAGTGCAAGAACAGTCTGAACTGATTGGCATAAAAGCTGTTGCACGACATACGTCCTGACTGCAGGTAAGTCTTATGATCTTTTATATTGAGTTCCATCCTGCCTCGCCCACAGTAACCATGCTCATAAAGTGCTTTGGTCCGGTATTCCCACAAGTCGGTCACAATGAACCGAATGTTAGTTCCTTTATCCGATACTTCAATCTTAACAATCACCCGCTGATAGTTTTTCCAACTTCCGGCTTTGTAATTAAAAGAGTGGTATCGTTTTACTGGTTTTCCATCGCATTTGAATCCATGTTCACAGCTTTCCACGAGATCCTTGATCCTGGAATTCAATACGCTGTTGCCAGTCAGGCCTGTTATAAAATGAACGTTGGGTTTGTCCTCACGCCAGTCCATCAACTCTTTGCTACAAAAATGGCTATCACCCCTTACAATAATCACTGTGTTTCTCCACGACTTACGCAAATGGGCAATAAGTCTTTTGAGTATCCCAAAAACATTTGCGCCTTTGCTGCGCCTACCTGGTTTGAGTATGGTGGTAATCAGTTTTCCCGATAATCCCTCATAAATGTGCAGGGGCATATAGCAATACTCACCATAGTAGTTGTTGAACAGCGATAATTGTTGTGCCCCGTGGGTATCACTGTTGGTATCATCGCAATCAATAATAATTACATGTGGTTCAGAGGGATAGGATTCAACAAACTTATCGGCAAAGCCAAACGCTATATTGTAAAGCTCGCTTGCCCTGGGGGTGTTTTCAAAACGGGTCATAGTTGATTGTGATGCCAATGGATTCCCAGTCATAGGCAAACGTCCAACACTCATTTTCAGTATGGTGTCATCACGCAATGTATTGCAGTCATTAGCATCTTCATACCCAGCAACAATTTGATAAACACGTTGTGCTGCAATTTCTTCAAGGGAATGATCAACATAACTCTGATGCCGTGTGTCTTCAATACAGGAAACCAGGGCTTTGATAATGCCTGTTTGGCGTTCGATATCTTTAATCAAAAGCAACCCGCCATCTGAAGAAATCTCTGAAGCAGTGAAACTAACCTCAACACGCTTATTTTCAATTGGTTGTAAGTCGAAGAGTTTGGCTTGGAAAATTGAAATATCCGCTTGGTTAGTTAAGGTTTTTTCTGTAATTTTATTTTCTGAAAAGCTCATTGGATTTTTTGTTTAATCGACTGTAAGATAATCATTTATCTTGAATTTCCAAGAGCTTTTCTTTTTTTTATGAATTATTCAGGTTAGGTGAAATATAAAGGCCGATGAAGGCCTTTATATTAGTTGAGTGAATTTAATTATAAAACCAATCGTAAACAGCAGCTACACCTCGTGGAGAAGAAATCCCAGGAGTTGTGAAATCTGCTAAATCAAATAATACTGCAAAAACTTGTCCTGCTCTGTAGGCAAAGGAAGCCCCACCATTAATCGTAATGATCTCTTCTTTTGATAATTCTATAAAATTTTTC
>JANYKW010000204.1 GCA_025358025.1 Bacteroidia bacterium | reverse complement strand
GAGATCAAAGGAGCGCAGGTCGCCTTTGTGGAACGGTGGGATACGGTCGGCCCGGAGGGGTTTCATAATGATGTGGTCATCATTGATAAACAGGAACTTCTCGGATACCCGCGGATCACGGCATGCCCGGAGAACTTTCCGGATAATGTTCCCATCGGCATTGACGGAGGAAAACTCATCCGGATGGTCGATGTAAATGAATCCCTTCAACCCGGCCGGTTTCTCGCCCACGATAAATATCTGCCCGATGTTCGTGAGGTTCTTAAAAACCGACCGGAGCGAAAACCGGATCTCGTTGTCGGACCAGGTGTAACTAGAAATTAGTTTTCCCCAGTTTTTGGCAATTAAGATTCCCCAGGTAGAGCGATAAAAATACATCATTTTATCAAAGGATTTTACTTTTGTTTTGGAGATCCGGTTCAAATGAGAACAACTTTTGCCAACACACTTTCCATCAGAAAGTTGTTTCCCAATTGAACCGTACATCATCAGCATCATGCTTGTTGAGACTTATTTTCGTTAAAAAAGGTTTTCCGGTTTTCCAACCGGTAACTATTACCCTTGAGCCTAATGACTTCGCATTTGTATAGTAACCGATCTAAAATAGCTGTAGCAAGTACTTCATCATCAAGCATTTCAGCCCACTCTTTTGGAGATTTGTTCGTTGTGATGATAAAGGATGCCTTTTCATGCAAATGGTTGATGAGTTGAAAAAGCCCCACCGCCACCTCCTTTTCGAGGGGGAACATCATAATGTCGTCGAGTACCAGAAGATCTACCGCAAGCAAATGAGTATATTCTCGGGCAGCCATCGTGGTAATATCCTTCATCTTGATGGTCTGCGTAATCTGATCCATGGTTCGGAACAATGCTTTGTATCCCTGTTTAATCGCTTCATAACAGAGTCCTCCAGCGATCATGGTTTTGCTGGTACCGCTAGCTCCAATGAGCATGAGGTTAAAGTTTTGATCGAGCCAGATCAGTTCCCGAAGTTGCTTGAGTTGCGGCGGAGTGATTCCGTTGACAAAAGCATGATTGTACTGATCCAGATCATGAGCGATAGGCAGTTGAGCCGATTTGAGGCGCCTGGCCAGGTTTGCAGCCCTTCGGCTGAGGATTTCTTTTTCCAGGAGGGAGAGAGAGAAGTCGCTATAAGGAGCTTGCGTCCGACGGGCATCCTCGATTAGCGATTCAATCTGCGTAGCTAAGGAAGTCAGGTTGAGTTCCCGGGCATATTCTTTGATTTGGCTAATTGTTTCCATCGGGTTAGCTCATGATTTGTTGATAATGATTGATATTACTGGTATGAGCTTCTGTCGAGATGAGTCGCTCCAGGTCTCCAACAGGCGTTTGAGGATGGAAGTCCTTCAGCGGCGAGGATTCTTTCCTGTTTTGCTTTTTAAGCAAATGCATGAACACGTTCTTAAATTCCCCGCAGGAGAACAGGTGATGATCCAAAGAATACTCCATTGTACTACTGATCAGGCCTTCAGGTTGATCGGTAATCGTTTTCTTTATTTGGGCAAACTGATCCCGGGCATAACGGGGAAAGCGTTTACGGATCTCGTTCAGGTAGATTCCGGATTGCTCGGTGTTGGAGAACAGTGTGTGAAGTTCGGCCTGAAGGACATCTAATTTAGCAGTCGTATCGCGGCGATGATTGTTATTAGCAACGAGTTTTCCTTTCTCATGAGAGAGCTCATGGGTCGCCAGGAGCCGGCCTTCCATGGTATGAACCAAAAGATTCGATCCTTCGATTCTCAGGCGTACCTGGGTTTTCGGGCCCAGGTAAGATCCGGTGGGCAAGGTATACCGGTTGCTCCGGAAGCGGACAACATTATCCGGACGTACACCATAGGGTTTTCCAATATCAGGGGTCAGGGGAAGGGGCTGAAACGGATTCAGGTACTCCTTTTCAATCAGCCATTCCGACTCGGGCACCAAAAAAGTCGTTTCATGAACTTTTGCATTACCGGTGCGATTCAACCAACTCTGACCCTCTTCGTTGAGCAGATTTAGATTAACGTATGGCCGGCCGTTCAGAAAGTTACCTTTCACAAATTTCACTCCATTTTCAACTTTTCCTTTAGTCTGAGGATCAGCCTTATGGCACATGAAAACCGAAAAACCTCGCTGCTGCAGATATCGTGCAAAGTCATCGGTATAGATCAGGCTCCCGTGATTCTCGTCCTTGAGAATGGTACAATCCTGATCATAAACGATGATTCTGGTAATCCCGCCAAAGTACGCAAAAGCTTTTTCATGGGTTTCGATCACAAACTTGGTGGTCACCGGTTGGTCCGTGAACCAGATATGCTTCTGCCGACTCCTGGAAAGGACCATGATCATAAAATAGACCCTGACCCGTTTACCTTCCCCATTGTACTGATATTGCTGTCCAAAATCGACCTGGGCCTGCTCTCCGTAAGGCAGTTCTTCAACCGGTTCGCATTGCCGGGGCAAGGTTTTCGGCCTGGGAAGATCATACTTGAGCCGAACCCATTTAACAAACGCGAAAACCGTACGGGGTGTCACTTGTGGAAGATCCGGGTAAATTTCCTTCAACCAATCTTCCACCTGGGCCGAAGTACAATGTTCATATTTTGTAATTCGCTGGTGGACAAACTCCTCGTAAGGGGCCAGTTTGTAAGCCCGGTGCTTGATTTGTTCCAGCATTACGTCCAATTCATCCTCGGTCATCGACAGGTACTTACGTATCGTTTTGCGATCATACCCCGTTTGTCGGCTCATAGCACTTTTGCTCAGCCCATCTTGGAAAAGATTCTTAATTTTGTTGTACATGGTTAAAACTTTTAATTGTGTCTTCATAAGCCTTCGTTATTTTATTGTTTGCACGTTAAAACTACGAAGGCTATGATGTTTTAAACCACTACCTGGGGATTCTTATTTTCCGAATAAGTGGGGAAAGTTATTTTCCGAAAAGTGGGGATTCTTAATTTCCAGTTACATATGTGCGGTTACATTATCGGCAGGAACTGCGGAACCTGTTAAAATATACTGACCGACTTCTCCCCTTTTATCCAGTTCGAATCGAACCGCATCCCACAGAACCGGAGCCATTTGCCACTCATCAATCAATCTTGGTGTTTCACCTTTGAGTAATAAGGAAGGTTTTGTGTCGGCCATTGCCTGGTAGGATGCAGTTTGATCGGGGTCCTGCATATACAATATGCTCTTTGCAGCATTGGAAGCAGTGCGGGTTTTCCCGCACCATTTGGCTCCTTCAATTAAAACTGCCCCGGATGATTGCAGGGCTAATTG
>JANYKW010000138.1 GCA_025358025.1 Bacteroidia bacterium | reverse complement strand
ACCTGAGCCTATCGTCTCCTTTGGTTACGAAATTTCAACCAGCACCCATGCTTTCCAAATCTATGTCGGAAACAACGAATCACTCCTGCCCCAGGATATGATGCTGAACAACTCATACAAACTGGATTGGGAAAATTTTCGCATCGGTTTCACCATTACCAGATTGTGGGGATTCTAAATTCTTGCGAATTAAATAGGGTTAAATAAAAACTATCCTGTCAAAGATGGTAAAATGGAATTTTTAATGAGAAGCCACAATCAAAATCTATGATGTGGCTTCTCTTTTTTTCTGTTGACTCATCACAAAAATCAGATTAAATTTCAATCCTACAAAGGATCAGAACCATAATTGATAAATTTATAATGAAGATGAAGTACGCTGTTAAGCTTATCGGTGGAGTCATATTGAGTATTCTGCTATCCGGAGTTGTCTCATTACACGCTGAAGAAAAAATAACATCAACCCGAACAGACAATCAAAGAACCAATGACCATTGCTTAAATTGCCATGCCCATAACTATTTCAACTATAACAACACGATTGAAAAGAAACAGGTAAAGCACAAAATGGAACCCGGGATGAAAATTGATACCGTGTTGTTCTATCAATCCAATCACAAGACCTTTAAGTGTACCGACTGTCATTCCGAAGACTTTAAATCATGGCCCCATGCGGAGGAAGTAAGGATGGAAACCAAAATGATCTGTATTGATTGTCATGGTGGAGATGAAAAATATGCCAAATTTCAGTTTGAAAAAATCGAACAGGAATATGCTCAGAGTACACATGCGACAAAACATGCGGAAGATTTTAATTGCTGGACCTGCCACGAGCCTCATACTTACAAAATCAGCGCCAGAAACGATTCCATATTAAAAAATATCATTGCGTATGACAACAATATTTGTCTGAGTTGTCACAACAACATCAACAAATTTGAGTTGATAAGCGATACCATAAAACCAAATATTATTGCCAGGCATGACTGGCTTCCAAATCAGGCGCGTCACTTTCTTAACGTACGATGCATAGAATGCCATGCGCATGTACAGGATTCATTGCTGGTTGCACACAATATTCAACCCAAAGGGAAAGCAGTTAAATTATGTCAGGAATGCCATTCTAAAAACTCCATCCTGATGAACTCATTATATCAATACCAACTCAAAACCAAAGCCACAGGTTATGGATTTGACAATGAAGTGATACTCAAATCCTCTTACGTTATTGGTGCAAACCGGAATGTTTATCTAAACAAAATTAGTATTGCCATCTTCCTTTTAACATTAACCGGAATTTTTATTCATACAATTTTTAGAATACTGACAAAAAAACAGGATCATGGAAAATAAACTATATCTCTACCCGGGTTTAATCAGAATATGGCATATTTTGAATGCTTTACTTATTATATTATTGATCATCAGTGGACTAAGCATGCAGTATTCCGATCCGATGAATCCCTTTATGCGTTTCGATCTGGCTGTAAGCCTTCATAATATATCGGGCATTATCCTGGTTTTCAATTACCTGCTTTTCATCCTGGCCAATACTATTTCAAAAAACGGACGTCATTACAGAATACAGCTTAACGGATTGATAAACCGGTTAATGGTGCAATTCCGTTACTATACCTTTGGAATATTCAAAGCTGAGGATGCTCCTTTTCCAGTCACAAAAAAGATGAAATTCAATCCAATTCAGCAGGTTACCTACTTCATGACGATGTATATTTTCATGCCGCTTATTTTTCTGACAGGATTACCCATGTTGTTTTCGGGTGCTTTAATCAGACAATTACTCTCAGAAAATGCTTATTTTGTAACGGATATACTTCACATAACAGTTGGCTTTTTTTTATCTCTCTTCTTAATCATTCATGTATATTTCTGCACAATCGGAGCGAAGCCCTACAGTAATTTCAAATCAATAGTTACAGGATATCACGAAGGGAAGCACTGAGAAACCTATGAGTTATGCGTTTTGAAGAAAAATTGAAAATATCGATAAATACAGATTAGGGCGTTCTTTTTTTTAGCCTTTAGACTTTTGCCTTTAGCCTTTTATTTTTGTTACGAGGCTTTTTTACTACTTCAAGAGGATTTTAATCTGAATAACAAGTAAATTATGGACAATATGGACGATTCATTACAGAACAACAAAAATAACCGCAGAAAATTTCTGCGGATTAGCTTGCTGACAGGATTATCCGCAGTAGCTGCAAAAACAGTTTTCGCTGATATTCCGGTAGATCCTGAAAACGAACCAGGCGAAATGGTTACTTTGCTTTCACCGGATGGTCAACTTGTTAAAGTTCCAAAAGAGAAGATAAACTACATGGAAAAATACATTTCTCCGGAAGCCTCTCATCAGGGGATTCCACATCGTAAGTTTGTGATGGTAATTGACCTTGCCAAATGCAAAAATGCCAGAAAATGTGTTGAGCACTGCCAAAAAGCACATCATTTACCTCCACAGCAAGAATTTATGAAGGTTTATCTGATGCAGGAGTCGGAAGAAGCTGCACCCTACTGGATGCCAAAACCCTGTTTCCATTGTGATAAACCATTGTGCGTGAGCGTTTGCCCGGTAGGTGCAACCTACAAAAGATCAGATGGCATTGTGCTGATCGACAATGAGCGATGCATTGGGTGTAAGTTTTGTATGACTGGTTGTCCCTATTCAGCCCGTCAATTCAATTGGGCTGACAGTCCATATCTGCACGTTGATCAGCCATACTCTCCCGAAACCAGCGTACCGGGGAAAGAGGGAACAGTCAGCAAATGCGATTTTTGCCCTGACATGATCAGGGACGGCAAAATGCCACATTGCGTTACTGCCTGTCCGATGGGGGTCATCTATTTCGGCGATCAGCTCGAAGATATTGTCACCAACGGAGATGAGACAATTCGTTTTTCCGAACTAATAACTTCCCGCTCTGGCTATCGCCATCTGGAAGATCTTGGAACCAAACCAAGTGTTTATTACTTACCTCCGGTGAACCGGCAATTTCCGGTAGAACGCGGTTTTGACCAACCGGATGAAATCAACCAACGTTACAAAGATGTTCCGTTTGTAAAAAAAATGCATAAAAACTAGCTTGAAAAATGGAAAGTAACAAAAGAAAACAGGAACTGCTGAAGGAGTTTCTTCCGCAACTTGAAAAAACAAGTTTTGCTTGGTTTGCATGGGTCGCTTTTCTGTTGATAGCAATATTTTTCGCGATCTACGCTTTGATTCTGCAAATACTAAGAGGACACATAATTACGGGAATGAGGGACAATGTGGTCTGGGGAGTCTATATCGTCAACTTCATCTTTTTCATGGGAATAAGTTATGCCGGTGCTTTGGTATCAGGTTCGATGCACCTTTTCAAAACCAGCTGGCGCGGACCCATTCTGAGAATCGCGGAGTTAACCACCATTGTTGCTTTGTTCATTGGCCCCCTTTACATCTTATTATGTATAGGCAGGCTGGATCGGTTGCCCTTCCTCTTCATGTACCCGCGTATACAATCTCCGATCACCTGGGACGTGATAGCCATTACCACCGACTTGTTCGGATGTTTGATCTACCTTTATCTTTCCTTTATCCGTGATTTCGCGTTGATGAGAGATTCAAAAGATATAAAGCTTCCAAAATGGCGGATGAATATTTACAAGGCTCTGGCACTTGGATACCAGGATACGCCTACCCAACGGAATCGGATCAAAAAAGTGACGGATATCATGTCGGCCATGATCATCGCCATTGCCATCATCGTATACTCAGTTTTGGCGTGGATCTTCAGCGTAACCCTCCAACCGGGATGGCACAGCACCATCTTTGGACCCTATTTCGTCATCGCGGCGATCTTCTCCGGTGCAGGAGTTATTCTAATTTTGATGCGTGTTTTCAGATCAATCTATCATCTGGAAAAGTACATTACCAAAAAGCATTTTGTGGGTGTTGGGATGATTCTAATGATCCTTTCCATGTTTTTTGCTTATTTTACTTTCAGTGAATACCTCACCAAATGGTATGGCTCAAAAAAACTGGACGATAATTTGATCCAAATCCTTTTCACCCGCTATTTTTGGCATTTTGTGTTCTCTAATTATGTGGGAACATTGCTTCCAATTATCATCATGGGAATTCCCAGATTCAGGACCATCAACAGCATTACTTTTGCAGCCGTAGTGGCAGTGGTTGCTTTGTGGGTAAACCGATATCTTATAGTAGTTCCGACCCTTGAAACTCCCTATATGCCGATACAGGATATTCGTCCGGATTGGATCTTGTATTCTGCCACATGGATTGAATGGTCGTTAACATTCGGAGGTATTGCCATGTTCTGTTTTCTATTTACGCTGGCTGCTAAAATTGTCCCGATCATTCCTGTTTCAGAGGTTGCCGATGCAGAACTCGAAATGAGTGAGGTTCTGGCTCATGGTCAGGATAGCCACGAAGCCACTCGGACAAAATCAATCATTAAACATGCAGCAATTAAAAAAGAAGACCATGATCAATAAAACGAGATTATTCAGACAGAGCCTGATCGTTCTTCTTTTGACGATTGTGGCATCCTTTCAGCTTATGGCGCAGGAGACTGCATCATCCATTGAACTGAAAGCGCTTAAAAATAGCGACGATAGCAGAATATTTAATGTAAAACTTACTGGTGAAAGCGAAGCTGGAGCAGTGCCTGTATTCGAAGCAACGGTTGATTTCTATACTATCGCTGAAGGCAAATCGGAATTGGTCGGATCGGCTGTAACCAATAAGGAGGGAAAAGCATCGCTGAAACTGGGAAAAGAAACCCGATATTTGAAAAGCAAAGAGGGCGTTGCCGAAGTAAAAACATCCTTCAAAGGATTGGGCAAATTAATTGGTTCTGAGGCTTCTGTAAAATTTAAAGAACTAAATCTTCAGGTCACCTTATCCGAAAAAGACACTTCGAATACGATACATGTTAAGGCTTCATCGATTGGTCCAAACGGAGAGATGATTCCACTGAAAGAGACCAACTTTAACCTTTATGTGCAGGGCCTGTTCTCAAAACTTAAAATCGGCGAATGTTTTGTTGATGCCGGAGAAGGGACCTTTGAATTTCCAAACAATATTCCGGGAGATGAAAACGGGAACCTGAAGATATTTGTCCGCCTTGAAGAAAATGAGGATTATGGTGAAATCGAAAAGGCGGAAAATGCAAAATGGGGTAACCATAGATCGGGTTTTGCAGAACCTGAACGTTCTTTATGGTCTTCAGGAGCACCCATCTGGATGATTACAACCCTGATTATACTACTTGCCGGTGTATGGTCACATTATATATATGCCATTGTCCAACTGATAAAAATCAGGAAAGAAGACAAAAAAATCGAGCAGAAGTAAAAAACATTTCACTATCTTAGTGTTATATTTAAGAAAATTCATTTCTTCATTTCAATCATTTATTTAAACAATTCAAGTATGAAAAAATTTCTATTCGCAGCTTTGACAGTTGTTTTCGCGATGAGCTTGTTCTCATTCATGGCAGCTGAGAAAAAACCATGGGTTGTTCCACCTAAGTACTCGGCAATGAAAATTCAGAAAAAAGGTGATAAAGAAAGTATTGCTTTGGGCAAAACACTTTACACCAAATACTGCAAATCATGTCACGGTGGTGCTGGAAAAGGTGATGGTGCAAAAGCATCCTCTCTGAAAACCAAAATGGACGATTTCTCAACCCCTGCATTCAAAGCATTGCCAGATGGGTCGAAGTACTACATGTCTTTTGTCGGACGTGATGAAATGCCAAATTTCGAAAAGAAAGTTGTTGATGAAGAAGAGCGTTGGGCTATCATTAATTTCATGAATTCACTCTGATTCTGCATCAGATATTTTTTTTGAAGAGGCAGTCTTTTATGGGCTGCCTTTTTTTTATCATGCTTCCAAATATCAACTCATTCTTTTTATAGGGTATTGCCAAATGATACCACTTACAATTTATATAGAAGGAGTTTAAATTGTTACTTTTAAAATAATTGAATCATTTTGGTATTATCTTTGATATAGAATTATATCGATTACTCAATATTTATTTTTTAATAGATTTATTATGAAAAAGTTTCTATTCGCAGCTCTGACAATCGTATTTGCAATGAGTTTGTTCTCATTTATTGCATCTGAAAAGAAACCTGCATGGGCTATCCCTGCAAAGTATAAAGCCATGAAAATCCAGAAAAAAGGCGATAAGGAAAGTATTGCTTTAGGTAAGACATTATTTGCCAAGCATTGCAAATCATGTCATGGGGGTGCCGGAAAAGGTGATGGTGCTAAAGCCGCTTCTCTTAAAACCGCTATGGATGACTTAACTACTCCTGCTTTCAAAGCAATTGCCGATGGTGATAAATATTTTATGTCATTTGTCGGTCGCGGTGACATGCCAAATTTCGAAAAGAAAATTGTAGATGAAGAAGAGCGCTGGGCTATCATCAACTACCTTAATTCACTCTGAAAAGACTGTCTGAAATAACTGGAAGGAACAGCTAATTTTCGCCTTCGATGGCACAAATAATAAAAGCAATTGGTTACCCAATTGCTTTTATTATTTTCAGACTGTTCCTCCGGGTGCCTGGTGAATAAGTTCCACAGATCAATTGTGCTTCTGGCAATTGTCCATATACCATGAGATAGAATGTTCTCTTCCGGCAACCAATTCTTCCAGAATTTTGTGATCATCCCATTTGGAATGATAGCTGCAACATTGATCCAATGCCAGTGAAAGCAACAACCACTCTTTCACTGCCTGCATGGTTAAATTCTTAATCTGTAAATTTTTGATTAATTTAAGATACTTAGGCCCGATCATGTCAACGTTGGGTTGTTCTTTTTTAAGAATCTCCCTTGTTGTAAAAATATGTTCTTCAACCTGAACAAATTCATCTTCGTCCAGCGTGACTGAAAAATTGAATGTTTTTTGTGCCATAATACACCTCCTGAGATTTAATATTTGGTAAGCACAAGATATTAAAATTATTCGAATATTATAATAAATGAACAAAATTATTAAATATCCGAATATTATGGGATATGGGATATGTAAGTTGGTCAATGACCTCTCTGTCCTGTAAAAACACAAATGGGAACAAATCTTTTGAATTTGTTCCCATTCTACCCTGACAAGCGAACTTGCCCTGGCGCCAGGCTACGGTTATTGTGGCTGGTCATCCGGCATCGACAATGCTCGCGCACCATTTT
>JANYKW010000123.1 GCA_025358025.1 Bacteroidia bacterium | reverse complement strand
TCCGAAAATCAAAATGGTGAGCATCGTATAATAGGTGATCTGAAGATGGTTGGCATAGATTTGAAGTGCCAGAAAAAGCGCAAAAAAAGCACTTCCTATCCATAGATTTTTTTTCCAGGCATGGTAAAGCGCCCCGATCATAGGGGCCATGTAGCCAATTGCAATTGCCTTGGTGTTATGACCCGCCGCGATAATGATGAAATCGTAAGAAGTGAAGCCGAAGGCGATGGCTCCGACCAAACTGATCCATGGGTTAAGTCCGAAGAGAAGTAATGCTATGTAAAATCCTATCAAATAGAGAAATACGAAACTGATTGGCCTCCAATCAAAAAGTGTCGTGAGTGAGTATACAGGGGTTAACATCGAAGAAGTAGGTAGGCCAATCAGGTAGGCAGGCATCCCGCCAAACATTGAATTGGTCCACAAAGCCAGATCCGAATTGGTTTTATTGTAGTCACTAATCTCCTTTGCCATACCAGTAGCTGTGTTGGTATCATGCTGATTAAGTTTATTTCCTTCAAGTTGAGGAGAAAAATAAATTGCCGGAAGAATTAGAAACAATAAAATGGCGGTAAAATGAGGAAGGGCTTTTTTGAATAGTACGTTATCCATGGCTACAATGTTGATATTCGGTCGTAAAAGTACATTTTTTTATACAATGGTTTTTCCTACTTTTGTCGATATTTGAAAATTCTATCCTATTGGGAATCATTGTCAAACAATCTGTTAAAGGGACTATTTTTGTCTATTTGGGTGTTCTGCTGGGATTTATAACCACAGCCATTCTCTTTCCCAATATCTATTCCCGCACAGAAGTGGGATTTCTAAAGCTCATAGTCACCTATTCTACACTGATCGCGCAATTCGGAACACTTGGGATCAATGGCGCAACCATCAGACTTTTCCCGCTATTTAGAACAGACGATCAAAAGCATCATGGTTTTCTTCCCATGACACTAACAGTTGGACTGGTTGGATTCCTTTTATCGACAACTATTTTATTGATAGGCAAGCCTTTGCTGGCGGAAATGAGTATGGATAAATCAACCTTGCTGGTTGAGTACATAAATTATCTGATCGTCCTGATATTCTTCCAGCTGTTTTTTTCCATTCTGGATATTTACTATTCAGCCCTGATGAATAGTGTTCACGGAACCTATCTGAGAGAGGTGTTCCAAAGAGTACTAATTATTCTGATGATTGGCCTTTATTATTTTGGACTGCTTTCTTTTCATCAGTTTGTGCAGGCCTATATCGCCGCTATGGCTGTCCCTACATTTTACATCCTTTTTACTTTGATCAGAGAAGGTCATTTTAATCTGCAATTTGACCTTAAATTTTTGGATAAAAATCTTTTACGGTCGATTGGTGCTGTTTCATTGTTCAGTATCCTAAATGGCTTTTCCGTGATCATGATTCAAAATGTTGATTTAATTATGGTCGAAAAGATGTTGGGAATGGAGTCTGCCGGAATCTATGCTATTTGCTTCTTTTTTGGCATTGTTGTCAGTCTGCCGGCTCGTTCGATATATAAAATTGCCAATGTGACTGCTGCCGAAGCCTGGAAAGAAGGGGATCGAAAGACCTTGCGCGATATTTACGAGAAGAGCTGCCTGACTCTGTTTATCATTGGCTCATATCTGTTTTTGGGTGTGTGGCTAAACATAGACAACATCATGCAGATCATTGGAATAGATTATTTGTCAGGTAAGTGGGTGATATTTTTCATCGGGTTGGGTTGCCTTATGGACATGGCCACGGGGGCCAACAGTTCATTGATGGGTACTTCCAAATATTACAAGGTGCAGTCCTACCTGCTCCTGATTTTAGTCGTCATATTAATCGCTCTTAATCTTTTGCTCATACCGAAGTTTGGATTAACGGGTGCAGCTGTCAGCAGTGCCTTGTCGCTCGGACTGTTAAATTTGTTGAGATATTTATTCCTGTACTATAAATACAATTTGCAGCCGTACAACTTTCGTTTTGTTATAGTTATCCTGATAAGTGGATTTTCCTACTTTATCGCTTACTCTATACCTGGGAACTTTCATTTTGTAGTTGATCTATTGTTGAGGAGCACTGTATTCTCTTTGCTGTTTATGCTTCCTGTCTATTTTTTCAAAATTTCGGTCGACCTCAACAATTATGCAGATAATGTTCTGAGTAAATTAAATATAATCCGATCCTTGAAGTCATGAAAAGGAGACCGTTGGTATCGATTATCACACCTACTTTCAACCATGAAAAATATCTGGCAGACTGTATAGAATCTGTCCTTAATCAGACTTACACCAATTGGGAGATGATTATTCTGAATGATGGAAGCACAGATCAAACAGAACAAATCGCTGCCACCTACCGGGATGCCGAATGCAGGATCAGGCTTGTGAGCCAGGAAAATGTAGGCATTTTCAGACTCTCGGAGAGCTATAACAAATGCCTTCAAATCGCCAGTGGGTCATATATAGCTATTTTGGAGGGTGATGACTGCTGGGCACCGCAAAAACTGGAGATGCAGATCTCTGCCTTTCAGAAAGACCCAACGGCTGTGTTGTGCTGGAGTATGGCAAGATGTGTGAACGCAGACAAATCTGAAGTTTATTATACTGCCCCTGATCTTTTTGCAACTGATGCCGGATATTACAGCAATGACCCGGTCGGAAGTATCATGAATATTTTTCTTTTCAGGAATTGTATTCCGGCTCTGACGATGTTAATTAAACGTGATGCTCTTTTGCAGATAGGTGGCTTTAAACAGGTTTTCAATCTACCGTTGGTTGACCTGCCAACATTGTATGAGTTGGCACATGAAGGAAGATTCATATTCATTCCTGAAACCCTTGGCGACTGGCGAAATTATGCCACCCAAATAACCAAGACTTATCCGGCTGTGATGACAGAAGGATTTTACAAAATGGCAAAATTGTTCATGGATTCCAATGCTGATGACTCACTTCGGATAAATCAAAAGGAGCTTGATTCGTATTATGCTCGCAGGATGGTCATTGCCTACGCTCGCTCAGGAAGGTACAAGCTGATAAGGGGAGAATATGCAACAGCGCGGAAAGATTATATCATGGCGATTTCCGGGTACGGAATGGCAGAACCGGTCTGGAAAATTAGGGCTGCCGTCGGTTGGATCTTCAGCTTTTTCCACCTTGATGTAGAATGGTTGGCAAGGATTATGGGTAAGAGATCTTATACTGAAAGGTAGAAACATGCGCAATCCCCATCTCCGATGTGGTTTAGCCTGGCAGCTTCATTGGTGAAATCGGCCATTTGGTCTTTTGTGAACATGGAGAAATCATCTGAGTAGGGAATGTCCCTCAAATATTTTTCACTGGAAGCAAACTGCACGAATGAGGAGTCGTATTCAATCTTATCAATCTTCAGTCCGGTGCTCTTTGCCAGCAATTGAATGCTGTGGGTGGAATGAAGAAAGAGATGCCTTGGAGCATCCAGGGCAAACCAATGCGTACGGTATTTTCTCCAGGCAAAGGAGTTGGCAACAGGAATCCTGATCAGTATATTTCCGTTTGGTTTGAGTAGTTCCTTCATTTTTGCAAAAACCTTTTCAGGATGGTCCATGTGTTCAAAAGCATGGTGAAGCATGATAAAATCGAACTGTCCGGTCATTTCGAACAGATCACGTTTCAAAATCTTTGGGTTGCCCTCGATTTGAATATCCTTTTCGAGAAATGGGTCAATCCCTGTCAGATTTTTAAATCCGCTACGCTGCATGGATAATATCTTGCGCCCGGATCCACAACCAATATCCAAAACAGATGAGTTGAAATTAAGTATTTCCGGTTTCATCCAAGGGAAGGGGTGGGGCAAAAACAAAGAGATTATGGCGCCGATTGGATCGAAATTGTGGAGATAATGACGCAGTAAACTCTTCTTCAGATAATAGACGATTGGGTTTAGGGTAAGGCCAAATTTGGGATTTTTGAAGGAATAATATTCTGTGGGATAATATTTTGATAGATTATCCGGTGTTTCAATAATTTGAAGACAATAGCAGTTGGCGCATTCGAGGTAAGGAAATTCGTCATGTATGCCGAGAAGTCGTTCTTTGGCCAGATGAAGTTGGTTGTTGTGTATGTTTCCACAAATTTTGCAGGCGATCTCGTTGTTGATCATAACAGTATTTTGAGACATTGTTGCAAAGATATATTTTTAACCGCGTCAAGCCAGAAATGAAAATATCCCAAAGCCGGAAGCATAAATATTAAAGACTTTTGATGGTTTCATGTATTTGGGCTTCCCTTTGTCCTTTTGAAAACAGACTTGTCACATGAGTTCGTATGGCATTTTCAGATGGTTCTCCGTCCCTAAGGATCCTTTCTTTTATGAGACTAGCAATTTGGCTTGCATCTCGATCCACCAGTTTCCCTACGTTCCCAATCACCTCCGGCATTCCACCTACCTTTGTAACAATAGGAAAACAACCAAAATACATAGCTTCGGCGATGGATACACCGAATGATTCTGAACGGGAAAATTGACAATATATTTTTGATTTTAGATAAAATGCAATCAGCTCCTCAGCCCGGACTTTTTCGTAAAGGAGCATATTATAAGGCAGGTTTCCCAGTTTGGCGATCAGATTTGATGGATTTATTCCGACAATTTCGAAACGAAATTCAGGTAAAAGTCTGGCTACCTCAATAAAAGTGTCTATTCCCTTTAGGCAAAATGTTCGTTCATTGTTTATTAAAGCTACAGTTAGAATTGTGTCGGTTTTGAATGTTGCAGATGTCTCCGAATTATCAAGTGTCATACAATTGTAAACCATTTTTCGATTTGTGTGAGGTGCAATGGCTTTGGCCTTTCTGTCGACGTGGTTTGAAACCGGGAGGATCAATTTTGCCAAACGCATGGACTTAGCGCAAAACCATCCTCGAAAAGAAGAACAAAAGGCCCCGTAATTTAACTTCCGGATACGGCATACGTCATACCCCCCAATGATTACGATCGATTTTTTCCCGGTCAGTTTAGAAAACAAGACAGGCAGAAAGGAGTGATAATCTGCAAACCAACAAAAAAAAACATCATATTTCCAGCCACTGAGAAGCAGAAAAAACAATTGTTTTAAAATTTCACATGCATTTCTAAGAATTCCTTTGACAGGCGCGAAATGATATTTTGCAACAAGGTAGTTAGAATTTAACGTGTCATAATCGTTTTTTACAAATGATGAGAAGCTCGTATAAACGAATAAGATCGATTTTCTTTTTTCTTCATTGTCTCCCATGATGCATAGAATAGTATCAAAGATTCTTAGATAATTTCTCCGTGAGATTTCTTCTTGTAAACTTTTCTGCTCCAGTTATTTCACTCAGTAAGGTTCCAGTCTGAATTTTTTCATAAATATCCAGGATGAAAAGGTATATTTCCTCAAATTCACCATAACCAAACAGCTTTCCTGCGTGACATTTTTGGATGAGCAGGTCAACGGCTCCACCCTGCGGACCGATTGCCAGAATAGGCCTTTTCGCTGCCAGGTATTCGAAGAGTTTTCCAGTTAGGATTCCCTTATTTTCCGGAGAATCAGGGATGGCCATGAACAGAATAGAAGCACTCAACATCTGACTGATTGCTTGATCATGAGGA
>JANYKW010000213.1 GCA_025358025.1 Bacteroidia bacterium | reverse complement strand
TCCATAACAGCCTTGCTCAAATCATCGTCCGGCTTAATGACATTGTAATTGCCCCAGAATGCCTCGTCGTATGTGTCAATTTTTTCAGAAAAGATATCCTTTTCGTGAAAAATACCTTCAGGTCCGAATTTTGCTTTTTTTGGAAATGTATATTGCTGTGTGACAAGCACATCCGTCACATTACGGTATTCTGTCTTGAATTTTCTTTTCTGTTTAACCCTGAAAATAATATCACTGTGCGCTGAGTAAAATTGCCATTTGCCGTTGTACAATCTGTATTGTACGGAGTATTCAACATTCTCGGGACGTGTATCAAACCCGAATGGTTCCTTCTGTATGAAACTAGGTCCATTAATTTTCAAACTTTTTTTGTCGAAGGAGTATTCAGCTCCTATCAGGGCATAGGTATCTGCATCGATCCACATTTTGCCGTTGAAACAGGGAAAGTCGGTTTCTTCCAGCCGTTCAAAACGAATGATCCAGGTAATTCTTCCGTTAATTATTTCGGGTTGGTCAAAACGGTACTGATAAAGATATTCGTATTCGGGGGTAAGAAATGTCTCAGCATTTTTGACTACATCCAGCGAGTTGATTCCGGACGGGCCTCCCTGCACTTTGATGAATACCTCTTTGGGTTTCCTGTTCAGATCAGCCTTACGGCCCTTTATAAACCTGACACGATCCGGACTGTTTTGTGTGTATGGCGGTTTTAATATCTCCATGGCAGCCTCCCATACTCCAACATAAGCTCCGTCCTGACGGGCTGTTTCACGGTAGAAGGTTACCATCAGCTGTGGCTCTTCCGAATAATTTTTCTTAATGTTTTCTCTGAACTGTTGTAAAATGGCTTTTGGATCAGCAGGCTTGACCAGGATCTCCCGTAATCTGACCGACGCACTCTCCAGCCTGATAACAGGCACTTTCCCCAGGCTTTTCAGTGAGAGTAATTTTTGTCTGAATCCCAATGAGCTGATGATGATATTATTGTCCCTTAATAGTGCTGGAATAGTCAGATCAAAATTTCCTTCATGGTTAGTCATGGTTCCGATATAGGTTCCTTCAACAATTACGGAAGCATAAGGCACAGGTGTCTTTTCGTCATCCTCGATAACGCGGCCGGAAACTCTGAGCGGCTTGGGCTCCATGCGTGTAATAATTAGTTGACGGTCCAGCAGGCTAACTTTGAACAGAGAATCAGGAAGCAAATCTTTTAGTACATCGCCCAACGGGATATCATTTACACAAAAATTCTTCTTCCCTGCAGGTAAAAGATCCGGATTGTAGGAAAAAAACAGCTGGTTGTCGGATACCAGTTTCTCCAGAAAAGATTCAACAGTGGTAGAGTCCATTTGAATGGAGATGCGCCTTTTCATTGGCTCCGGACTCTCCTGGGCAGACAGATGCACCAGAGGCAGGCAAAGTAGGATCAAGAACAGAATCTTTGATCTTTGTAGCATGGTCATCTCTGTTTTTGAGACAAAATTCTTTGGTTTTGAAGTTTATTTAAAGGCAAAAACAAAACCATCTGCCTCTTTTTTTACGGATAGATGGTGTGTTGCAGCGATCACATTGACAATATCCCCAAGTTGGAATTTTTCAAAATTTGCTGTATAGGATATTTCGGCAATTCCTGGATCAGTGAATGAAATGCTAACATGATATATATTTTCCAGTTCTTCAAAAACAGTTGAAAGGGGAGTATGGTGAAAAGATATCTCTTTGTTAATCCAGGAGATGTAATTAGGAGTAAGTCCGTTGGAGATCTCAATTTTCCCATTTTTGGTCATGCGTTTTCCATGTGCTCCGGCAACAAGCAGAGCCTCCTCTTTATTATTCTTATCACGCAACATGACACTTCCGGTGGTGACATTTACCTCTACTTTTTCTTTACCCGGATAAGCAGAGATATTGAATGAGGTACCCACATCTACAATTTCGAGGTTGTTTACCTCAACTACAAAAGGGTGAGCAGTGTCATGAATCACATCAAAGAAAGCTTCTCCTGAAAGTGTTAAGGTCCTGTTGCCATCTGAAAATTGTTTAGGATATTTAAGTGTTGAACTGGCATTTATTTTTACGGTCGAACCATCCGGAAGCAGTATCGTGGTAACTTCGGCCGGATTTGCAATTGTTTGGATTTGTATCATTTCAGGACCCACAGAAGCCATCTGATTCGAAATCTTATCAGGATGGCGGGTCAGCATAAAAGTGATGGATTCCAATACAACAAATGCCAAAAATATCGCTGCATACTGCAAATAGCCGAATCGTTTTATCGTGATTACCTCAGGTGCTGCATAGATCTCCTCACTTAGCCTTGACCATGCTTTTTCAGTATCACTATTCAGGTAACTGGATGCAATGCCGGTGAGCTCCCATGTCTTCTCAAGCTCCCGAAATTCCTTACCATCCTGAATAGATGGTTTAAATAACATCTCAGACTCTCCGGTTATATAGGAGACCCATTTTTCTTCAATTTTATTATTTTCTTCAATAAACATAAACGCAAATTGTCAAATATACCTTATCACCTTTTTATACCTTGTTCTTTATTTGCCGATAGAATACCCATTCGCCAACTGGCGGATTCGGATTATGTGAGAATTCACTTATGGGTATTTCATTACTTCCTCAACACATTGACATGTATACTTTGAAATACCCTTACCCGGCAGCAAGAAAAAAAGCACCAAAGGATGATATTCTTTCAGTGATTCCCGAAGTTGCTTCAATGCCAGGGTCATTTGAGTCTCGACGGTTTTAACAGAAAGGTTCAATTTCTCTGCTATTTCGCGGTATTTCAGTCCCTCCTCGCGTGCAAGACGAAAGATTTCCTGCCTCTTAACCGGTAGCGCGCAGATGGCTGATTCAATCTTTTCAAGCAACCCGATTTCAGGATAATACGAGCTGAAGTCCTCATTCTCCTGTGCCTTTTCGAGTTGCATCCTCAAGTACCCCGAGCGTACTTTATTCTTATCCAGATGATTGAGGCCGTGATTTCTCACAGATCTGAAAAGGTAATGAACCAGCGAAGTACTTATCACCAAGCTATGCCTGTTAAGCCATAATTTAAGGAATACATCCTGCACAATATTTTCGGCTGTTGGCAAATCGCTGACAAAGCGAAATGCATACGCCTTCAGGGGCCGGTAGGACTCTCTGAATACCCTTTCAAAAGCATGCCTGTCGTCGAGGCGTATGGCCTGGAATATATTCTGATCCTCTGCCGGAATCATATTTTGAGCATTAATTCAACTATCAGACAATCTCCCATTATTTTATCGCTAATTACCAACCCTTGGGTCTTGTTACAATTAAAATCGCCAAAGGAGTTCACCCATGGCCTCACCTCAAAATAATTTCTGAAATTAGACAAACAATTTACTTGGGGAGTTGTTTTTTTAAAAATTATTTTCGGGTTAAGATATTTGGTTTATATTTGCACGGCATTGAGAAAAGCAAACCAACGCCCGGGTGGCGGAATTGGTAGACGCGCTGGACTCAAAATCCAGTGATAGCAATATCGTGCGGGTTCGATTCCCGCCCCGGGTACTTAAAAACCCCTTAACAGGCAGATTGTTAAGGGGTTTTAAATTCAAAAGACGGTTTAAAAGACGGAATTATCCACCACCTGTCAACGCACTACCTTCGGCGACTGGAAAGTAAACACTTCAGAGGGTGTTCTGGCCTCTTGCATTAACGCTGAAAGCTCTTTGACAACTTCAGGGTACTGAGCGGCAATATTGTTCATTTCTCCAAGGTCTTTATTCAAATCGAAAAGTTCGGTTTTTGTTTTGGACGGATCAAAAACCTGGTAGCAAACGAGCTTCCATTTGCCTTTTCGTACTGCCTGTCGGCCACCCTGTTCGTGAAATTCCCAATAGAGATAATCATGTTGCTTTTGGCCTGATTGTGCCAAAAGAGTTGGAAGGAACGATATTCCGTCAATATTCTCCGGTGCCACGGCTCCTGTAAGGGCGGCAAGGGTGGGCATCACATCCCAGAAGGCAGAGATATGTTCCGATTTAGTGCCTGCCGCAACTTTTTCGGGCCACCTGACGAGCATCGGTTCACGAATACCTCCTTCATACAGATCACGTTTGTACCCCTTCAAAGGGCCATTGCTGTCAAAATAATCAGGATCAGCGCCTCCTTCCAGATGAGGTCCGTTATCAGAGCTAAAAATCACAATGGTGTTTTTATCCAATCCAAGTCCCTTTAGCTTGTCCAGTACTTCCCCAACCTGCTTGTCGAGCATGGTTACCATTGCGGCAAAGGCAGCATGTGCTTCGGGCTGTGTCCCGTAAGGACCCTCCCTAAACCCTTTTTCGCCAGGTATGGTACCCTTGAAACTCTTTTCAGGAAGTAACTTCCCGCGAAATTCCTCGAGGTTTTTCTGGGGTAACAGCAGCTCGGCGTGAGGTATGGTATTGGCATAATAGAGAAAGAATGGCCGCTCCTTGTTGCTTTCGATAAATTGCAATACATGCTGTTGAATCAAATCAGGGGCATAGGTTCCAAACTGATCACCGCTGTTACCGGGTAACATAATTTTTTGCTGATTGTCCCACAAATGGGCCGGGTAATAGTTGTGTGCCAGTCGCTGGCAGTTGTAGCCATAAAACTGATCAATACCCTGGTTGTTCGGATCGCCTTCCGTACCGACGAAGCCCAATCCCCATTTGCCAAAGCAACCGGTAGTATAACCAACAGTCTTCAGCATTTCAGGTACTGTTATACTTCCCGAAGGCAGCGGCCACTGACCCTCAGGAATCCACTCTTTGTTGCCACGGATGGGAGTATGGCCGGTGGTCTGCCCGGTCATGAGGGAAGATCTGGAAGGGGCGCAGACCGTACAACCTGCATAATGCTGGGTAAACATCATTCCTTCCTTTGCCAGACGGTCGATGTTGGGGGTTTGAAAATGTTTCTGCCCATAACAGCTCAGATCGCCGTATCCAAGGTCGTCGGCCAGGATATAAACGATATTGGGTTTTGGAGAGTGTGTTTTATCACTTGTAGTCCTGGCAACAGCCCCTGTGGGTGCATGGAACATTGCTGCCAGCAACAAAGGCGCAGGTAAAAAATGACTTCGGTTTGTCATGTAGTTCATGATGTTGTATTATATATTCATGGCATGCATGGAATCAATTTTTAACACGATGACTTTACACACCTTAAATTAAGTAATAAGTTATTTACTCATTATTTGGGTGGTTTACTTCTCCACCAGCTAGCCAAAGCCGATCCTGTAACATTCATCAAAGGGCCGAAAATAGCAGGTGCGAGTCCAACAGTTGCAATTTTACCCATCTGAAGAGCTAGTCCGGAAGCTAAACCTCCGTTTTGCATTCCGACTTCAAAGGCAACCGTCCGACGATCTTTTTCTGGCATTCCAAAGAGCCAGGAGACGCCATACCCCAGAAAATAACCAGCAGTGTTGTGTGGCAGACTGGTCACCATCAGCAAGGCGCCAACCTTTAGCAGACTATCCCGGCCTGCCGCCGTGATGATGGTAATGATAACTGCAATTCCCACCATAGATAACGAAGAAAGAATTCTCCCAATTAGCTGATTATTGCCTTTCATGAAATGGCGAAGCAACAGAGCAACCGCAATGGGTAACAGATAAAACCAAATCATTGATTTGCCGAGAGCTATCGCGAAACCGGCAATATCAGTATGTCTGGCTTTCATAAAAACAAAATTGGTAAGTACAATGATGATGAAAAAAACAGTTAACTGAAGCACTTTTACTCGTTGATTTTCTTTCCCTACGTTAAATAAATTGAAAATAAAACCTGCAACGATGGGTAGAATGATCATATTTAAAATATCGAGCATCATACTCCAAAAATTAACTTCAATGTACTGTCCACCCAGTAATTTCATCAATAATGGGGTAACAAAAGGCGAGATCAGCGTAGAAATAGCCCCAATGCTAACAGCCAATGCAAGGTTGGCGTGGGCAATGTAGGACATCACATTGGAAGCAAGTCCGCTGGGGACACATCCAATCAGGATAATTCCGGCAGCAATTTCGGGCGGGAAATTAAAAATCTTCGAAATAGCAAAAGCGACAAGCGGCATGATCAAATAATGAGAGCCAACTCCGATAATCACCCCCTTTGGCATTTTGATCACCCCGGTGAAATCGTTCAGGCTCATTTGAGAACCCATCCCAAACATAATAACCTGCAGTAGCGGGATAATTAACAATTTCAACTGAAAGCTACCCAGGGAGGTAAAGTACTGCGGGAAAAACATCGAAGCCGTGACTGCCGCAAAGATCCATATCGTAAATGAGAATCCCCTGAAGTTTGTAAATCCCCGCACTCCAATAGCCAGTGAAATGAAAAAAAGGATAAGAATAGGCCCGGACTTGTCCGGATTACCGGTAACGATGCAGACGAGGCAGAGGATTAAAAGTAAGAGAGCAAATCCAACTACAATTTTGTAGGTGTCTTTTTTCATAAGATTGGAGTAAGTCGTTATAAGGCCAATGATTCAGATTAACTAAAGATTCTATCGTGCGATCGCTTCTCGTTCCATTCTGTTGTCGGGGCAAAGAAACTTTTATCCTTCTGGTGAAGATGTTCCTTAACGACATCCTCATTCAACTCAATACCTAATCCAGGAGCGTTTGATGGAACATTTGCAAATCCTTTTGTAATCAACTGCCTGCCATCTGTAGTCTTTACCAAACTTTCCCACCAGGTAAGGTCAACAGAGTGATGTTCGAGCGCCAAAACGTTTTGGGTCGCTGCTGCGCAATGAACACTTGCCATAAATGAAACCGGCGTTCCTGCCTGGTGCATTGCCATCGCAACGCCATGTTCTTCTGCATAATCTCCAATCTTCTTTGTTTCCAGAAGTCCCCCTGAAGAGGACAAATCAGGTTGAATAATGTCGACTGCATGAATATCTATCAACGGCTTGAAATTTTTCAACAGGTAAATATCCTCACCAGTAAGAAGAGGTGTTTCGAGTGCATCAGACATCGTCTTCCACTGGTCAGTCAATTCCCACGATATGATATCTTCCATCCAGGCCAGCCTGTATTTTTCCAAAGCACGCCCCAGACGTATTCCATTGTTCAGGTCAAAATGGCCATAGTGATCGGTTGAGAGTGGGATTTCGTAGCCGACCAAATTGCGTACATGTTCTGCCATTTTAGCCAGTTCGTCCAATCCCTTATCCGTAATCTGGATCTGGGTGAATGGATGTTGGGTATTACCGTAAGACATGTAATTGCCTTGCCATTGTTTCAAACTGCCATTTTCCTGCCAGAATTTTTGATTTACAAGGGTGCCGGGGATATCTTTCAATTCATCGATAGAAAGGTCCATCTTCAGCCAGGTGTAACCCTGTTCCTCTGTCCGGTATTTTATCAGTTTTAATTGTTCAGCTGGTGATGACGACATCGGTGTATCTGCATAGAGCCTGATTTTATCACGGTATCTTCCGCCTAATAGCTGCCAGGCCGGAACGCTATATGCTTTGCCACACAAATCCCAAAGGGCCATCTCAACTCCACATACACCCCCTGCCTGACGTGAAGGACCGCCAAACTGTTTAATAATCTTGAAAATCATCTCCACATTGCAGGGGTTTAAACCCAAAATTCGGCTCTTCAGCATGAGTGCATAACGGACATCTGCCCCGTCCCTGACCTCTCCCAGACCATATATACCCTGGTTGGTATCAATCCTTATAATGGCAGTACCGCCAAGAACAGTCGTCAAAGCATACCGGAGGTCTGTAATCTTTAATTCTGAAGGGTTCGAAGTACGTGAAACGTTGGCGGTAGTCTGAGCAATAGTATCTTCTACCGAAAACTTCATCACACCTCCTAAAGTGATCCCTCCGAAAGCTGCTTTCTTCAGGAAACTGCGCCGGTTATTATTTTGCATTTTAAAATCATTTTATCGTTTGGCGGAACGTAATTCCGAACTTGATTCGGAATCCCCTGATTAATGGGATGCTGAAACAAGTTCGGCATGACGCTGGATGCTTAACACAACACTAATAATTCCTGTCATTCAGATATTTATCCAACTCCTCCCTGGACATTGGTAATTTACCGGGAAAATTATTCAGCCATCCCAGGAAATCTTTTTTAATCTCTTCAGACCATTCACTATCTATCTGACCAGCCAGATATTTTTTTTCCTTCAGGCGTTGATGACCGAACTGATCCCTCAGCGCAGTAACTTCAGATGTCAAAACCAACTCTTCTACCAGATAGGCAGGGATAAATATTACTCCGTATTTTTTGGCTAAAACCACATCGCCTGGCAATACCGTTGCCCGACCAACGCGGATAGGAGCATTGATGGAAGTGAGCATCATTTGAAAAATAAAAGAAGGGTCAGATCCTTTAATCCAGCCATTGAAACCTTTGATTTCTGTGAGCCCTTCCTGGTCCCTGACAGAGCCGTAAAATATGACGCCATTCTTGGATTTTGTATAAATTGAGTTGCCCAGATTGTCCCCAATCAGGGTTCCGTCAGCAATTTTACCGTAGCCATCAGCAACATATACATCTCCGGCAATGAGCATATCTATCGGCCAGGAATTTGTGCCTCCCTTTTGGCTGCGATTTTCCACTTTTCCCTGTTCCTTCACTTGTTTTTCGAGATCCGGCCTAAGAGGCATGTACTGCGCAGTCACCACACGACCCGTCATCGGTTCGTCAGGTTGTATAATCGTCCAGTCACCTTCGAATTGATTCAGAAACCCTTTATTTTTCAATACACCCCAAGCCTCTTCTATAGATATTTTCTTTAATCTGGCGAGGATGGCATCCGATACTTTTGGTCTGCCATCAGGGAATCTTTCCCCTTTCCACCCGGCAGTCAGGGCTTTAATATATTCAGGTGATGAACCAACATTTTGTGCATTGGAAAAGTAACAACTTATCATTAAGATTGTTAGCAAAAGCAATTTTTTGATCATAATTGAATTTTATTTAAGATTTCTAATATAATATTCATAGGAAATTTCCCAGTTAAACGCTGCACCGGGTTCAACTTTGATCTGAATATAGGGTTCCGGACATACCGTTTTTAAAGAAGCCCAGAACACCAATTTTAACATTGGCTGGTCGCATTTGATTCTCACACCTGCACCTGTTATACTATTCTCAACAACCAGGTTGTAGTCCGGTACAAGGTTGTTTAATCCCAGCAATCCGCTACAATAAACCGACTCTCCATTTTTTAATTCCCTTAAAAATATTAATTCATTATCCTGTATCCGGGCTATTTCACCAAATCCCTTCCCTGTACCTTTCACGTTTACCGGAAATTTTACGACATAGCCCGGACCGGTAAGTTGTTTGTCAATAACCAAAAAATTATGATTATACACGGTTGTTTCAATCGTTTTCTTGCCGGTATTTTTTAAGGAGTGTGTAAGGACCAATTCAGGTTTTCCTTTGGTCAACCTGAGGGTTTTGCTATATTTATAGGAATATTCCGAATCATTCAGTTCATGTATAAATTGAATCTGATCGGCCTTTTTCTTGATTTTCCACTTACCAGGATTTGCAATCGCATATAACTTAAAACTGCTATAAGCTGGCTCTTCTGGTTTTGAAAGGGTGCCAACACCAATTTTGAGGAAACGTTCACCGGATTTTGCCTCACTGTACCCAACCGGGGCAAACTCTTCCACTGGTCCCATAATGGCATCATGAATTGTAGGACTGTATTTATCAAACCATTGTCCGTAATAGCTATGCCCCTCATATTCGAGGCTTGTAATGACACCTGACCAATCAAACCTGGTTGCCTGATAATATCCATCCCGGGAATCCGGCAGATAAAAATGGGCACGAATCAATCCATTTGTAATCTCCGCTTCCGGAAATTTTTCCTGCTGTGTTGCACTGATCAAAAAAAGCGAAAGTGTGCTGATGAGAAGATAGGTTTTCTTCATTGAGATTCTTCTTTATATTCATGCGTATGTATTCAGTTTTTTAATAGCCAAATGCTTTAATTAACATGAACAAATTTCAGACACACTGGTTTGCCAAGCTGAATGTTTCCTCCCGTGGGAGTGAGTAATCCGTTTTTTTTATCACGTTTGAACATTACTATCTCATTGCTATTCTGGTTGGCAACCAGAAGAAAATTACCGGAAGGATCAATCGCAAAATTTCGTGGTCCTTTGCCCTGCGTTGGTTGCCTGCCAGCATAATTCAATTTTCCATTCTTACTAATTGCAAATATTACGATCTCGTTGGCATCTCCGCGATTTGATCCATACAGGTATTTACCATCTGGTGAAACATGAATATCTGCAGCACCTACCTTGCCCTTAAAATCAGGAGACAGCATAGTAATTAATTGTTTTTCAATTAATTGTCCATTTTTATAATCAAACGCTGTTATCATTCCTTGCATCTCGTGGATCAGGTAAGCATATTTTGAATTTGGATGAAAAGTGATATGCCGCGGGCCGCTTCCGGCTTTGACGGAGACAAATGCTGGTTCAGCAGGGGATAATGGTTGAGAAACATTTGAAGCATCAAACTGATAAATGCTGACCTTATCTGTTCCCAGATCAGAAGCCAATAAATAATGATTATCGGGTGAAAGGACAGTGCAGTGTACATGTGGCCCCTTTTGCCTCCCATTATCAATACTGCTGCCTTCGTGCTGTATGAACTGGGGCCCGTCACCTAAGGAACCATCTTCTTTCAAAGGAATTGCCGATAAATTTCCACTACTGTAATTACCCGCGAACACATATTTGTTTTTATCATCAACAGAGACATAACAAGGGTCGGCTCCACCGGAACTAACACGGTTTAAAAATGTAAGTTCACCAGTTGTTGGGTTGAAGAGAAAAGAGCTTATACCTCCGTTGCTGACCTCATTTACTGCGTAAACATGTTTTCCATCGTTGCTAATTGCCAAATAGCTTGGATTTTCTTCTCCTGAAACCTTTGATTTTAAAGTAACATCTCCTGTCTGGCTGTTGAAATCGTAAACGTATATACCGGCACTTGTGCCGGAACTGGTATAAGTACCAATGAGAAGTGTGTAAGCTTTGTTATTCCTTTGACTATGAGCCCAATTAATAGAACATAAAACAAAGATCAATGCAATTGCAGTTTTCATATTATGGTTTAATAATAGTTCCATCATTTTTGCGCACTGTCCAGTTCGATTTCGTACCTATAGGATATTTAGCAGCTTCCTTTTCGTTTATATCAACACCAAGACCTGGTGCTTCATTGATGTACATATATCCGTTTTTATAGGTTTGGCACCCTGGGAAAACATCCTGAGCCTTAGTCGACCAAAAGTGTGACTCCTGAATTCCGAAATTCTTGATAGAAAGGTCGATATGGGCATTGGCTGCATGTCCAACAGGAGAAGTATCTCCTGGTCCGTGCCATGCGGTCTTGACATTAAACCATTCACCAAGCCGCGCAACCTTCATCGCCGGAGTAATACCACCAATTTGAGAAATATGAATTCGTATGTAGTCAATCAACTGATCAACCATCGGATCTCTGAACTCATTCATGTTATTGAATAACTCGCCGATAGCGATAGGAACTGTTGTGTTGGCCCGAAGGGTCTTAAGCCACTTCATGTTTTCAGGAGAGAAAGGATCTTCAACCAGGAAGGGGTGGAATTGCTCTAATTGCCTGATCATATTGATGGCATCCATGGGCTCAACCAATTCGTGAACATCATGCAGCAATTCAATATCTTCGCCACAATTTTTGCGTACGATTTCAAACATTTTAGGTACTCTCTTCAGATAAGTATGCTGATCTGAGAAGGAATCACTTTGTCTGCCAAAGCCAGCTTCCTTAAAGTCAGGCTTTGTTTCCATTGTCCCTACACCTCCATAACCACCTTGTTGAATACGAACATGCCGGAATCCCTGATCCATAAACTTTTGGACATTTTCTGAGATAGATTCAGGTGTTGGCCCGCTGGCGTGAGCGTAACATTCGACCGCAATTCTGCATTTGCCTCCTAGAAGCTGATATACCGGCATATTTGCACGTTTGCCCTTGATATCCCATAATGCTTCGTCAAGACCGCTTAATGCATTATTAAGCACGGGCCCGTTCCTCCAATAGGAACTGACATAAGCCGATTGCCACATATCTTCAATATTATCTACGTCTTTCCCGACACAAAAATCATCCAGATATTTTTCAATGGCAGTAACAACTGCAAAAGCCCTTTGAGTAAAGGTTGCACAACCTATACCATATAAACCAGGCTCACTGGTCTCCACTTTAACAATAACAAGGTTTGCACCTTCAGGGGCGGTAGCAATGGCCTTAACATTTGTTATCGTTACCTTGGGCATTCCTATTGCATAGGAAGGCGTTGAACGGGTTGCAGCCCTTGCAGCGGGACTTTCGAACAGTCCTATGATTCCAGCGGCGGAACCAGCTGAAAATAGTTTCATAGCATCTCTTCGACTAATTCCTGAGTGAGTTTCCGACTGTTTCATTTGCTAAAATTATTGTTGGTACGTAGTTATTGCATCGGGAAAAACCCTTTCACTATTATTTTAATACCCTTTTATAGTTTTCCACGAACTTTCCAGCATAAGGTTCAGCATATTTCTCCAGTTTCTTCATATCCGATTCTGAAAGATTTTTCATGCCTCTCAAGACTTTTACATTTGCCTCGAGTTCATGTGTATTCAGGCAACCACTAATTAAAGCAGAAACCGGAAGAGAATACACATACTGATGGAGATTTGCATAAGTAAGTGGTGTTTTTTCTACAACGTCAGGTATATCTTCGGTTTTAATCTCTTTAGGCGTGGTATCTATGCGTTTACCCATCATGCTACCACCTGCCATTGTTTTCATGGCAAGAATACCATACTTTTTCTCTAATAGAACTGGTAATACCTGGTGTTGGAATGACTCAAAGAAAGGATCGCAAACATTTAAAGGCATCTGGCAAGTATCGAATTCTATGCCCAATTCATCAAGCTTTTGCAGAAAATATAAATGAGTTTTAGGGCTTTGGTGTCCGGTAAAACCAATATAACGCGTTTTGCCTTTTTGTTTTGCTTCCAGAAAGGCATCCAAGACACCTGCTTTTAATCTGTTATCAACATCTTCCGGGGTATTAAGGGCATGAATTTGCCACAAGTCGACATAATCGGTTCTTAAAGCTTTTAAAGATTCATCCAACATTTGTCGTACCTCAGCACCTGTTTTCCCCGGAGCTTTTGTCATCAGGAAAATCTGGTCCCGGTATTTGGGAGTAAGAAATTTACCCATATACTCTTCTGCACGGCCATTGACATATTTTCGGGCGTTGTCGAAAAAACGAACACCCAACTCCATTGTTCGTTCTACCATTCTCTCGGCCTCAGCGGGATTATCAATGAATCCCAAATGGTAGCCACCGAGGCAAAAAGCTGTTACTTTTTGACCATCCCGGGTCAACTGTCTCTGGGGAAGAATTTTACCCCACTTGTCGGACACAGGAATTGCTGAAGCCCAATCTGCGATTAGACTTAAAGCCGCAACAGTTCCAATTTCCTTGATAAACTTTCTACGATTTTCCATGGCAATTTATTTAAATTCAACTTGTTTGACAGTCAGATAAAACGGGAAAATGTATTTTCCGCTAAGAGTTTGATAGTATGGTGGAGGTGACGGCTTAAATGGCCATGCTGCTCCGTTTACAATAATTGTTGGATAATTATTTCAAATTTAATAATTTATATCAGGTTTTTATGGTTGAAAAATCTCTGGTGGAGGGTGGGTTTTTGGTTCGATTTTTTTGCTGTTGGTGCAAAATCTCTTGTATCAGAAACTGTGCATAACTATACATAAATTGATTGGGAATATCAGAAACTGTTTAAATTTTATTCATTTTGATTTTTAGGGTTACCCCGAGCCCTGAAGGGAGCCCTAAAAATCAAAAAAACACCCTTTAGGGCTGGGGTATTTTTTTTGATTTTGGGTTAAATTCAAAATTTTAAACAGTTTCTCAATATTATCCTTGATTATTGAGCCAACACGAAAGAAGCCTAAACAGCTTCTTTCTTCATTTATAAAAACTCAGTTTGAAATAGAATCTGGATTTGAACATTATGGGGTAGTTTATTGTTGAGTAACAAAATCAATGTTCATTATTTAATGTTGGAAACGTTTGTGCAGATCTTATAAGTCATTTATCTACAGGATTTAACATTCGTTTTCGAGTTAAATATTAACATGTTTTAGAGCATAATTACCTTCGAAAAGATGTATAAAAGTTTTAAAAGCGTTACAATTCTGGCCTTCGCTGCGGTTTTTTTACTTGGTTCCATTTTGAAATTGAGTGCTGCTACTTATTATACAGGTGCCAGTGGCACTGCCTCTACCCTGACCAACTGGTGGACAGCGACCAATGGCACCGGAACTCATCCAGCAAATTTTACCACTGCCGGGGATGTTTTTACAGTTCAGAATGGCCATACCATAGCCATTACCGTTACAACAACCTGGACAGTAGCCGGAACGCTTATCATCAACAGTGGAGGAGTTGCCAATCTCAGGTCAACCAGTTTAGGGACATTGACTATTCTCAGCGGAGGCACCTTGTCAACCGACAGAAATTTTTCAGTTACCGGCAATACAAATATTTCGGGCACGATAAGTTTCTCAAGTTCCAGCACTACCTTAAGGGCGATGACATTTACCGGTGATGTTGTTCTGAATGGCGGTGCAGTCTGGAACGAGCCTGCTACTGGTAACGGAGCCAACAATACCTATGTTTTCGGCGGAAATTTTACGAACAATGCAACCTCTTTTAATGCTTTGGGCACAGGGGTGCATACTTTTAGCGGTACAGCAAAAACTTTGAGTGGTGCTACTTTAACTTCAATTGGCAGTATAACTGTTACAGGAACACGTACCAATTCAGGTACCCTGACAGTCAGGACAACCTTGGCTGGTACGGGCACCTTAACCAACGGCGACGCAGCAACAGGAACCCTCAACATCGGGGGGAGTGCATCAATAACAGGTCTCACCGCTTCGGCAGTAAATAATTTTGTCAACTATACAGGAACAGCACAAACAGCAAAAGTAACTACATATAACAACCTTACTTTATCAGGTTCACTGGCAAAGACATTTTCTACTTCACCAACCGTTAATGGTATCCTTTCCATGGAAGAGACTGCAACTGTGGTTGTAACCACAGGAGTAGTAACTTATGGGGCGAATGCTACACTTCAATACAATACCGCTACTTCACGAACGACCTCATCTGAGGAGTGGATCACTCCATTTACCGCAACCGGAGGAGTGATTATCGCGAATACAGGAGCAATCATCATGAATGAAGCAAAAGTGTTTAATGCTTCCATTCCTCTGACCATTAACAATGGGGCAACTCTTGACACAAAATCAGCCAACAGCTTTAGCCTGACTTTGGGGGGCAACTTTGTCAACAATGGCGGAACACTGATTGCCTATGCATCACCTGTTAATATCTCCAGTACAATGGTTACCCAAACTATATCAGGTTTTACAACAACAGGTACTATCTCTTTAACCAAATCAGCAGGAACGGCAACCTTCCAGGGTAATGTAAATGGTGGACAGCTAACAATAAACGGCTCGGGAACAGGCGGCTTAAATTTGGGAACGGTATTGACGCATACCTTTACAGGTGATGTCAATTTTTTGGGGGGGTCGTTAAATGGAGGCAGCAGTACCCTTAACGAAAATAATATAAGTGGAACTGCCTGGAATGGCAACGGAACCCTTTTTTCCGCAGGTACCGGGAAGGTAAATTTTGGAGGAGGAGCCCAATCTCTTGCAGGCACTGGTACAACAACATTTTATAATTTAACGGTTTCCAATTCGGGATTGAAGACTTTTAATAATATTCCAATTGTTAACGGTATATTCTCTCTCGAGGGGACCGCAACGGTCTCTGCTGCATCGGTATACGGATCTAACGCTACACTTCAATACAACACCGCGACCCCAAGAACTGCAGGAGTTGAATGGATAAACACATTTACAGCATCCGG
>JANYKW010000194.1 GCA_025358025.1 Bacteroidia bacterium | reverse complement strand
GAACATAGTATTCTTCTCTTCTATCCTTCCTTAATATTTTTCAATGAACTCTTTTATCCCTTAATTTCCCCCCTCAGACACTAACCTAAACCTAAACCCAAATTAATGCCCGAAACGGAGTGCAAATGTATAGCGTTTTTTGTTCCTAAACAAAACTTTTTAAAGGTTTTTTTTAAAATCTTTCACCTCACCTGCAGCATCCTGATCCCTGTCTCAAAATCCAAATGCCTAACTCAAGGAACTTCGCTTAAAAACTTGCCGGTTGTTACTCCAATTTCTGCCCTTAAACGTGGGTGCAAAGATAACTACTTTAATTTCCTGACAATACCCCGTTGACGCTTTTTTAAAAGAAAATATATTTGCTTATTATCTATCTGAATATGTGATATTTAAATTTAAAAAGCCGGCATTTAGCCGGCTTTTTAAATGATATTAAGTCGAATTAATATTTGTAAAGTCCAATATCTTCCACGGAAGAAGCACGGATAAACTCGGCCCTTGCTTTAACTTCACCCTTGGCCATCTTATTGAATACCTGAGCAGACCTAAGATGGGAGCTGTCTCTGTTGGAATCAAGTACCAAAAGATAACTCATAATGATATAACCTGCCATTTCAACCATTCTGCGGGCGTGCAGATCGATAAACTCATCGTCACCGGAGACTACAACCTTTTCTACCGCCTCCTCGTAATCCTGCGTAAGAGAGATCAGAATTCGCCTGAATCTTTCAAGTTCCGGTTTCAGTTCAGCTTTTTCATATACCCTGATCTGCTTCAGATAACCTCCTGTAGTAACACCGCGAATAGCGGCAACAACCTGAAGTTGTGTAGTACCCTCATAGATAGAAGTTATACGGGCGTCACGGTAAATCCGTTCAACAGGATAATCTTTCATAAATCCTGAACCCCCATGAATCTGAACAGCATCATAGGCATTCTGGTTACAATATTCAGAGGTGATCCCTTTGACAAGAGGGGTAAACAAATCAGCCACACGCTGAGACTCTTTCATCTCGTGGCGTTCGGTTGGCTCCAGTTTACGTCCTTCAGATATTTGTTCATAGGTTTTATACAAATCAACAAATCTGGCGGTTTCATACAACAAAGTACGCGACCCGTCCAGTTTTGCTTTCATCACAGAAAGCATTTCAAAAACAGCAGGGAATTCAATAATGGACTTACCGAATTGCTTGCGCTCTTTGGCATATTGCAGCGCTTCACGATATGCAGCTTCAGAAATTCCAACCGACTGTGCGGCAATACCCAAACGGGCACCGTTCATAAGGGCCATTACATATTTGATCAATCCCATTTTGCGGGACCCGATCAGTTCTGCAGGAGCATTTTTGAATACAAGTTCACAGGTCGGGGAACCAATGATACCCATCTTGTGCTCAATACGGCGCACAATAACTCCGCCATTCCTGCGATCATAGACAAACATCGAAAGTCCGCGGCCATCGCGGGTACCCTCTTCTGACCGGGCCAAAACCAGCGCAATGTCTCCATCTCCGTTGGTAATAAATCGTTTGACCCCGTTTAAAATCCAAACGCCTTTCTTATCGTCGTAGTGTGCCTTTAACTGAACAGCCTGAAGGTCGGATCCCGCATCCGGCTCTGTCAGGTCCATTGCCATGGTCTCTCCATGAACAACACGTGTCAGGTACCTCATTTTCTGCTCCTCAGTAGCGAACTCATTTAATGTCTCGGCGCAATCCTGTAAACCCCAGATATTGACAAATCCTGCATCTGCCCTGGATACAATGTCGGCAGCCATGATATAGGGAACAATCGAGAAATTCAATCCGCCAAATCTGCGGGGAAGCGTAATTCCCATCAGACCCGCTTTTATCAGTGCATCGAGATTTTCCTGTGTCCCACGGGCATACAATACGTGTCCATCAACTACCTGTGGCCCTTCGGCATCAATACTCTCTGCATTAGGGGAGATGATATCTCCGCTAATTTCTCCTACCACTTCCAAAACACGATCATAACTATCCATCGCATCTTCAAAATCCAGAGGAGCAAAATCATATGTTTCCTTGTCATTGAAATTCCGCTCTTTCAAAGATACCAGTTTGTGCATCAACGGGTGATTCAAATGAAATTTCAGGTCTTTATTATCGTTATAAAAATTTGCCATATTGAATGATGTTATTGGGAATACCCCGATTCAACCACGATTTACTTCGTATTTAATTTATAATACTTTATCATTTTGGGAATGACCTCTGCTATATCACCTGTAATTACATAATCAGCAATTGAATTAATCGGTGCTTCCGGATCTGAATTGATGGAAATTATCTGGGCGGATTCTTCCATCCCTGCACGGTGTTGTACCTGGCCTGATATACCGCAGGCAATGTACAATTTTGGACGAACGGTTATTCCGGTCTGGCCAATCTGACGGTCATGCTCTGCATATCCTGCATCCACTGCCGCACGGGAAGCTCCTACTTCAGCCCCCAATACTGCTGCCAGATCGTACAATAATTTGAAATTCTCTTTTGATCCCACGCCATAACCTCCGGAAACGACAATAGACGCTCCCTTTATATTGATTTTTTTCTTTTCTGTATGCCTTTCCAGTATCTGAACAACAAAATCAAGGTCAGTTACATACCTCGAAACATCCAGTTGATTTACCTTGCCCGGATATCCTGAGCTTACCTTCTCTTTTTTCATCACTCCCTCCCGAACAGTTGCCATCTGCGGACGACAATCAGGATTGATAATTGTAGCGATGATATTACCCCCAAAAGCTGGCCTGATCTGATAAAGAAGATCCTTGTATACTCTCCCGGCTTTTTTATCATCGTGATCACCAATCTCCAGGCTCGTACAATCGGCTGTTAAACCGCTATGCAACGCTGAGGATACACGAGGTCCCAGATCACGGCCTATCGGTGTCGCACCCATCAGTGCAATCTGAGGTTTCTCCTCGCCAAAAAGCTTATTCAATATAGCAGCATGAGGCAAAGTAGTATAAGGCTCCAGTCGCGGATCATCTGCAATATACAGTATATCAACACCAAAAGGAAGAATCTGCTTCTCCACTCCTGTTAATCCGGATCCTGCAACTACTGCTTCCAGCTGACAAGACAACTGGTTGGCCAGGCTCCGCCCCTTTGTAAGAAGTTCAAGGCTTACCTCAGACACGATCCCTTCTTCAACTTCACAGTAAACAAATATGTTGTTCATCAATCAATGTTTTTTTTTATAATTGAAATCGTTAGCCTATCACGTGGCTTTCAATCAGTTCTCTCATTAAATCGTTGATACCTTCATCGGAAGTGCCTAGTTTCTTCGCATCTTTTGCCTGAAGTACCACATTGTCGATCTTTTTTACTTTTGTAGGAGATCCTGTCAGACCAAGTTGTTCAGCATCGGCTTTGATATCTCCGACCGTCATTTCACGGATATACAGGAATGGACGACTATCATATAAATGGGTGTAATCTTCTGTAGCCTCCTGTTTCTCTGTGATGGTTCTGGCATGCTTGTATTTCATCAACATTTTCACATTTCTTGAACGGCAATCAGGGGCACTGCTATTTACTGTCATAAGCATTGGCATGGGAGATCTTACACTCTCAACACCATTGTCAAGTCTCCGTCGTACAACAATACCTGATTTTTCGATAGACAATACCTCTTCAACATAGGTTACCTGAGGCAAATTCAGCTTTTCTGCAACCTGAGGACCAACCTGAGCGGTATCTCCATCAATTGCCTGCCTTCCGGCAATTATCAGGTCAAAGTGATTCATCTCTTTGATTGCCTGTGCAAGGGCATACGACGTAGCCAGTGTGTCTGAACCGGCGAAAGCTCGATCCGTCAGCAGCACACCACTGTCTGCCCCTCGATACAAACCTTCACGAATGATCTCTGCTGCTCTGCCCGGACCCATCGTTAGGATTGTAATCGTTGTACCCGGTACGGTATCTTTCACTCTCAAAGCCAATTCAAGCGCATTAAGATCTTCCGGATTAAAAATTGCAGGAAGTGCTGCCCTGTTTACTGTTCCGTCTGCCTTCATAGCATCTTTCCCTACATTTCTGGTATCGGGAACCTGCTTGGCCAATACAATAATTTTTAAACCCTTCATTTGAATATATATATTTTAAAATGGCCGATATGGAAATTGTCCCGATTCTTCCGGACTCATCACATAAGTTTACTCTAATTTTCAATCTATCGGGGGGCAAATATAAAACTTCAACCTATGGATACCAAAACGCGGAAATATCCAAAAAAATCAATCCCGGTACGAATCACACCGGAAATGATTGAAAAAAACGTTCAAATTGGCTCTGAAGTCAAACAACACAAGACATTAGAACATATTAATATCATGTTCGAAAAAAAGAATAACCTTTTATCCTCAAAATAATTTAGAATGATTTTTTATTAATTATCGGGTCATAGAAGGAGGAGGAGAAAGGTTCCCCCATTTTTTGTTGGGTTTAGAACCCATTTCAAAAACAAGAATTCCTCCTTTGACAATCTCTTCATGGGAAATCCAGGTTCTGTTGAAGGATGATCCGTTCAAAGTAGCCGACTGAATATATAAATTCTCAGCAGAATTTTTGTTTGCCTGAATAACAAAGGATTTATCTCCAGGGAGATTAAGGACAACTTTCTCAAACAGTGGAGAACCGATATTATATACAGGAATTCCTGGTGTCACTGCATAGATTCCCATGGCACTCAAGGCATACCATGAGGAGAGTGATCCCATGTCTTCATTGCCGCAAAGGCCTCCCGGACCCGATTTATACAGCTGCTCACAGACCTGCCTTACCCTCTCCTGTGTTTTCCAGGGTTCGCCTGAATAGTTATACAGATAAGCTACATGATGAGATGGCTGATTACCATGTACATACTGACCGATTGTACCTACAACCCCAACATATTTGGGGAGTGAAATATTTGGATCCATGGTAAAAAACTGATCCAACTTGTCATTAAATTTTTTGTTATCCCCAAAAAGATCAATCAACCCTTTCACATCATGCTGAACAGACCAGATGTATTGCCAGGCATTGGATTCAGTATAGTGCCTGGATGGACGTCTTCCAACCAGAAGTGGATCGAAATACCTGTAATAAGTATGCTTACCTACTGTATCGATCACTTGTTCACGACCATTCAATGCCTCCAGAAAAGTTCCGTCGGCCTTTTTAGGCCTCATAAAACCTACACTTCCGTCCCATAGTGTTTTATAATTAAGTGCCCGTTTTATGAAGAGGTCATAATCTGAATTCTTTCCCAATGCCTTGGCCATCTGAGCAATACACCAATCATCGTAAGCCAGTTCCAGCGTATTAGGCACAGCCTCAGTCACCTTGTCGATGGGAGCATAACCCAATTTCAGGTAAAACTCCAGTCCCGAACGTCCGGCACTTGCCGGCACCGGGGGTTTGGGTAGTTCCAGTGCCTTTTTTCTGATAGCCTGGTAAGCAAACTCAACATCAAAATCCCGGAAACCCTTCATATACGCATCAACCACAATCGGGATAAGGTGGTCACCTACCATACCCTCACCATAAACATTCAAAAAATGTTGAGCAGGCATCCAGCCAAAATCTTTGGCTTTGGCAACAATCGACTTCAAAAAATCATTTACATGGTCGGGTGCTACAAGAGTCAAAAAAGGGTGCTGGGAGCGGTAAGTATCCCAGCATGAGAATGATCCATAAAAATCATATCCTTCTGCCTTGTGAATCTTGCCATCCATCCCAAAATACCTGCCATCAACATCCTGCGAAATATACTGGGCCAATAAAGAGTGGTAAACGGCTGTATAAAAGATCTCCATCTTCTTGTCTGTAGTTCCGGATATCTCAATCCTCGAAAGCTCTTTGTTCCAGGTTTTCTCCGCCTCATTTCTGATTCTGTCAAAATTAAAATCCGGCATCTCATCCTTTAAATTCTTTCTTGCACCTTCCAGATCAATGTAAGACAGGGCAACCTTAACTGAAACCTGTTCGTTATTACTTGTTTGAAAAGAGACAAAAGCTCCAATTTTATCACCAATTTCACTGTTTTTGTATGGGAATATACTACCTCCTGACTCGGGAGTTTTATAAGTAGCATCAAATGTTCCATAGTATTCAAATGGCTTGCTGAACTCAGCAACAAAATATACAGTCCCCCGTTCTGTACACTTAAAACCTTCCAACTGTCGATCATTAATAATATCTATCCTGGATTTTCCTGTCGACGGAGTGCTGCCTATTTGATGTCCAATATCCAGAATTACCCTGGCATTCAAGGTTTCAGGGAAAGTATATCTGTGCATGGCCGCCCTTTTTGTTGCTGTCAGTTCAACTTTTACAAGATTATCTTTCAGGTAGACTGAATAATAACCCGGAGATGCTACCTCATCTTTGTGATCAAATCTTGAACGGTATCCCTCTTCAGGCTTTTCAATTGTTCCGGGAACGATCTTCATCCTGTTTGAAACGAAGGGTTGCAGAAGGATATCACCACCGCTTACCATGCCGGTTCCGCTGAAATGGGTGTGACTGAATCCCATAATGGACTGATCAGACCAGGTGTAGCCGGCACAATAGGTCCAGCCAACTGTATTGCAGTCAGGACTGACATGAACCAAAGCAAAAGGCAGCGATGCACCCGGATAAGTATGACCAAAGAAATCAGTACCCAGGAATGGGTCGACAAATTTGGTATAACTTTGATTATCTTGTCCTTTAATATCTCCGCCTGTTGATATAAGTATCAAGATGGAGCACACTGCCACGAAGTAGCGAAATCCGGTTATATTTCTCATTGATTGTTGATTTGTTGGTGGAAAGGTAGCAAATAATCTCTTCCGGAAGTTGCAGAATTTTAACCATTTCTTCGCAAATAATTTCTAATATTGTTATACCAAAATCCTTTTATTTTCCTAAGAGAATAAACTATGAGACTTTCTTTCCTGCCCTCTACACAAAATGCATTCATCAGGGGAATCCTCACTTTTGCTGTTGGTGTGCTCTTCCTCTCTATACCTGACCTGACCCTCAAATCTGTAATTATGACCGTTGGAGGGATGATCACACTAAGTGGAATCTTCACTTTATTATTTTCGTGCAAGAAAAACAACCATGCGATGAACTTAAGTTCCTCTTTCCAGGGATTTTTTAATATCGTATGGGGACTCCTTTTCCTTCTTTTCCCTATGATCATCGTGAAGGTCTTCGGAATTTTCTTTGGAATTATTTTATTGTTACTGGGACTGATGCAGTTACTCGGAGCTTTAGGAACATTAACCAGGTCAATCTGGTCATGGATCTATCTTATATTTGCTTTGCTAATGTTATCCGGAGGCGCATTTTTGTTGGTTCAACCCATTGAAAGTGCCGAAAATATTATCACATTTCTGGGTGCAGTTCTGTTGGTTTATGGTCTTTTGGAACTAATGATGGCATGGAGATTAAAGAAGATGCCCAAAGGAACAAAAGCCGGAAATACTGTTGACACAACGTACGAGGAGGTGAAGTAAGTTCATGTTAGCCGGAATTTTGTACCTAGCCAATTCGTTCAGTACCCATCACTAATGCAAAAAGGTTACCCGAAATGGATAACCCTTTTGCACTGTCAGTAGAATCGACTTGAAGGAATTAGTAGTAGTTGCGTAGCAAAGGACACAAATCTTTAACTGACTTTTTTTGAAATTCGTAAGAGTACTTGTTATTAACTGATTGATTTTTGAATTTTTAATATGGCGGAAGCAAAGAGTTCCATATCACTCCTTGATCCCAGCATGGCGTGTTGCATAATCCATACTGCTTCTTCATAACATGCTTTTTCCGTGACCGGACACTGAACCCTTGAATAGTCTGCAGATTCCGGAATAGCATAGCACATAAAGTTTTTCTTTTGAAAAAGTGGTTGTTTATAAAGTGGCTCCGGATAACCCATGAAACAGGGGACTCCTTCGGCTGCCAGCATTTTTGAAAACTCCACTTTTGATAATCCGCTAAATTTCTCTTTATCGTATTTGAAAATATAGATATGATAACTATGAACTGTCTCTCCCAATCCTCTCGTTAAAGGAGTAATTCCTTCAATCTTCGACAAAAGTTCATTGAGGTAGGTTCCGTTCTCATGGCGTTTTAAGGTTTGCTCTTCCAGCTTTTTCAACTGATTTGAAAGCAAAACCGCCTGTAGTTGTGTAATACGGTAATTACATCCGGCATGGTGATGTTCGTACCAGGCTCCTCCATCCACCCTCCCGACATTGCGGAGAGAATTCATCATCTGATAAAGTTCATCATCATTTGTAATCACGACTCCGCCTTCACCGCTGGTAAGGTTTTTGGAAGATTGAAAACTAAAGCATCCTGCATCACCGATCGAACCCAGTTTCTTCCCCTTGTAAGCTGCTCCATGTCCGTGGCAGGCATCTTCAATGACTCTTAATCCATGTTTTTTTGCCACCGCCATAATCAGATCCATCTCACAGGCTTGTCCGGCAAAATGAACCGGTATGATCGCCCTGGTTCTCGGGGTAATGGCAGCTTCTATTTTGGCAGCATCCAGATTGTAAGTTCTGGGATCAATATCCACAAAAACCGGTACACAATTAGCTTCAATAACTATGGAGGCAGTTGCAATGAACGTGTAAGGAGGTACAATCACTTCGTCTCCTGGTTTTACACCACAGGCGATGAGCGCCAAACGAAGTGCGACAGAACCATTTACACAGGTTAGGGCATATTTTGTTCCGCAATAAGTTGCAAATTCATTTTCAAAATCGGCTACAGATCCACCGCAATCAGGATTTCCCCATATCCCACTCCGGACGATGTCGGCCACACATTTTACATCCGTTTCATCGAAGAGCGGCCACATAAAATCCCTTTCTACAGTTTTAGTTCCTCCGAAAATTGCTAAGTCTTTTTTCATTCCAGTTAAATAATTATAAATGATCGTAGCATAGCTGAATGGTTTGCAGAGAGGATTCAGGCATGCATTCCACAGGAGACCTGTTCTGATTGATACACTGCGCGAAGTAGGCAATTTCATTGTAAAAACCATCACCTGCCAGACCTGAAGGTACCTCCTCCAGAGAAGAATCTGTGGCAATCTGGATGATATCCCCCTTCATGGTTGAATATTGTATGCTTGCCTGCTCAAAACTTGCCATATAGCCTGCCTGAAAAGGAAAAGAAGAATGAAAAATATTTCCACCTTCAATTTTAACTTTTAAGTCCTTGTCAAAATAACTCCAAAGTGCACTGATGTAATCATGCTTGCTTAAAAGACCCGGCAGATAATCACATTTGATACTGCCAGGCAATCCAAGAATATAATTCACATAATCAATATCGTGAATGAGAAGATCAAATAATGCTCCACCAGATGATCCGTATGTAGTTCTCCTGTCCATCCACTCACCCCAGGCAGGCACTCCCGAAAATCGTGACAAGGATAAAAACTTAAGTGCTCCGAAAGTCCCGTTGTCAATATATTCCTTCAGCTTTTGATAGGGCGGCATAAAACGTACCACATGCCCAATCATCAGAATTCTATCTTTTTCCCGGGCCAGTCTGATCAGCTCTTCGGCCTGCTGCAAATTCAAACAAAAAGGCTTCTCCAAAAAAACATGTTTCCCGTGAAGCAGTACTTTTCTGGTCATTTCATAGTGAAGGTCCGTGTGGACACATATATGAACAGCATCCAGCTCTTCAAATTCGAGGCAATCGTTCAGACTGCTATACCTTTTTATCTGTTCCAGCTTCTCTTGTGCCAACTTACCTGTCACAAAATTACCCGTACCTGAGAGCAATTTCTCTTCGACCGCTTTTGGATTCTTATCAATAATGGCTACCAAATCCAATTCGCTATTCTTTAGAATACTTTCGGCATGGGTCATACCCATAAAACCAAAACCAAGAATTGCAACTTTTTTCATCGAATAACCTGTTATCTGCCTGTTCTGATTTCTTAACTCTCAACTATGCAAATTTAATTCAATATATTAAGCTAGTTTAATGTTTAATTATCAAAGATTAATATAATTTTGTCAAAATTCGACCATTATCCCCAAACATTGAAACAATAATATACCAGACATGAAAGCAATCTACCAAAAGATACTGCTTAGCGAAGGTTCGTCATTTTTAGCAACTAAGTTAATATTACCTCAGTTTCATTCAGAATATCACTTTCACCCCGAGTATGAACTGAAATATGTTATTGAAAGCAAAGGAAAAAGATTTGTTGGAGATACGATCGAAAATTTCCAGGAGGGTGACCTGATTCTTCTTGGACCCAATATTCCGCACTATTGGAAAAATGATAATATACACGATCAGACAGACATGATGCAGGCAAAAGCCATTGTCATTCTTTTTTCCGAAAATTTTTTGGGAGAGAAGTTTTTCACAGTTCAGGAGATGATTCCGATCCTGGAACTGCTGAAAAAAGCTCAGGCAGGCCTTGTATTTCCAAATGCAAAAAACAGCAATATTCTGCAGATGCTGGATGATCTGACAAAATCAAAAGGACCTCTCCGAATTATTCTGATGCTTGAAATTTTGGCAGAACTTGCCAAATCAGAATCCAGGAACCTCCTCACAGAAGAATTTTCCACTGGTATACCGTTTCTGGATGTTAACAGCCCATCTTTTGTCAGACTCCAAAAGGTACACCATTATGTGATCAAAAATTTCCATTCCCCTTTACAAATTGAAGATGTTGCCCAAATAGCCAACATGACTCCACATGCTTTTTGTAAATATTTTAAAAAAAGCACAAAAAAAACCTTCATGACCTTCCTGAACGAACTCAGAGTTTGCCATGCAAAAAAATTACTGATTGAGAACGGCATTCCTATTTCTCAAATTAGCATGGAATCTGGATTTAACAACATTTCCAATTTTAACCGGCAGTTCAAAACCGGAACTAATATGACTCCCAGCGATTTCAGGGCTATGTATATCAACTAAAGAAGGATAAAGGAGAAAGTAAAAAGGATAAAGTAATGAACACCGCATGCTAGATCTTAGTAATATTGATAATCCATTATTCAATATTCCAAATTAATAACTCAATTACTACTACATGAAATCACTATTAACAATGATTTTCTTTTCTATTTTGTTTGCCGGAAGCAATTCTGTTTTTGGCCAAAATCACCAATCCGGACTACCTCAAAAACTTGCCGGATATATCGGTTCCAAACCTGATTATGCAAAAACCAAGGCTGGCATGATAACTCTTCGTGCGGCTAATGTGCCGGTAGTGGGAGTGGCGACTCATCGTGCATCGAATGAATTTGCACCGGAAAATACGCTCTCTGCCATGCAGATCTCACTTGATCTGGCGGTTGACTATATTGAGATAGACGTCAGGCAAACGAAGGACGGCAAATCATTAATCCTTCACGATGGAAATCTTAATCGCACGACCACTGGGGAAGGTCCATTGAAAGAGTTGAATTTTGAAGAAGCACGTAAACTTTCTGCAGGATTGTGGTTCAATCCATTTTTTGAAGCTGAAAAGATCCCAACATTGGAAGAGTCTTGCCAGCTACTCTCTGCCCATAACAATATATCGGTGCAAAAAACTTATCTCTATGTCGACTGCAAAGACATCAACGTCAAGGTTCTCATCGATCTTCTAAGCAAATACAAGCTGCTGGAAGGCTCTGTCTTCTATGTAAGCGAGCAGCAAATTGAACAGATCCGCACTTTAGCTCCGAATGCAAAAATGCTGCCCGCGTTGCACAGTCCCAAAGATCTGGACCGGATGATTGATACCTGGCATCCCTATGCACTTGATACCAACTGGAAAGATCTCTCCAAAGAGCTTATTGAGAAAGCCCATGCCAAAGGGGTAAAAATTTTCTCAGATGGATTCGGTGATAATCAGAATGTTGACTCCTACGTTCAGGCTATCAAAGCTGGCATTGATGTAATTTCTACGAATAAAGTATCTGTGATATGTGAGGCGGTGGAGAAGATCTCGAAATAACGTCAAAAACTTTTCCAATCGTCAAAAACTTTTCCAAAACTTTAAACCGTGATAATGGAAACAGCAATTTTACCAACTTTGGAAGAGTTGGCAATTAAAAAAAATCCCCTCCGAAAATTCAGAGGGGATTTTTTTATATAAATGCCTGATGATTACGCTTGTCCTTTGGGGGTACCAAAAGGAGTAGAATTCAAAGGATCAAAACCTCCCTGTATTTGAATTGTTCCATACATGGATTCATATTTCTGGAGATTGTCCTGCAGGGCTTTCATCAATCTTTTGGCATGATCCGGCGTCAAAATAATTCTTGATTTAACCTGAGCTTTTGGAACACCCGGTACCACCCTGACAAAATCCAGAACAAATTCTGAAGGAGAGTGTGTAATGATGGCAAGATTGGAATAGGTCCCTTGTGCCACCTCTTCGCTTAACTCAATATTGAGTTGATTTTGATTATCGTCCTGCATCCTAAACGGTTTTAAATTACTCTTCTTCTTCTACTGTTTCATATTTTTTGTGGTCGATCAGACGATCATATTCATCTTTTGAACCCACCACAATATTTCTGAACATGGGATTACCGGTACCGGCAGGAATCAGGTGTCCGCAAATTACGTTTTCCTTCAAACCTTCCAGATAATCGACCTTGCCATTGATAGCGGCTTCGTTCAATACCTTGGTAGTCTCCTGGAAAGAAGCAGCCGACATCCATGACTTCGTTTGAAGCGAAGCTCTGGTTATTCCCTGAAGAACCTGGCTGGAGGTCGCAGGAACGGCGTCCCTGGCTTCCACCACCTTTTTGTCGCGGCGCTTCAACATCGAATTCTCATCTCTTAATCGACGGGCTGTAATGATCTGGCCTTCTTTCAGATTTTCGGAGTCACCATGATCGGTAACGATCTTTTTGCCGTATACCCAATCATTTTCGGTATTGAACTCCATCTTATCCACAATTTGCTTTTCAAGGAAGCGGGTATCACCCTGGTCTACAATTTCAACCTTGCGCATCATCTGGCGCACAATCACCTCAAAATGCTTATCATTGATTTTTACCCCTTGCATCCGGTACACATCCTGAACTTCATTCACAATATATTCCTGAACTTTGGTAGGACCCTTGATGGCCAGAATATCAGAAGGCGTTGTAGCACCATCCGATAATGGAATACCGGCGCGTACATAGTCATTTTCCTGAACAAGGATCTGGCGGGAAAGAGGAACCAGGTATTTCTTTTGCTCTCCGGAACGAGATGTGATGGTGATCTCGCGGTTACCACGTTTGATCTTGCCCAACGATACTTCTCCGTCGATTTCAGAAACAACAGCAGGATTGGATGGATTACGGGCTTCGAAGAGCTCAGTTACCCTTGGAAGACCACCGGTGATGTCACCAGCTTTCCCGGATGCTCTGGGAATCTTTACCAATACATCTCCTGCTTTCACGATCTGACCTTCTTCCACGCTGATGTGACCACCCACGGGAAGGTTGTAATGCCTGACATCTTCGTCGTTTTCGTTAAGGATACGAAGTGTTGGATTTTTTGTTTTATCTCTTGTTTCTATGACTACTTTTTCACGGTAACCTGTCTGTTCATCAGACTCTTCACGGTAGGTTACACTATCGATGAAATCCTGGAAATTAACCTTTCCGTTAAACTCGGTAATGATTACCCCGTTGTAAGGATCCCATTCGCAAACAACTGAATCTTTCTTGATTTCTGATCCGTTTTTGATGAATAGTCTTGATCCGTAAGGCATGGAATGTGTTGAAAGCGGGATTCCGGTGTTCTTGTCAAGAATCTTAAGTTCAGCCAAACGACTAACTACAATATCAACTTTATCACCCTTTTCATCCGTCCATTCAACCGTACGTAACTCCTCAATCTCGGCAATACCATCATAACGGGAAATCACGGTTGATTGAGTAGAGACGTTGCCTGCGATACCTCCCACGTGGAAGGTACGGAGTGTCAGCTGCGTTCCCGGCTCCCCGATAGACTGCGCTGCGATCACACCGACGGCTTCACCCATCTGCACCATTTTACCTGTAGCAAGGTTCCGTCCGTAACATTTACCACAAACACCATTCTCTGCCTCACAAGTAAGTACTGAGCGAATTTCGACTCTTTCAATTGGAGAGTCTTCGATCAATGCAGCAATCTCTTCTGTAATCTGTTCTCCGGATTTTACAATCAGCTTCCCAGTCATGGGATGATAAATATCGTGGACAGTTGTACGACCCAAGATTCTTTCAGACAGTGAGGCTACTACCTCTTCGTTATTTTTCAGTGCAGAAGCTATAAGACCACGCAAAGTACCACAATCTGGCTCATTGATGATCACGTCCTGAGCCACATCCACCAGACGACGAGTCAGATAACCCGCGTCAGCTGTCTTTAGCGCCGTATCGGCTAAACCTTTACGGGCACCGTGGGTGGAAATAAAATACTCGAGTACCGAGAGACCCTCTTTGAAGTTAGCCAAAATCGGATTCTCAATAATCTGAGAGCCTGTAGATCCGGATTTCTGGGGTTTTGCCATTAATCCACGCATTCCGCACAACTGGCGGATTTGCTCTTTGGAACCACGGGCTCCGGAATCCAACATCATGTATATGGAGTTGAATCCCTGTTTATCAGTACTGATGGTCTTCATCACACTCTGGGTCAACTTGGCATTCACGTGTGTCCAGATATCGATCACTCCGTTGTACCGCTCATTGTTGGTAATGAAACCCATGTTGTAATTGTTCGAAATTTCTTCAACGCCGGCATAACCCTCGTCGACCATTTCAGTCTTGCCTTCAGGGATAATAACATCATCCAGGTTGAAGGAGAGGCCGCCGCGGTAAGCCATTTTGTAACCTAAGTCTTTGATGTCATCCAGGAACTGCGCGGTAATTGCATTGTTGGTCCTTTTCAGAATGTCTGCGATAATATCACGCAAAGCCTTCTTGGTCATAAGCTTATTAAGATAACCGGCTTCTTTAGGCACATATTCATTGAAAAGAATACGACCGACAGTGGTTTCTATCGTAGTAAGTTTTGATTCACCATGCTCATCCAGATCCATTACTTTGCAATTGACAATGGTGTGCATGTCAACTTTGCCTTCATTGTATGCAATGATAGCCTCTTCGGGAGAGTAAAAAGAGAGTCCTTCACCTTTGGCTCCTTTGCGGTGTTTGGTCATGTAGTACAAACCAAGTACCATGTCTTGAGACGGCACCGTGATAGGAGCACCGTTTGCGGGGTTTAGAAGGTTATGAGAAGAAAGCATCAACAGCTGGGCTTCCAGAATGGCAGCATTTCCAAGGGGAAGGTGAACAGCCATCTGGTCACCGTCGAAGTCAGCATTGAAACCTGTACAGACCAGCGGGTGCAGGCGAATTGCTTTACCTTCAACCAAAACAGGCTGGAAAGCCTGAATTGAGAGGCGATGCAAGGTAGGTGCACGATTGAGAAGAACCGGATGCCCTTTCATCACATTCTCCAGGATATCCCAGACAACAGGATCTTTGCGATCTACAATTTTCTTTGCCGATTTAACAGTCTTAACAATACCGCGTTCGATCAATTTACGGATGACAAACGGTTTATACAACTCTGCAGCCATTTCTTTAGGAATACCGCATTCGTGTATTTTAAGGTTTGGTCCTACAACAATAACAGAACGTGCCGAATAGTCAACCCGTTTGCCGAGCAAGTTTTGACGGAAACGTCCCTGCTTGCCTTTCAGCGAGTCAGAGAGTGATTTCAATGCACGGTTGTTATCTGTTTTAACGGCATTTGATTTGCGGCTGTTGTCGAACAATGAGTCGACAGCCTCCTGCAACATCCGTTTTTCGTTTCGCAGAATTACTTCAGGAGCCTTGATTTCGATCAGTCTTTTCAGACGATTGTTGCGGATAATTACCCTCCGGTAAAGATCATTCAGGTCGGAGGTGGCAAAACGTCCGCCATCCAACGGCACCAAAGGACGAAGATCAGGAGGAATGACAGGAACGACTTTCACAATCATCCACTCCGGCTGATTTCTCACTTTGGAGGAACGGAATGCCTCAACAACCTGCAGACGTTTCAACGCCTCGCTTTTCCTTTGTTGTGAACCTTCATTACCTGCCTTGTTTCGCAGGTCATAAGACAGTTCATCAAGATCGAGCCTTGAAAGCAGTTTATACAATGCCTCAGCACCCATGTCGGCAATGAACTTATCAGGATGCTCGTCATCCAACGCATGATTTTCTTTTGGAAGCGCATCGATAATGTCGATGTATTCTTCTTCCGTTAAAAAATCCAGGTATTTTATACCGTCATTGCGCTTGATACCAGCATTAATAACGACATACCGTTCGTAATAGATGATCGAATCCAGTTTCTTGGTCGGCAAGCCGAGCAGGTAACCGATTTTATTGGGCAACGACTTGAAGTACCAGATGTGTACGACAGGCACCACCAGTGAAATGTGCCCCATTCTTTCGCGGCGCACTTTTTTCTCGGTAACTTCAACGCCACAGCGGTCACAAACGATTCCGCGGTAACGGATACGCTTGTATTTACCGCAATGACATTCGTAGTCTTTCACCGGCCCGAAAATCCTTTCGCAAAAAAGGCCATCACGCTCGGGCTTGTAAGTCCGGTAGTTGATAGTTTCAGGTTTCAGAACTTCTCCGTGCGAACGCTCAAGAATCTCTTCAGGTGAAGCAAGACTGATACTTATCTTGGTGAAATTACTCTTAACCTTGTTATCTCGTCTGAATGCCATAGTTTATAGGAAATATTTGTAACATAACCAAATGATTAACAAAAAGCCGGCATCCTCAGAGAAGCTCTCCGGATGCTGACATACCAATTTATTCCAAGTTTACACTTAGTCCCAGTCCCCTGAGTTCGTGCAACAGAACGTTCAATGATTCCGGAATGCCCGGCTGGGGCATAGGATCTCCTTTGACAATGGCTTCATATGCTTTCGCACGACCCATCACGTCATCAGATTTCACTGTCAGAATTTCCTGCAGAATGTTGGAGGCACCGAAAGCTTCCAGTGCCCAGACCTCCATCTCTCCGAAACGCTGTCCTCCGAACTGTGCCTTACCACCAAGCGGTTGCTGGGTAATCAATGAATAAGGACCTATTGAACGGGCATGCATCTTGTCTTCCACCATGTGGCCAAGTTTCAGCATGTAAATAACGCCAACGGTAGCGGGTTGGTCAAATTTCTCACCCGTTTCGCCATCGTGCAACCAGGTTTTTCCAAACCTTGTAACCCCTGCCTTTTCAGTATATTCGGAGATCTGATCGAGCGTGGCACCGTCAAAGATCGGAGTGGCAAATTTTACTCCAAGCTCTTTCCCTGCCCAACCAAGAACAGTCTCATAGATTTGACCCAGGTTCATTCGTGAAGGCACGCCAAGCGGGTTCAGAACGATATCCACCGGGGTTCCATCAGAAAGGAAAGGCATATCCTCATCGCGGACAATTCTGGAAACGATACCTTTATTACCGTGTCGGCCTGCCATTTTATCACCAATCTGCAGTTTACGCTTTTTAGCGATATATACTTTGGCCAGTTGAAGAATACCGGCAGGTAGTTCGTCCCCTATCGTTACGTTGTAACGTTTCCGGCGTGCGACCGCTTCTGCCTCTTTGTATTTCATGATAAAATTATTCACAAGGGCATAAATCATGTCGTTCTTGTCCTTGTCGGTAGTCCACTTACCAGGATTAACATTCAGATAATCAATTATCTGAAGTTGTTTTTGCGTAAATTTCACACCCTTTGGAATCAAATCTGTATTGAAGTAATCTTTTACTCCCTGAGAAGTTTTTCCATTAACAAGATTGAACAATTTTTCTACAAGGATATCTCTCAACCGGTTAGTTTCGACTTCGAAATCACGATCAATCTGTTCAAGCAGCGGTTTTGTAGCTACCTTCCCTTTTTTCTCTTTGATCACCCTTGAAAAGAGCTTTTTGTCGATTACCACACCATTGAGTGAAGGTGATGCTTTCAATGACGCATCTTTTACGTCACCGGCTTTGTCTCCAAAGATGGCACGCAGCAATTTTTCTTCAGGAGAAGGATCAGATTCCCCTTTCGGGGTGATTTTCCCGATCAGGATATCACCAGGTTTCACAATAGCCCCAATACGGATTAAGCCGTTCTCATCGAGGTTACGCGTAGCTTCCTCGCTGACATTGGGGATATCTGATGTAAATTCTTCTGAGCCTCTTTTGGTATCGCGAACTTCGAGTGAATATTCATCCACATGAATGGAGGTAAAAATATCGTCACGAACAATCCTTTCAGAGATCACGATCGCATCCTCGTAGTTGTAACCCTGCCATGGCATGAAGGCAACCTTCAGGTTACGTCCCAACGCAAGCTCACCGCCGGCAGTTGCGTATCCTTCGGTCATAATGTCACCGGCTTCTACACGCATCCCCTTTTTAACCATTGGTTTAAGATCGATACATGTACCTTGGTTGGTCTTCTTATATTTTGGTAAAGTATATGTTTTTGTTTCCAGATCGAAACTCACATAACGCTCTTCCTCTGTCATATCATAACGGACAACGATTTTATCGGCATCCACATATTCAATGATACCCGGTCCTTCTGCCACGATATTGATACGAGCATCTTTTGCTATATTACGCTCCAGTCCTGTGCCCACAATTGGTGATTCAGGACGCATCAGCGGAACAGCCTGGCGCATCATGTTCGAACCCATCAAAGCACGGTTGGCATCGTCATGTTCAAGGAATGTAATCAGCGAAGCAGCAATCGAAGCAATCTGGTTAGGACCGACATCCATCAAATCAGCTTCCTCGCGGTTTGCCAGGGGATAGTCGGCATCCAGACGGGCTTTCACCTTGGAATTGATAAAACGCCCATCAGCATCTATCAGCGCGTTGGCCTGAGCAATAATTTTCCCCTCTTCTTCCTCTGCAGTGTAGTAGGTAACGTCATCGTTATTTAAATTGACTTTACCATGGTCTGCTTTGCGGTAAGGGGTAGAAATAAAACCAAGGTTGTTGATTTTAGCAAAAACGCAGAGCGAGGATATCAAACCAATGTTTGGACCTTCAGGTGTTTCGATCGGACACAAACGACCATAGTGTGTATAGTGAACGTCGCGAACTTCGAAACCGGCTCTTTCGCGGGACAAGCCCCCTGGTCCCAAAGCAGACATACGACGTTTATGAGTCATTTCTGCCAGAGGATTTGTCTGGTCCATAAATTGCGACAATGCATTGGTTCCGAAGAAAGAGTTGATTACAGAAGACAAAGTCTTGGAATTAATCAGATCAATCGGAGTAAATACTTCGTTGTCACGCACATTCATTCTTTCACGAATGGTTCTGGCCATTCGGGCCAAACCAACAGCAAACTGGGTAAACATCTGCTCGCCAACAGTACGTACACGTCTGTTTGACAAGTGGTCAATATCATCCACATCCGTCTTGGAGTTCACCAATTTAATGAGGTACTTGATAATTTCGATGATATCGTGGTTAGTAAGCACACGTGTGGTCATCTCAATGTTAAGACCCAATTTTTTGTTGATCCTGTAACGACCTACTTCTCCCAGGTCATACCTGACTTCTGAGAAGAAAAGCTTGTCGATAACATCTCTTGCAGTGGCTTCATCCGGTGGTTCAGAATTCCTGAGCTGACGGTAAATATAAAGAACTGCTTCCTTTTCGGAGTTACACTGATCTTTCTGTAATGTATTGTAGATGATTGCATAGTCGCCGCTTACAGCATCCTCTTTGTGCAAAAGGATGGTTTTTGTTCCGGATTCCAGAATTTCATCCACATGTTCATTGGTAATTACAACTTCACGGTCGACAATTACCTCATTTCTTTCGATGGAGACCACCTCACCGGTATCTTCATCAACAAAATCCTCTACCCAGGTTTTCAGCACGCGGGCAGCGAGTTTTCTTCCAACCACCTTTTTTAAGGCTGCCTTTGAAATTTTTATCTCATCGGCAAGGTCAAAAATCTCAAGAATATCTTTATCGCTTTCGTATCCGATCGCACGTAACAGAGTCGTTACGGGTAACTTTTTCTTTCGGTCGATGTATGCATACATCACGTTATTGATGTCTGTAGCAAATTCGATCCAGGATCCCTTGAACGGAATTACCCGGGCAGAATAAAGCTTCGTGCCGTTGGCATGTACGCTCTGTCCGAAAAATACTCCTGGTGAACGATGAAGCTGGGAAACAACAACTCTTTCAGCGCCATTGATCACAAAAGATCCAGTCTGGGTCATGTAAGGAACCGTCCCCAGATAAACGTCCTGAACAACCGTATCAAAATCCTCGTGTTCCGGATCGGTACAAAACAATTTAAGCTTGGCTTTTAACGGGACACTGAATGTAAGTCCGCGCTCGATACACTCTTCAATACTGTATCTCGGAGGATCGACCTGATAGTCAATAAACTCTAAAACAAAATTATTTCTCGTATCGGAAATGGGAAAATTTTCCTGAAAAACCTTGAAAAGACCTTCCATCTTGCGGTCTTCCGGTGAGGTTCCCAATTGGAAAAATTCTTTGAAAGATTTAATCTGAACCTCCAGGAAATCGGGGTATTCGAATCTGCTTCTGGTGGACGCAAAACTAATCCTTTGTTGTATATTCATTGAGGGCATTAGCTACCAAATTAAGGAACCAAAATAAAAACATAAAAAGGTTTAGAATCCTTTGGGGGGATCCTAAACCGTATAACCTACCAGGACAGGCCAATTCCTATCTGATTTCAACCTCAGCACCAACTTCTTCAAGCTGGGCTTTCAGTGATTCTGCTTCTTCTTTTGAAACTTTTTCTTTGATCGCCTTTGGTGCACCATCGACCAAATCTTTTGCTTCTTTCAAACCAATACCTGCGAGGTCTTTAACCAATTTTACAACAGCAAGTTTTGATTGACCACCGAATTTGAGGATTACATCAAATTCGCTTTTTTCGACCGGTTCTGCAGCTTCAGCTGCTACCGGTGCTGCGGCCACTGCTACTGCAGCTGCGGCTGGTTCAATACCGTATTCTGATTTGAGGATACCTGCAAGTTCGTTAACTTCTTTGACAGTCAGGTTAACTAATTCTTCTGCAAGCTTTTTAAGATCTGCCATACTACTTGAGATTTTAAATATTAATGGATTGTTTTTTTACTGATAATTTTTCTTATGCGCTTCGTTGTTCCAATGTTTTCAATATGCCTGAAATAGTCTGGCCTCCTGATTGAAGAGCAGATACAACATTCTTGATAGGCGATTGCAACAGGGTAATAATGCCACCGATAAGTTCTTCTTTTGATTTGATATCAATCAATGCATCCAGTTGATCTTCTCCGATGTAAGCACATTCTTCAACGAATGCAGCCTTGAAAATTGGTCTTTTGTTCTTCTTTGCAAACTCTTTGATCAGTTTGGCAGGAACATTCCCGACGTTGGAGAATAATACGGATGTATTGTCTTTAAGTACGTCGTAAAGCTCTTCAGTATTCTTTGCAGAATTTTCCAGTGCTTTACGGAGGAGTGTATTTTTTACTACAACCAGTTTTACTTCGCGTTTGTTACACAATCTTCTCAGATTACCTGTAACCTCAGCATTAAGACCTGAGATATCGGCAATGTAAAAATGGCTGTATGAATTGATCTCATTGGTCAATTGTTCAATAACCTCTAATTTTTCTGATCTTTTCATTGCAACTATTTAACTTTCCAGGCAGGATTTAGGCTCTACCTGAATGCCGGGGCTCATGGTGCTAGATAAGTAAATACTTTTGATGTATGTACCTTTAGCAGCAGAGGGTTTTAATTTCTGAATCGTGTGAACAAATTCCTTTGCATTTTCCACAATCTTAATTGGATCGAAAGAAACTTTTCCGACGGAAGTGTGAACGATACCGAATTTGTCTACTTTAAAATCGATTTTACCCATCTTTACTTCTTTGATGGCTTTTCCGACTTCCATAGTGACAGTTCCGCTCTTGGGGTTGGGCATCAAGCCTCTAGGACCCAATATACGACCCAACGCTCCTACTTTCCCCATCACAGGGGGCATGGTAATGATAACATCTACATCTGTCCAACCACCTTTGATTTTGTCGATGTAATTATCAAGACCTACAAAATCAGCACCTGCTTCAGTCGCTTCAGCCTCCTTATCGGGAGTAACCAACGCCAAAACACGCACTTCTTTCCCTGTTCCATGGGGCAAAGTTACTACACCACGAACCATCTGATTAGCTTTTCGAGGATCTACTCCCAACCGGACATCAATGTCAACGGAAGCATCAAACTTGGTAAAGGAAATTTCCTTTACCAGAGCAGCAGCTTCACGAAGTTCATAGAATTTCCCGGCCTCGAGTTTCTCCAATGCAGCTTTCTTATTCTTGGTAACTTTTGCCATTTAACCTTAACTTTTATTAGTTATTAAAAGGTGATTGACCAGTTACGGTTATCCCCATACTTCTTGCAGTACCTGCTACCATGCGCATACCTGCTTCAACTGAAAAGCAATTAAGGTCTGGCATCTTAATCTCTGCAATCTCTCTTACCTGATCCCAATTAACCGATCCAACTTTTTTTACATGAGGCTCTGCAGATCCTGATTTGATCTTTGTAGCTTCCAGTAATTGAATGGCCACCGGCGGAGTTTTTACCACAAAGTCGAAAGACTTATCGGCAAAAACCGTGATGACAACCGGCAATACTTTACCGGCCTGATCTTGGGTTCTGGCGTTGAATGCTTTACAGAACTGCATGATGTTCACGCCCTTTGATCCCAATGCAGGACCTACAGGAGGTGAAGGATTTGCTGCACCACCCTTGATCTGTAATTTGATAAATCCAGCAATTTCTTTAGCCATAACGTTTTATAAAAAATTTACTTTACTCCTTTTCCACTTGCATAAAGCTAAGCTCCAAGGGGGTTTTACGACCGAAAATCTTAACCATAACTTTAAGCTTCTTACGTTCCACATTGATTTCCTCAATGGTTCCGTTGAAACCGTTAAATGGTCCGTCGGTCACTTTTACGGTCTCTCCAACAAAGAATGGCACATCGAAATCTTCACCACTCTCCTGAAGCTCATCAACCTTACCCAATATCCGGTTTACTTCAGAAAGACGCATGGGGACAGGATCGCCACCCTTGGTATCTCCAAGAAAACCGATTACATTGGGTATATTTCTGAGCTTGTGCTGAATCTCCCCAACCAGAGTAGCTTCAATCAGCACGTATCCGGGGAAAAAATTGCGATCTTTTGCAACTTTCTTCCCATTACGAATCTGAAATACTTTTTCAGTAGGGATTAAGACCTGAGAAACATTATCCTGAAGACCGCCATTGGCTTTCTCATTCTCGATATACTCCTTTACCTTCTTCTCTTTACCTCCGATGGCTCTAAGAACATACCATTTGTGTTGACTTTCGCTCATTAGGGATCTCTCCAGGAAAAATTAATAGAAAAAACTGTATACAACCTTCATGACACCTCTGAAAGTGACGTCAATCCCGAAGATCAACAGTGCGATTATAAGGGAAGCTATTAATACTACAACAGCACTACCCCTTAACTCACTCCATGTAGGCCATGAGACCTTCTGAACAAGCTCGGTGTAGGCTTCAGTGAAATAATTCGTTAATTTCATTCTGGTAAAATTTGAATATATTTTGCCGGACAGGAAGAGTCGAACTTACCTTTGCTTCCGACAAGCTATCCGTTGTAAGAGTCCCGGACAAAAGCCGGGACTCTTTATTTTAAAGTATTTTTCTTCTGCTTATTTTAAGATCTCAGTCACCTGGCCTGCACCAACTGTACGTCCACCTTCACGAATAGCAAAACGGAGTCCCAGGTTCAAGGCAACAGGGTAGATCAGCTCAACCGTAATGGTTACGTTGTCACCAGGAAGTATCATTTCGGTTCCTTCAGGAAGATTAATCTCACCAGTGATATCCAACGTACGGATATAAAACTGGGGACGATATTTGTTGTGGAATGGAGTGTGACGACCACCTTCTTCTTTCTTCAGGATATAAACCTCCGCTTTGAAAGTAGTGTGAGGAGTGATTGAACCTGTTTTTGCCAGAATCATTCCTCGTTTGATCTCCTTTTTGTCGACGCCACGAAGCAACAAACCAACGTTGTCACCTGCCTGACCGTCATCAAGAATCTTACGGAACATCTCAACTCCGGTACAAATGGTTTTGCGGTTTTCAGCACCAAGACCAATCAGTTCGATTTCGTCACCGGTATGAATTTTACCCATTTCTATACGACCAGTGGCAACAGTACCACGACCCGTGATTGAGAATACGTCCTCTACCGGCATCAGGAACGGTTTGTCAACATCACGTGGAGGAATTGGAATCCATGTGTCCACTGCATCCATCAGTTCCATAACTTTTTCTTCCCAATGTGGTTCGCCGTTTAGTGCACCCAAAGCTGAACCCTGGATTACCGGAGTATTGTCACCATCAAAGTTGTAGAAAGTAAGAAGGTCACGAATTTCCATTTCAACAAGCTCGAGGATCTCAGGATCTTCAACCATGTCAACTTTGTTCATGAAAACAACCAAACGGGGAACATTTACCTGGCGTGCAAGCAGAATGTGCTCGCGGGTCTGAGGCATAGGACCGTCAGTTGCAGCTACGACGATAATCGCACCGTCCATCTGGGCAGCACCTGTTACCATGTTTTTCACGTAGTCAGCGTGTCCAGGACAGTCAACGTGAGCGTAGTGGCGATTTGCTGTTGCGTACTCAACGTGCGCAGTATTAATAGTAATACCACGTTCTTTTTCTTCAGGAGCGTTGTCGATCGAGTCGAAAGATTTAATTTCGCAAAGTCCTTTTTTGTTCAATACCATCGTAATCGCAGAAGTAAGCGTAGTTTTTCCATGGTCAACGTGACCAATAGTACCAATGTTTACGTGGGGTTTAGACCTGTCGTAATGTGCTTTTGCCATAATAAATAATTTTTAATTTCAAGTTATATATTTCAATTCATCTAATCATTTTAAACCAATAGGCTGCAAGCTTTGCACTCACAACCATACCACCCTTAGTGGTCTCTCACTAAGAACATTAAAGCAAACTCGAGCGGGAGACGGGACTCAAACCCGCGACCCTCAGCTTGGAAGGCTAATGCTCTATCAACTGAGCTACTCCCGCTTATTTGCTCAACTTTGCCCCGGAGATATTTCTCGCGAATGGTGGGGAGAGCAGGATTCGAACCTACGAAGGCATACGCCAGCAGATTTACAGTCTGCCCCAGTTGGCCGCTTTGGTATCTCCCCGATCGGGATTCCGCCACAACGACAAGAACATCATCAATTCCAAAGAGCAAACCATTTTATCCGATTTTACTCCTCAAAAATGGTTTGCAAATTTAAACTATTTTTTTTTCTTAAAATCAAATCGTCTGACTTTTTTTCAAATTATTTGTTATTGGTTTTGGTTTTGTATTTTTCCATCTGTTTTTTCAATGCTTCTACCGTCAAATCAATTGCCTCTTCAAAGGTTTTAGCCTGTTTTTTTGCAAACAAAGGATCGTTGGCAGGAACCGAAAGTTTAATTTCGCTTACCTTGTTTACACGTTCTTCGTCTTTTTCAAGCTTCAACATCACTTCAGCACCAATGACACTGTCAAAAAACTGGTCCAGTTTATTTAACCGTTTCTCACAAAAGTCAATCAGCTTCTGATCGGCCTTAAAATGAACTGTTTGTACCTTTACGTCCATAATTGTTCCTCCTTTGTTTTACGCTCTTGGATGAGCTTGGTTGTAAATCTTCTTTAATTTTTCAAAAGTAGTATGGGTGTAAACCTGAGTTGCTGCCAGACTTGCATGACCCAGCAATTCCTTGATCGCATTCAGATCAGCACCACGGTTCAACAAATGTGTTGCATAACTGTGTCTTAAAATGTGCGGGCTACGCTTTTCCATGGGAGTAACCATACCCAGGTACTTTCTGACGATCCTGTAAAGGAGTTTGTCGTATGATTGCTCCCCCTTTTCTGTTACAAACAGATAACTGTTTGAATCTCCAAAAAGTTCATTCCTAACCCTGATATAATTGGACAGATCAACACTTATTTCATTAGGATACGGGATAAGGCGTTCTTTGTTTCTTTTACCAAGCACTTTCACCACCTTTTCATCAAGTTGGAGATCCTTCATCCTGATACCCTTTAATTCTGCGAGCCGCATCCCGGTACCATAGAAGAGTGACACAACCGCCTTGTCACGAATACCTGCAAAATCACTTGTGAAATAAGAGGTGTCCATTAACTTGTTCATCTCCTCCTCCTGAACAAAATGAGGCAATTTTTTGCCAATCTTAGGAACCATTACCAATTCCGTCGGATTTTTTTCCATCAACCCCTCACGCAAAAGATACTTGTAAAGTGATCTTAACGTTGAAATTTTCCGTTTGACGCTTACTGCTGTAATCCCCTGATCCATGAGCGAGATGACCCATTGCCTGATTAAATGATGGTCTGCCTTAAGAAAGCAAAAATCCTCAACCATTTCACTGCCAAACAGTATGAATTGGTCGAGGTCTTTATCATAAGCAGTAACCGTATGATCAGAATACCGCTTTTCGTATTTTAAAAAATTCAGGAATTGCCTGGAATATTGCATTCAAGCGAAAATTGAAATTGCTAGGAATTTACTAAAAAATCCTTCAAAACACAATTTTCGGAGGAAAAATCTCAATTATTCTTCCGAACGCTGCAAATTCTCGATGTAAATTGCCTTCTTTATCTCAGTACGACGGGTAATGGAAGGTTTTTCAAAGGCTTGACGGCCACGAAGTTCTTTTACGGCACCTGTCTTTTCAAATTTTCTTTTGAAACGTTTCAGCGCCCTTTCGATGTTCTCACCGTCTTTAATAGGAATAACAATCATACGTTAATTTTTTACTTTGTTCTTTGTCTTTTCGGGTCGCAAATTTAGAAATATTCCTCGATACTTACAAGATTTGTTGATAAATTTCTTAAAAATTAAAAAAATTACTGTTCAGGGACTCGCATTGAAAGATATGGAACTAAATGTTGCAATGAATCAGCAGAAAAAAGTAGCGCCAAATCTGCAATCTGAGTGAATTTTCCACTATTATCCCTTCTTTTAACTATTTTCCTTGCCTGTCTGAAACCAATATAGGGATGCCTTCCCAACTCAGACAAAGACAGAAAATTAACATCAATTTTCTTAATCTCAGATGGATCAGCATGTAGTCTGGTCGATGACTTTGTCCACAACTCCTCCGACATACCATAAATTTCCTTCAGTTGTCCTATTTCATAAAATCCCCCCAATAATCTCCTGAATTTAATAATCCTGGATGCAAGTACCGGCCCTATTCCCGGAAGCGCTTCCAACTGCACTGAATCAGCCCTATTGACTTCTATCGACGGAATATTTTTTAGTTCATTGTCCCTGTTCTTCCATAATGTATCTTTTCTGATTGGTCCGGATATCTCCGCTGCGTTCGGTCTTGCCATTCCGGCTTTTCGATTAACAGGCACAGTATGTTCCGTTATCTGAAGATTACCCTGAACCTTTTTGTAAAGGTTATCGGTCATGCCATACAATTTCATCACCTCTTCCTTTTTCTTGAAGTGTCCGCCCTTTTGAAGATATTTAACCCAGTTGCTGGCAAGTCCTGATGGAATACCCATTTCTGTCAACTCCGTCAATCCGGCAAAATTGGGATCGATTACTCCCTTAAAAGTGATCTTCTCCGCCACTGCAACAGGAGGAATTGCGGTATAATATTTCTGCGCTTCCTCCTTCCACGATGACACATCATACTCCTTTTCAGGTAAAATAAATGGTAGCGCTATATCCACGCAAAGTGTCAGGAATAAAATAAACAGGAGTAGCAGAATCCCGTTCCGCTCTTTCCTGGTAAAGACGAAAATTTCACGAAGTTGTTTGAAAATCATGATTGCTAGGTTTCTCAAACACAAGTTACCGGATTTTGGGGAGAAAAAAGAATGGAACTCAGATCTTAAAATGGATATCCAATACCAAAAACAAAGTTTACGTTGCCTTTATGCAAATAATCACCTGGCGATATCCACCTCGCACCCACAGGTAAAGATGGATCATGCATTTTAAAAGCTAAATCAAGCCGCAGAATAACGTAACTAAAGTCATAACGAACACCGGCGCCAGAACCCAGGGCAATTTCTTTGTAGAACCTGTTCAGGCTAAACTCTGCACCCTCCCGATTATCCTTTCGCGACCATATATTTCCTAAATCAAAAAAGAGCGCACCTTCCAAAGGACCAATCATTTTAAACCGATATTCTGCGTTGGCCTCCAACTTGATATCTCCCGACTGGTTGGGGAATTCGTTGGGATCTGACCGGTAGGAGCCCGGACCCAATGTCCGGATGGGCCACGCCCTGATGCCGTTTGCTCCGCCGGAAAAATATTTTCGTTCAACAGGAATCTGGTCAGAGTTCCCATAGGCAAATGCGGTACCCGCAAAGGCTCTGACAGCTATCCCATTGGAAACGCCATCCAACCACAATTTTCGATACTCCAGATCAAACTTGAGATATTGCGCGAAAGGAGTATTCAAAAGGTAATACTGTTCAACGGTTCCCCCAACAGACAGATATTTGGGTCTGTTTAAAGCACTGTTAACGACATAAAGTACGTTGCCTGCAGTTTCAATGTTGTATTTGAACACTTTGTAACCCAATTTCTTCAGTGTCTGGGTACTATATGTGTAGGAATAATTAAAAGCAGTGATCGAATGATCGATATAGGAACTTTTGATATATAAATTCTCGATTCTGTCCAGAAAGGCAGAATCGAGCGCAAACATTTTAACCAAATTGATATCCAGTACATTTACCCGGTGAGTTTTAAAATAAGAGGATTTCCATTGATATCCAAAAGCCGAGCGGGCAATGGTACGGGTATAATCGGGCCTCTTTTGGTAGTTATACGAGATATTAAAGAATGTTTGGGGTGTTGAGTACTCAAAGAAATTGACTTTCAAAAATGGGGCTATATACTTCGGAACCGTTATCTTGGCATCAATACCTGTCTCAACTGAATTAAACGTAGTTGCCGAATCCCCAACACCATAGCTTTGCTTTTCTGTTGCTGCCAGAAACATCAGATCAAAGACCTCGCCACCCCTGAAAAGATTTTTATGCTGATAGCCCAGATTCCCGGCAACCCCAAAATTTCCGAGTGAATTGGTTCCTTCAATACTGGCGCTGTAAGATTGACTCATGCTTGGTGTAAGATGAAAGTAGCAATCAAGCATCGGATGGCCCAATGAATCTTTCTGCGCAGTTTCGACCAGGCGAATATTGACAAGCTTAAAGAGCCTCAAGGCAAAAAACTCATTATATGTTCTGTCTACCAACTCAGAACTATAAAATTTCTTATCCGCCATATGGTTGGCATTCATCAATAGATCCGGCTTCAATCTTATCTTCTTTTTGGAAATAAAAAAATGATTACCGATCCGTAATGTGTCATTTTTAATGGTATCCATGGCTCCGCTCTCAGAAAACAGGGAATTTTGAACCTCCTTTTCATTGAGGTAATAAAAATTACGGAAGGTATATCTTTGGTGATTTTTCCTGGTTATCTCATCGGAAGAAACGCCGTAGCTCTCTTTATCTATCACCAGTTTCAAATTTACCCCGCGTCCAATTCCCGTTGAATCGGCTTCATAGTAAAAGATATTCTTTGTCGATTTGTAAAATCCTTCGTTTTGAATTTTTTTAAGCAACTTCTGACTTTCACTCCCCAACAAATCTGCATCAAAAAGTGAATTTGGTCTGATTAAGCTTTCGGCAGCTGCATTTTTTAGAAAATTCTTCAGCGAATCATCTTTTACTACCGTTTCGTATGTGCGAATTGTATATGGTTGGTTCGCTGTAATATAATAATAGACTTCGGCCTTCCCATTTTTTTTCAATAAGGTACTATCTTTAATCACAGCATTATAATACCCTTTGCTGTGCATATATCGTTCAAACTCCTCCCTGGTTTTCTGTGTCAGAAAAGGGTCGTAAATAACCGGGGCTTCTCCAATTCTTTTAAACCATGCATTTTCTTTTTTCTTGCCCGACAGGTTGTATAACCCCAGGTGGAATCTCCAAAAACCGAAAATCCTGGTGTTGGGCTTTTGCTTCTGATAGCTCTTAAGGGTATTTTTATCAATGGTTTTTTCGTTAATCTCAATTTTGACTTTCGATAGCAGGTATTCATTATCAGGAACATATCTATTTGTCTGACAACCAGTTATCAAAAAAGAAAACAGGACAATTCCTGTTACGATGAAACCATATGATAATAAACGCTTCAAATTATCATTCTTAAAAACTAAAACAAAGATAATCAACCCAGCTAATTAAAAATGGATTATTTTTGGACTAAATATTAGGATTGAAGCAAATGATTTCCAGGCAGAAGATTGAATTTATCCGTTCACTTGCACATAAAAAAGATCGGGAACAGGCAGGTTGCTTTGTTGCCGAAGGCGAGAAAATAGTTTTCGACCTTTTAAAGACCGACCTGAACCTGTTGGAAGTATACTGCACCGGCGAAATTTTATCAACTTGTGAATCAATTATTAAATCCAAAAGCGCTATCCAACTTTCTCACAAGGAGATGGAACGCATCTCTGCTTTCAAAAATCCATCTTCCATATTGGCCTTGTTCAGAATCCCTATAGTTAAAAAGGTGACTGAAGATACCTTCCCTGGGATTAATATTGTTCTGGATGGAATTCAGGATCCCGGCAACCTGGGAACTATCGTCCGGATGGCCGATTGGTTTGGCATCTCCAACATCTTTTGCTCACCCGAATGTGCAGACCTTTACAATCCCAAATGTGTACAGGCAACAATGGGTGCGCTTGCCCGGGTACATGTTCATTATCTCGATCTGACTGAACTGCTCAAAATGGCAGCTGAATTTAAGGTTCCGGTCTATGGAACTTTTATGGAAGGAGAAAATCTATACAAAACCGAACTGGCAGAAAAGGCACTAATCATTTTGGGAAGTGAAGGAAAAGGAATTTCTGATAAATTCCTCCCGTTCCTGATTAAGAAAATCTCCATACCTGCATATCCCGTGGGGCGCAAAGAGCTGGAATCGTTGAATGTGGCGGTTTCGGCAGCGATTATTTGCGCGGAATTTCGCAGAAGGTTGTTCAACCCTTAAGGTTTTGAAAACCTTCAGGGTTTAAAAAGCTGCCCGATCATATCTGCAACCCGCTCTCCGTCAACTGCAGAAGATACAATACCGCCTGCATAGCCTGAACCTTCACCACAAGGGAAGAGACCTTTGATCTGCAGATGTTCCAGCGTTTCGTCCGACCTGGGAATGCGCAGCGGAGAAGAAGTTCTGGTCTCTGCTCCCAGCACGATTGCATCATTTGTAAGATATCCGTTACTCTTTTTGCCCATTTTGATCAATCCTTCCCTTAATCTGGCTGTCACAAAAACAGGAAGCCAATCACACATGTTGGATGGGATCAGGCCCGGCCTGTAAGAAGTATCCGGTAATGAAGAACTTTTGCGGTTATATGTAAAATCTGCCAGTCGTTGGGCAGGGGCCAGCATGCTTTCACCTGCAGCCCTGAAACAGTTTCTTTCGACAGCCTGCTGAAATTCAAGCCCGGCAAATATGCCAAACCGCTGAAACTCTTTGGGAATATCCTCCGGCCTGATCTCTGTAACCATTCCGGAGTTGGCAAATTTACCACCCCGGTGCGAAGGGGACATACCATTGACGACCAATTCGCCGGGAGCCGTAGCAGCGGGGACTACCACCCCACCCGGACACATGCAGAAAGAATAAACCCCTCTGTCTCCAACCTGTTCTACCATGGTGTAGGCAGCAGGAGGCAAGTATTTCCCCCGGTTGGTGCCATGGTACTGAATCTTGTCGATGAGCTCCTGGGGATGCTCTATACGGACACCAAGAGCAAAACTCTTTGCCTCCAGCTCAATACTTTTTTTATGGAGCACATAATATATATCCCTGGCTGAATGGCCGGTTGCCAAAATCACAGCGATCCCTTCAACCTTATCTCCATTTTGAAGTACTACCCCTTTGATTCGATCGTCATCAAGGATTAAATCCGTTACCCGGGAATTAAAATGATAAGAACCTCCGGATTGCTCAATGGTGTCCCTGATGGATCCGATCACCCTGGGTAAAAAATTGGTCCCAATATGGGGATGGGCTTCCACCAATATCTCGTCCTGAGCCCCATGGAAATTGAGTACCTCCAGAATTTTCCTGACATCTCCCCTTTTTCTTGACCGGGTGTAAAGCTTGCCATCTGAAAAGGTGCCCGCACCACCTTCCCCAAAACCGTAATTGGAGTCAGGATTGATCAGGTGCGCTCCATGTATGGCTGCAATATCTTTTTTCCGCTGGCTCACCTGTTTCCCGCGTTCAAGGATAATGGGTCTGAATCCAATCTCTATGAGGTGCAAGGCTGCAAACAAACCTGCGGGTCCGGCGCCGACGATGACAACCGGCTTTTTATTCCCAACGAAAGGATAATTAAAAACGGGTTTGGGGATTTGGTCCGGTTTTTCGTCTATGTATACCTCTAAGGATAGGTTGATGCGGATACGGGAATTTCGTGCATCGATTGAATGACGAACCACAGTGATCTGAAATATCCGGTCTCTATCTACCTTCAGGGTATCAGCAACAACACTTTTGAGCCTCTCCGTCTCACCTGCCTCAACGGGCAAAACAGCAATATTGAGTTCTTTTTTCAAAATAGAATGAAAAATATACTATTCAAAATAGAAAATAAGTGTGAAGATATTGGAATTCAATTTATTCACCACAAATCCATAATATGGCAATGGAATATCCGATGAAAGATTAGTATCGTGAAGAATCAGGTTATTCAATCCATACGAAAATTTAAACTCACCGGTAAACCGGAAAAAGGGAAAATAAGTATCCAGACCGAAGGCCACCTCCGCATAATATCCGTTTCTTTTCAGATGCACCGCACTTTCAGAGATTCTCTTGCTCTCAAGATCCCTTCGGTAGGCAGCCCCTCCGTAAATATACGGCCTCAGATTGCCACTCCTGAATCCCTTGTACCTAAATCCGACCGGGATGTCAATATATGCTGATGGTGTAGTTAAATATTGTTCATAGAAAATACCTGAATAAAGTTTGCCACCAATGGCAGGGTCACTGATGAACCGATCTATATTTTCTGTAAACTTCATCTGCCTGGAACCCAATGACATCCCTGGAGTAATACGAAAATCAACCGTCTTGTTGACTCTGAGGTTCACCACTCCCCCAACTGTAAATCCCGGCTTCAGGGGATAGCACTCAACCCTGTAAGAATGAATGCCATTGTAAAATGGTTCAGCATAAGAAGCCAAACCGTCATTCTGACTAAAAACAGGATTCAGTCTTACATCATTGTAATGGGTAAAACGGTAATCCATCGTGTTAATTCCCAGGTAGAATCCAAAATGAAGCAACCGATCATCGAAACGGGAAAGATTTTGATCCCGTATCAACTGAGCAGACAAAGGATTTGCAGCTCCTGATAAAAGCAGCACAAAAGCGAACAAAATTTTATTTACACTATTTCTCATTTATCACTCGTGACATTATACCTTTGAATTTGCATTCAACAGGGATGCGTGGTCTTTATACTTTTCTACCCAGGTAGATGGTAGCAATACCAAAGGTTAACCGGTATTCACTGATTTGAACAAATCCTGATTCCTTCATAAAAGTAATAAATTTTTCTCCGTCTGGAAATCCCTCAACAGATTCTGGCAAATAGGTATAAGCTGATGAATCGCCGGAGATCATCCGTCCTATCCGGGGCATCAGACTCCTGGAGTAAAATTTGTATCCAAATCTTATCAAAGGCTGACGGGGCTTTGAAAATTCAAGCACACACAACGTTCCTCCCTGCTTAAGGACCCTGAACAGCTCATCCAGCCCGTGGCTGAGATTTTCAAAGTTTCTGACTCCAAAAGCTACCGTTGCAGCGTCAAAGCTGTTATCCGGGAATTGTATTGCTTCTGAATCGCCGGTCAATAATTCAATTTTACCCTCGAGACCCAACTTCCTGATTTTTTCCCGACCAAAAGCCACCATCTCTTTTGAGATATCAATTCCGGTAACCTTTTGGGCACCTGATTTTAATGCAGCGATAGCGAAATCACCGGTTCCGGTTGCCACATCAAGAATTGTCTCAGGCGAATTGCCGGAAATAAGCCGGATCGCTTTGCGGCGCCACACTTTATCGATACCAAACGAAAGGGTGTGATTGAGAAAATCATACTTCGGAGCGATACGATCGAACATCGTTGCAATCTGCTCCTTTTTCCCGACAGCTGAATCCCGGTAGGGCTTAATTTCACTCATCAAGATCGTCAATTATCTCACTAACCAACCCTTTGTCAACAAAGCCCATCGAGTGGTCATCAATTCTAATCTCTCCCTTGGTAACATGCCCCAAAGTCATCACAGGAATCTTTCGGTCGAAGAGGTAGTCAACGAACTCATCCTCATTTTCCCTGGAGACGCTCACGATATATCTGCCCATCGACTCTCCAAAAAGAAAGGCGTCGGATCTGATTTCATCATCGGTGGTTATATCAAATCCCAGATCATTGGGAAGAGCATTCCGCAAAAGCGTAAAAAATAGTCCGCCAATACCCACGGGAGTAGCAGAAATAACCAAATCTTTTTGAATAACCTCTTTCATCACGTCAATGAGACGGCTTTCTGTCGAGAGGCTGAATTTCATGAGTGGCCACTCCTTGATCTCGTGGTAAAAATCCAGGTATTCAGAAGCATTTATATCGTTGTATGAGCGACCGATCAGCAACAGGTTGTCTCCCTTTTTTCTAAATTTCGGTAACAAAAGTTGATTTCTGCTTTTAAGTTTTCCAAAAAGACTGATAATCAGGGTCGGTGGAACAAATCCCTGGTCGCCCGAATAATCGTAGTGTAATTTCCTTTGGGAAAATTTCAGGTTAAAACTCTTGGCTGCAGCATCCAGACCGAGCCGTGCTGCCATCACCATCTCCTGCGCAATCGGATTGGCAAACTCAACATGATTCATAAAACTGCTGATCGAAACAGGAACAGCGCCATAACACACCAATCTTCTGACAGCCTTGGCGACGAGAATCTGGGCTGCTGAATAGGGGTCGACAGCCAAACGGCGGTGATCAGCATAGATTGTCAGTGAATAAAATTGTTCATCTTCATCCAGCTGAAAAATGCCGGAGTCATCGGTATTGTCATTGCTCATTGCTGACGGATCGAGATCCGGGGCTGCAAACTCATTGAAAATATTGACCAGGGAAAGATGAGGTATAGCAAGCATCGAATAGATGACACTTTGCAAATCTTCCGGGGCAGGAATCTGTTCAATAGTAAAAGATTTGGGACTGTTTTCGCTCATGACCGATATGTTTTTATGACAAAGATAGTTGATTCGCTGAAACATTGCTAAGCAGACAATCGCCAAATTAAAGGAGCACGAGGAAATTGTCACTCAAACAGAAAATGACATTCAATGGCATTGGCTTCGCAAATCTTTGAATCTTTCCGGCCATTAAATAGCGCATTAAAAAAAGGTTAAATCAATGGTTTCTGAATGTATTCCCTAGAAATACAATCCTTTTTTTCTACTTTAGCTACATTAAAAAGAATAGATATGTCAAAAATTGCACTTATAACAGGCGCAACATCCGGAATTGGGGCAGCCACGTCCCATCTCCTGGCCGCCAATGGTTACGATCTAATCCTGACTGGTAGAAGAAATAAGCGACTGGTCGAACTCGAGCATGAATTATCGGCCAAATACAAGGCAAAATGCCTCCTCCTTTGTTTTGATGTGACTAAACCTGAAAAGGTACAAACATCACTCGACTCCCTGCCGGGAAACTGGAAGGCGATAGATGTGCTTATAAACAATGCCGGACTGGCAGTAGGAATGGATACTGTTGATAATGGTGAAATTGACGACTGGGAAAGAATGATAGACACCAATATTAAAGGTCTGCTATACATGACCAGAACCGTTGTACCCTGGATGAAGGAACGAAAAAGCGGTCATGTTATCAACATCTCCTCCCTTGCAGGCAAAGAATCCTACCCGATGGGTGGAGTCTATTGTGGCACCAAACATGCCGTTCAGGCAATTTCTCATGCCATGCGCATAGAACTTCTGCCTTACGGAGTCAAAGTTGGAACCCTTGCCCCCGGAATGGTTAATTCTGAATTTTCAAACGTTCGTTTCAAGGGGGACGATGAACGCGCCCTGAAAGTTTACAAGGGTATTACTCCGCTTTACCCTGCTGATATCGCTGAGACCATCCTTTTCATGATCACCCGTCCGGCCCATGTCAATATCGATGATTTATTGATCATGGCAACGGCCCAGGGTTCTGCCCGCGATGTTTTCAGAAATCCGGAATCAATATAACAGAGAAAAGAAAAAGATTTAATTGTACTTTTGAGAAAAAATAAGTGCATGAAGATTGAAGTATCCAACGGTGAGATTGCAGATAAGCTTACCATTATCGAAATCAAACTGGAAAAAATAAAAGATCCGGGCAAACTGGAGAACCTAAGGACCGAATATGAAGTGGTCAATCAGGCGATGTGTACAATTATGGAAAAATCCCATCCGCTCTACATGCAGTTGTATGAAATAAATACCCGTTTATGGTTGATAGAAGACCATATTCGTGACCTAGAACGGGTCAGGGATTTCGGTGATGATTTCATTCAGACAGCCCGTTCTGTATATTTTATCAATGATGACCGTTCGGATGTAAAACGTAAAATCAATGAAATTACCGGCTCGAAACTTTTCGAAGAGAAGAGCTATGAGGAGTACAAATAAATGAAGAAAATAGTTGTATTCCGTCTATCAGCGATGGGTGATGTAGCCCTGACAGTTCCTGTGATCCGATATGTCCTTGAAAGTAATAGTGAACTCCATATCACGCTGGTGACCAGGCCATTTTTTGCGCCATTTTTCTTTGGAATTCCCCGTCTTAAACTGTATTTCCCAAAACTGGAAGAAAGGCACAAAGGACTAACTGGACTCTACCGGCTTTTTGCGGATCTCAGAAAGATTGGACCTTTTGAAGAGGTAATTGACCTTCATGCTGTTCTCAGGACTAAAATCGTCTCCTTTTTCTTCAGGATAAGCGGTACTCCTGTCTATTCGATAGACAAAGGGAGAGCGAAAAAAAACAAGCTGATACGAACCAAAAAAATCGTTATTCTAAAACACTCTACGCAGAGGTATGCAGATGCTTTTATTGAAGCAGGCATTGATTCCCAAATTGGGAAGGCTCCTTATATTGATTATTCCACAGAAGCTTTTCAAAGTGCACGCAGTTTTCTCCTTGGAAAAATTCCTGAGAAAGGGTACCTCAAAATTGGGCTCTCCCCTTTTGCCAATACTGCTCCAAAGATCTGGGGACTGGAAAACTTCAAAGAGCTGATCACCCTTATCAATCAAAATCACAAGGCCGTATTTTTCCTCTTTGGGGGGGGGGAAAGAGAGATTAAACTTTTAAAACAGCTTGAACAACACAGCGGTAACATTCATCTGGTAGCCGGGAAGTTCACCTTGTCGGAGGAGATAGCCATGATCCGGATGCTTGATCTGATGATCGCCATGGACTCATCCAACATGCACCTTGCAGCTCTGTCAGGTATCAGAACCATCTCTGTGTGGGGTGGGACTCATCCTGCCTTTGGCTTTTCTGCCCTGGGTCAACCGGAAGATTATCAAATACAACCGCCCGATGGTATTTTAACCTGCCGTCCATGTTCTGTATTTGGAGGGAGGAAATGCATTTATCCTGTAACCAAATGTATGGAACTCATCAAAGCCTCAGATCTCTACGATAAACTGGTGTTTCTGGACGTTTTGAATCCCAAACAAAAGAATATTGAATAGAAAAACATTTAAGATTCGCTTTCTGCCCCCCGTACCCAGTCTTTGAAGTTTTCTTTTCTTCGGCGGTAGGACTTGTTTTTTCTGTCATGCCTTAGCAACAGTGAGATTGCCCTCTCAGCAGGCTCTTCACATAGAGATGCATATTCGGCAGCAATTAACCTGAGGGTCTCTGCCCCGGTATCAAGCTGTCGAAAATTCTGAATGCCTTTGTTGAAACCAACAGATACAAATTTCATCCTGTTTAGGTCGACAATTGCAAAATTATACTTCTCTTTATCTTTGTGTATCAATGTGTTACCCGGAGAATAGTCGAGATGATAAATTCCGTTCTTGTGTAGTTGCGACCAGGTGAAACGAACCCACTGAACCAGAATATTTTCTTTATCAGGAACCAGATCATTCAGCACATCACGGAGGGTAAAATCATGATTGTAGTGTAGCGTAACATAGTAGCTCTCTTTCAATTGTCCTTTCGACAGACAGTCGACAAATGCAACTGGAGCAGGAGTTGAAGCGCCCACTTCCAAAAAACGGTGGGCATATTCAAACGATCTGGCAGCCTTTGATCCTCTCAGGTAAACGTAGGCAAAGCGATTGATCAAATTGGGCAATTTGAAGGCTTTTACATTCAATTCCAATCCTGAAACTTTAAATAGCCTGACCTCGTTCCGGTCTTTAAATATTGAAATTCCAGTGGATGCAAAATTTCCTGGCAGATCTTTAATCCAACTTTCCAGACCTTCGAATCCAGGGGCAATTCTATATTGAATTTTGTTGATCATCATGGCTGTTGGTTCATAAATCCCTGTCGCTTGAGAACCTCCAAAAGCATATTCGAAAAAACTACATTGTCAGTTTTTTTGTAACGAACATCTGTAAATACCTGAGCAAGTGTTTCTTTATTATTTTCGATAATAAATTTCTGATATACGGGCAAAGCTTCTTTCCCTGAATATATACGATTGATATCTTCCGGACTATAATCCTTGTAAGTCTCTTTATGCACGATTGCCTCCAATGGCAGCCTGTCTGTCAATTCAGGGTTCTCGTCCGGCCAGCCTAATGTAACCGTAGTCACAGGTACCACTCCCTGCGGAAGTTGCAGCACTTCAATAATCTTTCCTGCCAGGTAGGTTGTTGTTCCAAGGTAACATATTCCGAGTCCTTCACTCTCAGCTGCCACACAAACATTCTGAGCCACCAGCAGTGCATCAATCGATGCAGTGAAGAAGGAAAGAAAATTATCGTATCCCGGATCGGCATTGTTTTGTCTGCACCATAGATTGAAACGGTTGAAATCGGCGCAAAAAGTCAGCACAACAGGAGCATTTTCTACCATTGGCTGATTGAAATGGCAACCTGCCAAACGCTTTTTCATTGCAGGATCACGATTCGCAATGACGCTATAGACCTGCATGTTTCCCGTCGTTGAAGCCTTGCATCCAGCCTCCAGAATCTTGTTTAACAGTTCCTCCCCAATATCCGTCGTTTTGTATTTCCGAATGGTTCGGTGCTGCAATAATGTATCCAACATGATTTTCAATTTGGTGCAAAGATAAAACGGTTTCAGTTAAAAACTGAAGTCGTTTTATCTTTGCACCAAATTAACTACTTCTTAAACTCAATCTTGAATGTTACAACCGCCCATGCAGGCAATTTTGAAGGTTTGCTTATCACCATGGCATCAGCTGCCTGCTTCCACGATATTTTATCGTTACTGCCCAACATTTTGACTGAAGCAATTTTCTGTCCGGAAACCTTTGAATTTTTCCCCAGGGAAAGAATTCTCACATCTTCCGTTGGAACTCCCATGCAAAAAACGTACAAGGCATCACCCTTGGTGGTAAACCTTATATCGGTTGATTCATAAGGTCTTACATCTTTCAAACCGCCAAACCTGCCCTTTTCCTGACTTTTTTGAGTGGTTGGCCCTTCGCCGTAAATTTTCCATGGTCGGGTGCCATAGATCGCTTCTCCGTTGGCCGGAATCCAGGCCGCTATTTCATTTAAAATATTCAATACATCAGGTTCGAGATCACCTTCTGGCGTTTGAACAACATTTAGCAACAAGTTGCCATTTTTACTGACAATATCAACCAGCATCTGGACTACCTGTGTACCAGTCATGTATTTCTGCCCGGTTCGGTAGTACCAATCGCCAATGGAGGTGTCAGTCTGCCATGGATATGGACTGATTGAATCCATTGCTCCCCGCTCAAGATCCTGTACCCAGCGACCCTCAGAGGCTCGCAATTTGGCTGTATAAACAGCCTCCAGTTTTCCGCCATTTTTTGCGATATCCTGGTTATAATAGTTTGACAGCATGGTTCTTCCTACTTCGCCGAAAGGGAGTTCACCATCCGAATACAAGAGATCTGGCTGATATTTACTTATCAATTCTGAAATGCAGGACAACCAGTTTTTTTGATTCTCCGGATTTGTTGTCAGCCAGGCTTTGTCGTCAGCTGCAGTTTTTGGATGATAAAGATCTTCAAATTCGGGATTTACTCCGTCGTAAGAAATACCTGCCATCGGGCCCGTCTTGTCAGCCCCGCGACTGCTTTGAAACCAGGTATAGCTGGCTCCCAGATGTTCTGATACACCAAAACGCAATCCCTCCTTTTTGGCAGCTTGCTGCCACAAACCTACAACATCCTTTTTCGGGCCCATGTTTACGGAGTTCCATTTGTGTATTTTAGAGTCCCAAAGGAAAAAATTATCGTGATGTGTAGCCATGCTGACAAAGTATTTGGCACCCACCTTTTTGTACAGAGCCATCAGTTGATCCGGATTCCACTTCTCTGCTTTCCACAGGGGGATAATATCCTTGTACCCGAATTTGGATGGATGACCGTAATGCGCCACATGGTATTTATAATCATCACCGCCTTCCTGATACATTTTTTTGGCATACCAATCCCCTTGCCGGGGTACTGCCTGCGGTCCCCAATGCGCCCATATGCCAAATTTTGCATCACGGAACCACGCAGGGTAGGTATATTGCTTAAAGGATTCGAGCGTCGGCTCAAACTTCTGTGCCAATACCGGAACGGTCGACATCATGCCGAGCAGTATGGTCAGAATAGCCAGTGTTGTCAGTGAATAAATTTTTCTTTTCATTTTTTTGCTGTTTATTTGGTTAATTCAATATTTGATTCTGTTTTCAGTGGTTGGATAATCTGATCCAAAGGTCTGTCAAATTCAAGTTTTGCCACCATGACAGTATCGGCCATTTCACCTGCCGGGAGATTTCGCAACCTAAGGTACGGCTGTTGGGAGGTATGATCGCTGGGACACAAATTGACTACACAATCAATTGGTTTTCCATTGTTCAGCAGGGTTGCCTTGACCGGCAATATATTGACAGGTTTCAATTTGACTCCGTTGCCAACGGGGGCCTTGTTCAGGTGAATGTAGAGGGTTTTATCGTGACTTGTAGCCAGAATGCCCGGGATATTGACTATACCGGAATCCGCCCGGACCTGACTAAAAGATTCATTGACAGATTTTTTCCATTTCCCGATTTTCTTCAGAATTGCTGAGGATTCCTGCGGTATGATACCTTCTCCCGTTGGGCCAACATTCAATAGGTAATTGGCGTCCCTTGCCAGATAGCGGTCGATGCTGCCGGTCAGGTGGCGAAGGGTATAATAATCCTCGTCTTTTTTGTATCCCCAGCTTTCCATTCCTACCGACTGGCAAGCCTCAATGGGCTTGTCAAACCCTTTGGCTTCGGTGGCAGCGTTGTCGTAATCTCGTTCAGGGGTCCCGAAATCGCCTATATCAAATCCTCGGTTGTTTATCACAGCATTGGGTTGCAGTTTCCGGATCATTGCATTCACCGTGGGGTCTACGTATTTCGGAACATTCATGTCCCACCAGAATCCGTGAATCTCTCCGTAGTTGGAGCAGAGTTCCCAAACCTGTTCCTTCAGGAAGAGCATGTATTTGTCCCAGTCGGGATAATCCTGCGGCTGAGGAGGCAATTCATGATGCCTTCCCTGATTGGGATAGTTGGGTTGGTTCCAGTCGGCAATCGAATAGTACAAACAAAGTGGCATTTTGCGTTTATGGCAGGCATCCGCCAACATCCCGATTACATCCTTTTTATAAGGGGTATTCATCGTATTGAAGCCGGTTTGCTTCGTGTCCCACATGCAAAATCCGTCGTGATGCTTGGTGGTGATGGTGATGTATTTCATGCCGGATTCCTCCATCAGATCGAGCCACTCCTCGGGATTGAATTTCTTTGGGTTCCACTGTCCGGCAAACTTCACATATTCGGCCCTCGGCACCCTTGCGCGCCACTGGTGTTGTTCGTGCCATCCCAGGATGGAATAGAGTCCCCAGTGAACGAACATGCCGTATCGCCGCTCAAAAAACCAGTCACGGCCATCTCCAAAACGGGGAATTGCCGATAGTTTTTCTCCTTTCCCATCAGGGAGCAGGAATTCTGATCCCATGGATGCTCCGGCCAGATTGGGGATACAGGAGGCCACGGTTACCGCGGCTGTTGCTTTTAAAATTTCCCTTCGTTTCATTATTTAAGACTAAATGGTTCGCCGTTTTTCCATCCGATGCGTACGTTGGAAAGAAACCAGTTTTTTCCTTTCGTATTGTTTCCCTGGAAAAAGAGGTAATCATCTCCCCCCGGGTTGGCAAAAATATGCGGATGTCCCGATTCGCTTGAATTCCATTCACCGGGTTTCCCGTTAGGAAGAAAAGGATCTGCAAATATTCTCTTCCAGTGTATTCCGTCACTGCTTTTCGCGACTCCGATCTGCTGCGGTGCATTGTTGTAGGCTCCTGCATAAAACATGAAAAGCTCCCCGTTTTTATTTATGACAGAGGCAGCTTCGATGCAATCCTTTTCCCAAGGAAGTTCAGGTTTCAGCATCGGACCATCCGAAGAAAGGTTTTTCCAGTCACCCCTGTTAAAACCCGTATTCCCGCTGGCTACAGCGACACCCTGCATCTGAATTTTATAGGCAGAATCACGGGTTGCGTAGTACAAAAAATATTGACCATTGAACTTAATGACCTCCGCATCAATGGCACGTCCACAATTCCAGGTTCCATCGGGATGAAAAACAGGATTGGTTTTATTCCGGGCAAAATGAATGCCATCGGTCGACCATGCATGGCAAATGGCATCTTTCCTTCCATTCCCGTAGGTCTGGTAAAAGAGATTGACTTTGTTCCCGACCACGAGGGCACAAGGAGCACACATTCCTTTTGATTCGTATGTCGCTTCAGGATCTGTGTTTACTTCCCCCAATCTTTTCCAGTTGACAAGATCCGTGCTTTCTGCAATTCCGATTCCCCAGCCATTTACATTTCCTGTCTTGTCCGTAAACCCCGGGACAGAATAATACATCAGGAACCGACCATTAAACCAGATGACATAGGGATCCTTGGAAAATGGGATGCCAGTCCGGGAAGTGTCACCATACATCATGGCAGGATGTGCCGGACTTGCAGTATCCTGACCATAGACTACATTTGTTTCAAACAGCAAAAACAAAATAAAAACCAGCATTTTATACATCTTTTCCAGCGAATTTAAATTATTTTATTTTATAGATACTGGTCAAGCTTTCGCCTTGAAATTTCACCCACCACCTGTTTGATTTCCTCCGCTCGATCGCGTTTGCACACCGGAATGGTATTACCTTCCTGGACAACGATCACGTCTTCCATTCCCACCACAGCGACAAGACTGTCAGGCGCATAGACACAGGAATTTTTTGACCTCTTCTGATTTCACATTCTGATTCTCATCCTTCTCATCAAATTTATAGACTTCTTCCCAACTGCTGAGGTCGTTCCGATAAGGTGATCAGATGGAGATACAATCAGAATTCCTTCCGGATCTTCAATATCCAGAATCATGGCTGCCAGTCCTATGGCAGGCAGGGTATTTTTTTCCACTGGCTCAAAAATCAAATTCCGAACCGGAATTCCAGTGCTTTGTTGCTCCAGTATCACTTTCTGCCCTTCTGCCGAAACCACAAAGATGCCATCAGAAGGTATCATTTGGGCGAAACGGCTGATGGTATTCTGAATCAGCGACTGATCGCCGAACAGATTCAAATATTGCTTTGGCTTCATGACCCGGCTACGGGGCCAGAAACGGGTTCCGGCTCCCCCTGCAAAAATCAGGCAATAATTTTTGCTCATGCAAGGTTTAATATTTCACTTTAATTTTCATCGCTCCGGTAATTTCTGACGCCGAGGCAACAATCACGTATCCCCCGCCACTGCCAGATGTAATTGCTCCCGGATATTTTGAAAGCCAATTGTTCTCCATTTCTTCCATCACCCAATCAGGCACGGTATATGGTAAGATTTTTCTCCAGGAAAGGAAGGTTCGTTTCATCCCTTCTCCCAGTTTATTGACGTCCCTTTGAACAATTCCATCCCAGCACAGGATGCCTGCGTCTCCCAGTTCCTTGACATTCCCAACAGCCAGGTGCTTTTCCACCAGTGGATTGTATCCTTCAGGACGCGGAGCCAGCGGGATAAGATAAAGTACCCCGGATAACCATTCGCAAGTCTCTGCATCAACAGTCGATTCAATGCTAAACGGCCAGTATTTTCCGTCATAATCCAGCCGGTTAGCCCCGGGCAACAATATTCCAAGTTGATCCTGTGATCCAGAAATATATTCGGAACCCGGTGGATTCTCAGCTCCAAAAAGCAGTTTTGCGTTTCGTTGTAAATCTCCATCCGGCATTTTGCCACCCCATAATTCAGCCGCAATTTTTCGCGAACTGGTGGCCATTCCCGAGCGGTCGCTGAAATCGTATTCGGGCCAGATCTGCACGACAATGCAAGGACCGGGATGGATCCTGGAGACCCAGGGCTGATCCATCCATCCCCCTGCCAGGCAAAGGCGATATGGAAATTTCAGATCCTTCTTGGACTGGGAACTAGACCGGGCAGGCAGACCTTTCTCAGGAATCCGCTCCAATACAATCAGCTCGACGTTATTTTCTTTACACAGGCGCCTCTTCCCGTCGGTGTATCCATCCGAATTCACTACAAAAAAATCTGGCTTCAGCCGTTTCATATCCTCTTCAAAGTCGAGCATCCCATCTCCCACCGAGACAAAAGCTTCGGTCACATATTTGATGGCACCTACCATGTATACCCGCTCCTCCTGCGAGAAATAGGGTTTCCTACCCTTCAATTTCAGCAGATTTTCATCTTTTCCGAGGCTCACATAAAGCTTGCCGTATTGAGATGCTGTTTTGAAGAAGGCAATGTGACCGGCATGCAATAGGTCGTAACATCCGCTAACCAATACTGTTTTTTCTCTCATCAGATCTCCTACTGACTATTTGATTCCGCCACTTTCCATTTGGGTTCTGATCCAGTCGTAGGTCTCTTTCATCCCGACGGCAAGCGGTAATGTAGGTTCCCATCCAAGCAATTCCAGGATGAGTGTATTATCGCTGTTGCGTCCGCGAACACCTTTCGGGGCATCCAGATCATAAGTACGCTTCAGCTTTCTTTTGGCAATTTTTTCTACGATATCAACCAGTTGATTGATCGACACCATTTCAGAACTTCCCAGGTTGATTGGTTCCAGGATATCGCTGTACATGATTTTCAGAATACCCTCAACACATTCTGTGATATACATGAAACTTCGTGTTTGTTCTCCATCGCCCCATATATTGATCTCATCTTTTCCATACAATTCAGCTTCCAGAACTTTACGGCACATGGCTGCCGGTGCTTTTTCACGACCACCATCCCAGGTCCCGTGCGGTCCGTACACATTGTGGAAGCGGGCTACACGGGTATTAATTCCGTAATCTTCTCGGAAATGACGGCACATTCTTTCAGAAAATAGCTTCTCCCATCCATATCCATCTTCCGATTGTGCGGGATAAGCATCAGATTCCCTGAGTCCGGGATTGTCAGTTTCCTGCTGCTTGTCTCCATTATACACACAGGCAGAAGAGGCATAAAAAAAGCGGTCAATTCCCAGATCTTTCGCAGCCATCAACAAGTGTGTATTAATTAGCACACTCAACATACATTCAGCTTTGTGCGTCTCGATAAAGCCCATCCCTCCCATGTCAGCTGCCAGGTTAAAAACTTCGTTGTATCCGTTTAACGCAGTATAGCAGTTTTCCTTACTGTTCAAATCAAGGATGAGGTTATCAATATCGGGGTGAACCTGGTACCATTGGTTCAATGGTTTCTTGTCCACTGCACGAACATCGTTACCCATATCTTTCAACTTCCGGGCTAAATGCCCTCCTATAAATCCACCTGCTCCGGCAACAACAATTCTTTTCATTTTTTCTAATTAAAATATAAAACAATGAATAGCATAGAATAATTAATGTCCTGTTCCAATCTTAACGCCATTTAATCCCTCAGAACCGCTTAGTTTTGTCCAGAAGAAACCATAGAGGGCAATAGCCATAAAACAAATAGCCGGAACGACATATCCTGCCGACATACCTTCTGCATCCCCTATCGCACCCATCACTTTTGGCAATACAGCACCGCCCATAATGGCCATTACGATGAATGAAGATGCCAATTTCGATTTTTCTCCCAATCCAAAAATGCCAAGCGAGAATATAGTTGGGAACATAATAGACATAAAGAAAAAGCTGAGGAAAACGGCTATTACAGATATCCAGCCCAATTTAGCAACGATTACAAACATCAATATCACATTAATAACAGCATACAGTCCAAGCATGTGGTGCGCTTTTGTAATTCTCAAAATAAACGAACCGGTAAACCGACCAATGAGGAATAATGGAAATGCCAGCCACGACATGAGCGATGTAGCACCCTTTTCAGTAAGAAAATAAGCTCCATTCCTAAGAATTGACCCATTATCGCCTCCAATAAAGAAGTTGGATTTCCAGCTTTCGCCTAGCGCCGGAACCTCTTCAACCATATAATTGATAAAAAAACTGAATATTCCTGCTTGTGCAGCTACGTAAAGAAACTGTGCAATGGTTGCACCAGTAAAATGTGGCGCCGACCATAAACTGTCTCTGTGTATCAGCTTTCCTTTTTTAATTGCAATAAAAATAATTGAAGCTAAACCTACAATACCGGTAACAATATAAAATACCCTGGTTAAAATATGGTTTAATGCGACCATCGCCTGCGGATTGGCAAGTGTCGCCCTGTCCATGTAAAACAATTGAACAAAGAAGCGGACAATCATCCCCAGAGCAAAACTGAACAATATTGCGCATACATATAACAGGATCGTCGACAATTGGTTTTGCTGACCAAATACATCAACTTTAGCTGTTTCACTTCCTGAATTATTATTCTCATTTCCAACTACATCAGGCATCTTGCTTTTAATAAAAGCTGCGATAAGAACTATAATGATCAAGGCAAGTGACACATAAGGTATCCACATTGTTTTATGGGCTATTTCAGCATTTTGCACGGCACTAAGAGCAACATCAGAATGATAAAAATATAAGCCGCCAATATATGGAGCAATTGGCCAGCCAATGGCGTTAAATGACTGCGCCAGATTAATTCGTGAAGCTGCATATTTTGGATCTCCTAAAACAGTTGTATATGGATTGGCAACAGTTTCGAGGAATGAAAAACCCATGGCCACCAAACAAACGCCCAAAAGAACGGCCCAGAATCCATCAATTTTGGTTGCGGGATAAAACCACAGACAACCCAATGCAGCTAAGCTCAGACCTAGAATAATCCCCCACTTATAACCAAGTTTATGAATAAACCATCCGGCAGGTAAGGCCATAAAAAAATACCCCAGATAATGCGAAAACTGAACATTGGCAGAGTCGGCTTTTGTCAGATGGTAATAGTCCTGAAAATGTTTGTCCATGGTGTCTATCAAGCTGTTACCAACTGCCCATAAAGTAAACAGAAGCGCAACCAGAAAGAAAATAAATGTATGATTTCTTCCGTCTTCCGTGGTAAAGAGACCTTTTTTTGTACTTTTCATTTCTTACAGAATAATAATTGATTTTTTGAATTGATGGTACGTTTGTGTATGATAGACATTGGCCGAATTTTTAAATTATAAGATGTTCCAACAGTATATGGAATTTGCATTGAACAATGCCTTTCAAAAGTCACGAAACTTATCCATTTTGCCAAATATTTTTCTACTTGCAAAGCTTTGCGGAGAGGAAAAAGTGTTGTGGAACATTTTTTATTCCCTCTTTATTCCCAATTCAAGCTCTTCCTGAGATAGTTTTTATAATTTCAACCAAACCATTTTATATTGTCATGGCCAAACGGCATCTCTCGTTAAAAGATCTTGCTACCGAATTGAATATCTCCATTTCGACGGTATCCAGAGCATTGAGGAACCATCCGGATATTAGTCCGGAGATTACCAAAAAAGTTCAGGATCTGGCGCTGGCAAAAAATTACACCCCCAATCCCCTGGCCATGGGATTACTCAAACAGGAGACCAGGATGATCGGTGTCATCGTTCCCGATCTTGTTACTCATTTTTACTCCTCTATCATCTCCGGGATTGAAGAATTTGCCAAGAGCCGTGGTTATTTTATTCTTCTGGCATCCTCCTACGAATCAATAGAACGGGAAATTGAGTCGGTCTCCAATCTTTTAAAAGCCCGGGTGGATGGAATGATTGTTTGTTTGAGTAAGGAGACGGATCGGTTCGAACATTTCGTCCGGTTGATTGAGAATGAAATTCCACTCGTATTTTTTGACCGAATCTGCCTTGACGACCAGGTTCCCTGTGTTGCGATCGACAACAAAGATGCGGTTGAGAAGATTATCCACCATTTCCATGAGGGTGGATACCAACGTATTGCCTTTATTTCAGGACCTGCCCACCTCAACATCTCCCACGACAGGGTAGCAGGATACCTGAGCGGGCTAAAAAAATACGGTTTGGTTTTTGACCCTGTTCTTTTGCGCCCTTGTAACATGTTGATCGATGAGGCCATTCAAATAACTGATGAGTGGCTCGCCCTACCGGAACCCCCGGATGCCATCTTCGGTATCAATGACATGGTCATTTTTGCCGTGATGCAAGAACTAAGGACTCGGGGTATTAAAATTCCTGAAGAGATTGGTGTGATAGGATTTGCAGACGAGTTTCATGCCTCCTTTTCCACTCCGCAATTGACCTCTACCATGCATCCAACGCGGGAAATTGGGATCAAAGCAGCAGAACTCTTTTTCAAAAAGATGGATGATCCTTCTTTTTCAGGAACAGTAGTTCTTCAAACAAAGTTGGCGATCAGAGAATCTTCAGTTAGAAAATGAAATGAGCCCATTGGAATTGGTACTTCAATTATTTGTTCAGTTACCTCTCATCATTATAAATATTGCCTCTGCTACCGAATCCGCATTCGGTTTCGAAAAATATTCGCCATCAGTGCCATATGCACCGCGGTGATCCTTGGCTGAAATAACCAGCGGCTGATCATCCAGGGCATAAAATGCCTCCGCCTGCTCCAATATTTTTTGAAGCATATATCCGGTACCTCCGCCGGGTACATCTTCATCCAGCAATACCAGCCTGTTGGTTTTTAAAAGCGATGAGGTAATCAGATGACCGGTATCAAAAGGCGCAAGAGTCTGCATATCAATCAGTTCTACAGATATTCCCATTGGTTTCAACAAGCTGATTGCCTCCAGTGCTATCGCCACATTCCAGCCATAGGTAACCAGCGTCAAATCGGTACCCTCTGTCAGTATTTCCGGAACACCCAGTGGGACACAATACTCCCCGATATTTTCAGGAAGCCTCTCCCTTACATAATATCCCTTCAACGGCTCAACCACCAATGCAGGGTCATCTCCTTGAAGCAAGGTATTGTAAAATCCTGCAGCTTGTGTCATATTTCGAGGTACACACAGATGAATACCTCTCATCGCACCGAGCAACATGCTCATGGGTGAACCTGAATGCCACATGCCCTGCAACTGGTGGCCGCGGGTACGAATGATCAGCGGTGCAATCTGTCTGCCACAGGTACGGTAATTCAACGTAGAGAGATCATCCGCCAAAGTTGGTAGGGCATAAATCAGGTAATCAAGATATTGAATTTCTGCAATGGGTTTAAACCCCCTCAACGCAAGGCCTATCCCTTGCCCGATAATGGTCGTTTCACGGATTCCGGTGTCGAAAACACGGTGCAGACCATATTTTTCTGACAATCCCTTTGTCTCCTGGTTGACTCCTCCCAAAACACCGGTATCTTCCCCAAATGAGAGCATCAAAGGATATTTTTGCAGTAACAAATCAAAATTCTGATTCAGCAATTCTGAACCGGTTACCCAGGAGGGATCATTACTGTAAGAAGCTTTAACGAGATCCCCGGTACTGTTTTTGTCTGTTTTTTCTGCATGAGGAATGCTGAAAAGCCGTTCTCCGATCTCTTCTGAGTTTCTTATCCAGGAAGCAAGTTGGAGTTCCTGGTCAATTAGCGAGGTATTACCATTGATCGTCCGATGCAAGGATTTTGCAAATCTTATCAACGCTTTTCTTGTAGGGTAAGCGGCTTTTAATATAGCTTTCAACTCTGCTGACTTATTCGACAGCAGCTCAAAATTGTTCGCAACAGAAGTGACAATCTCTTTCAAAGAACTACGCTCCATTTCAAATCCGGCAATATAATTGAGCCAGGCCTGATCACGGGCGGCCCTGGCTTCTGCAGAGGCCTTATCTTCCAGGTCAGCCAGCATTTCCAGGGTAGCGTGCCCCGCAGTTAGGATCCACTCCTTGAATTTTACGATAGGGTCAAAATCCTCTTCCCATTGCAGGCGTTCTGCGCTTTTGTACCGTTCGTGTGATCCTGAAGTTGAATGGCCCAAAGGTTGTGTCAGTTCGTCTATATGAAAAATGACCGGTTGATGTTTTGATCTGCAAACTGCAATTCCTTCTTCAAATGTCTTGACCAGACAGGGGTAATCCCATCCTTTACAGGAATAAATTTTACACCCTGCATCCATGTTGTCAGCCTCAAATCCCTTCAGCGCCTTGGAAATGCTGCCTTTAGCAGTCTGCAAATCTACAGGGACACTGATTCCATATCCATTGTCCCAAATCGCCACAACCATTGGTACCTGGAGTACACAGGCAGCATTGATGGTTTCAAAAAACATCCCTTCGGAGGTACTGGATTCACCAATGGATCCAAATGCCACCTCATTACCGGTGATTTTTCCTGCCGTATGTGGAACAAACTCAGGATGATCGCGAACAAGTTTCGAGGCCTGGGCCAAACCTAACAGACGCGGAATCTGTCCTGCAGTAGGAGATAGGTCCGCGGCCGAATTCTTCATCAGCGCAAGCTCTTTCATCTCCCCTGAAGGATTCCTGTTGGCAGTGGAATGATGATTGTTAAAATTCCTGCCACCTGTGGATGGATTGTTTGCACGATCGGTATCCCCGTAAAGCTGGGAGAAAAATTCTGTAGGAGTCATCATTCCAGCTGCTAGCATAAATGTCTGGTCGCGGTAGTACCCTGAGCGCCAGTCTCCTTCCCGGTAACTTTTCACGTAGGCAACCTGAGCCAACTCCTTACCATCGCCAAAAATACCAAATGGCGCCTTGCCAAGATGAACTTCTTTTCTTCCCAAAATACTTAACTGTCTGCTGAGAAAAACCATATAATAGTCTTTCAGCACGCTTTCTTTCGAAAAAATCGACTGACTTACAGATACGTTCAAACCCATCAAAATAATTTAATAAACGGACAATTGACCACCAATCCTCAAACAGGCTCAGCAACCATCTCACTCAGTGACAGAGGCAATTGACAATTATGCCTGTGACTGTCTGATTAAACGAGAAACGGAGAGATAAGTTATCTAAATTGGGAAACTAAAAAACCGCAGGGCGAATTTTCCTCCGGTTTTTGTTCAATTCTATACAATATTTTAAAGCAATAAATTTAGACTGATCCTAATTATCAGTTTATTACTTTGTTTTCCCGTAAAGCGGTCCGTAGGTGTCGCAGGCCCGGTAGTCTGAGCCCTCTTTGTCCATTCCGAATGCACTCCATGATGCAGGGCGGAAAATCTTGCTCTCTTTCACATTGTGCATGCAAACAGGAATCCTGAGCATCGCTGCCAGAGAAATTAAATCTGCTCCGATATGGCCGTAACTAATGGCACCGTGATTGGCACCCCAATTGGCCATCACACTGTAGACATCAGCAAAGGCACCTTTCCCGTTCAGGCGGGGAGCAAACCAGGTTGTCGGCCATGTTGGATTTGTACGTTTATCCAATGTGATATGCACCTCTTCAGGAAGGTCAATGGTCCATCCTTCCGCAAGTTGAAGTACCGGCCCAACCCCTTTTACCAGATTGATGCGGCTCATTGTTACCGGCATCTCTCCTTCCGTTTTGAAGTGGGAAGAGTAACCTCCTCCGCGAAAGTATCCGAGATCAGCCGGGGCCCAATCTGTTGCATCCAGACATGCCTGTGCTTCTTCTTGTGAAATCTCCCAAAAAGGCTTCATCATTGATTCACCATTCTGTTTTTGCTTTCCCGTAGCGTCAAGCGTCGTAGAACCTGAATTAATCAGGTGGATAATTCCATCAGCAGCTTTTCCTGTCAGCTTACTACCTGTTACCCGTTCAACAGCTTCCGGACTCCAGTATGTTCGTACATCCGAAAATATCTGGGCAGTGTTGGTAAGCAGATGCCCAAACAACATAGATACACCATTCAGCGAGTCATTCTCTGTTGCAAATACAAATGGCTGACGGATACCGTTCCAGTCGAAGGAAGAGTTCAGAATCGCCTCCATGAAATCCCCGTTGGGAAGATGATCTGTCCAGGCACGCTGTCCCTGGAAACCTCCCATGATGGCATTGTGACCCAAGGCCTCTTCTCCAAATCCCATCTCTTTTAATTTGGGATTGCCTACCATCAGGTCGCGGGCTGAGAGGGTCATTTTGACCGACATCTCCCACTCCCAGTCTTTCCGTTCACGGGTTGCATGCCTGGATGGATCGTTGACATCATCTCCCTCTTTGCAATTCTTTTTCACCCAGGCGAGTGCCTTTTCATATTCAGCATGATCGTAGATACCTCTCTCGGCACGTCGTACAAGCTCGGACATATCGATCACCTCTGTGCGGACGCCCAAATAATCAAGCAGGAACTCCTGGTCAACATACGATCCGGCTATACCCATAGACATACCTCCAAGAGAGAGATATGACTTATTCTTCATCTGTGCCACTGCCAAACCGGCTTTGACAAAGCGTAAAATCTTTTCTTTAACATCATCAGGAATGGAACCGTCTTTCTTGTCCTGGACATCGTGACCATAAATTCCAAATGCTGGAAGACCCTTCTGTGCGTATCCTGCCAATGCCGCTGCAAGATATACTGCCCCAGGTCTTTCCGTACCGTTAAAACCCCATACTGCTTTGGGCAGCAGCGGATCAGTATCCATCACCTCTGTTCCATAACACCAGCAGGGAGAAACGGTTAGCGATACACCTACCCCGGACCGGGCAAATTTTTCCGCACACATGGCAGCTTCAGCTACCCCTCCAATGGTCGAATCGGCAATAATGCAATCAATCTTCTCTCCGGTGGGGAATCGAAGATTTTCACTGATTAGCTGTGCGGCAGCCCTGGCCATATTCATCGTTTGAATTTCGAGCGACTCTCTAACACCCTGCAGCCGTCCGTCAATAACGGGACGGATACCCACTTTTGGCAAATCGCCAATTAATCTGTTTAAAGTCATCTTATCAGTTGATTTATACTTATTTAGAACAATAATTAATGTGCATATATCCGATTTCCTGGCAGCAAATTTCCAAAGAGAGAATCATGAATATTGAAATTGGCTCATTATCATAATTTTAGATTGCCAAAATAGCTAATGGTCAAATTCATTTCTAAAGCCGTAAAATTAGCAACTTTAGATAAATCAAGCACCAACTATTCCTAAAAAGAAGTTCCAAAATTCTTGTTTCCTTTTTTTTTGCCTTAACTTACTTGTAGCAATTTACTTTTAAGCAAATAAAATCATGCCTGAACTTTTCCCGCCGGAAATTATAAAAAGCAGTTGTGAAAATTACTTTTCTGAACAAAATGCTTCAGGACGGATTATCTATCTATCTGTTATTATATTAATTGCAATATTATTCAGCTTGCTCCCCTTGGTCCATATTCAGGTCACGACGCAGAGCGAAGGAGTTGTGAGATCAGGATACGAAGACAATCCTGTTATTCCGGTAGTGACAGGCGAAGTGATTTCGTGCCGGATTTCTGAAAATCAATCTGTAATAAAAGAAGATACCCTTTTGATTATTGCCTCTGACAAAATTGAACAGGAGATCAAACTTCTGGATTTCAAACAGAAAGATGACATGATACTCCTCTCTGACTTAAATAAATTGATTCTTGGAAAATGGGATAGCCTGCATTCAGCACTGTACAGACAGGATTACATTTCATTTTCCGGAAAATTAGCAGAGCAAAAAACCCTGCTGCAACATGCTGAAAGTGAGTATTTACTGGCAGAAAAGCTGTTCGGAAAAGGTATTACGCCAAAGCATGATTTTGAAACCGTCACGAATCAATACCTCTCTGAGAAACAGAGGTATTTCACCATTCAAGCCCTGCAATTCACGCTTTGGCAACAGAACCTGAAGGATGTTAACCTTAGCCTTATCGAGCATGGATTCAGAATAAATCAGCTAAGAAAGGAAAAGGAACAATATTGTCTCAAAGCTCCGGTTTCAGGGACAATAACCGGTTTTACCGGAATCCAGGCCGGTAATTTTGTTGTATCTAATCAGCTAATAGCCAAAATTGCTCCGGAGAACGACCTCCTGGTGGAGTGTTTCATCTCACCATCAGATATAGGCATGATCGAGAAGGAGATGTTGGCCGCATTTCAATTCCATGCTTTCAATTACAATTTATGGGGAGTAGCATCAGGATGCGTGAAGGAGATCTCCAGCAATGTTGTCTATATTGGTAACAGTCCATTTTTCAGGGTCAGATGCAGGATGGATCAAAGATATTTAGCGCTGAAAAACGGCACCAAAGGAAATATTATTAAAGGTATGACACTAACAGGGAGATTTAAAGTTGCAGACCGCACCCTGTTTCAGCTTCTGTATGACAAAGCAGACAATTGGCTCAATCCTAAACGAAAAAACGGATGAAGACAAAGATCAAACAACGTGACATCACTGATTGTGGTGCAGCATGCCTTGCTTCAGTAGCTGCCCATTATCAACTGGGTATTCCTGTTTCAAAAATACGCCAAATGGCTGGAACCGACCAAAAAGGCACCAATGCCTGGGGTCTGATAAAAGCTGCCGAACGATTGGGTTTCACTGCCAAGGGAGTGCGGGGAGGGATCGAATCCCTGACCGATATTCCATGCCCGGCAATAGCACATGTACTCCTTCAAAAAGTCCTGCTCCATTATGTAGTCATCTATCATATTAACAAAACACATATTGAATATATGGATCCGGGTGATGGTGAGATGCACAAATCAACCCTGCAAAATTTTGCAGATTTGTGGACTGGTGTTTTGATACTGATAACTCCGGGAGCTACTTTTCAACCCAAGAATGAAAAATATTCTGTGTTCCGCCGATTCATTTTTTTACTGCAACCTCATAAAAATATCCTGATTCAAGCCCTGCTGGGAGCAATTGTTTATACCATTCTTGGATTATCTACTTCCATATATATTCAGAAGATCACAGATTTTGTATTGGTCGACCATAATACCAACCTGTTGAACTTACTGAGCGTACTCATGCTGGTTCTGACTTTTTTTCAACTATTCATCGGTTATACAAAAAACATTTTCGTGTTAAAGACTGGACAAAAAATTGATGCCCGACTGATTCTGGGCTATTACAAGCATCTGCTCAAACTTCCCCAGTATTTCTTTGATTCAATGCGTGTCGGCGAAATCATCTCCAGGATCAATGATGCGGTGAAAATACGTGCTTTTATCAATGACATAGCCATCTCGCTGCTGGTTAGCCTATTTATAGTTATTTTCTCCTTTGTTCTGATGTTTGTCTATAGTTGGAAACTTGCCCTGTTGGTTTCAGTTGTAATCCCTTTGTATGGTGCAATTTACTACATAACCAACAAGCTGAACAAAAAAAGAGAACGAAAACTGATGGAAGATACAGCCGAGCTGGAAAGCCAGTTGGTAGAATCCCTCAATTCAGTCCGTACAATCAAAGAGTTTGGATTGGAATCCTATTCCAACCTCAAGACAGAGATCCGCTTTATTAACCTGCTCCGTTCAATATACCGGTCCACAACGAATAGCCTCTTTTCATCTACCGGAACGGAGTTGATCAGCCGTATTTCAACCATTGTATTACTTTGGGTAGGATCATACTACGTATTAGATCAAACAATTACACCCGGCGAACTTCTCTCTTTCTATGCTTTGGCAGGTTATTTCACAGGACCGGCATCCAACCTGATTGGTATGAATAAGTCTATTCAGAATGCGTTGATAGCGGCTGACAGGTTGTTTGAAATCATGGATCTTGACCAGGAATCAGATGAAAACAAACTCGAAATTCCGCGTGAAAAGATTGGAAGCATCGAATTTCACAAGGTTTGTTTTACTTACGGTACCCGAACCGAAGTCTTTGAGAATTTTTCATTTTGCATCAAAAAAGGAGAGATCACAGCTTTGGTTGGTGAAAGCGGTTCGGGTAAAACTACCTTGGTTGCGCTGATCCAAAAATTATATCCCTTAAACGCTGGCAGTATCTCAATGGGTAATTACAACCTTGCGCAAGTATCAACAGAAAGCCTTCGCAAATTAGTGGGAGTCGTCCCTCAGCGGCTTGACCTCTTTACCGGTTCACTGCTGGAAAATATCGCGGTTGGAGAATTTTCCCCCGACCTCACCAAGGTCATGGATATATGCCATTCATTGGGAATGCAAACTTTTATTGAAAAGCTTCCAGACGGCTTAAATAGCTGGATCGGCGAAAATGGAACCACCTTGTCGGGAGGGGAGAAACAACGGATTGCCATTGCCAGGGCTCTCTACAGAGAACCGGAAATCCTTCTGTTTGATGAAGCTACCTCCTCACTCGACAACGAATCCGAACAATTTGTTCAGGAGACCATCCGGGAACTTAAAAGACAGGGGAGGACAGTTCTTATTATTGCACACCGGCTAAGTACCGTAATTCATGCGGATCATATTGCAGTTTTGGAAAAGGGATTGGTGGTGGAAGAGGGAAACCATACACTTCTCTGGCAGCAACAAGGCAAATATTTCAGAATGTGGCAAAAGCAATTGCCGTTCTAGTCAATTGGCTATGCTTATATGCAATTTTATCTTGCTTTTATAATAATTATTCAGGAATAGAAATAAGTTTTTTAACTCATTCCAAAATATTGAATCCAAATGCAATGAAGCTATTTGAAAATCTCGAACGAATAAAAAAGATGAACCGGCTGATCAAATCCGGACATACAGGCACTCCCGCCGAATTTGCATTAACCATGGGAATCAGCCAAAGTCATCTTTTCAGGTGCCTGAATGAGTTGCAGCAATATGGCCTCGACATCCAATACAGTCGTTCTGTGAAAACCTATTTCTATGGAAATGATAAAGAAATATCAATCGATTACTCTGTAAAAATAATTTAAGAAAGAGAATCAAAAGAAATCAATGGAGGGATGAACGAATTCGTATTATTTCTTTAGATTACATCTCTTTGATCATCTTACCAATGATCTCGCGAAATTTTTCAATATCAGATTTAGGCAGAACATTACTAAGCCTTGTTTCACATTCCTGTCTGCTTTTGTCGATCTCCGATCTGATCTTCTTTCCGTTTTCAGTCAAACAGAGTGTGATGGCCCGTCTGTCTGTTTTGTCAATGTTCCTATCCAGGTAGCCATCCACAACCAGTTTTTCAATAACCCTGCTTATACGTGATGGGGATAATCCCATGTTTTTTGCCAGCTCAGGACTGTTGATTTCTATGCAATTATTCAACGAACTAAAGAAGAGTAATTCCGACTGGGAAAGATGCAAATGTTCCATTAACTGGTTGTCGATCGCAGCACATTTCTTTTTCACCTCGTATACCAAACCCAAAATTTCAATTCCCTTATCCATAGATGCTGAATTATATAATCTATTAGCTATTAGCTATTAGTTTTAACGACGATTTGCAATTAGCTGACAATTTGTATCCAGATTATTATTGCAGAAAACCCAATATAGACACGACTCTCAACTCAAATCTAAAAGCTAATTGCTAAAAGCTAATAGCAATAGCTTTCCCTGACTGTAAAACTACAAATAAGTCAACTATTTACAAAAGCATTTTGTGCTAATAGCAAATATTTTTATTAAAAAGTTTTTATTATCAAAATATAAATTTACTTTTGCATCAACATTATTGCTAATAGCAAATTATTAATTTCTTACAAATAGAATTATGGCACTAGAACATTTGACCCTGGAAACTTTCAAAGCGAAAGTATTTAATTTTGAAGCAAACAAAGATTGGAAATTTGAAGGAACAGTACCGGCCATTGTAGATTTTTATGCTGACTGGTGTTCGCCTTGTAAAATGATTGCTCCGATTCTGGAAGAGTTGCAGGAAAAGTATGACACAAAACTGAATATCTACAAAGTGAATACTGAAGATCAGCGCGAACTGGCCGGTATGTTTGGTATCCAAAGTATTCCATCCTTATTGTTCATCCCCCTTGAAGGTCAACCACAAATGGCACAGGGGGCATTGCCAAAAGAGACTTTTGTCAGTGCCATTGAAGATGTATTAAGGGTTACAGCCAATTAATCTGAAACAATTTCAGATCCACTTCGTACCAAAAAATGATTGAAAAACAAATTATTAACAGATGATTTATACTAATCCTGGTAATCCTACTCAATCCCATAAATCCTGATTATGAAGCAAGAAATTAATCTCACCTGGAAGAAAGGAATGACATTCGAGACCGAACTTTACGGCCACAAATTAACCATTGATGCAGATCAGTCCAATGGAGGAAGCGATCTGGGCCCGAGACCAAAAGCTTTGATGCTGGTAGCACTAGCTGGGTGCACGGGGATGGATATTGTCTCTATTCTTGAAAAGATGAGGGTAGAACTTGTCGACTTGAATGTGAAAGTAGAAGGGGAAATGACAGAAGAACACCCAAAACATTTCACTTCACTCCATATTATCTACGAGTTCTGGGGGAAGGACCTTCCAATGGAAAAGCTCGAAAAGGCGGTTAACTTGTCGGATGAGCGCTATTGCGGGGTCGCAGCCACACTTAAAAAAGGAATTCCGGTCACACACGAGATTGTGTTGCACAAAGCATAAATCTCTATTTATCAATTTTTAAAGCTTGTAACGTCAAAAAGGTCCTGGTTGAAAAACCAGCGGCCTTTTTTTATGAAAATAAAAATATTTTGATTATCCCTCATTTTTCTTCTCTCAACTCCCAGATCTAAACTTTCAAAGTTCTTCTATTTGAAATTATTTTTACAGAACCATTGTGAAATTTAAAATAATTCTTACTTTCGCTCACAGTTTAGGATAAAAAATATGATTACACTTACAAATTACAGGGGCTCGAACTGGCTTTGGCGCGACTTGATACAAGAAGCGTAGGCGGTATACCTGTAATTAAACCATAAAGGGGATATGTCTGTTTACGCAGCATCTCCCCTTTCCTTTTTTAATTGATTTCGAAATAATAAACCCAGAAAAAATGGAAAAGAAAATTTATCTCGATGAATCGGAAATGCCAAAAAAATGGTATAACCTCGCAGCTGATCTTCCGATGCTTCCTCCTCTTGGTCCGGACGGAAAGCCCATCTCACCTGAAATGCTTGCACCCGTTTTCCCTATGAACCTGATCGAACAGGAAGTAAGTACCGAGCGTTGGATCAGTATTCCGGAAGAAGTTCAGGGGATGTTAAAGATTTGGAGACCCAGTCCTTTGATTCGCGCCTTTGAACTGGAAAAAGCATTGGGAACTCCTGCTAAAATTTTTTACAAAAACGAAAGTGTATCCCCTGCCGGAAGTCATAAACCCAACACCGCCATTCCCCAAGCCTGGTACAACAAACAATTCGGAATCAAAAGAATTACCACGGAGACCGGGGCAGGTCAGTGGGGCAGTGCCCTCTCCTTTGCCTGCGCTCTGATTGGCGGCATTGAGTGCAAAGTCTTCATGGTCAGGGTCAGCTATGAACAAAAACCATTTCGCCAAATCCTGATGAACACATGGGGTGGAACTTGTGTGGCAAGTCCAAGTATGGAAACCGCTGCGGGTCGTGCCGTATTGGCCGAGTTTCCGGATACTCCGGGAAGTTTGGGTATTGCCATTTCCGAAGCGATTGAAGCAGCCGTAACAGACCCTACCGGGAAAACCCGTTACGGACTGGGTTCCGTTCTCAACCACGTCATGTTGCATCAGACAGTTATTGGACTGGAAGCCAAAAAGCAGTTGGCAAAAGTCGGCATCAAAAAGCCTGATATCGTAATTGGCTGTTGCGGGGGAGGAAGCAATTTTGCCGGACTCGCTTTCCCGTTCATTCAGGATAAAATCAATGGTGACGATATTGAAATTATTGGTGCGGAGCCAGCCTCCTGCCCTACCCTGACGAAAGGGACATTTATGTATGATCATGGGGATATCGCCAAAATGACCCCGTTGTTACCGATGTATAGTCTTGGACACAACTTTATACCTGCACCCATCCATGCTGGCGGTTTGCGCTATCATGGCATGTCACCATTGGTAAGTGCTGCAGTGAGAGCAGGTTATGTTACTCCAATCGCTATCAACCAGTCTGAATGTTTCGAGGCAGGTATGCTTTTCGCTAAAACGGAAGGTATCGTTCCGGCACCGGAAACAACCCATGCCATTGCCGCTACCATCCGCGAAGCAAAAAAAGCAAAAGAGGAGGGCAAGGAAAAAATCATCATCTTTAACCTCTCCGGTCATGGGTTGATGGACCTCGTAGGTTATGACAAATATATGCGGGGACAACTTTCAGACTACGAAATGTCGGACAAGGAAATCGGCGACAATCTTCACCAGATGGACGGGTATCCGAAACCTTAGAGGAAGGATAAAGTTTAAAGGATAGAGGATATCCTCTTATCCTTTATCCTTATTTTTCAGACATAGCAAAAAGAAGCCTGAATTTAATAACAAGAAGCTTCTTCAACTTTTTTAAGAAAGGCTCTTTTCTCTCCATCGGTGATAAAGGAAGCCTCAAATGAATTTTTAACAAGATGAACGATCTCGTCTTTCGATAAATTTAGCGCATCTGCCACCGCGATAAAGTTATCATTGAGATATCCCCCGAAATAGGCCGGATCATCTGAATTAACATTGACTTTTATCCCCCTGTCAAGCATCTCTTTCAAAGGATGATCGGCCATAGATTGAATTAATTTCAGCTTAAGATTGGAAATTGGACAGGATGTGAGAGGAATCTCGTAGATTCCCAAAACATCAACCAGATCCGAATCTTGTATTGCACTGTTTCCATGATCAATACGGGATGCTTTCAATAGATCGAGAGCGGCCCAGATATATTCGGGTGGGCCATCCTCTCCTGCATGTGCAACTGTAAGGAAGCCCATCTCTATAGCCTTTTCAAACAAATCAGCAAATAAATCGGGGGGAAAGTTCTTCTCCGAAGAATCCAGGCCCACTGCAGTTATCCAGCCCTGAAAAGGAACCGCCTCTTCCAGCGTTTTGAATCCATCTTCCGCGCTCAGGTGCCGAAGGAATGAAAGTATCAATCTGAAGGAAATCCCAAGTTTCTCGTAGCCATCAACCAAAGCACGATAGATTCCCCCAATAACGGCACTGAAAGGAACTCCCCGTGAGGTATGAGCCTGTGGATCGAACATCACCTCTGTATGCAGGATATTGTTCTCCTGAGCTTTCAGCAGGTAGGCCCAGGTAATGTCATAAAAATCCTGTTCATACAGCAGGACAGAACTACCGGCATAATAAATATCCAAAAAATCCTGAAGATTCTCAAACCGGTAAGCATTTCGCAAAGAATCTGCGGAAGGATACTTCAATTTGATCCCATTCCGTTCTGCCAAATGAAACATCAACTCAGGTTCAATGCATCCCTCAATATGAATGTGTAATTCTGCTTTGGGCAATGCCCGTATAAAATCATGAAGAACTGTCATTCAGGTTAGTAATTTTTCCCCTGGATTTCAAAATAAGCCTGAGGATGGCCACATATCGGACAGATCTGAGGTGCGCTCACTGCTTCATGTAAATAACCACATACCAGGCATTTCCATACTACCTTATCCCCTCTTTTAAAAACCATGCCAGATTCAAGATTGTCATACAAAGTTCTGTATCTTTCTTCATGAGCCTTTTCTACCCTCGAAATCATCTTAAATATTGCAGCTACAGCCTTAAAACCCTCTTCTTCAGCAATGCGTGCAAATTCCGGATACAATTCTGTCCATTCTTCATTTTCACCGTCAGCAGCCGCTTTTAAATTTTCGAGTGTTGACCCAACCCTTCCGGCAGGATAGGAAGCCGTTATTTCAACCATTCCTCCTTCAAGAAATTTAAAGAATTGTTTTGCATGCGAACGCTCGTTCAGGGATGTTTCTTCAAAAATTGAGGCTATCTGTTCCAGTCCCTCCTTTTTTGCCTGCTTTGCATAATAGTCGTAACGCATCCTGGCCTGAGACTCTCCTGCAAATGCCTTCAGAAGATTTTGTTCTGTTTTTGAACCTTTTAGTGTATTCATAACTAGTATTTAATTTGTAAACAGGAACATGGAAAATAATTTATCGACCGATTTGTGCTAAAGTTAAAAAAAATATTGTATCCAACAAAATTTAAAACGATAAAGATACCGCGCCCTCGCCACGTTTCAGCGGATAATAGATCAAAGAAGGTGAAGGAATCAATGCGCCCAATCCAAACTCACTCCACCTGCTGTCGACCTGACTTATCGTTTCTGGCGAAGATAAAACCGGATTAGGCCAGTCGCGGTTAAAGCCATCCCGGGAAGTTTTACGTGTTCCATCAACTACCATATGGGGTACTTCGTGCAAATGTGTTGCCTCAAAAATTTTACAGTCCCGTTTTGGATCAATGTTACCTGTAATATACCAGACAACAATTTCCGGATTTTCAATCGGAAGTGCTGAATCCACTAAAAGAATAAATTTAACCCGCCGAATTGCCTGATGCTTCAATAACAACTTTGTCAGGTCAGGCAAGTTAAAACTTGATTCTTTCTCAATCCCAAGGATCAGCGCTGAGATTCCTTTATCCAGCAATGATGTTTCCATGGTTTTGATTACAGGAATCTCACAGATCAGATTTTGAAACTCAGATGCTTTGGGAACAACTTTATCAACCTGAATATCCTCAAGCTCCTCGGCAAATTTTGTGGTTGCATCAATTCCCATCTTGGATCCAAATGCAAATCTGGAGGATGAGTGATCAAGGACATCCATTGGACCGGAAGAGAATACAATATCATGGACCGGATCAATTCTGTCACTAATCTTTTTGACAAACTCCTCCATGTTATCCCATGGATTATCCTGATCTGTGACCAGCATGATTTTATTGAACATCATCTGTCCCGCACCCCACATGGCATTCATGGTCTTTAAAGCCTGACCGGCATAATTTTTTTCTATGCGGGCCAGGGTAAGATTATGGGCAACTCCTTCGGGTGGAAGGTATAGGTCCTTAAGCTCCGGGATCATGGTCATTTTCATCGGAGCAAGAAAAATCTTCTCGGTTGCCAGTCCGATATAGGCATCTTCCTGCGGGGGAATTCCAACGATGGTCGCCGGATATATAGCATCTCTCCGGTGGGTAATACAAGTTACATGAAACAGCGGATACCAATCAGCCAAAGAATAAAAACCGGTATGGTCGCCAAAAGGTCCTTCCCAAACCAACTCCTCTGAAGGATCAACATATCCTTCAATAATAATATCAGCATCGTCAGGCACTTCCAGGTCGTTGGTCAGGCACCTGACAAGTTCAACTTTCTTTTTTCTTAAAAATCCGGCAAGCATGTATTCGTCAATTTGATCGGGCAGCGGTGCAGTGGCTGCGTAGGTATAGGCAGGATCCCCACCCAGAACAACAGAAACAGGCATTATTTTACCCATTCTTTTGTACCCGTTATAATGACGGGCGCCAGTTTTGTGCTTGTGCCAATGCATTCCTGTAGTATTTGGACCAAAAACCTGCATCCTGTACATCCCTACATTTCTAACCCCTGTTTCCGGATCGCGTGTAACCACACCCGGCAATGTAATAAATGGTCCGCCATCGGCCGGCCAGCATGTCAATACCGGCAACATGGTCAAATCGGGCTGTTCCATCACGACCTCCTGACACCTGCCTCTTCCGGATTTCTTTTTCGGCATCCAGGATGCGATTCTGGATAGTAATGGAAGTAATTTTAACTTGTCCAGAAAATTCTCTGCTGGTCCCCCCAATTGCTTAAACAGTTCTTCCAGCTCCTCCGCTGCACGATCAAGGGAAGGCTGTCCCAATGCCATGCAAATCCTGGATTTGGATCCAAATGCATTCATGAGAAGAGGGAAGGCTGTTCCATTGTTCTCAAACAAAAGAGCCTTCCCTCCGCCGGGACTTTTGGAAATACGATCCGCGATCTCTGTGATTTCAAGAATGGTATCAACTTTCTGATTGATCCTTATCAGTTCATTGTTCCGTTCCAAAACCAATACAAAATCTTTTAACCCATTGTATGACATATTAAAATTTCTGGTGACATGTTTACGTATTACACGGAGTAACACAGAAAAGCACAAAGTTTCGCAGAGATTAAGATTCTTATGCTCTGTGGACCTCTGTGCTTCTACTTCTGCCTGGCGGTAATGAATGGGCTCTTAAATCCCCGCTTTCTGTTTGAAAAACTCCAGCGTTTCGGAGGATGGCCTCTCCAATGGCAGATTGTACATTCTATCCCAAACCAACTGAGCCAGTACACCAAGGGAACGGCTCACACCAAACATGACTGTATAAAAGAAATGTTCTTTAATACCATAATGCATCAGCAATGAGCCGGAGAATGCATCCACATTTGGCCAGGGATTTTTTATTTTGCCCAGTGACTGCAAAATTGGAGGAACAATATCATAAAGGAGGTTAACAGTATTAACCAAACTGTCATTCTCTACATATTTCTGAGCAAATAGCTGTTGTGCAATAAAACGCGGATCGGTTACCCGCAATACTGCATGACCATAACCCGGAACCACCTGACCTGAAGAGATGGTTTTGCGAACATATGCTTCAATTTTGGCTCTCTCCTCCTCTTCCGTATCGCTGGTGCCTATCTCTTCCTGCATCTCAAAAATCCAGTTGATCACCTCCTGGTTGGCATATCCATGCAAAGGACCAGCTAAACCAAGCATCCCGGCAGCATATGAATAATAAGGATTACTCAGGGCAGAACCGACCAGGTGTGTGGCATGTGCAGAAACATTTCCTCCTTCATGGTCTGCATGAACCATCATGTACATCCTGAAAAGACGGTATACTTCGTCACTGTCATATCCCATCATATGGGCAAAATTTGCTGCCCAATCCAGATTGGGATCAGGAGGTATAAACTTACCGTCTTTGTAGTTGCGTCGATAAATGTATGCAGCTACCACAGGAAGACGAGCTATTAAATCCATTACATCCTCAAATGTTGTATTCCAGTAATCGTTCTTATGCAGACCGTCACGATGTGCTTTCTGAAATTTCGATTCAGTTGCCATGGCCAATATGGCAGTACTGAACTGGGTCATTGGTTTACTCGTCAGAGGCATTGCATCCATAATCTCCATAACATGCTCGGGAAGTTCACTGCGGCTTACCCACTCTCTGCTCAGTGCATCTACTTCCACTTTGGTGGGAATTTCGTTAAGCAGAAAAAGATAGAAAAGTCCCTCGGAAAGCGGCTCACCCTCTGGCCTTACCTTTGGTAATTTCTGTTGAATCTCAGGAATGGTATATCCCCGGTAGGTTATTCCGGTATTTGGATTAAGTTTGGAGGTTACTGTCAATAAACCTGTGATCCCCTTCATTCCAGTAAGTACCTGATCTATATTAACCGATTCAAGCACGGTACTTCCAAATTCGCTGATCAACCGTTTTACTACAAGGCGCTCTTCTTCACCCTTCTTTAAAAGCTTCTGCTTAATGTATTCCATAAAGAGTCAATAATGTTAGTTATCTATTTACATGAATTCACAACCGCCACATCTCCAAACATAAACCTGAAGATCTTACTGATATGCAGGTGAAAATTACACAAAAAATGAATTCATTTATATATTTATCTAACAAAGAAGGTAAATATTTAAAAAAAAAATACCCGAACAAAAATTCTCATAATTTACCAAAACAAAAGCCACCCTCAATGGATGGCTTTTGTCAGTATTTATGAATCCGAAGAATTAGGAAGGAGATTCTTCCGCAGTTGCTTCAACTTTAACAACCTCTTTTGCAGGAGTTTCCGCTTTCTTAGGCTTACGGGTTCGTCGTTTCTTTGTTGTATCTGCTTTCGGTGTTGACAACATGTTTTCGTTGTAGTCAACAAGTTCTATTATACACATTTCAGCGTTATCACCCAAACGGTTTCCCGTTTTCAATATTCTGGTATATCCTCCCGGGCGCTCGCCAATTTTTACAATAATATCGCGGAACAGTTCAGTCACGACTGATTTACTTTTCAAATCACTGAAAACTTCCCTTCTGTTGTGGGTCGAATCCTGTTTGGCACGAGTAATCAATGGTTCAACAAATTTTCTCAGCTCTTTTGCTTTTGCAAGGGTTGTAGTAATACGCTTGTGCAGCAAAAGTGAGTTTGCCATATTGGAAAGCATTGCTTTCCTGTGTGAGCTGGTTCTTCCTAAATGATTAAACCCTTTTCTATGTCTCATTTCAATTATTCCTTGTCTAATTTATACTTACTGATATCCATCCCGAAACTCAAATTAAGATTAACCAACAAATCATCGAGTTCAGTGAGGGATTTCTTGCCAAAATTTCTGAATTTCAACAGGTCATTCCGGTTGTAAGTAACCAGCTCTCCGAGAGTCTCCACATCAGCAGCCTTCAGGCAGTTAAGTGCACGTACAGAAAGATCAAGATCAACCAGTTTGTTTTTCAGCAACTGACGCATGTGCAGAATTTCCTCATCAAATTCTTCGTTGGCAAATTTCTCATCTGAGTCAAGTGTAATTTTCTCGTCAGAAAAGAGCATGAAATGGTATATCAGAATTTTAGCAGCTTCCTTCAATGCATCTTTCGGATGGATAGACCCATCAGTATGAATATCAATAATTAATTTTTCATAATCAGTCTTCTGTTCAACCCGATAGTTTTCGACGGAATATTTCACATTCTTTATAGGAGTGAAAATAGAATCAATAGGTATGACACCAAACTCCTCATCAACAGGTTTGTTCTCAACTCCTGGTACATATCCGCGTCCCTTCTCGATGGTCAACTCAATTTGAAGTTTCACATCCGTTTCCATATGGCAGATCAGTAGATCCGTATTCAGAACACGAAAACCTGTAATAAAGTTGTTTATGTCTCCTGCCTTGAATTTGTTCTGTCCGAAAATTGTAACAGTAACCTTTTCACTGTCAAAATCTTCAACCACTTTTTTGAAACGAATCTGTTTCAAATTTAGAATCATCTCTGTAACGTCTTCAATCACTCCCGGAATTGTAGAAAATTCATGCTCAACACCTTCGATTTTAATCGTTGTGATAGCATATCCCTCTAAAGATGACAACAAGATTCTGCGTAATGCATTCCCGATGGTAATACCATAACCGGGTTCTAGCGGACGAAATTCGAATTTACCGACTTTGTCATCCGACTCAATCATGATCACCTTATCCGGCTTCTGGAAAGCTAAAATTGCCATAAACCTTATATTAATTATTTCGAATACAATTCGACGATTAACTGCTCCTTGATATTTT
>JANYKW010000192.1 GCA_025358025.1 Bacteroidia bacterium | reverse complement strand
GAACATAGTATTCTTCTCTTCTATCCTTCCTTAATATTTTTCAATGAACTCTTTTATCCCTTAATTTCCCCCCTCAGACACTAACCTAAACCTAAACCCAAATTAATGCCCGAAACGGAGTGCAAATGTATAGCGTTTTTTTATCCTAAACAAAACTTTTAAAGGGTTTTTTTAAAAATCTTTCACCACACCTGCCGCATCCTGATCCCTGTTACAAAATCCAAATGCTTAACTCAAGGAACTTCGCCTAAAAACTTGCCGGTCGTTTGACCTCTTTCTGCCCTTAAACGTGGGTGCAAAGATAACTACTTTAATTTCCTGACAATACCCTGATGATGCTTTTTTAAAAGAAAATAAATACTATATATAATAATCTTATATACAGCAATATATGTTATAGTAATTGTGATTTTCCGGCTTCAAAACGAAAGATTAAACAGTATTCACGGTAGTGAAAAATTAACTTTGGCGTCGAAAATTTCCAAAAAACAGTGCAAAACAGCTTTCTTTACCTCGCTAAAACCAACTGTCATTCCCAATTCCTTCTCCATGGAGGTCACTCCTTTGTCCGTAATTCCGCACGGATTCATGAAACTAAAATATTTCAAATCGGTATTCACATTTAATGCAAATCCATGCATGGTCACGTGACGTGAGCTTTTTACACCAATGGCACAGATTTTCCGGGCAGTCGGAAGACCAACATCAAGCCAGACTCCGGTGGCATCAGGATCACGGGAGCCAACGATTTCGAACCGGGCAAGAGCCCGGATAACCGACTCCTCCATATTATATATATATTGTCTCAATCCCATTCCAAAATTTTCCAAATCCAGCACAGGATAACACACCAGCTGCCCCGGACCATGAAAAGTAATATCGCCTCCCCGATTGGTCTTATAGAAACTAATCTGCTTTTCTGCAAGTTGGGTACTGTTTAAAAGAAGATTTTGCGTTTCCCCGCTTTTCCCCAATGTATACACAGGAGGGTGTTCTACAATCAGCAGATAACCCGGTGTAATTAACCTTTCAGCCTCGGGCAGCCGCTGATTGGCGAGTTTCAGTTCAATGATCTCATGCATTAGCCGTTCCTGCTTTTCCCAGGTTACACCATACTCGGAGAGTCCGGAATCAATGCATTGAATTGTGTTCATATCTTGGTTATTATTATGACTATATAGCCTGCCGGGATTTATCGGAAAGAATCATAAATCATTCATGCATGTTCTTTGTTATCAGATGTTTCTCTGCATGGTAAGAGGAGCGAACCAGGGGAGCACTCTCAACCACACTGAAACCACGTGCCAGCCCCTCCCTTTTGAAATATGCAAACTGATCAGGATGCACATAATCAACTACTTCGAGGTGCATCTTCGTGGGTTGCAGATACTGTCCAATCGTTAATATCTCACATCCAACCGACCGCAGATCGTCCATACATTGCAGAACCTCCCCGGAGGTTTCTCCGAGTCCGACCATGATGCCCGATTTGGAAACGATCCCCAATGAACTGATAATACCAACCACACGCAGACTGGTCTGATACTTTGCCCTGCTTCTAACCTGGGGAGTAAGACGCTCTACAGTTTCAAGATTATGTGAGATAATGTCAGGCCTTTCCAACGCGATTAATCCGATAAGTTCAGCTCTCCCATCAAAATCCGGGATTAAAACCTCAATGGTTGTTGCCGGATTCACCTTGCTGATCTGGCCAATCGTGGCAGCCCAGTGTGCTGCCCCACCATCCTGCAAATCGTCACGATCAACAGAAGTAATCACCACATGCTTCAATCCCATCAGCCTGATGGACGCTGCAACTTTTGCAGGTTCCCCGGGATCAGGCACCAGCGGTTTACCCGTCAGTGTGGCACAAAACTTACAGGACCGTGTGCAAATTTCACCTAAAATCATAAAAGTGGCTGTGCCCGCACCCCAGCATTCTCCCATGTTGGGGCACTTTCCACTTGAGCAGATGGTATGAAGGTGATTTCCTTCTACAACCTTTTTTACATTCCTGTAATTGGACCCGGCGGGAAGTTTGATCTTCAGCCAATCGGGTTTTTGTCGTCTTTCCATATAATATATAGTGTAAGCAGACAAAGATAAACCGAATAAAGACAATTTTGGATTTTCAATTTTGAATTTTGGATTACCGGTCCCTGAGTGAAGTCGAAGAGTCGAAGGGAAAAGAATGAATAAAATTTATGCCTTGCGTAAACCTGGCAGCGAATAGCCAATGGCCAATAACTTTAAGATACTTGCCAGGAAAAAGAACCCTTCAAAAATATGAATCAATTTTTTTTACATTTGAGACATGCTAATACGACACTACGGATGAACCCAACGACAGTTTTAAGAAAATTCCCCTCCAACTTTTGGTATGCCAATGCTATGGAGCTTTTTGAACGTTGGGCCTGGTATGGTTTTTACATGCTCTTCGCACTCTATCTCACTGGATCCACCGATCAGGGTGGGCTGGGTTTTAGCCAGACCCAGAAAGGAATGATGATGGGAATCGGCACAGCCATCCTCTATTTTTTACCCCTTATAACCGGTGCCATCGCCGACAGGATAGGCTTCCGCAAAACACTCTTTATTGCTTACAGCCTTTATACTGTGGCATTTTTAATGATGCCAATGTTTCAAACTTTTACATCTGTTTTTATTCTTTACCTTTTTCTCGCTGTTGGCGCAGCACTTTTCAAACCTATCATCTCCGCCACTGTGGCGAAAACAACCAACAAGGAAACCTCTTCCATCGGTTTCGGTATCTTTTACATGATGGTTAACATAGGTGCATTTGCAGGTCCTTTCGTTACCAGTTTCTTCCGAAAATATTCATGGGATTATGTTTTCTATGCTTCTGCCGCAGTGATCGCTTTCAATTTCGTCTTGTTGATTCTTTTTTTTAAGGAACCCGACAGGGGAAAAGGAGGAGTCCAAAACCTGAGTTTCAAGGAGGAACTGCTAAGGTTAACCGGCAATATTCGTGAAGCCTTGTCAGACTGGCGCTTCTTCTTGTTCTTGCTAATTATTGCCGGTTTTTGGACCATGTATTATCAGCTTTTTCTCTCTCTTCCCGTTTTTATCGACCAGTGGGGAAATACACGTCCGGTTTTCAACTTTCTTCACACGATCTGGCCCTGGCTTGCAGATAAGATGGGATCTGCTGACGGGACTATTCCTGCCGAACTGATGGTTAACGCAGATGCTGGCTTCATCATACTTTTCCAGATTATTGTTTCTTCAATTGCAATGCGTTACAAGCCTCTCAAGGTGATGACAACTGGCATTCTCATTGCCTCAGTCGCAATGGGTTTGTGTTTCTCCACCCAGAATGGACTTTTGATGCTGCTTTTTCTGCTGCTTTTTTCCTTCGGGGAGATGTCCAGCTCGCCTAAGATCACTGAATACATTGGCCGGATAGCTCCTCCAAATAAGACTGCACTATATATGGGTTGCTCTTTTATTCCGGTAGCCATCGGCTCTTTTTTTGCCGGTTTTGTGTCGGGAAACGTATATCAGGCCATGTCCGACAAAATCTCATTTGCACAGCTTGAAGCAGAATCCCGAAATTTTCAGCTACCTGTCATTGGAGAACATTTTTCTCAAAATGATTACCTTTATGCAGCTGCACAAAAAATGGGGATGAACAATGAAGTGTTCACTCAATTTTTATGGGACAAATATCATCCCTCCTCCATTTGGATGGTCATATCCGGCATAGGAATTGCGGCAATGATCGCACTCTTTCTGTACGATCGTTATGTGATTAAACATATCAAAAACAATGATTAATTTTATCAAAAGCACCATTCTTCCAGCTTCAGGATCAGTTCCAAAATTGATTGGCCTTTTTTTATTGGTTTTGCTTTCCTTTGGCCTGTATGCACAGGATATCTCACGGATTTTTATGGCAGACGAACCAATTGATTCAATGGCAAAAGGGAAATTACTGGTAGCTGTTGACAATCTCAATTTTTTCAAAAACAATGAATACAAAAGTGAATATGCGGAAGGTTACACCCTGACAGGTGTCTGGATCAGGCCCAAACTACTCTATTATCCGGATAACAAATTGCGGCTGGAGTTGGGAGGAGAGGTTCTGGCTTACAACGGGAGCGATGAATACAAATTATATCCCTGGTTTTCTGCCCTGTATATGCCCACAAGGAACCTTTCTTTCAGGATGGGAAATCTGAACCAGGATCAAAATCATGGTCTGTCTCAACCAATGATGGATAGTGAGCACTTTTTGACCGATAAACCTGAAGCCGGCATACAGGCCAAATTTAAGAACAACAATCTGAAAGCTGATTTATGGATCGACTGGCAGAAAATGATATTTGAAGGAGATCCGTTTAAAGAGCAATTTGTTTTTGGCGCTTTGTCCGAATTAACACTTTTCAGAACAGAAACTTTGGAACTCTCACTTCCCCTTGCTTTCAACGGAATGCACCAGGGAGGGGAAATTGACAATGCGCAAGGTCTGGCAACTACCTGGCTGACAATATCAGAGGGATTTAAACTTCAAAAGAGACTTGGCAGTTCCCTCTTCAAATCCTGTTTTCTGGAAAGCTCTGTCTTACAGTCGACCTATCCTGAAGATTCGACTGCATTGCCTGGCGATTATGGTACAGCCTTCTATCTCCATGCAGGAATCAGCTCAAATTATGGAAGTATTTCAGCCGGTTACTGGCAGGGAAGCAATTTTTATACCCCCCTGGGAATGCCCCTTTTTCAAAATGGTGCCGCAGGAAGAGCTGAAGCCACCAACCTGAATCGTCTGTGGACTTTCACCTACCGTTTTGACCGTAAAATATTTGATCAGAGCAGATTCGGATTTAACTTTGACCTCTTTTACAACCCCTTGCTGCAACAAACATCCAATAGCGCCGCCCTCTACCTGGTAATCAATCTCTCCTTTTTGTGTAGAAAAGGTACTACCTGACCCTCTTCTCTCCCGGAATTCCACTTTAGCACCTGATATTGTACTACTTATTTTTTCAAAGCTGTTGTTGTATTAAAAAAATAAGCTACTTTTGCAGTCCCGATTTTATCCTAATTTGTCGTTGTACGGATTGGAGGCGGTATCAACCTTAGCAAAATTCTTCGGATAGTGGAATCCGGTGAACTGGTAAAGCGCTGATTCGACAGGTGAACCGACAAAAAATGGATTGTATCACATTTTAAACTGAATCGAAAGTGGACACTTTAAGTTACAAAACCGTCTCGCTAAACAAAGCAACGGTACAAAAAGAATGGATTGTGGTAGATGCCGCAGACCAGATCCTGGGTAGATTGTCAAGTAAGATTGCATTGGTACTCAGAGGCAAACATAAACCGGGTTACACTCCTCACGTGGATTGTGGTGATAATGTCATCGTTATCAACGCAGAGAAAATTCGTTTGACCGGGAATAAGATGAAAGGCAAAGTTTACATTCGCCACACGGGGTATCCGGGCGGTCAGCGTTTTACAACTGCTGAAGAACTGATGGCCAAACATCCTGCCCGTATGGTTGAGAAGGCGGTTAAAGGTATGTTACCTAAGAATAGTCTTGGAGCCAAGCTATTCACCAATTTGCATGTATTCGTTGGAGCTGAGCATGATATGATTGCACAGCAGCCAAAAGTTATCAACCTTGACAATATTAGATAATTATCATGGAAGTAATCAACGCTCTAGGCAGAAGAAAAACTGCTGTTGCCCGTGTATATCTTACTGACGGCAAAGGAAATATTACCATAAACAAAAGAGAATTGAATGAATATTTTCCGGTAGGCACCTTGCAATTTGTGGTTCAGCAACCGTTGAATCTTTGCGAAGTAGCAGGACAATATGACATCAAGGTTAATCTTGACGGTGGTGGTCTGACAGGTCAGGCTGAAGCTCTTCGTCTTGGCATTTCCCGTGCACTTTTGAAAATTAATGCTGATTTCCGTCCGAGATTGAAAGCAGCCGGATTTTTAACCCGTGACCCCCGCGAGGTGGAACGTAAAAAACCCGGACAACCAAAAGCACGCAAGAGATTCCAATTCTCAAAACGTTAATCGATTTAAGCACTTTTTATTTTTAATAACAGGTTTAGCATCTAAATTTTCCGGACTCTATAACAGACTACCGGAGGATTGACTGAACAGAAAGTAAACAATTTATTATGCCAAGAACAGAATTTAAGCAGTTGCTGGATGCAGGCGTCCATTTTGGACACCTAAAACGCAAATGGAACCCAAACATGGCTCCTTATATCTTCATGGAGAAGAACGGGATCCACATCATCGACCTGCAAAAAACCATTGTAAAAATTGACGAAGCTGCCGATGCTCTCAAGCAAATCGCCCGTTCAGGCCGCAAGGTGATGTTCGTTGCGACAAAAAAACAGGCCAAAACCATCGTAGCCGAGAAAGTATCCGCTGTGAATATGCCTTATGTGGTTGAACGCTGGCCGGGTGGAATGCTTACCAACTTCCCAACCATCCGCAAGGCTGTGAAGAAGATGTCGACCATTGACAAGATGATCAAAGATTCCAGCTGGGATAATCTTTCCAAGCGTGAAAAACTTCAGATCTCTCGTCAAAGAGCCAAACTGGAAAAGATCCTGGGTTCTATCGTCGACCTGACCCGTTTACCTGCAGCTCTTTTCATCATTGACGTGATGAAAGAAAAAATCGCTGTTCGTGAAGCTCAACGTTTGAGTATTCCTATCTTCGGAATGGTAGATACCAATTCTGATCCAAATGGCATCGATTTCGTTATTCCTGCCAACGATGACGCATCACAATCTATCGATCTGATCGTAGGTATTATGTGTGACGCAATCAAAGATGGTCTTTCAGATCGTAAAGTTGAACGCGAAAACGATGAAAAGGATGAGAAACCCCTTTCTACCTTGAAAAAAGGTCGCAAAGCTATCGCTAAAATCATTGTTGAAGATGATGAAGAGGAAGAAGCTGACGAAAAAGAGGAAATCCTGGAAGAAGAACTCGAAGCAATTCTTGAAGACGAAGATCTTGTTGAAGAGCCAGGAGATGAAGATCTTGCTGAAGAGGTAAAATTATAAAATATTTATTCTGAGATGGAAATTAGTACTGCTGATGTAGTCAAATTGCGCAAAGCAACCGGCGCTGGAATGATGGATTGCAAAAATGCCCTGGCTGATGCTGAAGGGAACTTTGATCGTGCAGTTGAAATCATTCGCGAAAAAGGCAAACTCGTTGCCAGCAAACGCGCTGACAGAGAATCTTCTGAAGGTGTTGTTCTCGCCAAAGTATCTGCCGACAAAAGTTTCGGGGCTATTATTTCACTGAATTGCGAAACAGATTTCGTAGCCAAAAATGACAACTTCATTGCTCTTACACACAAGATTGCTGATGAAGCACTTGCCAAAAAAAGTAAAAATCTGGATGATTTGAAAGCACTGATGCTCGACAGCCGCACCATTGGGGAACAAGTGATGGAACAGACAGGAATCATCGGAGAAAAGATAGAATTACCTTTCTACGAGTGTATCTCTGCTGCGCACGTTGTCCCGTATATCCACCCAGGGAACAAACTGGCTACGCTGGTTGGGTTTAACAAGGCAGTTGATGTACAGGTTGGAAGAGATGTAGCGATGCAAATTGCTGCAATGAGTCCTGTTGCCATTGACAACAATGACGTTGCACCTGAAATTGTCGAACAGGAGCTGAAGATTGCCAAAGAAAAATTCCGGTTGGAAGGCAAACCTGAAAATATGCTTGACAAAATTGCCCAGGGTGCATTAAACAAATTTTTCAAAGAAAGCACTTTATTAAATCAGGACTTTGTGAAAGACAACAAGATGACGATCCGTCAATATCTTGGAAGCATCGACAAAGACCTTAAAGTAACTGAGATTAAACGATTCACTTTGAACGTATGATCAAGGTATCCCCCTGATATCAAAGCCTCCGCATGGGGGCTTTTTTTTTGCAATACCGCCAACTGTAGCTCAAATAGGTTTGTTATCATTTATTTTTAATATAAATTTGTATTAGAATGAGTATCCCGAAACTTCGGGACAAATGCTTATGATGATTTGCTGCCCACAACGAAATGGGGTGAATTCAACCTGCATAAAGGGAAATATAAAATTAATTCGTCAGAAAAAAGCAGACATGATAAAATACAACAGGGTTTTACTTAAGCTTTCAGGAGAATCTCTTCTGGGAAAGTTGCAACACGGTATCGATCCGGATGTGCTTTCGGATTATGCCCTTCAGATTAAAGAGATTATTTCAATCGGGATTGAAGTGGGCATCGTCATTGGGGGTGGCAATATCTTCAGGGGATTAAGCGGCACCACAAAGGGATTCGATCGCTGCAAAGGTGATCAGATGGGTATGCTTGCGACGGTGGTAAACAGTCTGGCTTTGGCCTCTGCATTGGAATCTCTTCAGATAAAAGCCAGGGTACTTACAGCCATCGCGATGCAACCTATCGGAGAATTTTATACCAAAGAACTTGCTATCAAGGCGCTTGAAAAAGGCGAAGTAGCCATTTTTGGAGCAGGAACCGGCAATCCTTTTTTTACGACGGATACAGCCGCCTCCTTGCGGGCTATCGAGGTCGGAGCTGATGTTATGTTAAAAGGAACCAGGGTGGATGGAATTTATTCTTCCGATCCCGAGAAAAATCCTGATGCCATCAAGTTTGATAAAATCTCCTTCGATGAGATATATTCCAAAGGATTGAAGATCATGGATATGACGGCAACCACACTTTGCAAAGAGAATGATCTGCCCATCATCGTCTTCAACATGGACAAAAAAGGCAATTTGCTGAAAGTAGTACATGGAGAGCCGGTTGGCACTTATGTTTACAATGATTAAGTACGAGGATTAAATTTATACTTCCCCAGAAAAGTTGTTAAAACCATCGCTGTATGAATGAAGAAATTCAAATGTTAATGGATGAGACCAAGGAAAGGATGGAGCACGCATTGACTCATCTTGATAACGAACTGGCTCATATCCGGGCAGGTAAAGCCTCTCCAAGAATGATTGAAGGGGTTATGGTTGATTATTACGGTTCAATGACACCGATAGCTCAGGTGGCCAATATAAGCACTCCGGATGCAAGAACCATCGCGATTCAGCCCTGGGAAAAAAAGATGCTCCATACGATTGAACGG
>JANYKW010000179.1 GCA_025358025.1 Bacteroidia bacterium | reverse complement strand
ATTCCAGAAAAGGATGATCAAATACTCAGATCATCTATTTAATTTTCTTCTGAACAAGGATATTCCGCCGGACAACAATGGGTCCGAACGGTCGATTCGAAATTTTAAAGTCAAGCAAAAAATCAGTGGCTTTTTTAAATCAGATGCAGGGGCAAACATCTATGCGACCATCCGCTCGGTAATTGATACTGCCATTAAGAATAACCAAAACCCCTTTGAAATAATCCGACTCATCGCTCAATGTGAGATCGCGACTGAATAGTTACAGATTTAGATTATAAAACTACCTGCATAAAATTTCTTACTAAAGGCACTGATTTTCACCAGGTAAACAGAAAGTTATCCCTCTGTTCCCCGGGGCTTCTTCTCCCTCCTTTTCGTGCTATTTTGGGATACAATTATCTCCTCAGTTTGTGCTGCAACTCCATCAAAGGCTTGTATCCGATCAAAATCACCCCTTCATCCTTAACTAATTTCCGGATATCCTGATCCGAAGTGAAACAGGCTGCTTCCTGCGCCCGCTTTTCGGCAGTACCGGTTATTGCCTTGAGCTCGTCACTTAATTTGGAAGCATGGATGAAAATTTCTGTCACCCCGGGCCTCAGATTTTTTATGATACCAGTCCAGAAGGGCTTTACCTCTTTGTAGCTTTCCAACTCATCATACACAAAGTAGTCGGTAAAAATTACACCTTGTTTTGACAAATCTTCCCGTAATGTGGGTTGCTTGAATTTCTCCATCGTTGTCTGGGAAGGCATCCGCAATGGCAGGTTGAATTCCATGGCCAGTTGAACATATGCCATGAAATATTCGGGCGAATATTGCATCGTGCCCATGTGGGAGTCTATATGAGAGACCGGAACACCTGCTGCGAGTGCTTTCTTTATCTGCGCTCTTCCTTCAATCATGGCCTCCGAAGAATTGGAGTGCGCATAAACCTCTTCCACACTGCGCCACAAAAACCCATCCGGATCGCATAGTCCTGTGACCTGATCTCTGGGTGCCACCGGTCCCCAACGATAAAAACGCCACTCTGCCGTATGCGTCAGATGAACGCCAAAGTCTTTCTCCGGGTGATTCTTAGCATAGTCGGAAATGGCACCCGACCATGGACATGGAACCATGATAGTTGCAGAAGTGATCATGCCGTTCTCCATACCGTCGATGACGGCAAGATTGGCAGAATTGCACATTCCGGCATCATCACAATTGACAATCAGCAGTTTGTCTGTAGGTTTATAGCCAAGTCGTTCGCTCAGAAGCTTAGTCTGTGCTATAGCGCCCGGAATAATAAACTGGGAACCAAATAAAAAGAAAACCCAGAAAATCAATTGTTTTCCAGTGAAATGTTTTGTGTAATGTGTTTGCATCCTGTTAATTTATAGTAGTTAATAAAAATTTTACTTCTCCTCCTTTGGAACTTTTAACCGGTCGCCCGTACCCTGAATCATGCTTCTCTCCCAATCTTTGCCGTAACCCGGATGCAACGGTTTTAAGGGAACATTTTTCCCGTTTCCATTGTCCTTTATTTTTTGTCCTTCCGTGATTTTGAGGTTACCATCGTGGTATTTCATGAAGAGATAGTGGTAAAAATTTTTCCATTCCGCTACAAGCTTATTTCCGGTCATTACCGAATAATTGGTAAGAAAATCAACCACTTCGGAAGTATCTTTGCCGATAAGTTCCACTGCTTTTTTATCAACTTCCGATACTTCGGATACAAATTGATTTTCGATTTGCTGCTGCAGTTTCTCTATTTCGGGATGAATCATGTTGTAGCGGGTATAAGCCCAGTTATTCATCTGGCTAAAGGTCCAATATGCTGACGTTTCTGACCAGGTGATCATGGAACCATTTCCAATAGCAAAACTCTCCGGAATTCTCTGAATGCCACAGTACATGGGTGTGTAAACGCAACCATCGGCATCATCCACGCCAAACCAGAAGATTCCTCCGATGACATCAGGCAATCCTTTACGCGACTGTGCAACAAAGCTGTATCCGGTTTGCTGGGTAGCTACTGCACGTTCGTTCAGGTACATGACGCTGTCGACCTCAAATTCCATTGGACGCCAGCGGTAAGGCAATCTAAACGGTCCGGCACCGGGATCATTTCGCATATCGAGCGGTGTATCTTCATAATGATCGCGCATCCTGGCCATCATTGCCTGCAGACTGATCGCTGAATCAGGTTTAACCCACAAAGGCAATCGGTTGGATACATACCCATTCGGATTGGAAGATTGATCCACCAATTTGTCGCTGCGAGCAAATTTTCCGAGGGCATAATTTGTAAACTCCTGATTATCCCTTATTTTCTGACTAACATTTCTGAAAAATGTCCATACCCTCGCATCGCAAAAACGGGCACCGCCAAATTTTAATGGATTGTAGACATCTGAAAAACTGAATGCATCATCAGATCCTTTATAAAAACCTTGCTTTTTGGCAAAGATGATCACATCTGAAGAGTGATACACCGTTTGCTTCGGATCGTTCCAGTCGTTCTTTTTCTGAAAAGGGAAGTTGGTGATGCGTGCCTGATTGGCATGTCCGCTCACATATCCGTCAGGTATCATTCGTGCCACCCAGACAGCTCCTTTTTCATATCTGCCTTTTCCTATCAACTCCATGATCCAGGCTTCATTGGCATCAGAAATGGAAAATGATTCACCACCTGTTGCATAGCCATATTCAGCAATTAACTCTGTCATAACACGGATCATCCCACGGGCAGATTTTGAACGCTGCAGTCCGATCCTCATGAGAGAACCATAGTCCAAAATTGCCCCGGGTTGTGATCCCAGCGAGTCAAGTCCGCCAAATGTAGTTTCACCGATGGCAACCTGATTTTCGTTCATAAACTGAACCACGGAATAAGTATGCGCAACTTCCGGTATGCTTCCGAGCAATTTACCGGTTTCATAGTGAAAAACATCGCAGCGACTTCCCGGAAGGTGATCCGCGGCGGGGTAATAAGCAATAGCACCGTACCTTGTATGAGAATCTGCCGCATAAGAGATCAGCACGGATCCATCCTTGCTTGCTCCCCGGGTAACAATAAAATTGGTGCATGCTAAAACAGGAGAATTACCCAGAGCCATAAGTACAACCAGGCCGGCTATGAAAAGACTTTTTTCCATTCAAAAATAATTTTGGGATACGAATTTAGCAACTATTGCCATAGAATAAAATTAGTATAAAAGTACAAGAAGCGATTGATCTAAAATGATTCGGTAAGTGAATTAAAAAATATAGATATAAGTGTATTTTTGTCTCTTGAAGAAACCCACTCAGAATCCAACAGGCTTCCAGGGAACCCAACGCTGATACAATGGATATGGGGTGATAAAATTCATTACGTTTCACAACAAAATAATTAAGTTCGGAGATTTGCAATGTGCATCAATCAATTTAGATAGTAACATAATTAAAATGAGAAAAAAACTTTTGCTTGCCATCCTCTTTTTTTGTGCCTTCATAGTGGCCAAAGCACAATATACCACACGTAACGCTCATTCGCATAACGATTATGAGCAAAAAACACCATTTTACCTTGCTTACAATGCACAATTCGGATCCATTGAAGCAGATATTTGGGCAGTCGAAGGGGAGCTTTATGTAGCACACAATAGATCTAAAATTGAAGCTGCAAAAACTTTAGATCAACTGTATATTCAACCAATTGTAGCTCTTTTCAAGAAAAATGGCGGTAAAACATCCGTTGATCCTTCGTATACCTTTCAGCTGCTGATAGATCTAAAGACAGAAGTAGAACCAACCCTCACTCTTTTAACGGAAAAATTGAAGAATTATCCCGATGTCTTTGATCCCACTGTGAATAAAAACGCTGTTCGTATAACGATAACCGGAAATCGTCCGGATCCATCAAAATTTAAAGATTATCCGAATTTTATTTTCTTTGATGGAAATGTAACGAAGAGATATGACGCTGAACAGCTGAAAAGGATAGGCATTTACAGCGAAAATCTGGCTGTTTTCACTTCATGGAAAGGCACGGAAGCCATTCCGGAAAAGGAAAAAATCAGGTTAAAACAGATCATAGATTCTGTACACGGAATAAATAAAGAGATACGATTCTGGAATGCCCCCGATACATCAGACGCATGGAAGGTTTTGATGAACCTGAAAGTTGACTATATTAATACCGATCACATCCCCGAGCTTTCAGCCTTTTTGAAAACCAATTAAAAGAATTTCCATGATTGCCAGAAGCAATTTCTGAATAATTGCACTACAGTCTCCATTTGAAACTCAATCATGAAAGTTAAAAAAACGATTATTCTCCTCTTGGTTTTGATATTCACGGGAATAAATAAAATTAGTGCAGAAGAGACAGATACAAGAACATGGATTGATCTTTTTGCAACAAAAAAAATTCGGTCGGCAACCATCGGACTGATTGGCGAAATTTACACAATAAATCACAACACTTCAATCGAACGTACAAGTATCGGGCTGAAGGGAGATTACTCATTCTTCCCCTGGCTGAGTGCGGGAACAGGATATATTTTGGTAAATTTCCAACATCCGGGGTACCATGAACTTGCTCACAGATTCTACTTTCAGGCTGAGCCTGCCTGGAAGCTTTCCAGATTTTTTTTTAGTTTCCGCGAAAGATTGCAAGTCACGTTATATCCCTCTACGAGAACCAATGAGGTTGAATCATATTTCTGGAGAAATCGATTTGAAGTTTGTTATAAAAGCGGTAAAACAAAGCTTGAGCCTTTAATTAATATCGAATCCCTGTACCTTATTAATCATATTGAAACAAATCCAATTAGTGAGATAAGGTACACGGTTGGTACATATTACCATTTTGCAAAAAACCAAAAATTCAAGTTTTATGGGATGTTTACTGATGGGACCCATCTCGACCGATATATTTTAGGCGTAGTTTATGATATTAAACTTTAGTCAATATTTTGAATATTGACTACCGGAAGGCTGAAATTGACTACCCGTTGAAATGACTAAAATACATTGGCCTGATCATGCCAAAAGGATGGATCGTCCCATGCATCTTTTTTCTCAAGCAAAGGCGCATGATCAAGTACCAATTCCTTGCCTTCATTTTTATATGCCGAAAGATAAGCCGAAGGTGTAATTTTCATCACTCGCTTGAACTGATCGTTAAAATGAGACAAATTATTGAATCCACTCTCCTGGCTTGCCCCGGATATAGAGATGTTCTCAGTCAGCATTAACCGGCAGGCATGCCCTATCCTTATTTCATTGAGAAATGAGGAGAAGGTCTTACCGGTATGCTTTTTAAAATAACGGCAAAATGCCGTTGGACATATGTTGGCAATATCTGCTACCTGTTCCAGTTTAATTGGTTTGGTCAGATTCAAAATAATGTGTTCATGAATCTTATTAAACCTGTAAAAATCAAAAGTATTGATTGATTTGGAATATCCGATACTGGCATGATACTTAAATTCTTTGGTATTTGCCATCATTTCAAGTAAAAGAATTAATTCAGTAATTCTGCTAATTCCTGCTAGTTGAAATATCCTTACGATCTGTTCACCAAAAAGTTTTCTGCTTCTCCCCGTGAACTGGATCCCCCGCTGCGATTTCCCCAAAAGGTCTTTGATGGCTACCATCTCAGGCAGATTGATAAAGTTTGTATTGAAGATCTCTTTGTTAAACTGAATAATCAGCGCTTTCATCCCAATCCTGGCGTTGCTGTCAAAATACTTTTTATCACTTTTCCACCAATGCGGAACATTTTCACCGATGATGCTGATTTCTCCATCTGTAAAACGCCGGATCCCGTCTCCGACATAGCTCGTTCCTGAACTTTTCGCCACGAAAAGAATCTCAATTTCGGGGTGGAAATGCCAGGGAACAGTAAAATGAGGTTTTTCTTCATCAAAGAAAATAACTGATTGAGAGGGTAATGATTCGAGTTTCTGAAAGAAAGGCTTCATAATACCATTGAGATTAGCAGAATTGCTAATTAATAATTTAATAATGCTAAAATAGCATTATATGTAGATAAAATCGCTAAAGCTTAAAATAAAATTCATGATTAAGTTTGAGCGGGCAATATATTGAAATAACTAACTAATTATATGAACAAATTTACCTTATTAGATTGGGTCGTCTTTATTGTTTATGCATGCATCATTGTATTTACCGGATTATGGGTCTCCCGAACAAAGAAGGGGGAGCAAAAAACCACTTCTGACTATTTCCTGGCCGGCCGGTCTCTTCCCTGGTGGACAATTGGTGCCGCCTTGCTGGCTGCAAATATTTCGGCAGAACATTTTATTGCCATGTCGGGTTCGGGCTATGCGGTTGGATTGGCAATCGCGGCTTATGAATGGATTGCCGCCATCGTATTAATTTTTGTCGCCAAATATTTTCTTCCCGTTTTTATCAGCAAGGGGATTTACACAATGCCCCAGTTCCTCAGCCAGCGTTACGATAAAAGAGTTAGCACGATCATGGCGGTTTTCTGGGTATTGGTATATATTTTCGTTAACATGACTGCTGTTCTCTACCTTGGAGCCCTGGCCATGGAACGGATTATCGGGGTTCCGATGATTTATGGTATTATTGGATTTTCATTCTTCTCAGCAATTTACTCACTATGGGGTGGAATGAAAGCAATAGCCTGGACCGATGTAATCAATGTTGTCGTTCTGATTTTTGGAGGATTGGTAACAACTTTTCTGGCAGTCAGTGCACTTGGTGTGGATCATGGCTTTTTCTCCGGCTTCACGGAAATGATCCATAAAGCTCCTCAGAAATTTCACATGATCATAAAAGAGGCAACCGTTTTTGTGCCAAATGGTACCGGGGGTACAAAAGACGCATTTCTTGACCTCCCAGGCCTTGGAGTAGTACTCGGCTCGATGTGGCTGACCAACTTGTCATTCTGGGGCTTCAATCAGTTCATCATTCAGCGTGGATTGGCGGGAAAGAGCCTTAAGGAAGCCCAATATGGAGTGGTATTTGCGGGCTATCTTAAATTATTGATTCCTGTTTTGGTTGTATTACCCGGTATTGCGGCCTTTTCACTGGGTGCTGATTTGGCAAAATCTGACGAAGCCTATCCCTGGCTTTTGAATAATATTGTGCCGGTCGGGATCAAAGGACTTGCTTTCTCAGCCATTGCTGCTGCAGCAGTTTCTGCTCTAAGCTCTATCGTCAACAGTGTTTCAACCGTTTTTACGATGGACATATACAAAGCTCATCTAAAGAAAAACACAGAGGATAAAGATTTAGTTGTCGTTGGCCGGATTGTAGCCCTCATTGCGTTGATCATTGCCACATGTGTTGCTCCCCAGTTAACTAACCTGGATCAGGCCTATCAGTATATTCAGGAATATACCGGATACATTTATCCAGGCGAGTTTCTAATCTTCTTCTGTGGATTATTCTGGAGGCAGTCAAAAGCGACTGCCGCAGTTTGGGTTGCACTGCTTACTATTCCACTTGGCATACTTCTCAGGATCATTAATCCGGAATTACCCTTTATCCTCAGGATCGGTTACGTCTTCATGATACTTAGTGTTGTGATGGTCGGATTAAGTCTAATTGACAAATCTCACAATATTGAGAATCAATCAGTGAACAAAATTTCTCGGCGCAAAACCCTTAACCTTGGCTGGAAAATTATCGCCGTCGCAACGTTTGTTGGCATAGTTGCTGCCTTTTTTGTTGTGCCAATGCGGAATCTCGCCCTTGAAGCGATATATGTTCTCGTTTCCGGATTTATCTTATTGGGGATCATCCTTATCTTAAATACCGTTTATAAAACGATGGATGAAAATGGGATAATCATTGAACGATCCCTTTTCAAAACAACAGATACCTTCAACATTGCCGCAATTGGAATTTGTGGAATTTTGGGAACTATTTATTACATGTTCTGGTAATTATTTTGACAAAAGAATTCAATAAAAACATAATGGGAAAAGAATCAAAAAGTAACAATGCTTACAAAAGCATACTCCACGAGATGACACAGACCACACCTACCGTATTGTGGAATGATTCATGTGCCATAGAGGAGTTAACAAACTCGATCGGTCATGGAGCACTGGGAGCGACCTGCAATCCGGTGATCGTCAATAGTGTCCTAAAACAGGAATGGGATATCTGGAAGATGCGGATCCCACAAATTATCCTGGAGAATCCAACCGCCACAGAAGATGAAGTTGCCTGGATGCTAATAGAGGAAATGTCAAAGAAGGCTGCAGCCCTTTTGATGCCAATATTTATCAGTGAAAAAGGCCAGAATGGACGATTGTCGATTCAGACAGATCCGAGGCTCTATCGTGATGCAGAAAGGATCGTCCGGCAGGCAGTACATTTCAGCGAACTTGCTCCCAATATCATCGTTAAGATACCTGTAACAAAAGCCGGAGTAATAGCTATCGAAGAGGCGACCTATCTGGGTGTCAGCATTAATGCTACTGTTAGTTTTACTGTTCCTCAGGCCATTGCTGTGGCAGAGGCTGTTGAACGTGGATTAGTCAGGCGGGAGAAGGAAGGCAAGGATATTAGCACGATGGGGCCGGTCTGTACAATCATGGTAGGGAGGCTCGATGATTTGCTGAAGGCGGTAGCAGAAAAGGAAAACATCATCGCAAATCCAGAGATCCTGGATCTGGCGGGCGTGGCTGTCATGAAGAAAGCCTACCAGATCTACCGCGAAAGAGGATATCGGTTGCGGCTTTTAAGTGCTGCATTCAGGAATCATTATCACTGGTCGGAGTTCATTGGCGGCGATGTTGTGATCTCTCCGCCCTGGCAATGGCAACAAAGATATAATGCTTCAGACGTGACTGTCAAGAACAGGATGGACAAGCCTGTAGATGCGAAAATCATTGCTGAACTCGAGAAAAAATTTGTAGATTTTCGACGTGCCTACGATGAAAATGGCATGACTGTGGAGGAGTTTGATAGCTATGGCGCAACAGTAAGGACTTTGATCCAATTTTGCCAGGCAACCTCCAATGTGATCGCAACAGTTAGGGAAATGATGATAGTCTAGTTCTAATTTATTTGAATGCCGGAAAAACGATGAACCATGAACAGAGATAAAAAATGCCATATTCTGGCGAAATCTTCTTCGGATAAAGGAATGTACCAAAACATTACTTCTGACGAGGCAGGATGGAATCATCTGAATTTCACGGCCGGAACAATGAATCCGGGACAGAAATGGGTAGGAGAAACCGGGAATAATGAATACCTTTTTGTATTGCTTGGAGGGAATTTTCTGGCAGAAACCTCTTTGGGAACATGGAAAACTTCAAATGGAAGAAAAGATGTTTTCAGTGGCCTGCCTCACGCATTATACCTTCCACAAAATACAAAATTTGAAATCACGCCTGTCGGCAATTTACTGGACATTGCTTGCGGCTGGTGTGCCGCCGAAGAATTTTTCCCGGCGCACTTCATAACACCTGCCGATGTCCTGAATATGGGAATTGAATATCGGGGAGGCGATAATGCCAGCCGCCAGATTAACAGGATATTGCCTCCGGGATCACCATGTAGTAAGTTGGTATGTGTCGAAGTTTATACCCCTTCTGGAAATTGGAGCTCCTTTCCTGCGCATAAACACGATGACAGAAAGATTGACCCTGTATCAGGCAAACTCCTTGAAGCGAAATTGGAAGAGATCTATTTTTATAAGATAGACAAACCGCAGGGATTTGCTATGCAAAAGGTTTATACTGACAATCGCAGTCTCGATGAAATAGCAGAGGCGCACAACAACGATGTAGTTCTTATACCCGAAGGATACCACCCTGTGGTTGCCGGTCATGGATACAATGTGTATTATCTAAACTTTCTGGCAGGAAGTGACCAGAGTCTGGCAAGCACCGATGATCCTGACCATAAATGGATTTATGGAACCTGGAATGGGATGGATCCGAGGATACCAATGGTGACTGTTGAAATGAACAAGGAATTGGGAAAATAAGTTGGAAGAAATAAAAAATATTACGGACATCAATAGCAGCAATCACCTTACAGATTCACGATCTGTTGCTCCCGGTATTTTCGGGCCGGCCTGGACTTTTCATGGGTTCGGTACAGTTCCGTTAGAAAGCAGAAATACAATCGATTACATATTTATAAAAAACGGGATATCCGTATTGCAGGTTTCAGTTATTTATGATATGCAGGGAAAAACCTATCTGTCAGATCACAATCCTGTATTACTAAAAGCATCATTCTAAAAACAAATTGATGGAAACAATTCGATTAACTGTCGGACAAGCTGTTGTAAAATTTCTTAAGAACCAATATGTCGAACGCGACGGAGTGGAATCAAAATTCTTTGCAGGATGTCTTGGGATTTTTGGACATGGTATTGTCGCCGGTGTAGGCGAAAGTTTGATGGAAAACAAAGATTTTCGTTTTATCATGACCCGAAACGAGCAATCATCTGTCCACATAGCTACCGCTTATGCAAAGATGAAAAACAGGCTGGGAACCTTTGCCTGCATCTCATCTATAGGTCCGGGAGCAACCAATATGATTACCGGTGCTGCCTGTGCAACCATCAACAGACTGCCGGTACTCCTGATCCCAGGGGATATTTTTGCTACCAGAAATGTCGCACCTGTATTGCAGCAACTGGAATCCTTCTCTTCCCAGGATATTTCTGTAAACGACTGTTTTAAACCGGTATCAAAATATTGGGACAGAATCAATCGTGCAGAACAGTTGATGACTGCATTGCCGGAAATGATGCGGGTTCTCACCTCCCCTTCCGAAACAGGTGCAGTAACATTATCTCTTCCCCAAGATGTGCAGACTGAAGCATTCGACTTTCCTGAGAGTCTTTTTAAAAAGAGAATCTGGAAGATAATTCGTCCCAGACCTGATACAAGCCTTCTGGAAGAGGCCGTTTCATTGATCAAAGCATCTAAAAAACCGGTAATCATTGCCGGAGGTGGTGTTATCTACAGCGAAGCAACCGAAATCCTTAAGAAACTGGTTGAACATACTGGCATACCGGTAGCTGAAACTTTTGCAGGTAAAGGGTCCCTTCCCTTCAACCACCCTTCCAATCTGGGTGCTGTTGGGGCGACAGGTACACCGGGAGCGAATGAAATCACTGCTGAAACCGATCTGGTTATTGGAATTGGAACCAGGTACAGCGATTTCACTACGGCATCGAAGACTGCCTTTCAGCATCCGGATGTAAAATTCATCAATATCAACATAACTGATTTCGACACCCATAAACATGCTGCCATCCCTTTGGTGTCTGATGCAAAAGTTTGCCTCGAAGAGTTGCTCTCCCTATTGACGGATTTCAAAGTTGCTGACAGTTACCGCACCCGCATTGCTGGCCTAAACAAAGTCTGGGATCTGCAGGTATCAGAGTTTTATAAGGTTAGTGGGAATATCCCCGTTCACCAGGTTGAAGTGGTGGGTGCAGTAAATAATTTCGCAGAACCGCGCGATGTCGTATTATGTGCTGCAGGAAGTCTGCCGGGCGACCTGCATAAATTATGGAGAACCATTGATCCCAAAGGCTTTCACCTGGAATACGGTTATTCTACCATGGGATATGAGCTGGCTGCCGGATTGGGCGCTAAAATAGCTTGCCCCGACCGCGAAATCTATGTAATGATCGGAGACGGAAATTATCTGATGATGAACAGCGAAATTGTCACCTCCATACAGGAAGGTATAAAATACACCATCATCTTATTGAATAACAATGGATTTGCAAGCATAGGAGGTCTCTCCCAATCAATTGGTTCAGAGCGCTTCGGAACAAAATACAGGTACAGGGACGAAGAAACCGGACTCATGACCGGTGAAATTCTTCCGGTAGATTTTTCTCAGAATGCCAGAAGTCTTGGCGCTTATGTAATTGAAGCCCACGATATCGACTCCTTAAAAAAGGCACTGGCAAAGGCCAAAGAACAAACCATTACTACGGTGATTACCATTGAAACCAGCTTGTCAAAAGGAGTACCTGGCTACGCCTGGTGGGAAGTTGCCATCTCTGAGGTCTCGGAAATTGATACGGTCAAAAAAGCCCGTACCCAGTATGTTGAAAACAAAAAGAAACAACGGTATTACCTTTGAAAAGGATAAAGGAGAAAGGATAAAGGATAAAGGATAAAGGATAAAGGATAAAGGATAAAGGATAAAGGATAACTGCTTTATTCTAACAAGATTTCTTATACGTAATAAAATGACAACATTAAAAAATTATATCAATGGGAAGTGGGTGGAGAGCAAAAGCTTATCTACAACCGATGTGATCAATCCTGCTACGGGTCTCACAATTGCCAAGGTTCCTGAAGGATGTCGTGAAGACATCAGTGATGCAGCCGAAGCGGCCAATGAGGCAGCAATCCAGTGGAGAAACACCCCTGCAACACAGAGAATTCAATATCTTTTTAAGATGAAACAGATATTGGAGGCCAGTACCGATCAGATAGCAGAGATCTGTACCAGGGAATGTGGTAAAACCTATGGCGAATCGAAGGCAGAAATGGTAAGGGCTTTGGAAAATATAGAGGTTGCATGTGGCATTCCAACCCTGATGCAAAGTGCATTCTCAGAGGATATTGCCACAGGTGTTGACGAATTTATGATTCGTCAGCCACTTGGAGTAGGTGCCAGTATCTCCCCTTTTAACTTTCCGATCATGATACCATTTTGGTTCATGCCTTATGCAATTGCTTGCGGAAATACATACATCGTTAAGCCTTCAGAGAAAGTTCCGATGACTATGACAAAAATCTTCGAACTTTTCGAATCCCTGAATTTGCCAAAGGGAGTGCTGAATATGGTTCATGGAGGCAGAGAAACGGTAGATGCCATACTTGCTCATCCTTTTATTCCAGCCATCAGTTTTGTCGGTTCCACAGCGGTTGCAAAACATGTTTATCAAACAGGTTCAGTAAACGGGAAAAGAGTGCAGGCGCAGGGAGGTGCAAAAAATGCGGTGGTTGTGATGCCTGATGCGGATGAAGACACCACGGTTCGAATTATTATTGACAGTGCGTTTGGATGTGCCGGTCAGCGCTGTCTGGCAGCATCTGTTGTGATAACCGTTGGTGAATCGTCAAAAGCCTTTCCTTCCAAACTGATTGAAATGGCCAAGAATAAGAAAACAGGTTACGGTATGGCTTCCGATGTGGATATGGGTCCTGTCATTACAAAAGAGAGCAAAGAGCGGATTGAATCACTCATACAAAAAGGTATTGACGAGGGTGCTGATCTTTTACTCGACGGCAGGGATTTGGCGGTTCCGGGTTTTGAAGAGGGCTATTTTATCGGTCCAACCATTCTTGGCAATGTAAGTACAACCAGTCAGGCCTATACCACTGAAATTTTCGGTCCGGTGCTCTGTATCGTACAAGCTGAAACCCTCGATGATGCCATTGAGATGATCAACAAAAACCGCTATGGAAACTCTGCCTGCATCTTCACACGAAGCGGAGCTGCTGCCAGAAAGTTCAGACACAATGCTTTAGCTGGAAATATTGGCATAAATATCGGAGTAGCGGCTCCCATGGCCTTCTTTCCCTTTAGCGGTTGGAAAGAGAGTTTCTTTGGAGACCTGCACGGCCAGTCGTCACACGCGGTAGAATTTTATACCCAGACAAAAGTTGTTATCGAAAGATGGAATGACGAATGGACCAGAAAATTTTAGCAATTACAAAAATGAAGACTTAAACTTGGTGAAAGCTTCTTGCCTTAGGGCCTGTGCGGCTATACTTTTCTGCCCCCGGGACACCAGGTCACCCAGGTTTCGCAAAAAGAGAAATAATATAAAAACCTAAAAGAACGAGATATGATACAGATTGCCAATGCCCCTTGTTCGTGGGGAGTTTTAGAGTTTGATCTGGAGGGCAAAGCAGCCGGATTTGAACAGGTTCTTGATGAAATCAGGGAAACAGGTTACCAGGGCAGTGAATTGGGTGACTGGGGATTTATGCCTTCCATCCCGGCTGAACTTAAAAATGAGCTGGACATGCGGGACCTTGCCATGGTAGGCGCTTTTGTCCCGGTATTCCTGAAAGACCGATCCAAACACAAAGCAGGTGCCGAAGCCGCTGTAAGGACGGCGAAACTTATGGCAGATGCAGGATATGCAAATGCATTTATAGTTCTTGCAGATGATAATGGCAGCGTTCCGGAAAGAACCAATCATGCCGGCCGTATTACTGCCGGGATGGGACTCACTGCCGAAGAATGGAAGATCTTTGGAGAAGGAGCCAATTATGTTGCCGGTGAAGTCATGGACAAAACCGGATTACGAACTGTATTTCACCACCATTGTGCAGGTTATGTAGAGACTCCTGCCGAAATAGACCAGCTAATGGCATTGACAGATCCCTCCCTTTTGGGATTGGTGCTGGATATGGGCCATTACAAATTCGGGGGAGGTGATCCATTGTCCTGCCTGATCAGGCACCAGTCGCGCATCTGGCATATTCACTTCAAGGATTGCCATGCGGAGATTGCCGCTCAGTCAGTAAAAGAAGGCTGGGACTATTTCAAATCTGTCGGAAGTGGGGTATTCTGTGAGCTGGGTAAAGGTTCTGTCGACTTCCCTTCTATAGTTTCTGAGCTGAGAAAGCTAAAATATGAAGGATGGATCGTTGTAGAACAAGATGTCCTTCCGGGGATGGGCAATCCAAAAGTATGCGCGCAGCGCAACAGGGATTTCATCCAATCACTTGGTCTATAAATTTCATT
>JANYKW010000067.1 GCA_025358025.1 Bacteroidia bacterium | reverse complement strand
CCCCCCCGACCTCCCCCACTCTGGGGAGGAGAATCTTCAGGACGATTTGAAACCCTGATCCTCACCTCCTCAATCCCCAGGTAATCATTCGCCACCGGATCCACAGCAATGACCTCTCCGGTAATCCTGTTCCCGATGGTTACAAAGTCGTGGTTCATCAGAAATGCCGAGTGTGTTAATTGGTGCACATTGAAGCCCAGCAGATATATTTTTCCAACCCGGTGTGTTGCCCGCCAGTATCCGTCGAGTCCCTGTTTTCTTAAAAGGTAGTTGCAAATCGTCGTAAAGAGGGCAGCATATCCGATGCAATTGGCCTTTTTCGTGTAAATTAATTGATTGGGATCGCTGCTGCATGGGGCGGTTGTGAACTGCAGGTGACCGGAGGTTGCTTTTAGGCAAATCCTTACGATCTGCTTGATGTCATCGGGCTTTGCATTCGGGGCCATCTTTTCGAAGACGGCCACCAGCCTTGGGTCGGTAGCCAGAGAAACCTCTCTCTGTCTGGTGGCTTTATAGGTCACCAAATTCCTGTACAACCAGCCCCTGAAGAGGACTGCGATAAGGAGGGTGGTGATGGTTATAAGCATTACAACACTGAATGGAGTGAGCCATGAAAAATTACCAAAATGATATTTAGTGGTCATGGTTAATTTGCAGCAATGATAAGGCGCTTAGCTGCGGAATATCCGCAGCAATATCTCCTGGCCACCCTTTTCATGAAGAAATGGAGCCGTGAACCGACCAGTACGTTTTTCAGGGTAACGGGGTAAAATCCATGTTTGTTGGGAGCTTTTGACACTGCAATTGTGGCGCCACTGTTTTCACCTCCCGGTTCTGCCTGCAGGTCTGCAACAGCCTTTTTTCTCCAGGACGCGGCTTCTTTTGCATCCTTAAAGGCGATGCTGAGTTTAACATCCTCTCTTTTTCCGGTTTCCCAGAGCTCATCTGCCAGCCAGGCGGGTTTCACATTCCGGATGTTCTCCCTGCCGAACGACCGGATGATCCTAATCAATTCGGGTCCCAGGTAAATGTTATCAAGGCTTACCTTCATCCAATCACCATTGAAGTGTACCGACTGGTGCCCTTTTACGATCGGGATCATCCGGATATAGTCAACATTGTTGTATACCGGGCCATTCTTCACCTCAAAGCTGATGTTCAACGGACTTCCCAGGCGGGTGATTCCTGCACAACCGTCCCAGTATTGGTTGGGATCAAATTTTTCGCGTATGAAGGAGCGCTCCTCATCCGGGGTTATCTCTCCCATGATCCTGTTTACCGGTATGGCTCTGAACTCCTTGTCCCCTGTGCATTTGCCAACAAGGTACCACTGCCCCCTCGACTGTTTCAGCACATAGGGCATAAAATCCTTTACTGTTTTTTTCTCAGGCTCCCTGCCCGGATAATAATTTCCATAATGGGTGATCTCAGGGATGATAAGCCTGTCGCTGATGGCATAAAAAAGACCCTCGACCAGCGACCTGAAGTGTTCATCCTTCACAAATGGGGTCTCCAGGTCGGCCACAACGAATTCTTCAATTCCTTCGTGTTTACTGTCCGACCGCCTGTGGGCCTTTTCCGTAGTGCTCCTTATCAACGAAGGGATTATTTGTTGACTCCATGATCTCCTTCCGGGTCAATTGCCGGTTTGGCTTGTCGGTGAAAAGTTTCAGCAAGGCGTACCGCTGCCTTGTGGTGTCGTTCATGATTGCTTCCAGGATCTCGGTTGAATACATAGGCCGGGCTTTAAACGGTGCGTAGTCACAAAGATAACGCTTGTTGCGGAAAATCCGCACCCTGGTTTGCTAATATTGCATCGTGAAACACGTTAAGATGATAGCCCATGGCCAATTTTTTCCACTCAAACATTTCACCTAATTTTAATGCTCAATGATCATCAAAACTCAACAAACTATGAAATCAGATTTCTTGTCAGATCTTTCCTTTGAGGGTGCCAAATTTCAGGAGGAGGTAACAGAGGAGGGGTTCAGATATTTCTATATCATTCAAAAACTCAACCAGACGCGGTGGGAACTATTTGACAGGGGAATTATCAGAACCTGGAATCCGGAGCAGACTGTTGAGGATATTTTTGGCAAGTACCGGAATGATAAGAGCTACCGTTTCTGCCTCTACTCCTCATCGCTGGATGATTTCGGCGATAAACATGTTGAGCATATTCTGGAATCCAATCAGCGGCTGCTAGAAAAGATTGAGAAGGGGATTGAAATTGCCGGAAAACATGGATTCCAGTTTGCTGCTGTGGGAAAGGATTTTGTATCGGAAACAACAGGCTTGCGATATTAAAGATAACCTTGCCAGGCTGGTTAACAAAGCAGCTACCTCGATATTTCATGCCGGACGGGACCATTCAGAGGTATTTGTTATAGAGTTTTCCATTTATTCTACCACCATTTTTCACTATTGCCTCAGGGAGATTCAGGATAAAACCTTCACATTCTGGGACAAATTGGGTGAGATGACAAGAAGTCAAAACAAAAGAAATATGGAGGTCATTTCGAATTGCGACGAGGTGGATGAATGGACGAAAGACCCGGCGATCCTCAATTATTACGTGATGTACTGTGAGGCCATGGGCAGGAAGTACTTCGGAGTTCCCTGTTCCTATTATGATACATTTTTCGGAGATCGCCGCAATGCAAACTTTTTCAGTAATGAACTGGAGAATACCTGGGAAAATCATGATAATTTATCACTATTATCCGACTAAAGTCTGATTTTTTATTTTCTTGTTGGTAACAGTCAGAATATCAGACATTAATTATTTCATTTTGGTGTTTTCAAATTGTGACCTCCCCCTATTTCAGTTCAAATTTCAGCTGAACCGCTTG
>JANYKW010000088.1 GCA_025358025.1 Bacteroidia bacterium | reverse complement strand
GGAAAGATGAGTGGTGGAAAAATGTTCATCGAACAAACCTTTTTTACCTTGTGACTTATACATGCTGCCCATAGAATTTATAACTTTGTATTCAACGATACTAAGATAACATTAAATATCTGAATATCAAAATATTAAATTATAGAACCTCCCTAAAGATACCTAAAAAACAAGATTGTATCTAAGAAAATCTTACACAGTCACCAATCCAAAAGCATAATGGAAAGGAATGATTCTTTTTCCTTCAATATTTTCTATCCAGGCGGGTTCCTTGTGACTGATGTCAGCTATATCCCCCGCACTTGTCTCCTTAAATTTTTCAGCGATGTATTTAATGGACACAAATTCTGAAGGGGAAAACAAGGATTCATCGAATTTTAATTTACCGGTTGAGATAATCTGTTCAACCTCTCCACAACTCAATACTGAATACTCTTTGCTGATTATTCCTTCGTCTTCTAATGCATCAAACAAAATATCATAATGGTTTGGGACGGGACCACGCGTTATTGCTGCATATTTTAATCCAGTAATACTCTGAGAAGAATCTCTAAATTGAACGAAGTCGGTATAAAATAACAACTTGTTCATCTTCGTTTTATATGGTTGTAATTGGGCAGCAAAATAGACAATTACCTGTTTTGTTTTATTTCGGTCAAATGCTTTATAACCTGAATCAATACTTGGTTGACAATGAAATCTGGAAAACTGATCAATCTGGAAGCTGGAGTCACTTTTTAATTTTTGAATATGCGTTATTATTTTCTCTCGTTCCTTCTCATCCAATTCGTTGCTTTGCAATATGTGCTGCTCAAAAATATCCGGTTGACTTATTATTTGAATAAAATTTGCATTTGCTCGTGAAGGCACCTCGCCAGCCTCATAATTTCTCCATGAGTTCGCCCCAAATCCCAATATTTCAGAAATCCGGGCTGATGAAAGGTTATACTTCTTTCGGATTTCTATAATCTGTTCCGGGAAAGGAATATGATGCCTGACCCTGTATTGGTTGACGACCTGATTAAAATTCAATTCTGAAAAATGCTCATCTTCAAATTTTTCTCCAGTTTCCTCGCACTGATAGTAATGAAAGACAACCGGGTATGTTTCCTTTCTATATGTCATGTCGCGCATCTCTCTGCCGGTGCTCATCTCTTTACCTGTAATTGGGCTTTTCATCTTTCTAATTTGAATGGGTAGTTCATTTTGTATTCGGCCTTATGAAATGAGATACAAATGGTTGGTGAATTTTCTCTCCCCATACTGATTTTAATGTACACTTCAGTTTCTTTTGCGTTCTTGCCAAATACCCACAAAGGCGCCATGCCACTTATCTGTTCTTCCAAAGGACCCTGATAATAGTCCTCCAAGGTTAACTTATCAATAATCTCTTTCCTTTTCCCCGGACTTATCTCCAAATCCAAAAGAGCCTGCGCATTCTTCCCGCGATCGTCCCAAAAGATGATCTGGAAAAATTTCATTTTGGTTTTAAAATCGCTTAAGAAATGTTCAACCTCATGTTTGGTTGTCATCGGTGACAAAATTAGATGAATATTTGTAAATACAACTTTAAAGTTGCATGTTATCTAACATATTTAGTATTAATTTACTTTAAAGTTGACAGGCGCCTATAATTGCTTCCGTTTGACTCTATTAGATTTACTACTTTTTAAGAAAACTATTGATCAGAAACCTAAGGGGAGAGAATGAAATTACCTTTCCTTACAAACAAGATCGAACCCCCAATTTGATGGTAATCGAAAGTGTCCTTGATTTAATTTAGGTTATGATACTCATTTCGTTTAAATTTTTTAAACTGCTTTTGCATAAATATATTGCCTTTCGTGGAGAAAGTCCAAATATTATTCCGAAATTTGAATTAAATAGCGGATTACTGTTCTCGAAATCCGTCTAAAACTCAATCATTCAAATATTTAAATCTAAAAGCATGGAAGAAAACAGTAAAGTAACACGCCGTGGTTTCATTGGAACAACCTCCTCAGTTGCCGCAGGACTATTTATCGTTCCTTCAAACACAATCGCCGGCTTGGGACACAAGGCTCCCAGTGACAAACTGAACATTGCCGGCATTGGTATCGGAGGAATGGGTAAAGGCAATCTTGAGCGGATGGCAACCGAAAATATTGTCGCATTATGCGATGTTGATTGGGGAGTTAGCAGAAACAACGTTCCCAAGGTTTTTGATACTTACCCTAAAGCTGCCAAATATTATGATTGGCGCAAAATGTTTGACGAGATGGGCAAATCCATTGATGCCGTTATGGTTGCAACTTCAGATCACAACCATGCCGGTCCGACAGCCCATGCAATCACGATGGGGAAACATGCCTATACACAGAAACCTTTGACCCACAGTGTATACGAGTCCAGGCTCCTAACCAAACTGGCAGCTAAATACAAGGTAGCCACCCAGATGGGAAACCAGGGATCATCTGCCGAAGGAGTGAGACTGGCCTGTGAATGGATCTGGAACGGAGAAATCGGTGAAGTGACTAACATTGAAGCATATACCAACCGTCCGATTTGGCCTCAGGGATTGGTCGCTCCAACGGAAGTTGTTCCTGTACCCGATACCCTGAAATGGGATCTTTTTATTGGCCCGGCTAAAAACCGTGCATACAATCCGGCCTTTCATCCATGGGTATGGCGTGGCTGGTGGGATTATGGAACAGGTGCCCTTGGCGACATGGCCTGTCACGTGATGCACCCCATATTTACAGCAATGAAACTCCAGTATCCAATTAAGGTAATCGGCAGCTCTACCCAGTTGATGCCTGATTGTGCCCCGACTGCTGAACTGGTACATCTCACCTACCCCAAACGTGAAAAGCAAAAGGGTATAAAAATCAAGTTTCCTGAAGTTCAGGTTACCTGGTTTGATGGTGGACTCAAGCCTAAATACCCTGAAAACTGGCCCGTTGCAAGAGTTCAGAATTCTGGCGTCATTTTTCGCGGGACTAAGGACTCACTTGTCTGTGGCGAATATGGTACTGATCCGATCCTCCTTTCGGGCAGAGTCCCCAATGTGCCCAAGACACTGCGTCGTATTGAGGTTTCGCACGAGCAGGACTGGATCAGGGCATGCAAGGAGAGTCCTGAAAGTCGTGTACTTAGTGCATCGGATTTCAGTGTTTCCGGTCCTTTTAATGAAATGGTGGTAATGGGTGTTCTGGCAGTGCGCTTACAGGGGTTAAACAAAGTGCTGAAATGGGACGGCCCCAATATGAATTTCACCAATATTGCTGATACGGATAAACTCAGAATAAGCAGAAATGATTCTGTCGGGGCAAAGGAATTTGCTGCCGAACTGATCAAACATACCTATCACAACGGGTTTACCCTGCCTGATATGCCGGTTTGATATTTGAATTGAAAAGAGCGGGGGGGGGTAATTCTCCCCTTTTCTTTTTTGAAGAGGTAATGGAAGCAGGAATCCTGGTATACAGATTCTAAACTCTTTAGATATCTTTAGGACAAAATTATCCCCAAGTTTGAGTGTCAACAAAATTCAAAATGGAAAACAGACAACACCTTCCTGTCAATTCAGTCTATACCAACAGGGCTTTTGTAGCAGGAATTGTTTTGAATTTAGCCTATGTAGTAGTTCAAATCATCGCCGGACTCAGAATCAACTCTTTGTCTTTGCTTTCAGATGCCGGACATAATTTTCTGGATGTTAGTGGATTGGCACTTTCGTTGCTGGCATTTACCTTAACGAAATCGAAAGCGACAAAAAAACTCACTTACGGATATAAAAAATCCTCCATCCTGATTTCATTGTTCAATACCATTGTATTACTTATTTCTGTTGGAGCAATCGGTCTGGAGGCAATTCTTAGATTCCAGAACCCAGAGCCTTTACAGGGAATGGTTGTTGCCGTCATTGCGTTCATTGGAATTTTTATCAATGGAATTTCAGCATTTCTTTTTTTCAGGGAGAAGGATAAAGACATCAACATCAGGAGTGCTTTTCTTCATTTGTTCTCAGATGCAATGATTTCTTTGGGATTGGTTGTTGGAGGGATTCTTATTTACTTTACAAATGAGTATTGGATAGATCCTCTTTTAAGCATCCTGATATCTTGCGTGATTCTATGGAGCACGTGGAATTTACTAAAGAGCAGTATTCATCTTTCGATGGATGGCGTGCCGGAAGAGATTGATCTTGAAAAAATTATCAGAAAAGTTCAGACAATTGAAGGAGTCGAAAGCATGCATCATGTTCACATTTGGGCAATCAGCACCAAAGAAAATGCGATGACCGGGCATTTGGTAGTTTCTGAAAATATTGCTGCAGAACAGCTTAGACTCATTAAAAATGCGGTGAAACTGAAGCTGAAAATATTAAAGATTGATCATTGCACCCTCGAAATTGAGACTATGAACCATGATTGTATGGATGAAAATTGCTGAATTGAAAACCCGGTAACCGTAAATTTGATTATATTTTCATTTTAAAGTCATTGAACTTTTCAATATATTTTATACCAGAAATACTAATTCTGCTATTTAATTATCTACTTCACAATGAGAAACAAGCTTATTTTTCTTGTAATTGTTGCCGCATTGCTGTTATCCGGCTGCGGTCATCGTAAGCCATTCAAGTCGGATGTGACAACGGTAAAGAAACCATGGACCAATCTTACCTTTAACAACGATCCCGAAAATTTTCAATTTGCCATTGTTTCCGATCGGAACGGAGGATGTCGTCCGGGTGTTTTTGAAGATGCAGTAAGGAAGCTTAATCTGATGCAGCCTGAATTTGTGTTAAGTGTCGGAGACCTTATAGCCGGATACACCACCGATACCGCTCAAATTGCGAAGCAATGGGCGGAGGTAAACCATACAATTTCCGGATTAAAAATGCCTTTTTTTTATCTTCCGGGGAATCACGACATTACCAACAAAGTGATGGAAAAGGAGTGGGAAAAAATGTACGGAAGCAGGTATTACAGTTTTAATTATAAGAATGTCCTTTTCGTAATTCTTGACAGCAACGATGATGATGATTTCAATCTTACGCGAAAACAAACAGATTTTGCGCTGAAAACTTTGAAGGACAACGAAAAGGTGCGGTGGACTTTTGTCCTGATGCACCATCCCATATGGACTTATAAAACTGACGGTAGATTTGAAGAAATTGAATCTGCTTTGAAAGGTCGTAAATACACTGTGATTGCCGGTCATGAACATCACTACCACCAGGCGGAAAAGAACGGTTCAAATTACTATATCCTTGCAACAAGCGGAGCGGGAAGTTCTTTGCGTGGTAATTACTTTGGCGAGTTCGACCATATTTCGTGGATTACCATGTCAGACAACGGCCCTGTGATGGCCAACCTTCGGCTGGATGGTATTCTTCCGCATGATATAAGCAACGATAAAACAGAAGCACTGGCCAAACCATTGATTGAAAATGGTGCATTCAAAAATGTGCTGCTCTGCAATAAAGGTGAAAAATTTACTAATGGAACACTCTATATTTCAGTCCATAATCCGACCAAATCCAAACTAAAAATCGCAGTTAATTTCTTCCATCATCACCAGATTGAAATTAAAACCCCGGTTATTTTATTGGAAGCAGAGCCTGAAAGTCGGCAATTTGTTGAAATCCAGCTTGTTTCTGCAAAACCGTTGGATTATGGTGCCATTGACCCATTGCTTATTGACTGGCAGTTTAAATATGATAATCCCGATTATAAGGAGTTTGCCTTAACGGGAAGATCACAGGTTGAGGTAAAGCCGACACAACCTGCATTTATTGACAAGGAGATTAATTTATTTTTGGATAAGACGACCATCCCGTTCAATCATCCATATACCAATCTTACTACCTGGTATTCACTGAATAATTCATCCGATGTGAAATATCTGAAACCAATTGAGATCAGCCAGACAGGAAAGCTTTCTTTTTATTTGAAAAACGGCAGGAATGAAATTACAGCTTCTGAAAGCCGCACTATTGAAAAGACATCTTTCCTAAAAGCTTCAGAGGTAGCAACTCCCAATGCGGGTCTGGAATATAGTTATTTTGAAGGTGAATGGACGGAAATACCCGATTTCACTAAAATGGAAGCCAAATCCAAAAGTATTGCCAAAGATTTTATGGTTACCGGACTTTCAAAACGCCATGACTATTGGGGATTGGTTTTCACCGGTTACCTTTCAGTTCCTGAGGATCAGTTCTACCTTTTCCGCATCAGAGCAGACTATAAATGCAATTTATATATTGATAATCAACTGGTTGTTTATGACCGGAATCTGACCAATAAAGGGAGTCAGGGTGCTATCGGATTGAAGAAAGGTTTTCATACTGTTAGAATTGAATACATAAACGGGAAGGGCGATGCCAGACTCAGATTTGATTCAAAGAAAGCCGGTAATGAGGGTTGGGAATCCACGGAGTTTAAAAATTTCTTTCATTAATTAACAATAAAAATTTATGGAATCGACTAACCGCAGGAATTTTATTGAAAGAACAGTTTTAACGGGCGCAGGGGTTGGCATTTCCGGGGGAGTGCTCAAGGTTTTCGGTCATTCAGCTGTTAATATTGGCAAAAAAATCGGCATCATCGGGTTGGATACCTCTCACAGTGTCGCATTTACAAAGGCATTGAATAGCCCGGAAGTCAAAGATGCGTATTCCGGCTACAAAATTGTGGCCGCTTTTCCCTATGGAAGCCGCGAAATTCTCAGCAGCAGTGAAAGAATCCCTGGTTACACGGAGGAGGTCAAAAAGTATGGGGTTGAAATAGTAAACTCTATCAGTGAGCTGCTCCTAAAAGTGGATGTTATCATGCTCGAAACCAATGATGGCAGGCTGCACCTGGAGCAAGCCTTGCAGGTTATAAAATCCGGTAAACGAATGTTTATCGACAAACCTGTAACAGCTTCGCTGGCTGATGCAATTGTCCTCTACGAAGCAGCAAAAAAATCTGGAGTCCCCATATTCTCTAGTTCTTCGCTCAGATATATTACTGGTATGGATGACGTTCTTGCTGGGTCAATTGGAAATATCTCAGGTGCTGAAACCTACAGTCCGGCCAAGCTGGAGAAAACACACCCCGATCTTTTCTGGTATGGAATTCATGGTGTTGAAACCCTTTTTGCGGCGATGGGAACAGGGTGTAAGCGTGTTGTCAGGGTTGGGGATGAGAATACCGACCTGGTTGTGGGAACATGGAGCGATGGAAAAATTGGCACCTTCCGTGGAATCAGAAAAGGGAAGGCTGATTATGGAGGTACAGTTTTTGGCGATAAAGGCATAAAAATACTGGGTAGTTATGCTGGTTATAATCCACTTCTGGAGCAGATTATTCATTTCTTTGAAACCGGTATTTCTCCTGTAAAACCGGAAGAGACGCTTGAAATACTCGCCTTTATGGAAGGTGCAGATCTCAGCAAGGCAAACAACGGCGCATCAGTAGAACTGGATGCCGTATGGAAGATGGCTCTCGGGAAAGTATCCGGACTCCCAGAAAGGTAAAATATTGAAAACCACTTTTTACGATCTAATAAATTAGTTCTTATGGAAAATTCAAGAAGAGATTTTGTCAGAAAAACTGTTTTGGGAACCTCTGTTCTGTCAGCAGGAGGAGTACTTCCCGGTTTCAGCGCCAAAAGCTATGCACGTATTGTTGGGGCAAACGAAAAAATTGTGGTATCCATGATGGGGGTAAATTCGAGAGGAAAGGCATTGGCAAAAAATTTCGCTTTGCAGGAAAATTGTGAAGTTGCCCATATCTGTGATGTGGATTCGCGTGCCATCACAGCCTGTATGGAGGCAATAAAAGATAAGCAAGCAACTGTGCCCAATGGCTTTGGCGATTTTCGCAAATCACTTGAGAGCAAAGATATTGATGCCATGGTCATTGCTGCACCGGATCATTGGCATGCACCCGCCTCCTTACTTGCCATGCAGGCCGGAAAGCATGTTTATGTAGAAAAACCATGCTGCCACAATCCGATGGAAGGAGAGATCCTTGTGGAAGCTGCAAGAAAGTACAACAAAGTGATCCAGATGGGCAATCAGCGCCGTTCATGGCCCAATGTGGTCAAAGCCATAGAGGAATTGAAGCGTGGTGCAATAGGAAATGTCTATTTTGGTAAAGGATGGTATACCAACAACCGCGGTCCGATAGGAACAGGAAAAATTGCTGAGGTACCACCATGGCTCAATTGGGATCTTTGGCAGGGTCCTGCCCCCAGGAAGGAGTACAAGGACAATATTCTTCATTACAACTGGCACTGGTTCTGGCACTGGGGAACAGGCGAAGCCCTCAACAACGGAACTCACATGATCGATCTTTTAAGATGGGGTCTGCAGGTTGATTTTCCCGTAAGAGTCAGTTCCAACGGGGGGCGCTTCCGTTACAGGGACGATTGGGAAACTCCCGATACACAGGTTATTAATCTGGATTTTGATAAAGGGGTCTCCATGTCATGGGAAGGCCGGAGCTGCAATGGTAAAAATATTGAAGGCAGTTCAGTCGGGGTGATGTTTTACGGAGAGAAGGGTAGCATCCTGATCCCTAGTGGGAACAGCTATACAATTTTTGATCTCCAGAGCAAGGTGATTAAAGAGGTTAAGGAACAGGTTGAAATTGATCCGCGTGATCTCTCTAATCCGTCAGAACAAGTTGATGCACTGCACATCAAAAATATGTTTGACGGAATAAAAAATGGCGCTCCTCTTCATTCCGATGTCGAATCCGGATACAAAAGTACACTACTGGTTCAGTTGGGAAATATTTCCCAAAGGGTAGGCCGAAGCTTGAACATTGATCCTGCCAACGGTCATATCCTGAAAGACAACGAGGCCTCCAAATATTGGTCCAGAACCTATGAGAAAGGGTGGGAGATGAAGTTGTAGTAGTTAATGAAATAATTATCACGGCTTTACGATGTTAATCCTTCAAATACACAGTGATGATAGAATCTGAAAACGGGTATGATTCCGATGACAAAAAAGTGCTGGGTGGAGATCCCTCAGCCTTTAGCACGATTATTCCGTCACTTTCCAGACGGTTGTTTTTGAGCACCTCTGCAATTGGGTTTGCAGCGGCAGGATTATCCCAGTTTGGTTGTTCAGATACGCCTAAGATACAGGGATTTGATGATTCTTCGGCTGCCCTGGATCCTTACCAGGGTTGGGTGCCTGTTTCCGACCGGAAGATACGGATGGGAATTGTCGGTCACGGTGTGTGCAAATTTGGGTCCCAGTTTGGGTTCCAGAATCATCCCAACGTGGAAGTAATAGCCGTGAGTGACCTGTTTCCAGATCGCTGTGCTGAAATGGCCAAATTGTGCCACTGTTCGAAAACCTATCCATCCCTTGAGGAACTTGTGAAAGACAAGAGCATCGAGGCAGTATTTGTTGCCACTGATGCACCAAATCATATGCGTCATTGCCTTGAGGTGTTGAAACATGGAAAGCATGTAGCAGTTGCAGTTCCTGCAGTTTTTGGATCACTGGAGGATGCTGAGCGGCTTTTTGAGGCTGTGAAAACCAGCGGACTGCATTACATGATGTTTGAGACCTCCTGTTTCAGGGAGAATCTCTATGCCATGAGACAGATTTACAAAGCCGGCGGTTTTGGTAAATTGATCTACTCGGAGGGCGAATATTTTCATTATATGGAAAGGCCTATCGATTCCTACCTAAATTGGCGTGTCGGACTCCCGCCCCAGATATACCCTACTCATTCCAACGCATTTCAGATAGGTGTGACTGGAGGTAGTTTTACTGAGGTTTCGTGTGTTGGGATGCCAAGCATCATCGATCATTTGAAGTCGGAGAATAATGTGTACCAAAATCGTTTTGGTACAGAGATTGCACTATTTAAAACCAGCGAAGGAGGTACTTCACGCATGGCGGTAAGCTGGGATACTCCCGGTGATGGGGGTGAGCGCGGACGTGTTCGGGGACAAAGAGGTACGTTCTATGAAAAATATGAAGGAATCGATAAATCAGTATTTGAAGTAAAAAGACCACCCTTGCCACCTGGTATGCCGCTTGGGGGACATGGAAGTTCCCACGGCTATTTGACGAATGAATTTATCTTGTCACTTTTGCAGGACAGAAAGCCGCTGGTGGATATCGCGATGGCACTTAACCTCACGGTCGCGGGCATAGTGGCCCACCAGTCTGCCACGAAAGAGGGTGCATGGATGAAAATTCCGCAATATAAATTTTAATTTGTTTGATTCTAAATGAATCCTCAACAGCTTATCAGCTACATTGCACCCGGTGCACCTGCCACACGCAGACCTGCCAGGGCGATTGGCAGTTTCTACGCCCTGAAATTGGATTTACGCCCAAATGGTATCACCAGACTTTGGGTGTCGATTCGGATTTGAACTTTGCAAGAACACTTTTCCCTAATTCCAGAAGAGCGCTGATGTATACCCCGATGGTTTTGGCCAATAAACCAATTTTGGAGATCCCAAAAGATCTGGAGTACGTAGCTGACAATTACGGTCCTTGTGATATCGTTGCTGCAGATATTGTAGCCGGTACTCCCGATACCAAGGTGCGGGATTTGATGAAATTGTGCAGGGATATTTCGGATCGTTATAAGTAGTAAAGGCTGTTATTTGGAAATAGCGCTGAAGTTATCAATGTAAAACCGGGAATTCACGATCGGTTCATCAGCACCTGGTAGCGGAGATGCCGGATCCTGATTCGGCGTGTTGCGGTTGGGAAGATCACGGTAAATTCCGGTTCTGAACGATACCCTTTCTACTGATTTAACTGCCTCCGAAAGGAGTGCATTCTTCAGCAAAAGTTTCCCGTCAACCGAAACACTGTAGGTTCCAAATAATTGAGCAACTATCGTTATCTTCAGGTTGTACCAGTTACCCGGCTTATATGATTGCAGAACTACCTCCTGACTTCCATTCATAGCCTTTATCTTACCATCTTCATCAAACCTCAGGCGAACCGGACGATTTCCGAACTGATCAGTCACATCCATTTCCAACATACCATGGTCGGCTTGTTCCGGATAGATATTAACTGCAATTTCGGCTTGGTCTGTTTCCCTGATTACGCGAATAACCCTTGAATAATCATATGGATCTTTATCCTGAAGCATAAGGGATTTATTTTTTGCATCAGGGAAATCAGCTACCTGAGCAGGAGCCCATTTGGGGGAATAAATATTCCAGTTGGTGACAGCCCCTCCTGTTTGCATGTTATCAAAATTGTCGTTGACATTGCCTTCCACACGGTAACGAATCGGAAGGGGTATCTTGCTTATCCAGATATCCTCTTTATTCATACTGTAGGTCAGCCACATGTCATCCCCGGGAGGGTTTCCGTTCCCTTCTACGATACCGCGCATGTAACACGGGCCAAAATCTTTCCAGCGTCCCATGAAGCGGCGGGGTGGCACTTCTCCTTGCACCAGGAGCATATTGTCGAAAATAATACCATCATCGCCTGAAACCACTACCAAAGGATAGCGATATTCGTCCAATTCTATGGGATTGTAAGTCAAGGCATAGCGCCCATCCTTGGTCGCCTGGCCCCAAATTTTTCCTCCTGCCATCACGAGCGCAGGTGATTTTACCGGCTTGCTGAAATGCTCGCCATCGTCTGAAAGGGCGCAAAGTGAGCGCTTCCACAATCCAACAACTTTGCCATCCTTGCGGTGAAAATAGTTGAATGCAGATCCCGCATCAATGATTGAATAAAACCCATCCAGACCCTGGTCTTCATCCCACCATTGCATTGTCTTAAGTTTATCGGAAAGCAAAGCTTTACAGGCATCTACAAATCCCCTGTCGGCTGAATGGGTATAAAATGGAAAGCTGGTATTTGTTTCATTCCAGGATGCATGACTGCTATACCGGATAAAATAGATTGGACCAAAGGTACCGTCTTGATGCACTTCACGCACAACGCGCCCAATGCCTCCCTTCAGGAATGGATCTTCGGCGTGTCCATAGAATGCCAGAACCAGTAATCTGCCGTCAGGTGCCACATAAAAGCCCATCCGCTGATGCATCATGTATCCGTTGTAACCATCCGGAATTTTAACCCCTGCAGGGGCCTGGTAGGGAGGAAAAACTACGGAGGGTTTGCTCCAGTTTCGCCCATCCGCGGAAGTCAGAATTAAAGTTTGACCGGGAGCAATGTGCTCATCAATGGGATTACTAAGATATTGCTGATAAAATTTACCTCTCCAGTAACAAAGATTGGGGGCATGGTTATAGGTCCACCCATGGTCGTCCGACCATTCGGGATGCGTCCGGTTGACCCGTACAGTTTGATAACTTTCAACACCTATTGCGTAACGGAGGCGTCCTTCATGAACGGAGGGATCAACAGAAATCCCTCCTACATACCTGACAGGTTCATTTATACTTCCGGTCTGTGAAAATCCCTGGATAGTTAATAATATGAAAAATAGCAGAATAGTGGATCGGATATTGTTCATGGTTCTCATGGTCTATTTTTTGAGGGAAAAAGAATCAACCAGCTTGCCCTGGGCATTCACAGATTCCAGATATAGACTGTTCCCGTCAATTTTCACATATTGATACAAGTGACCCTTGCTATCTGTAACTTCAGCATAAGGTTCTTTTGGAAAGTTCTGATCCCTGTTTGGAATTCCCACTGAGATGATGTAAGCAGTTCCATCGTTGTACGAAGAGACAACTTTTCCATCCTTCATCGGTTTAGAACGCATATAATAATGAAGATGACCACCATATACCATGTCAACGTGGTATTTGTCAAACAACGGGACCCATGCTTTCTGAATGTCAAAATAGGGCTCTTCGCGGTTATAGGGCGCGAAGTGAAACATGGCGATCTTCCAGGTTGCCTTTGTTTCGGCCAGCTGTTTCTCTATCCATGCAGTTTGTGCATCGATGGAAGAAGTAGCGTCCAGCATAAGAAAGAGTGCGTTTTTGTACGTGAAAGAGTATGTTTGCTCTTTTGGAACGCCTTCCGGAGCATTCATCGGATAACTGAAAAGATCGCTGTACATTTTGGCTCCCAGTCCGGCACGGTTATCGTGATTTCCGGGTACAGACATGAAGGGTATCCGGCTGGCAGTCTCTTTGGAATATTCAAACAGAGCATCCCATTGATTACGGTTCAACCCATCGCTGACCAGGTCTCCAACGATAGAAAAGAAAGAGGCATCCGGATGGTCACTCCAGCCTTTGCGAAGAATTTCTCCGAATTGAGGAGAATAATGTGTATCGCCAAACCACAAAAAAGAGAAGGCATGGTCTTTGGCTGCTGTCGTGAAGGATTCTGCTTCGCACCACTCATTTTGTGAAGCGATTTGATACTGGTATGTTGTCCCGGGCTTCAGGTTTTTAAGTTTTGCAGTATAATGATTGGAAAAGCGGTCGTTCATCAGCATCTGGTCTTCCATCAGCATTTTTCCTGCTGCGGCAGGAACTGCTTTCGTCGTCTCTTTTTCCCTTAATTTTATGGTGGAGGCATCTACCACGGCATTGGTTCGCCATTGCACATCCATGCTGTTCTCCGGATTTGCACTCCAGGTTAATATGACCTGATCAGGTATTTGGGAAGAGGGATAAGGAGTAGACCTGAAAGCTCCCACCAGATGTGATTCAGCGGCCCGGCCTCTGGTGGTTGTTAACAATGGCTGTCCTGTCAAAAGATCGGGTACCTCTTGTATGACCAGCTCATCCCAATCCATGTATGTTGCCGCACCTTTCTGCATGATGCCTGTCTGCTGGTTTTCCGGAAAGAAATTGCTTATTTTTAGCTGACTATTCTTGTCTTGTGGAGCTACAACAACAAAATAGTGAAGTGCCAAGCCATTCTCAAACCCATTGACACCCAATCCTATATTACCTGCGTTATAACTTTTTTGCCAGACTTCGTAGGTCGCCTGACTGTTTTTCAACGTCAGGGATGTTTTTTTGAAACCACTTTCCGGTAGCCAAAAAGGGATAGCGTTCTTTTCGTTGCTGCAAATCACAGATACAACAACAGGCACATTCACCTCAAACATCCAGTGTCTGGTCGAAAGCACCTGCAGTTCATCCTTTGAAAAAAGTGACATCACCTGTCTGATATCCAATTTCAATAAATCGGACTGGTTTGATGTTTTGTACAAGTCACTAATTACGCGGTTCATGACGCATTTAACGGATTTTTCCTGCTCCTCTCCAATTACTTTCCCGGCCCCAGGAATTATCAGCAACAAAAACCAAATAATGGTCAAAAATTTATTTTTATGCATATTAAATGTTAGTTGACACGGGCAGAATATCGCAAGCCTTCGAAGTAATTAACAAAGAGAGTGATTCGTAACTGTCTTTGCATCTTTGTATTGCACCAGAATAAACAGAACTCAAAATGATTCTGATAACAGGGGAAAAGTTGATTTATTAAAAGCGATGTTGTTGAGCTATTCTATTTATTTAAAGGAATTTAAATTAAACAGCAGCGTAAAGCGAATGGTGTTGGCCAAAGGATTGTTTTGTTGTGTCGGGATAAGATATGAAAAATCTATGGTACAAATATTCATCTTCACCCCCAATCCGGCAGCGAAAAATTTTCTGTTCCCTTTGTATTCACTTTCATGAAAATAACCACCCCTAACAGCAAACTGTTGCTTGTAAATATATTCAATACCTGTTGACCAGTTGATTTCCTGAAACTCTTCCTTGGCTCCACCCGGAGCATCCGAAAATGAAGTGAAAATAGATTCGATGACCGACATATTGTTGTTGTTGTCGGGTAGCACAATTTGTCCCGGATTGTTTGGATCTATCGTACTGATTTGGGGAGTAGGTACCATCAACTTGTTGAAATCAAAAGATACAGCGAAGGAGTTGTAGTTATCCAGCACTTTGTTGTAGGTAGTGCCCACTTTCATGTTGGCCGGAAGAAACTCCTTGTTCTGACCATCATCATAGGATATTTTCCCTCCGATATTGGAGAGATTGATCCCTGCTGAGATATTTTGATCGTTGTCGCTGGCTCCGAAATTCTTTGAGTATAAGAAGGAGACATCAGTGGCAAAAGTTTGTCCGGGGACATAGGTTTCTGTACCAATTCCTCCGGAGAGGTCGGAACGGATGTATCTGAGCGAAATTCCACCCGAAAAAACGTCGGATAATTTCCTGGAATAGCTAAAGTCAATCGAAAATTCGTTCGGACTGACGTTGGCAAGACTGGTGCCATTCTGATCGGTAAGCTGAATATCTCCCATGGAAAAATAGCGGAGGGAAGCACCTATTGTCTGGTATTGATCCAGCTTATAGTAGGCAGCGAGGTATGCAAGATTGATGTCATTCACCAACTGCCTTAACCAAGGTGTATAGGATAAGGCAATCCCAAAGCTATCTTTTACAAAGGCTAATTTTGATGGATTCCAAAACTGGGCATTGGCATCCGGTGAAGTAGCTGCTCCGACATCTCCCATGGATCCATGCCTTGAGTCGGGGGCGATAGTCAAAAAGGGAACAGCTGTTGTTATGGGATTGTACTGAATTTCCTGCCCCGTAGGTAAACTTTGAGAATAGACTGTTTCACAAAGAATAACAGAGAGAACGGTTATTGCTAGTGGTTTTAAGTGGTGAATTATTCTCATGAAATGTTATTTAGCAAGGTGTTATTCCGAATTTCGATCTTAAAAATAAGATTAAATTCCTAATGTAAGATTAAAAGAAGATTTTTTTAAGAATTTCATCTGATAATTATGGGTTTTTAAACTGAAAGAAGTAATTAGCTACTTCGACCTTCAATTTATCGCTATTTATCCGGACTCATTATTTGTTTTAAATTTCTGGTTAGGATCTGGTTTTCACTGCCAAGTTCAAGTATCAGGTTCCCGGTTGAAAGTTCAATAATAAACGAATTAATATTCTCCCGGATCAACCCTGATTCAAATCTAATTCCATCTATTACCTTAATCTTTAAATCATTATTTGCTAAGGGAATGATCTTTAGATGGGAGTGATTGTTGATTTTGAACCACCGGATCTTGAGTGGCATGCCTTTGTCAGTAAAGATCTCAGTGATTCCATTGTTGTTTTTGATCAGTTTTATTTTTTGAAGAAGTTCTGCAAGATAGGGCAAAGAGGTGAAGGTCGATTCAGTTTTCTCCTGTTTGAAGGAGACCGGTTTTTCTTGCATAAAGGAGGCCATATCTCCTCCGGAAAGCTGATTCCCTGTACTGATCACTGCATGAAGAACTGCTGACAGGCATGCCGTATTTTGTTCTATTCCAAGTTGTTTCATCTGTTTCAGGTTTTGTCGGAGAAGCGCTGTGGAGGTGGGAGATGCCACTTCCTTTGCTTTGTCCAGTCCCGTTGTTTGATACCGGGACGCCACATAGCACAGCCCCTCTTTGGCCGTTTGCTGGAATCCGGTTGTTCCTGTTCGCTCATCTTCATTGGAAAGATTGACAGATTGGATATCTCCGGCTCGTGTGAATCTGACGATATAGAATAATTTTGAGTCTTCTTCAAGGTCATCCAGACCGCTTTTTGACATCCACTCAATTTCGCCCAGCTTATTGAATTGCAGGAAGAAAAGATCCGGATTGCCGTTTGCACTCTGGATAGAAATACCGTTGCACGCAATCTTTCCACGAAAGGAGCCGGCCAGATAGAACTCATTATTGTCCAGCTGTTGTAACTCCAAACCGAACGATCTTCCCTCAGCTTGAAACTTAACCATCCAGGCAAGTGAATTATTCTCGTCATACTTCGCAATAAAGGGAGCCGGTACTGATGACGGCTGGCTTTTATTTTTTTCAATGAAGAATCCGGTGATGTAAGAATTTCCACTTTCATCTTTCAGAAAATCCTTGCCTGACCCACTACGCTCGGCGCCAAAAGCCAGAGCCAGTTTCCATATTTTATCTTGTTCAATGATATCCGACGATCTGTTTCTAAGTATCCTGACAACGGGTTTGAGCTGGAAAAATTCTTTCATTACCAGTCCCAGTGGTGCATTGTCAAATGTTGGATCCGCAATGGTAAAACTTTTCTTTCCTACAAGGAAATTATCTCCATCCATGGGTTGCTCCAGAGAGATGGCCACAGAATAAAATCCGGGAAATTCGACCAATGCAGCCTCCTGATTCAGCAGGTTGCTGATGAACCAGGCATACAATAAAGCTTTGCCTTTATCATTGCTTTCATCTTTGAAAAGAAGCTCTTCCGGAAACATAAAACGGTCGTATCCATAATTATCGTTGAAAGGATGATAGGCAAAAGATTTTTGGACAAACTGCTGGAGAAATGCAGCACTTTCTTCTTGTTTCATTCCTGCAAGAATTGGTTTTATCTGTTTCAGCAAGGACTCCATGGTTAAAACAGTGAATGGTGCACTAAAAATTAGCTCAGGATCTGTCTGTGGATAGTCCTCAAGAAATTTTATTACTTCCGGATTGAATTTCAGATTGAAGGCGAAAGTTTTTTTATTCCATAAAAACTGAAATTTTTTTGTCTCAAGTTCTCCATTAAAATTGAGTGACCGATTGATCCTCAGATGAATGGTTCCACTGGCTCCGGAGTGGCTCCCTGCATGCGATATAATTGGGAATGAAGATATTGACCTATTAATGTAATAGTCAACTCCATTTATCCTGACAGTGGGAATGCCGCTTATTTTCGAAGCTGCAGGGTACAGGACAGAAACTCCCAATTGATTGTATCCGATTTTCACATTGTATCCCGACCTGATCATCAAAGCCCAGGTTAAAAGTTCTGCAGCAGCCTCATCCGTTGGATACAGCGAAGAAGAACATCTCCTGATCAGCATAAAATAGCCCCAATCGTTCAGACCCAGTCTATCCCGGCATACCAATAACTGACCGATCAGATGCCTGCTGTTTCCTACCGTAAATTTTTTCCAGTAATCGACGATAATTTCATTGGTTACCGGTTGATTAACCGGAAGTGCAAGGAGTCTGTCATAGGAGATGGCAATGGTATTGCCATAAAATTTGAAACTTTGTTTAAGCGGATTTGAGCAGGCATATTCCGGCTTGCTTATTCCTGGCAGATTGTCAGAAGCCATTCCGGATACCTCCCCGCTATTCTCAGCTGTATAGAATTGCAAATGCTGCGGATTATGGTAGGAAGTCTCTTCAAAGACAAATTGTGGTGCAGGATCAAATTTTTTGGATCTGGGTACATGAGATCCGGGAACTACTGAAAATTTCTCCCATTCGTTTTCCAGTAATTCTGTAAATGTATCATCCTGAAATCTTGAGAAATAGTGGAAACCCGATTGCAGGTAAGGCAATGGATTTTGATTATTGAGCAGATATTCCCTGCTCTCATTTATCCAGATATCTTTGAATTCCTTGATAGTCTGGCCAAAGGTAAAGGAAGTGTAAACCAACAGGCAGAGATTAAAAAACAAAATCTTTTTGAAAAAACGCTCTTTCAAATTCCTGTCTGGCTGACTGTAAGATATTCTTTCTCGAAACAATTTTCTGCTTATTATGATTTTTGCAAAGATAGAGCTAAAATACCAGGTTTTAAATTTTTATCTATCTGTTTTATACCTAATTTTGAGCGTGATATACTAAAAAGTGATAGAGGAAATCTTCTTCAAACGTACAGAGGATCGAATGGAAAATTCAATCTGGCAAGCAGGAAACAACATCAAAAACAGGTGCAATGGAATTCATGTTTAAATATTTTAATGTAATAGCCATCGCAAGTGTCAAATTTTTTTGGGCCACTCCGTATGCTTTTCTATTTCATCTCAATTGGGTGGAGACCTTTGTGATGATTCAACTGGGAGGTCTTTTAGGATTTTTGTTTTTCTATGCCTTTTTCTCTTTTCTTTTAAAGGAACTTAAGCTGGTGTGGCCGGCAGTCTATTATATTACCCCGCGCATTTTTAAAGTTCGATTTGAACAGTGGCTTGATGAACGGCGTTACCGGAAGCTGACTGCAAACAAATTTACCAGGAGTAACAAGATGATTGCACGAATTCGCCGTTATTACGGGATGCCGGGAATTGTTTTTTTAACCCCTATCCTGCTTTCTATTCCGGTTGGGGCATTCCTTGGTACCAAATATTTTCATCATAAAAGGAGTTTCATTCCCTGGATGTTGCTTTCAATCTTTTCCTGGGGGGGCGTATCAGTCCTTTTATTTAGTACCTTTTTAGCTCATTGACGCTTAAGCGATCCAAGGATTCTTCTGGCTTTTGAAATCATTCCGGGCGTAAGCTCTTCATCAAGGATTGTCTCTGTGACACTGATCAGTTCAGGCTGAAGTGCCGGTTCTGTCAGGGTGATATTGTATAGTAATTGCAGCGCATTTGCACGTACAGCTATTGCTTCCAGGGGGGAGAGTAAATCGTATAGCACATCCACAAGCAGACCCATCTTATTTTCCGGAATCTTTTGACTAAGTAGCATCCTGGTGAAGTGCCTTTTTAGCGAACTGCTTTTCAGTTTTGATAGCTGATCAATCAATTCCGTAACATAGGGTTCCAGTTTGCTGGGATCGGCTTCAGAAACATGATCGGTTACCCAGGCCGCATGCCAGGCTATTCGCGGATTGTCGCAATAAATCAGTTTGTATACTTTGGCAAAAAGCGCATCATCCCGGATTACCATCTCTTCCCAGATTCCAATCTCCTTAGTGCCTATTTTTTCAATGCGTAACCGAAGTTCAGTGTCTGATTCAACCGTCGGACCGGTTTGATTGAAGAAAGTCATAAAATGACAGTTGAGAAGTTGAAAGCGGGTAATTTCGCAGGTTATTGATCGTATTATTTAACGCATTATCCAATATTCTGGCTGAGGTGTTGTCGTTCCATTGCAGGTCAAGAAATGATAAAATCTCCTTTTTCAGCTCTGAATCGTAGATGGGCACAGACACCTCCACTCTACGATCAAGGTTTCGTGACATCAGGTCGGCTGAAGAAATGTAAATATTCTCAGTTCCACCATTGTAAAAGCAGTAAATCCGGGAATGTTCCAGGTAGCGGTCAATAATACCAATGGAGTAAATGGAATACTTCTCTTCCAGTGATGTAGGGATCAAAGCAAACATGCCCCTCACGTTGAGACGAACGTCTACACCTGCTTTCGCGGCATCGTAAAGCCTTCCGATGATTTCAGGATCGACCAGGTTATTGCACTTGATAAAAATTGCAGCCTTCTGTCGGTTTTTTGCCGCATGAACCTCTTTCCTGATCATTTGCAATATTTTATATCTCATCGTAAAAGGAGAGACAAGCAGGTGGTGATACCTTCCAATTTTGTAGTTTTTTGTAAAGAAGTCGAATACTTTGGATACCTCTTTGGTAATGAGAGGATTTGCGGTCCACAGCATCTGGTCGGAGAAAATTTTAGCAGTAATTTCATTGAAATTACCGGTGCCTATACAAGCGTAATGGACGAGTTCTTTTTCCTCTTTGCGTGTTATCAGACAAAGTTTGGAGTGAACTTTTAATCCGGGAACACCCAAAATTACTTTTACACCTTCACGTGTTAGCATGTTTCCCCACTGAATATTTTCCTGCTCATTGAAACGTGCCCTGAGTTCCAGACTGACGGTCACTTTCTTCCCGTTTCTGGCGGCATTGATCAGGGCATGTATGACATTTGAATTTCTGGCCATCCGATAGGCAGTCATTTTGATCTCCGTGACTTTTGGATCAATGGAAGCCTCTCTCAAAAGGTCGATAAAATGGTAGAATGATTGGTATGGGAAATGGAGCAGGATGTCTTTTTTAGCAATAGATCCCAGAAAGGGTTCACCCTGACGTATGTCGGGATGGGCAAGGGGCGTGATGGTCTTGTAGTAAAGATGCTTTTTGCCGACTGACGGAAACCCCATAAAATCCTTGAAATTGTGTATGCGGGATCCGCTGATGATAACATCAGAACGGTCAAAATTGAGCTTTTTAAGAAGAAGTGAAAGAAAATTTTCCGGAATATCTTTGTCATGCACAAATCGGACAAGCTCACTATATCCCCGTTTTTCAAGACTTTTCGAAAGTATTTTAACATAACTCTCAGCTACGTCGTCGTCCAGATCCAGTTCAGCATCCCGGGTTAATTTGACGATAAATGATTGAATCGTCTTAAAACTGAACATGTAAAAAATGTCCTTTAATTCATACCTGATGACATCTTCCAGCAGGATGATGTGTCTTTTTTCATCGTCGGAAGGTAAGATCACAAACCGGGGAAGAATGTCAGCAGGAACTTCAATCAGTGCATATTCCTCTTTTTTCGATTTGGCCATGACAACAGCCAGGTATATGGCATCATCATTTAAGGATGGAAGGGGTTGGTTTTTTTTTACTATAACGGGCATAATACGCGGACGAACCTCTTCCTTGAAAAAGGCTGTAACATATTCACCTTGTTCTGGTGTCAGTTGTGTCTCATTGATGATAAAAATATCCTCTTCAGCCAGATCTTTGAGTAATTGGGAATAAATACGCTCGAACCACTTGCTTTGCTTTACAACCGTTTGTTCAATCTGATTCAGAATTTCGGCAGGTTGCTCACCCTCATTGAGCACAAGGTTATCTATGGTTGCCAGTCTGCGCAAGATAGCAACCTTGATACGGAAAAATTCGTCCAGGTTATTTGAATAAATACCAAGAAATTTCAGACGTTCAATTAATGGAACCTCCTTTTTGGACGCTTCCTGAAGGAGTCGTTCATTGAACGAAAGCCAGCTTAGTTCTTTGTTGCGGATTTTACTGTTCATGAGGATCAAATTAGCTCTTTCCCAGAGAGTATAGAAGTTGGTCGAGCATAATTGGGACATCATCAGCATCCACACCTTGTCTCAGCAAATGTTCAAGGTCTTCCTGGAAGGCTTCCATGAACTCCTTTTCGGACATCTCTGCATTGTTGATACTTTGCCTGTAATAATCAAGCGCAATTTTCCTCTTTCCCATACACCATTGTACATGTCCCATGTTCATTAAATCGAACTTGTTGGGAGAGTCCTCAACCAGTTTTCGGAGATATTGCTCTGACTGTTGCTTTTTGCCAACCAAAAGTGAGCACCAGCCAATAGGTCTCCATATTTTTTTATTGCCGGGGGAAAGATACTCGACTTTAAAATAGGACTTTAAAGCTTCATCATATTGCTTTAGCTCCATATGGCAGTGTCCGATTGAAATGTGTATGCCCAGATTATCTGGTTCAAGGGCAATTGCATGCAGGTAATATTCCAGCGCAAGATCTGGTTTTTTCAGGTGCCTGTAGCAGAGGGCGATTTTTTTGTGGTTCCATATCCGATTCCTGTCAAAAAGGTCTGCTTTCAGGTAAATGGATAATGCAAGCTCAAAGCGATCCATTTTTTGATAGCAGTATGCCAGTTTCTGTATCAATTCAGCTTCTTCATGCCCGTGCAGCAATATCTCATAGATTTTAGAGGCTTCCTGGTAATAATTTTTTGCGAAGTAAAACTCTGCAATATTTCTAAGCAGTTGGTTCTCTTCGAGTAACAGGTCCCGGAAAACATTTTTATTGTGAAAATCGAATGCCCAGGAGAATATATCCTCAAAACCTTCCCGTTGAGGATGAATCTTGAAAAACCGGTAAAGATCACGGATATATTGACCTGAAACTGCCTCTGCTTTTTTGTCGTGTGCGATCAGATCGTCTTCACCTTCAGACTCAATCAGCTGATTAAACTCTGCCGACATGGATTCAAACATCATCTTTTTATATTCCGCCGGAATGGTTTGCATGCTGAAACAGAAAGAATACTTGTCTGAATTGCATAACACGGGAGTCTTTAATAGAAGATCAAACAATCTTTCGTTGTCATGAAGGTCTTCAGCGGCAGAGCTGCGCAGCAATTGTGGATGGGATGGAAAAAAAGGAATAAACCAGTTGGTGAGCTCGCCGAAAAAAGGAAAGGTTTTCAGGTTGGCAAATGAGGTCAGGAAGATATCTGCTCCTTTCATCTGCATCTCACTCAACTCCTCCATCTTATCCATAAAACCGGGTGAGTCTTTAAAAATATCACGCCACTCCGGATTTTTATCTTCATTCAGGGCATCCCCCAGCAAAGCTTCCAGGCTCAGTTTATTCCGGAGATTTGGACTCAATTTCATCATCTCAGGTAATATTTCATCCTGCAGTTTTTGCTGTATTTTTTCTGTCTCCTTCGACCCGATTAACTGCAAAAGAATCTTTTCAAGATGATGTCGGAAAGACTTTTTTTCATTTAATAAAGCCATGCGTGCAGTGATAGCCGGGAAGAGGAAAATCCTCCTGTCGTAATGATACAACGAAAGAAGCAAGCCAGTCAATGCCCTTTGATTTACCTCTTCATGATCCAAATCATACCCTTCGAAAAGAAGCATGATTTTATGTTCATCAAAAAACAGCAGCTGACCAAGGGTTACGGAAGTGACCAAAAATGCTTTTTCATGATTTGGTATGTGCTGATTTTGAAGAAAATTGATGAAAGCTGAAATCTCTTCGGCAGAGAGTTTATTTTTAAACCAATAATGGTAAAAAAGATTGATCAGCTCCTGATGATGTTTCTCTACTTCCGGTTCATTATTATTCTCTGATGCAGGATTTTCAATCAGCGATCGCAGCTCATTTTCAAGATGAAATGTTTCCAGTTGGGAAAAGTATTCAGAGATATTATCAAGGGTAAGACGCGCAAATCCCCTTTTTTTCTGGTACTCGAGTGAAGTTGAAAACTTCATTCTCAGACTGTCGGCGCACAGATCGGCCAGTTCGAAAGTCGAAAGCAGAATGTGCTGGTATATTTTCTGTCTTTCCGGATCCTTAATCCCTTCAACAGTATATTTCAGCATGAAGCGGTAGTTTTGTTCCAGATCGAGCTGCTGATCGCTGAATTCTCCCAATCCATTGGCAGCTATCATATTTTCGATCAGGTCAAAAGCTGGTTTTAACTTCCGGTCCGAAAGAAGTTGACAAATGGTGTCGTGGCTATTTTTAATATCTATCTCTTTCACCTGAAACAGGATAGTGAAATTGTTAATTACTCAAAAAGTTGCTTGCTCTAAACAGTACAATGCACAAATATAATCAACATTCTTTACTGTCCGGATGCAGGCAGCGCTTCGTTTCAATCAGAAAATTTTTCCACCGGCATCATGCTGCCTGATGGTGCATGCATATTTTCCGCATTACCGCCGAATTTGCTTAAAAATACCTGGTCGAATATCTTTTACTCCATCTGCCATACTGGAATTCATAATTAATAGTGAATTCATGGGTTCCGGAATGAACCATGTTTTCATGAAAACTAGTCAGATCAAATGAATATCCAAACCGCAACTGGTTGTTGACGTTAAACTGAAATGACAAGGCATAGGAGTTTTTTATCCGGTAGGTCACTCCCACCCAAACTCTTTCGTAAAATAAGAAGTTCGCGGCAATATCAATGTACGAAGGAGTATCTTCACTCCACCTGTAAAGCAAGGTAGGCTTCAATCTTACGTTGTAATTGATTGGAAAGATAATCCCACTCATAAAATAGAAATGAATAACCTCCCGGTATATTTTTTGTTGAGAATCATCGACAATATTGTTTTTAAACAATTTAGGTATGGATGCACCCAAAAAGAAGAGGTCACTGTGCCATAGTGCTCCGACTCCGACATTGGGCAACATTCTGAAATCTATATTCTGAGCAAAAATTGGATCAGTAGGATCATCCAATTGCAAATCCGTGAATCGGGCATGATAGGTATTAAATCCTGCTTTTATTCCCATTGCCAGATATTGCCGATGTCCCAGTGGTATTCTGTAGGCATAGTCAGCATAGACTCCGTTTTGTAATATGGGACCCCATTTGTCGTTCAATAGGGATAGACCAAGACCTACATTAACAGACTTCAATGGAAGATTAATGGTAACAGTATTGGAGTTGGGGGCACCTTCCCACCCTACCCATTGGGCACGGGATAAGGCAGATATTGCCAGAACGCCAGAAATCCCGGCATAGGCGGGTTGAATAGTCAATAAATTTGAAACATATTGAGTATAAACAGGATCCTGCTGTGATTTAACAGTTTTAGGGCATCCCGCGAGCAAAGTTAAAAGCACAGCAGGAAGAACTATCAACCGATATAAAAATGTTCTATTCATATACAAAAAGGTTAAGGGAACCCTTTTTTTTGTAAAATTAAAGAAAAACGTCCGGAGATATTCGATGAAGACAAATTATTGAAATCCGGTATTAATGCGCAGTTAGATTATAAGTATTTGAAATATAGATGATTATAAATTAGCGTTTTTGATACAGGCACTACTGCCAGGATGCATCATCAGGTAAAATCTGATACTGAATAATTAAGGATGAAGATAGTTATTTTGATGTGAATTATGAATGCAATATCATCAATCTGGAATATCTGTTATCTTCGTAAAAATTTTATATGCAAAGAAATGTTTTCAGGAATAATTGAAGGAATGGGTACTGTATTATCCATTGTGAAAGATCAGGAGAATGTTCATCTGACTTTAAATTGTGTTTTTACTCAGGAGCTTAAGGTTGATCAGAGTTTGTCGCACAACGGTGTATGTCTGACGGTGGTCGGTATCGAAGGGGACAACTATACAGTTACAGCCATCAAAGAAACTTTGCTAAAATCAAATCTTGGTATGTTAAAAGTCGGTGATGAAGTCAACCTGGAGAGAAGCATGAAGATGGATGGGAGGCTGGATGGCCACATCGTTCAGGGCCATGTAGATCAGACTGCCGTTTGTGAAGAGTTAGTTGTGGCAGATGGAAGCTGGTACTATACTTTTAAATATGGCTTTGATATGGAGAAAGCGCGCCAGGGCTATTTGACTGTTGAAAAAGGTTCTGTAACAGTCAACGGGGTCAGCCTTACTGTGGTGAATTCACAGAAAGACTCTTTTCAGGTGGCCATCATTCCTTATACTTTTGAACACACCAATTTTCATGCTATCAATACGGGGAGTGTGATCAATCTGGAGTTTGATATCATCGGAAAGTATCTGAGCCGGCTGGCTGAGTTTAGTAATCAGGTATGAAAAGTAAAATAAATATTGGAATGGGAAAGTTATTTGTGTCAGGGCTGTCGCTCACACTTTTTTTGATCTTTTTTGCAGGATTTGTCATGGGTAAAGAGAATCCTGAAGCAAAAGCAGCCAGAATTCACGGCGCTGTGCTAACAATTGATACGCATTCGGATACCCCTCTGAATCTTTTGAGAGAGGACTTTGAATTGGGGAAGAAGCAGGATCAGGCAGTTACTGGTACTAAAGTTGATCTGCCAAGGATGAAGGAGGGTGGCCTCGATGCGCAGTTCTTTGCAGTTTTTGTGGGTCAGGGTCCCAGAACTCCGGCAGGGGATGTTGCAGGACAAAAAAAAGCACTCGATATCCTGGCTGCAATACGCTCCAGTGTGGCTGCAAATTCCGGACAGGCTGAGATTGCCCTTACTCCGGATGACGCATACAGGCTGAAAGGGCTAGGGAAAAGAGCCATTTTTATTGGTTTGGAGAATGGTTATGCACTCGCCAACGATATCACCATGGTGCGAAAGTTTTATGATATGGGGATCAGATATATCACCCTTTGTCATACCTCCAACAATGATATTTGTGACTCCTCGACAGATAAGAAAAAAGGGTCTGAATACCATGGATTGTCTTCCTTTGGGAAGGAGGTCGTTGCAGAGATGAATAGAACAGGCATGATGATTGATGTCTCACATATTTCGGATGAATCATTCATGGATGTAATCCGGTTAAGTAAAGTTCCGGTGATTGCAAGTCACTCCTGTGCGCGGGCATTATGTGATAATCCGCGTAACCTGACAGACCAGGATTTGCGGGCACTGGCCTTGAATGGAGGAGTCATTCAGATGTGTTTTCTCTCCGATTATGTGAAAATACCGGATCCTAATCCCAAAAGAGATTCTGCTATGGCAGTTGTGAGAAGCAAATACAATGATTTTGAGGGCCTTACCGAAGAACAATTCAAACAGGGGAGGATAGAGTATCGCGAAACTTCCAGGAAATATCCAAATAAGTTAGCGACAGTTCAAGATATGGTAAACCACATCGATCATATTGTCAAAGTGATTGGCATTGACTATGTGGGCATCGGAACTGACTTTGACGGAGGTGGCGATCTGGCAGGTTGCAGAGACGTTAGTCAAATGGAAAACGTAACCCTGGAACTGGTGAAAAGGGGGTATTCCGAAGAAGATATAAGAAAGATCTGGGGGGGTAATTTTATGCGTGTTTTCAGGGAGGTTCAGAAATCGGCCACTTTATAGCTAGTTTTTATCTGCCATCAGCCAGTAACCGGCATCAGGATCAGCATCCAGAATTTTTCCCAATCCAATTTCTGCCTCTTTTCTGGTCTGGTAAGATTCAATGGAAACCCGGTAAAACTCTTTGCCCATTTTCGTAACCCCGGCATGATACCCCTGTTTAATTAGTTCATCTGCCAACTTGTCAGCATTCTCCCGCACTTTAAAACAGCCAACAACAACATGATATCTGCCGGTGGAGGGTTGGATTGATGGATTCGCACTTAGCGTATTCTCATGATGTGAAACTACTGGAGAAGCATTAACAGAAATCTCCGGAACATGATTTGTTGAAGTACCCGGTTCTGCTACATGGCTATCTGTTTTGACCTCATCACCTGAAATCTTGGTAGCAGTGGCTTCAGTTGTTGCCGCAGAAGGCGCCGGCAATACTCCGGAATTTAGTGTGACCGGGGTGTCTGTTACTGAAAGTGAAGCAGTATTTGAAGTTGGCTGATTGCCAGAAGTTCCGCGATGGAGTATTTTATTAAGCGGTATAAAGTAAAGTGCAGCGATTATGGGCAATCCGATCAGAATATATTTTAATGCAGGACGACGGGTTTTCTGAGGTTCAGGATCTTTATCCCGGAATACTGCCTTGGCAGGCTGACTGTATTTGTTGATAAGTTGAGGGAAGTGAAAGGAGTCCAGCCCAAATACATCCGGCCTGAAATTTATTTGTGAATCACATGTAAAAATCAGGTTTTCATGATGGTCGAAATGGAGTGTCCCAATCCCGTTGAGCTCAACTGTTTCACCATTTTCGAGCTTGAACATACATTCAGAAACATATTCAGAGACTATTTTCCTGGCTTCCAGGTATCCTACACCCTCCTTCTCTACAACGTGATTTACAAATAAACCGTCATTCTTTTTTAGCTTGCTGCTAAAAATTATCTCTTTTGAAGGAGGAGAAAACTGATCGCTTTGGGGATTCTGAGCAGAACTTTGATAGTTGGCAATAAAACCTCCGAGATCGGGGACGATCACGCAATCGTTGGTTTTCAACAATTCTGTAAGATAAACTGAAAGGTTCATGATGGATTATTTGAATCCCAAATATAAGAATAAATCCTTTATATTCTTATTTTTGGTCCTTGATCCAGAGGGAATTCCTGGTCATAAATACTTGGATAAACATGAAGACCATTCTAATCACTGGTGGAGCCGGTTTTATAGGTTCACACGTTGTAAGACGCTTTGTAAAGAAATACTCAGATTATCAAATAATTAACATGGATCTGCTCACCTATGCAGGAAACCTTGAGAATCTGACAGATATTGATTCGATGCCCAATTATACTTTTGTCAGGGGTGATATAACAGACATTGAAATGGTCAATAAGATTTTTGATGCATATCGGATAGAGGGGGTCGTTCATCTGGCTGCCGAATCACATGTTGACCGCTCTATCACAGATCCAGCTGCTTTTATCCGCACCAATATTTTCGGGACGTTCAATCTCCTTCATGCAGCCAAGGAACACTGGAAGGGAAATATGGAGGGAAAGCTGTTTTACCACATCTCTACGGATGAGGTATATGGTTCACTTGGAGATACCGGACTTTTTACAGAAACAACCTCCTACGATCCAAAGAGTCCCTATTCTGCCTCCAAAGCCAGCTCCGACCATTTGGTCAGGGCCTATTTCAATACTTTTCACCTCCCGGTGCTGATCTCCAACTGTTCCAATAATTATGGGCCCAACCAGTTTCCGGAAAAATTAATTCCGCTCTGTATTCATAATCTTCAGCATTTAAAGCCTATCCCTGTATATGGTAAGGGAGAAAACATCCGTGACTGGCTATACGTAGAAGATCATGCCGCTGCCATTGATGTGATTTTTCATCGTGGCATGATTGGGGAGACTTACAACATTGGTGGGAACAACGAATGGACAAATATCGCCCTTATCAGGGCTTTGTGCGATGTGATGGACCAGAAGCTGGGAAGGGCGCAAGGCACTTCCCAACAACTGATTGCATTTGTAAAAGACCGGGCAGGCCACGATATGAGGTATGCCATTGATTCTTCAAAGATTCAGGAGGAGCTTGGCTGGAAACCCTCCCTGCAATTTGAGGAAGGACTATCCAAAACAGTCGACTGGTACCTTGAAAATTCGGACTGGCTGGAAAACGTCTCTTCCGGTGCTTACGAAAAATACTACGACAAGCAGTATAACCAGCGGTAAATCTATTTTTTTCTTACTGCCGTTACCGCGACAGGACCGTCTGGTGTTTCAGCACCACCTTCAAGTTTATCGTTGACAATTTTAAATTTTATGGTTATTAGTGTGGATTCCAGGTAAATCGACACAGAGACTTCCTCTCCCTTGGTTGTTATTTGTGAAAATTCTACTTTTTGTCCCTCAATAACAAGTTCCCCCTTCAGTTTTTCTCCATCCTGGTTGAAATTGATCTGACCGGTGCTGTAGTTTGGTGGTGCGGTAGGTGCAGAATATTGCCATTGCCCGATTAATTTCTTTTCCAATGTGATTGCCTGAACTTGTATTAATACAGCCAATAAAAGTGTTAATGTTAAAAGTAATTTTTTAGTTTGCATAAAAATTAATTGTTTGAATTGTTTGAAATGTTTGAAATGTTTGAAATGTTTGAAATGTATCCTTATCCCGCTTTGACAATACCCATCAGGCGATCAACGGTATCATGAATCTGTGTGGCATCTTCGAAGCCGATTGTCATGGCATGTACCTTTTTGCTATTAATTACGTAGTTCAGGGAGGCCATCCTCTCCTCCTCTTTAACCAGTCCGCCGCAACCGAAGATTTTCATGCCAATCACACCTTTCCCTTTCAGTCCGGCAATATCCAAAAGCGATAGTATCTTTTCAGGAGTACCATCCATCCTGATCTGTTTGTTGTTGATCCGTGCCAGAACAATATCCGGCCATTCGTGGTTGACACCGCTTTCCAGGGCACCAGGATCATGAGATGAGAATCCAACTTTCTTAATTAGTCCTTTGGATTTTGCTTCGCTTAAGCCATCCATGAAACGTTTTTTCTCGTCAGTCCAATTGGCCTTAGTCATGCAATGCAGCAGGACAATATCGAGATAATCTGTCTGCAGTTCTTGCAGAATTCGTTCAATTATTTGATCTACTGGTTGAAGCGGATGCCAATCCAGATTTTCGGTCCAGATTTTTGACATGACTGTCAGTTGCTCTCTGGGCATAAGCTTAATGGCCTCTTTGGCAAATGGGTGTGAACCATAGGTGTCGGCAGTATCCAGAAAACGGATTCCCCGATCAAAACCGGCCTGCACCATCATTTTAAATTTTTCCATTCCGATCCTGGTCTGGTTGGATTGATGGTTCCATCCATTGGTACCCATACCCATTGCCAGTCGGGTTACCTTCAATCCGGTTTTACCGAGATCAACGGTATCGATACTTGCAGGAAAATTTGGCTCAGCCATCAGTGATGTGAGCGCTCCTGAGGCAACGATTGCACCTGTGATACTACCGGCCCGGATAAAATGACGTCGGGTAAATTCAGCCATCTGTATAAATTTTGTCCTGCAAAGTAATAAATAATTATTTTAATCCAACGTTTGCATAATCTACGGTGTAGCTGGCATATTTCCCGGAGATCAGATCCAGGATCCGGAGCACTTCTTCCATCTCGTCGGCACGTAGCAACTTGATGCGCAGCTCTTTAAAATCGGGTAAATTGGGGAAGTAACGGGCAAAATGGCGTCGCATTTCCAGCACGGCTCTCCTGGGATCATCTTTCCATGTCAGGGACTGGTTGAGCTGATCTTTGACATTCTCTACCACAAATGGAACGGAGGGTGGCAGTGTAATTTCTCCTGTGTCCAGGTAATGGCGAATCTCTTTGAAGATCCATGGCCGTCCGATTGAACCACGGCCAACCATCAACCCATCGACTCCCGATTGATCCAACAATTTTTTTGCCTTCTCAGGTCCGGTGATATCGCCATTCCCAATGATTGGAATCTTCATTCGTTGGTTATTCTTCACTTCTGCGATCAGGCTCCAGTCGGCTTCTCCGCTGTATATTTGGCTGCGGGTACGTCCGTGGATGGCAAGTGCTTGTATGCCTACATCCTGAAGCCTCTCAGCCACATCAACAATTGGTTGATCGTCATGATCCCATCCCAACCTCGTTTTAGCTGTTACCGGAAGTTGAACTGCCTTGACCACCTCTTCAGCCATTTTGATCATTTTGGGAATGTCCCGCAAAAGACCGGCACCAGCCCCTTTACCGGCTATTTTTTTCATGGGGCATCCGAAGTTGATATCAATGAAATCGGGTTTGACGAGTTCAGCCACCCGGGCTGCCTGGACCATCGAGTCGATATTCGAACCATATATCTGGATTGCCAGCGGACGGTCGAACTCAAAAATCGTCATCTTTCTTTTCGTTCGTTCAACGTCACGGATCAGTGCTTCTGAGGCTACGAATTCAGTATACATCACATCTGCCCCGTATTTTTTGCACAGGTAACGAAATGATTTATAGGTTACATTCTCCATGGGAGCCAAAAATAACGGGAGAACTCCCAGGTCAAGATTTCCGATCTTCATACAAAATTTGTAATTTTTCAACAGGGTGTTGGTCCTGTTGGCAGAACTCATCCTATCTAAACTGGACGGTTCAATTTCCGGCAAAGATAACCATTCAATTCGAAAGCACTCTTTGCCGGACCAATGGAATGAATAACTTTGCAGCGCAGGGAGCAAAGAGCACTTATTTGATAACAAATATTGATACACGAAATCACCATGATTTGTCAATCACCGACTGATATGATAATCCGCCAGCTGGCGGATAAAAAACAAATTATTAACAAATGAAATTTTTACGCGAAGCAACACCTTTTACCCAGGTGATTTTCACCCTGATCGTCATTCTGGTTGGAGGAGTACTCATTTCACTGCTTGGGTTCCTGGTTTGCCGGATCGGGATGGGGCTGAGTTTTGAAGCGCTATCCCGCATCCTTGAGAATTTCAATCAGCCTGAGAACCTGGGGTTTTTGAAGTTCTTTCAGATATTACAGACGCTTGGCATGTTTATTCTGCCTCCACTGATACTTGCTTATTATCTGGATGATAAACCCTTCCAGTTTTTGAGTCTTAACCAAAAACCTGCCGGGATTGTGCTGGCGTTGGTATGCGCTGTTATTCTCGTTGGCGGACCAGTGATCGAATGGGTTTCACTTCTTAACCAGCAACTTGTATTGCCTTCATGGATGAGCCCCCTGGAGGATTGGATGCACGCTTCTGAGGATCAGGCAACGGAGATAACAAAGGCATTTCTGTCGACCAAAAGCATTGGTGGATTATTGGGAAATCTTTTCATCGTTGCAGTATTACCGGCAATAGGCGAGGAGTTGCTCTTCAGGGGGCTTCTTCAAAAGCTGATTAAAAAGATGACAGGCAACCCGCACTGGGCCATCTGGGTTACAGCCATTCTTTTTAGTGCACTCCACCTGCAATTTTTTGGTTTTTTGCCCCGTCTGCTGTTAGGCGCCTTGTTTGGATACCTGCTTGAATGGACAGGTACCCTTTGGTTGCCAATTATTGCACATTTTATTAATAACTCTGCCGGAGTCGTGGTATTCTTTTTTACCGGGGATGGTCTGGAGAATGAGCAGCCCGATGCCCCATTATTCAACAATCCGCTCTTCCTATGGGCTATTGTGAGCGGTGTGATGGTATGGATCCTGTTGAGGTATCTGTATTTGAACAGGTTGGAGCACCAGGAAATCCGGAGAGAAACAGATATTTTGTAGATTGGGAAAGATATCAGTTTCTTAAAATGGAAGCACCTAATCCTTGAGGATCAGGCGCTTTGTAGCCTCACCGCGACTCGAAAGCCTATTTTTACCCTCCGAAATGCTATATAATGCTGATATTTAATCATGTATTTGGGATACAATTTTGGGATACAATTTTTCAAGTCAACTGGTATGGCACAATTATTTAAAATATCAGGGTGGTTAAGACCTTGCGCAAGTAAAAGCGGTCAACAAATCTTCATCAGAGTTAGAGTGCATTCTGTCCCGTAATATACTTCTGAATTTGTTCAGAATTACCAAAACTTGTTCGCAAAATCGTTGAATCGCATAAAAAATGACTTTAACAATACCAAATTCGAATATTTCCTATATAAATAGATAGTAAAACTCACGAAAATTACCGCCATAGCAGTAGATATTGGCATTTAGGTTAGAGAGGATGGCTATTTGAGCAATATTTACCGCCACAGCAGTAAAATACTGAGTAAAACTTTGTTTTTACAAATATTGTGTATATATTTACCGCTATAAGGGTAAAAAACATGGAACAGTCTCAAGAATTAGCAATTGTAATAAAAACGCATCGTAAGGCTGCTAAACTGAGTCGTGCGCAATTAGCAGATATGGCAGGTGTAGGTAAAACTGTGATTTTCGATATTGAGAAAGGAAAAGAAACGATACAGTTGAACACTTTACGTAAAATTCTCAAGATATTAAATATCAAGATTGAGTTGAAAAGTCCATTAATTAATCAAGGACAAATATTGGGAAATGAGAAAGGCTAAAATATTTGTAAAAGGTGTTGAATCGGGCACATTGACTGAAGTGATGCGAGAAAATGAATATGTATTTGAGTATCTCGATAAATATGAAGGTCTAGTAGTTTCCCGTACTATGCCATTAGATGTTCGGGTATTTAAGTTTAATAAATTTCCACCATTCTTTGATGGATTATTACCTGAAGGGATCCAATTAGAAGGATTATTAAAAATTAGGAAAATTGACAAGAATGATTTCTTCTCACAATTAATTGCAGTTGGAGACGATCTAATTGGTGTTATTACCGTAAAAGAAATTTTCGAATGAATTGTCCGATTACATATTTGTCATGTGGGGATCAACGATACAGTCCAGAAGGTCTGAAGTTATTGGACTCACGATTAAGATCACTTAATGACCTCGAATATACTGCGGAAGAGCAACGTATAGAGGCTTATAATCGTGCTACAAAAATGTCAGTACAAGGAGTACAACCGAAATTAAGTGCAGTCTTAAGCATTAAAGATCAGAAATTCGAACTTGTGGATAAGGGCGGAAAATATATCCTTAAACCTCAACATCGCATTTTTTCTCAAATGCCTGAAAATGAAGATTTGACAATGAGATTGGCAGATTTGATTGGTTTGGAAGTTCCAGTTCATGGCTTAATTTGGTCAAAAGATAATTCTCTTACATATTTCATTAAGCGGTTTGACCGTAAGGGGCAGAACGAAAAAATCCCGGTAGAAGACTTTGCTCAACTTGCCGGATTGAGTCGTGACACAAAATATGATTATAGTATGGAAAAGGCTATAAAATTAATCGGTAAGTATTGTACATTCCCTGCAATTGAGATTATTAAGTTTTTTAAACTGGCTATATTCAACTTTTTGACTGGAAATGAAGATATGCATTTAAAGAATTTTTCTATAATCACGAGAGAAGGTATGACAACTTTATCTCCATGTTATGATTTAGTCAATTCAACAATTGTATTAAAGGAACAAGAGGAAGAGATTGCTTTGCCGTTGAGAGGTACGAAAAACAACTTAACTTACAATATTTTAGTTAATTACCTGGGAATGGAGCGTTGTGAATTGACAGTAAAAAGCATTGATCATGTTTTGGGATCAATTTCATCTTCAATCTCAAAATGGAACGATTTGATTGATTCGAGTTTTTTATCTTCAGAGATGAAAATTAAGTACCATGACTTATTGAATGCCAGATTAATCACATTAAGACTCTGATTTAGGGGTAATAGCAATGTGAAAAAAAGCAAAATTGGGATACAATTCGGGGATACAATAAATAATAAACCACTTAAGATCAATTACTTAAGTGGTTTAAAATGTAGCCTCACCGCGACTCGAACGCGAATCTAAAGTTTAGGAAACTTCCGTTCTATCCCTTGAACTATGAGGCCTTTTTTAAGCAGAAAAACCCGCCTGTCAGTGGGTTATTCCTGCTTGTTTTATGGGTATAAATACTACATGCTCTTGTTGCGAAAGCTTTCAGGAATATTTTTTAACCTGTAAGCCGCTTCTTCCAGTAACTCATCGGTTTTGGCAAAACAAACCCTGATCATCTGCATCTTCGTCTTCTCGTGCTGAAAAGCGGAGAAGGGGATCGTAGCTACTTTGTAATCTTTGGCCAATTTCATGACAAATTCAGTATCGGGCTCATCTGAAATTTTGCTGTAATCCAAAAGCTGATAGATTGTGGATTTCGTTGGGATTAATTCAAATTTACTTCCGGAGAGAAGTTCAATGAAATAATCTCTTTTCTTTTGATAAAAAGCGTTGATCTCCTTGAAATCCTGACCCTGTTTCAAAAATTCGGCCAAGGCATATTGTGCAGGAGTATTGACGCTCAACCCTTGATATTGCTGTGTCTTGCGGTATTCGGCCATTAATTTTTCGGGCCCGGCAATGTATCCGATTCCCCAGCCATTGATATTGAACATGGCTCCGAAGGAGGAGACAACCAAACTCTTGACAGCAAGATCCGGAATAGAAGCGACACTGATGAAATGATTCCCGTTGTATACAATGTCACCAAAAGTTTCGTTGCTCAGAATAACCAGACGGGTACCGTTGGTCATGCGCTTGAGCTGGTCGAAATCTTCCGGACTGAAAATCTGGCCCATTGGATTTTGAGGGTTGTTGATAACGATCATTTTGGTTTTGGTCGTTACTGTCTTTTTAACCTCATCCCAATCGATCCTGTATTCAGGATGTTTCAGGTTGATGTAAATCGGACGTCCCCCGGTCATCTCGATTAACTGCGCGTAGGACTCCTGAACAGGCTCAAATAAAATTACTTCATCACCCTCTTTAATGAAAGTAGTGATTGCAGTAGACATGGCCTGCGCAGGGCCGGCGGTGATGGTTAGGTCGGTTTCGGCTTGTAATTCCGTGCTGTTCTTTCTGTTGAATATCGAGACAATTTGTTCCCTCAGTGACCCGACCCCTTCTATTGGAGAAAAGTCGTTGTTCCCTGCCCGCATGTATTTATCAACAAGGTTGATCAATTCATCAGGACATGGAAGACCGGCCATGGGATCTACAAGGTTTGTCGCCTTGTACTCCTCTGCTATCTCCATCATCGAAATGAAGGCATTCTTCTTCGTAGTTGGAAGTTTTGTTACGGTCATGCTGAATTAATATGTTAGGCAAAAGTATGGAAAAAATTGAGAATGGCAATTGTCACGGTAAAAATTGAAAGTACAAAATTTATTTTGAAATAGAAAATCCGGAAGCTGAAACCAATGGTGAATCGCGAATTACCAATCGTAAAATCATTGAATAATAATGAGATATGATGAGGATTGTTAATATTTTTGTTATTATTTTTAATGAGATCCATTAAGATTAGGAAAATAGTTCACCAAGAATTTCCAAAGATTTTATCTGTAGCCCGATTCCCAGGTGCAAAGAAAAATATTCGACCATTTTTTGCAGCAACTTGTTGCGCATCGTGGAGGAAAGTCTGCTGTTGCCTGCTTCTTCATAGGAAATATCCATAAGCTGATTGAAAAACAGACTCTCTCCCGGTTCCAGATAGTGCGGATGGGATGGCCTGTTGCCTGTGAAATTTCCTGATGTCATATCGAAAAACTGCAGATTCTCATCATGGTTGTTAATGGGTGCAAAACCCATATATCGGGCCAGTTGAATAAGGAAGATCAGATGGAAATTGGCGACACCACTTTGAAGCAAATCCAGTATTTGGAAGGAATTACTGAGAAACTGGAAGAGTTCTGTGCGCGACTCCTCCTCCTTTAGTACTTTATAAAGTAGTTCTGCAAGAAAAATGGCCTGCGAAGATTTGACGATATCATAAGGGACTGATTGATAAGGGTGACAAATTCTGAGTTCCCTCGCACGCTGCAGTTCTCTTCCCTGTCTGTGATCGATTTCCATCTCCAGCAGAAATAACGGCTGAAGCAGGTTTGCCTTGTTGGATGATTTTTTTGCATGAATTCCTTGCAGGATAAATGTACATCTCCCGAAAGCTGCTGTATAGACTGTCACGATTTTTCCGGTGTCTCCGTATTTCAGACCATGTAAAACGATGCCTTCTGTCTTGTAAAACATGTGAAGAAAAGATCAATGAATAACGAGGAGCTTAATTATTTTCGTTTTAGTCACCTGGGGGGAGCTGCAGAAGATCAGATAGACTCCCGTTGCTACACGCACCCCGTTTACGTTTCTGGCATTCCAGACCGCTCTGCCTCCGATGGAAGTGCCCCTGTAAACAAGGTTTCCCGATACATCTGTAATTCTGACATCTGTTCCGTCGGTGAGTCCATCAATTGTAACATCTCCTTCAAACGTTTCGCGCAGGGGATTGGGCCATACATAAGCCTTGCTCAGGTCACTTTCACTTGCAGTTGCATCACTTTTAAAAGAGATCAATCCCTTGTCGGTCGCAAAAAAAACTTCACCACTCTTTTGGGAAATGGCAATGGAGATAATTTTATCGGAAAGCAAGGGCGAATTTTTGCTATCGAAATGGTTTAAAAGATCTTCGCCCTCTTCAGAAAAAATAAATACTCCGGAATGAGCAGTTCCAAACCATTTCCGGTTGCCTCCATCAACGGCAATTGCGGTGATTTTTTCTTTGTCGAGGATCGGTTTGAAGAGCCCTTCGCCGTTGTTGAGTGATGGCTGGATTCCATAAAATTCACCCGGATCAAATACCTTTTCGGGATTGTTGTAGACAACCACACCCGCACCTGTTCCAACCCAAAGTTCATGGTTGCGGTCTTCGGCGATAGAAGAGATTTCGCTAAACTCAGTGATCAAGGTAGTACTTCCATGGCTGAAGCTGCTTTTTACAGCAATTTTCCGGCTTTGATCGTCAGAGATATTTTCAATACTGCCATGGACTTTGAAGGCAAATAACCCTTCGTCAGGTAATATCACCCAGTGGATATCCGAACCGGAAACGATAAGTTCTCCGGTAGGATTGTTGGAAAAGCTCATCCCATGGTAAGGAAGCGAAGCAAAGTTTCCATTCGCTGAACGGCTGCCCAATCTGAATTCTCCGGTAGGATTGGTGTAAAACAGGTTGTTTTTTGTATCTGTTGCCAGACCGTTTACCACACAAAATCCATTGATGGATCCCAACGCAGCGTTGAGTCCGGTGAAGCGGGCAGCGACCCTGTTGTTCCGGAAAAAGAGCAATCCGGAACCGGCAGATGAAGCCCAGTATTCATCCGGATGATCCTTGCTAAAGGCAAAAGAGGTGACAGGCTGGATGGATTTGAGTTCGGTATCATCAGCAGATGTGAAATTTTGCCATATTCCGGCCTGGTAAATCGATATTCCTGCCTCCTTGCTCCCATCCGAATGCATGGTGACTGTTCCGGCAAAGATATCTTCCGGACCTGCTTTCAGGGCTGTCAGCATATCACTGCCGGGAGAGGAGGGAACCAGTTGGATATACGAAGAAATTCCGGTCCGGTGTGTCAGTCCAAAGCGATAATCTGCAATCCATAATTCTCCTTTGCTGTCTGTGAGTGCATCCTCCGGATCTATTCCTTCGATACTGCTTCCAGGCAAATAGCTGTTGATCATGCTATTGCCTGATTTGCCGGTTAGCCATATTTCTCCTTGTGTCAGGACAACCAATCCTGTCGCGGAAGACCTGATTTTCTTGATTTTTTTTATTTCGGGAAACTGTTGTTGCCAGTTTTTCCCATCCCATGCCAGCAGCCGGTCATTGCTTGTGTCGCTGGTAAACAGCAACCCGTCCATGTGGGCAAAAGAGGAGAAACCTGCATCCGGCTGAGGCAAGGATGATTGCAATTTCCAGTTTCGGTAATCCTGCAAGTTGGTGTTCTGTTTATCTGCTTTGAATATACCCTTGTTTGTTGCTACGAACCAGCTACCGTTGAATGCAGTAAGATCGGATGCGATTTTTAAATCGCCGCCGGCACCAAAATACCAGGTTTCTGCCACTTCAATCCTTTGCAAGTCGATTTTGACAATCCCGAAAGCACAGCAGAGGTATGCAAAATTACCTTCACAAACAATCCGGTAAATGGTTTTATCTGGGAGATCATTCTTCCTGGTAAGATCGGGAAGATTGATGATTCGCCCTTTTTGCAGCAGGTCAACGTTGCCGTTTTGGTATCCGGCAATCAATATTTCAGGAGCTGATGCGTATGCAAGAGCAGAAATACCTGCATCAGACAATCCTTCGGTTTTTGTTTTGGTTGTGAGCTGCCACCCTTTTTTATCAACGAAAAGCAGTCCATTGGCAGTTGCCGCCACGATGGATTCTCCTGTTTCTGCAACATCGGTAACATGGGTGAAAGAAACATGCGCCCTCCACTCCCCGATACGACTCTGCGCGGAACACAGGGCAGGCAGAAAAATCAGGAGTATGAGGAGTTGTTTCATTACCGGTTTGGCAGATAAGGATAATCATCAGTCAGAAACCTGACAAGTTTTTGAACTGCGTGTCCGCGGTGGCTCAGGGTGTTTTTCACCAATGAATCCATCTCGGCGAAAGATTGGGAATATCCGTCGGGACAAAATATCGGATCGTAACCAAAACCTGCGGCACCTCTTCTTTCGGTCAAAATTTCACCATCGGCTCTCCCTTCAAAGAGATATTCCTTGCCATTAATTATCAGGGAGATAACACATCTGAAACAGGCTTTCCTGTTTTTTTCGCCTTGCAGTGCATGCAGTACTTTGGTGACATTATCTTCTGAATTTCTGCCTTCGCCGGCATAACGCGCCGAGCGGACACCAGGTTCATTGTTGAGCGCTGCTATTTCCAGACCTGTATCGTCAGAGAAACAGTCGATTTTATATCGATCCCAAATGTAAAATGATTTTTGCGATGCATTGGCTTCCAGGGTATTGCCGGTTTCAGGAATTTCTTCTGAACAGGAGATATCGTTGAGGCTAAGTAATGAGAATTCACCTTTCAGAATCTCACCCAACTCTCTTAGTTTGTGTTCATTGTTTGTAGCAAAAACCAGTTGATGCATGGTAAATTTATAATATGGTTTTGGCTATTTGCCGGGTGTTGTCGGTAATTCCGTAGGTATAAATGTGAAGACACGGTACTTTGTTGGCAATCAAATCTTTGGACTGGAGTATGGCCCACTCGGTTCCCACTTGTCTGGCTTCGTCATTTGTTTTGCACTTTCTTACTTCCGAAGCAAATTCTTCGGGAATATCGATGTTGAATATTTTCGGCAGCATGGTAATCTGATTCATTAAGGCAAGGGGTTTGATTCCCGGAATGATCGGGACAGTGATCCCGGCGGCCCTGCAGCGATCCACAAAATCGTAATATTTTCTGTTATCGAAAAACATTTGGGTTACAATGTATGAAGCCCCTGCATCTACTTTTTGTTTCAGGTAGAAAAGGTCTGTTTCGGGATTGGAAGCCTCGGAATGTTTTTCGGGATATCCGGCAACACCGATGCAAAAATCGAGAGCCGTCTTGTTTCTTAAATCCGGATCGAGGTATTTGCCGTCGCGCAGGTACATAATCTGTTCAACCAGCTCATTGGCATGTGCATGGCCGTTTTTTTCGGGTAAGAAATGATTTTCGGATTTCAGACCATCCCCACGAAGTGCAAGAACATTTTTTATTCCTAAAAAGTTCAGATCGATCAGCATGTTTTCAGTCTCTTCACTGGTAAATCCTCCGCACACAACGTGAGGTACTACGGGAATCCCGTATTTGTGCTGAATAGCGGCTGCAATGGCTACCGTTCCGGGTCTTTTCCGGACGATTTTTTTTTCCAGCAATCCGTTTTCAACCGGGCGGTATTCAATCTCATCGCGATGGGTCGTAAGGTTGATATATCCTGGTTTGAACTCAATCAGCTCATCGATGGTCTCATAAAGTTTTGTCGCATTCTGCCCTTTCAGGGGAGGCAGCAACTCGAATGAGAAGATCATTTTTTTAGAAGATTGTATGATATCTATGACTTTCATTTGATAATAATTTGTTTTTTATCCGCCAGCTGGCGGATTGAAGAGCCTTGAGGTTATTATCATCTCGGTTGGTCCCGACATGTCGGGATGGCTATTTCATTGGCTAACTATTGGTCATTGCATAATTCCTGCAATTTTGCAAATATAATTGTTTAGAATCTATCTAAAGCAATTACTTTTTTACCTCACTTTTGTATAAGGGTGTTGTTGCAGTACGATGGCTGTCCGGGCAGGAAGATAAAGTTTCAACTGATGAGGCGACCCCTGGCCACTCTCGGGAAGGGAATAATAGGTCATCCTTTCATCGATACGGTTAAAGCCCCCATAGATATGGGCATCTGTATGCAGGATTACCTTAAATTTGGCGGGGTCACAGTGAATCCCATAATCTTCAAATGATTTGTCCGGATTAAAATTGAACACGAAAAGCAGGTCTTTTCTTTTGAAGGCAAGTACCTGATCCGGCATGTTATCGTGAATACGCCATACCTCAGGAACTTCCAGAATCCGCTCTCTTTTGAAAAGATGAATCATATCCTTGTCAAAATCAAGTAACCAGTGAAATTTCAGCTCAGGATTTTCTGCTATGCTCCATATTCTTCGGGCATGCTGATAGGACCAGTCATTACCTTCGCGTGGAAAATCAATCCATTCCGGATGACCAAATTCATTTCCCATGAAGTTGAGGTAAGCTCCACCGGCACAGCCAATTGTAATCAGCCGTATCATTTTGTGAAGGGCAATTCCACGATCCACGGTCAGATTGGGCTGGTCTTTACGCATGCTGTAATACATCTCCTTGTCAACCAGTCTGAAGATAACCGTTTTATCCCCAACCATAGCCTGATCATGGCTTTCGACGTAGCTCACAACTTTCTCTTCCGAACGGTGGGTCGTTAACTCATGAAACAGATGACCTACGTTCCATTCCTGATCCTGTTGCTCTTTGATAAGTTTGATCCACAAATCAGGCACTCCCATCGACATTCTGTAGTCGAAACCCAGTCCTCCGCTGCTTAGCGGGGCAGCCAGTCCGGGGAGACCGCTCATCTCCTCTGCTATTGAAAGTACATTCGGGTTAATCTCGTGCGCCAGTTTATTGGCAAGCATAAAATATACCACAGCTTCGTCGTCCAGGTTGGGTGTAAAATAGTCTGAAAAACTGGTAAAAGCTTTCCCCAGGCCATGGTCAAAATAAAGCATACTTGTTACTCCGTCGAAGCGGAAGCCATCGAACCTGAATTCTGTCAGCCAGTATTTGATGTTGGATAACAGAAAGTGTATCACCTCGTTCCTGGAATAATTAAAACAATAGGAATCCCAAGCCGGATGTTCTCCTCTGGCACCTTCGTGAAAAAATTGAGTCCGCGATCCGTCATACAATCCAAGTCCTTCATTTACATTCTTAACAGCATGTGAATGAACCAGATCCATTACCACGAGGATTCCCATTCCATGCGCTTCATCTATCAGGTGCTTCAGCTCCTCCGGAGTCCCGAATCTGGACGATGGGGCAAAAAAACTGGAGACATGGTAACCGAAACTTCCATAATAAGGATGCTCGGGAATAGCCATCAGCTGGATGGTATTGTATCCTGCTGCTCTGATTCGGGGCAACATTTCGTAACGAAACTCATTGTAAGTATGTACCCGGGGTTCTTCCCCGGCCATTCCAACATGCGACTCATAAATAATTGGAGCCTCGTTTAACAGTTTGAAGTGATGCCTGAATTGAAAGGGTTCCCGTGGCGCCCAAACCTGGGCATTGAAAATGTGGGTTTCCGGATCCTGTACGACCCTGCGTGCCCAGGCGGGGATTCTTTTGCCTGAACCATTGTGCCAATGCATGGATAGCGCATAAAGATCGCCGTGGTGCATGGATGGGAGCGGCAACTCCAATTCCCAGGAGCCATTACCAATTCTTTTCAGTTCGAAGTCAGCATGATCCTGCCAGTTATTGAAACTACCTATGAGGAAGATCTGTGTCGCATTGGGAGCCCAGTCGCGGAAAATCCATTTGTTATCGGTCTTGAAAAGGCCGAAATAATCGTGCCCTGAAGCAAAATCCTGCAAAGAGTTATTACCAAGTAACTCTTTTTCCCTGGATCGGTACTTTTCAGCCCATCGCAGGAAATCAGAAATATATGGTTGCAAATAAGGATCTTCCTTTACCAACCTTGGCACTTCCATAGAATTAATCTTTTATCAGAGATAAAGTTAGCACAATAAACGGAGTTTAGCGTTTGGGATAGAATTTTTCAAAACCCTCTTCAACAATTTTTTTTAAATCTTCAGGGGTATCAATTCCGACAGTTGCATAGTTGGTTTCCACGGTTTTGATTTTGTATCCATTTTCCAGCCATCTCAGCTGCTCAAGAGATTCCGCTTTCTCCAGCATCCCTTCAGGTAAATTGTTTAGCTTCTCCAGGATATCGGTACGGTATGCATAAATCCCCACATGGGCGAAATAACTGAACATATGGATCCAATCAGACTGTTCGCACCTAAAATTCATTGGTATAGGTAATCTACTAAAAAACATTGCATTACCATGAATATCGAGAACCACCTTTGCCTCTGCAATGTTAAACAGAACCTCAGTTTGATGGATTGGCTGAATCAGTGTGGCAATTTCAGTCTTCGGATCCATAACAAAAGGTTTTTGCAACAGGGCAATCTGCTGCGGCTCAATAAAAGGTTCGTCTCCCTGCACATTAATGACCACCTCAAAGCTGATTCCGGTATCCCTGCTCACATTCCGGACAGCCTCTGCACAACGGTCTGTCCCGCTCCGGTGGTCTGCTGATGTCATCACAACGTTGCCGCCAAAACTGCGGACAGTTGTGGCAATACGCTCATCGTCAGTAGCCACCCAGACATCATCAACAGCTTGAATAACTTGTTCATAGACACGCTGGATCATTGGTTTGCCTGCAATATCTGCCAGAGGTTTCCCCGGAAACCTGGACGAGCCATATCTTGAAGGTATGATGGCAATGAATTTTTTAATCATTTTACCTATATATTGCAGCCACGCATCGGCTGATTGGTTTTTATTACCCGAGACTACTCTTGTTGAATGTAGCCGAATCCGGATTTATATTGTTTGCGGATACAAAAATAGCCATTGTTTGTTAATCTGAATACCAGTCACGCAGCTTTTCTTGACGGATATTCACGGATTAATACTAAATTTGCCGCTATAAACAGTAGGTTGATAGCATGGATATACAGGAGATTAAACAACGTTTCAGTATCATTGGGAATGCCCCCGGACTGAACCGGGCTATTGAAGTAGCTCTTCAGGTGTCGCCCACTGATCTTTCTGTGCTAATCAGCGGAGAGAGCGGAGTTGGCAAAGAATCCTTTCCCCAGATTATCCACCATTATTCTCCAAGGAAACACGGTAAATACATCGCAATCAATTGTGGGGCAATTCCAGAAGGAACAATAGATTCTGAGCTGTTTGGACATGAAAAGGGCTCATTCACCGGTGCATTGAACGATCGGAAAGGCTACTTTGAGGTGACAGACGGAGGAACACTCTTTTTGGATGAAATTGGAGAACTGCCTGTCTCAACACAAGTCAGGCTTCTGAGAGTGCTGGAAACCGGTGAGTTTATGCGGGTTGGGTCTTCCCAGGTTCAAAAAACCAATGTACGGGTTATTGCAGCTACAAATTTTGATCTGACCCACGCAATCAAAGAGGGTAAATTCAGGGAAGATTTGTATTATCGTCTCAATACAGTTCCAATTAAGGTTTTGCCATTGCGCGAAAGAGGAACCGATGTGCTTTTGTTGTTCCGGAAATTCGCCAACGATTTTGCCGAGCGTTACAAGATGCCATCCATCCGTCTGAATGAAGAAGCGCAGAAAATTTTTCTTGGTTATCGCTGGCCCGGTAATGTCAGACAACTAAAAAACATTACAGAGCAAATATCCATCATAGAAACGGAGCGTGATATTACGGCAGAGAAGCTTGTCCATTATATTCCCAATGAGGAGAGCGGCCTTCTTCCTGCCTTATATCACAAGGAAGCAGATGTCAGAGCCATCGAGAATGAACGGACTATGATGCTTAATGCACTGATCGGACTGAAGAAAGAGTTGGATGAACTGAAAGAAAAATTTAGTCAGATTGTTAAAATAAATCCTGTAGCTGTTCATGCCGATGAGACAGATGATGGGTTTATGCAACTTTACCAAAACGAGAAAAGCAGTATAGGGCAAGACGAACCACTTTCCCAGGGCTATCTGAAACCCAATGCCAGTGCGCACATTCAGGATACCATAGAATTTGTGGAAGAGTCGCTCTCCATTGAGGAAAAGGAGATGGAGTTGATTTTAAAGGCACTTGACAGGCATAGCGGGAAAAGAAAGCTGGCAGCCGAAGAGCTCGGTATTTCCGAGAGAACGCTTTACAGGAAGATCAAAGAATACAATATTACACAGAAATGAAAATTCATTCTCGTTGCTTTAGAATTCAGATGTTTCTTATTACCCTGCTGCTTCTTCCTGCTGCAGGATGTAAGATCGGTTACTCCCTGAGCGGCGCTTCTATCTCTCCCGATGTTAAAAGCGTATTTGTGGATTATTTCAGGAACAGGTCCAGAGTGATCAATCCTACCCTGAGTCAGACATTCACGGAAGGTATGAAGGATAAATTTGTCAACGAAACCGGCTTATCCCTTCATCCCGATCAAGGTGATCTTGAATTTTCAGGTGAAATTACGGGCTATGATGTCCGGCCGCTCTCCATCCAAAAGAGTGATACCGGGATGGATTATGCTTCGATGAACAGGTTAACAATAACGGTGAAAGTAATTTTTGTCAACAACAAAGACCATGAACAAGATTTCAATACTACTTTTTCTGCCTATTTCGATTGGGATAGTTCAAAGACAATCAATCAGGTCGAAAATGAGGCAGTACAAGTATGTGTAACACAGCTGACTGAGGATATTTTCAATAAATCAGTAGCCAACTGGTAAAGAAGAAGTTGAGCGTTGGGAGTGGAGCGTGGCGGCATGGGGGGCTGCCCTGTGCGACCGTTCGATAAGAATATATTTGCGTGCGGGAAAAATATAGACACATTGCATTGAAATAGCTAATTACAAGAATAGCCAGTCATGTCATTAACAAAAGATCAGTTGATTCAGTTTATGGATAAGCCCGGTTTGCTCAAAGAACAAACCATTGGGGAGTTAAAGGAGATTGTCGATGAATTTCCTTATTTTCAATCTGCTCAGCTTCTTTATACCTGTAATCTTTATGCCCGGGCAAACTTTCGTTATGCATCCTATTTGAAGACCTGTTCAATTTATGCTACAGACAGAACTGTTCTGTATCGTCTTCTCCAGCCAAAATCCATACAGGGTCAGCGTAGTAGACCTCTAATAATTCAGGAGAGCAAGAATCCGGAGTCTGCCCTTTTTGAACTTGCCGAAGAGACCCAGATCATGCATGCAGAATTTACTGAACTTTCGCCCAATGAACCCAACGAAACTGAAATCATCGATTTTGATCTGCTTAGCTTTGAACAGCATGATCCACATCCTCAATCAGATCATCCCGGTGCAAACTCCGGCCCTTTTGCATATCCGGTAAAATCTGAAACAAATGGAACAAATTCTCAGGAGAAAGTTGATTTGATTGAGCAATTCATCAAAGTAAATCCAACAATACAATCCCGTACCGAAATTCCAACCACTCAATATGCACGTTTTGAGTTTAAAGCCGAGGATGACAATGAAAATGATGAATTTATAACTGAAACATTATCAAGGATATATCTTAAGCAAGGTCATTATCAGAAGGCAATAGATTCTTTTATGTGGTTAAGTTTGAAATTTCCCGAAAAAAGTGTTTACTTTGCCGAGCAAATTGAAGAAATTAAAAAATTGCTTAATTGAACCCATATGTACCCATTTATTACTGCTCTGATTTTCATTGTATGTTTCCTGATTGTCCTGCTTGTTCTGGTACAAAATTCTAAAGGAGGAGGATTGGCATCCTCATTTTCGAGCTCCAATCAAGTTATGGGTGTTCGCAAAACAACAGATTTCCTTGAAAAAGGAACCTGGATTCTTGCAGCAAGTTTGGTAGTTCTATGTATTGCTGCTACTGCATTCATTGATCGGAAGGGTGAAACAGCCAAATCGGCTATCGAACAGCAAATTCAAGGTGTTCAGGATCCAAATGCTTTACCTACTTTTCCGCAGTCTGTACCACAAAAAAGTTCAGATACTGCTAAAACCAAATAATCAATAGCGATTGGAACAAATATAGATCTGCCACTGCCTGCAAAGCAGTGGTTTTTTTGTAATTCAAAATTTGCCTTGTGTCATCTTGGCAGAATTTACTGACAAATACCTCATGATATATAAAGCTGAATTTCAATTACATACAACGGAAAGTCTAATTTTCATCTATTTATCGGTGTAATTTTGTCTGAAAAGGTGTTAGCAATTTCTTTTTTTTTGATTTGGCACAAAATCTGATAGCAATGAAGTATAAAAAATATTATTCACCTATAATTATTAAATAAATTTTTACAATGGCAGAACTTAAAGGTAAAATCCTTGCAGGCAAAGTATTGATTGAGCCGCAGGAAGCAGAGAAAAAAACAGCTGGTGGCATTATTATTCCTGATTCAGCAAAAGAAAAGCCACTCTCCGGGAAGGTTGTTTTGGTTGGGAGCGCAAAAAAGGACGAAGTAATGGAAGTAAAAGTCGGAGATGTGGTCTTCTTTGGAAAGTACTCCGGTACAGAACTCTCCATTGATGGTAAAGATTACCTTCTCGTCAACCAGACAGATGTTCTTTTCATCGTATAATTAAATTATTGTCAACACATAAAATTTATTCGAAATGTCTAAAGAAATTAAATTTAATACGGAGGCTCGCGAACTTTTGAAGAAGGGGGTCGATCAACTGGCAGATGCAGTAAAGGTAACGCTCGGACCTAAAGGCCGCAACGTGATCATCGAGAAAAAATTTGGTGCTCCAATTGTAACCAAAGACGGGGTAACAGTAGCAAAAGAGATTGATCTCGCAGATCCATATGCCAACATTGGTGCCCATCTGGTGAAAGAAGTTGCTTCAAAAACAGGCGACGATGCCGGTGACGGAACTACAACTGCAACAGTTCTTGCACAGTCCATCATTACCGTAGGTTTGAAAAACGTTACTGCAGGTGCAAATCCAATGGATCTGAAACGCGGCATTGACAAGGCGGTTATTAAAGTGGTTGCCCACATCAAATCACAGGCAATCAATGTTGGAAGTGACTACGACAGGATAGAGCAGGTTGCCCGTGTATCTGCCAACAACGATGCAGAGATTGGTAAGCTGATTGCCGAAGCGATGCAAAAAGTTAACAAGGAAGGTGTAATCACCGTCGAAGAGGCCAAAGGAACAGACACTTACGTGGAAGTTGTTGAAGGAATGCAGTTCGATCGCGGTTATATCTCTCCCTATTTCGTAACAGATACAGAGAAGATGGCTACAGAGATGGAGCATCCTTTTATTCTGATTCACGATAAGAAAATCGGCTCCATGAAGGAACTGGTTCCTATCCTGGAAGCAACACACCAATCCGGCCGTCCATTGATGATTATCGCCGAAGATATCGAAGGTGAGGCATTGGCAACCTTGGTTGTCAACCGTTTACGCGCAGGTTTGAAAGTCTGTGCTGTTAAAGCTCCGGGATTTGGTGATCGTCGCAAAGAAATGCTTGAGGATCTTGCTATCCTAACCGGTGGAACAGTTGTAACAGAAGAAAAAGGAATGAAATTGGAAGATACAACACTTGAGATGCTTGGAAAAGCTGAAAAAGTGACTGTAGACAAGGAGAAGACCACCATCGTAAACGGAGGTGGTGACACAGCCTTGATTGTGGCCCGTGTTGGTCAGATCAAAAAGCAGATCGAAACAACAACATCTGATTACGACCGTGAAAAATTGCAGGAGCGTTTGGCTAAGCTTTCAGGCGGTGTAGCTGTACTCTATGTTGGTGCACCTTCCGAAATTGAAATGAAGGAGAAGAAAGCCCGCGTGGATGATGCATTGAATGCTACCCGTGCAGCCATTGAAGAAGGTATCGTTCCCGGAGGCGGTGTTGCACTGCTCCGTGCCATCGATGCACTTGAAGGATTGGAAGGTGACAACGACGACGAAACAACAGGTATTCTGATCATTAAACGTGCCATAGAAGAACCTATGCGTCAGATCGTTGCCAATGCGGGGGTTGAGGGTGCCGTGATTGTACAGAAAGTGAAAGAAGGCAAAGGTGATTTCGGCTACAATGCCCGCCTTGATATCTTCCAGAATCTATATGAATCTGGTGTTATCGATCCGGCCAAAGTTACCCGCATTGCGCTGGAAAACGCTGCTTCCATTGCAGGAATGTTCTTAACCACAGAATGTGTGCTGGTTGAAGAAAAGGAAGAAAAAATGTCAATGCCTCCTCAAGGTATGGGTGGCGGTATGGGCGGAATGATGTAATCAATACCTTCCCAATATATAGGCCCTTTGGCCACATTTCAGAGCTGTCGGTGTACCGGTAGCTCTGTTTTTTTATCCCCCCAAAACAGAAAGTTACATTTTCAAAGGATTGTTATCTTTGCGGAAATAATCCCGATACATGGATCTTCTTACCATCTTTGTTCTGGCCATCGGCCTCTCCATGGACTCTTTTGCTGTTTCAATCAGCTGCGGTTTGGCAGAACAGAAAGTTTCGTTTGCACACGCCGTTAAAATTGCATTGGCATTTGCCACTTTTCAAGGCATTCTTCCGGTCGTTGGCTGGTGGATGGGTACCGGCATTAAAATCTATGTTGAAAGTGCTGACCATTGGATCGCCTTTGTCTTACTCGCCTACCTCGGAGGAAAAATGATCTACGATGGAGCAACCATGTCCACCGACAAAAAGGAATCAAATATCTACTCCTTTCGTCACATTGCAACCCTCTCCCTTGCCACAAGTATCGATGCGCTCGTTGTGGGGTTTTCCTATGCCCTGGCTGAAACCGAGAAAATTTTCGGGGGTGCAGTAATTATTGGCGCTGTAACCTTCTTTTTTTCGATGTTAGGCATTCGGATCGGGAAGGATGTTGGCGGCAAACTGGGTCCCAAAGTTGAGCTGCTGGGAGGAATCATCCTTCTTGGAATCGGAGTGAAGATCCTGATTGAACATTTAGGGAATTAAGGTTGCGGGTTGTCCATCTTCCGGGGATGAAAAAACGGAAAACCAAATTCAAATGTCAGGGAATTGGAATACAAAGCAAAATCCCTGTAAACAATTTGCTTACAGGGACCTCTAGTAGCGGGGGTAGGACTCGAACCCACGACCTCCGGGTTATGAGCCCGACGAGCTACCAACTGCTCTACCCCACAGTATATTTTTTAAAACCAGCTGTGTCGGTTTTGTGGGTACAAAGATAGTCAAATTTTCTGATTTTGCAATAAAGATGCAAGTTTTTTGTGTATGTTTGGATTTTCAAGAAAACGCTATCCATGCCGGCAGAAAGAAAGAGAGACAAGTTGAAAAAGCTGTTTCAGAATCCTTATCGAATCGTCATTTTCAACGACCTCAACCTGCATATTATTAAACAAATCAGGTTCAACGCCCGCACTTTGTTGCTGGGACTGGTCGCAGCCATTGTTTCAATTATCATCGCAGTAACCATTTTGATCGCTTTTACACCCTTGCGGGAGTACATCCCGGGATATCCTTCCGGTAAGTTACGGCAGGAGTTAATTCAAAATGCGTTGGTAACGGATTCACTTGAACAAAAAATAAACCTGTACGACCGCTATTTTAATGATATGCGCGCCATGTTAGGAGGAGAAAACAGGTTGGATACAATCTCACGAAGAGACTCTATCGTTCGTCCTAACCTACATGATTTGAGAAGGATAAACCAGGATAGCCTTTTCAAGGACGAGCTTGATCAGGAGCAATTCAACCTGCGACTTGCACCGGGCAGTTCAAGGAAAAGCGGTTTGGCTAGCTTGCTCTTCTTCTCACCCCTCAAAGGAATGGTGACCGGGAAACAGGATATCTCGTCAGGACATTACGGAGTGGATATTGTATCAAAACAAAATTCGAGAATTTCCTCCGTTCTGGATGGAACAGTCCTATTTTCAGAATGGACCATGGAGACGGGTTATGTCATCATGATTCAGCATGATCAGAATATTGTTACCTGTTACAAGCACAATGCCGAACTGCTTAAAAAACAGGGAGACAAGGTGAAAGCGGGAGAGGTCATAGCCATTATGGGAAATACGGGTAAAGAGACTACCGGCCCGCACCTTCATTTCGAATTATGGGTGAATGGCAATCCCATCAATCCTGAAGATTACATTAGTTTTTAACTCCCACTACCCCATGAAGAAAATTGCACTGCTTGGCTCAACAGGCTCAATTGGTCAGCAGACACTGGAAGTCATTGGATCCAATCCCGATCTTTTCTCAGTTGAAGTGCTAACAGCCAACAACAATGTCGATCTGCTGATACAACAAGCCGTGAAGTATATGCCAAATGTCGTCATTATCAGCAATGAAGAGAAATATTCACAGGTAAAAGAGGCACTCTCATCCTTCCCAATTAAAGTATATGCCGGTTGTGAAGCGATTGCTCAGGTAGTTGACATGGGTTCCATTGATACGGTCGTTACTGCCATGGTAGGTTATGCTGGATTGCTGCCGACGATTCGCGCGGTAAAAGCGGGGAAGCAGATTGCCCTGGCCAACAAGGAGACACTGGTCGTTGCCGGCGATCTGATCACCCGGCTGGCAATTGAAAACAGGGTAGAAATTTTGCCGATAGATTCTGAACACTCTGCCATCTTCCAATGTTTGGTTGGTGAAGCGGACGATGCGGTTGAAAAAATCATACTGACTTGTTCTGGTGGACCCTTTCATGGAAAATCAGCCGAACAGCTGGCAAAAGTGACGGTAAAAGAGGCTTTGAAACATCCCAACTGGGATATGGGTTCAAAAATTACCATCGATTCGGCAACTTTGATGAACAAAGGATTTGAAGTAATCGAAGCAAAGTGGCTTTTTGGACTGAAGCCTGAACAGATAGAGGTAGTTATTCATCCGCAGAGTATCATTCACTCCATGGTGCAGTTTTGCGATGGATCCATCAAGGCGCAATTGGGACTTCCCGATATGCGGTTGCCCATACAATTTGCCCTTGGATTTCCTGTCCGACTCAGAAATTTATTTGCCAGATTTAATTTCTCCGATTGCTCAACCTTCACTTTTACCACGCCTGATACAAAAAATTTTCGTAACCTTGTACTCTCTTATGAGGCACTGTACAAAGGAGGTAACCTGGCTTGCGTGCTAAATGCCGCCAATGAGGTTACTGTTAAAGCATTTTTATCCGAAAAAATTTCTTTTACGGATATTGCTAAAATCAACGAGCAGGTCATGGAGAGAATTCAATTTATTAATCATCCGGAACTGGATGATTATGTAGAATCTGACAAAACTGCCCGGGCTTATGCGGAGGAAATCATCCGGCAGGTAAACGAATAAACAAATTTTAAGATGGTAATATTGATCAAAGCCGCTCAACTTCTGTTGAGCCTCTCCATACTGGTAATTCTGCATGAATTCGGACACTTTCTGTTCGCCAAACTTTTCCGTTGCAGGGTAGAAAAATTCTACCTGTTTTTTGATCCATGGTTCTCACTCTTCAAGATGCAAAAAGGCGAAACTGAATATGGTATTGGATGGTTGCCATTGGGAGGTTATGTCAAAATTTCAGGGATGATTGACGAATCTATGGACAAGGAACAGATGAAATTGCCCGCCCAGCCCTGGGAATTCAGGGCTAAACCAACCTGGCAACGATTGCTTATCATGATTGGTGGTGTGTTATTCAACCTTATCCTGGCTCTTGTGCTTTACGCCTTGATCCTGTTCACCTGGGGGGAAGAATATCTTCCGAATCAGAACGCCAAATACGGAATTGTAGTCTCAGAGACAGGTCGCGAAATCGGACTCCAAAACGGGGATAAAATTATTTCAGTAGATGGTAAAGTGGTAGAAAGTTTCACCAAAATTATACCTACGATCGTTCTGGATGATGCCCATACCATTGAAGTACAGCGTGATTCTCAAAGGCTGACGTTGGAAATTAAAAAGGAAGTTATTCCCAAATTATTGACAGACAGGAATATACTTTCCCTGCGTGTGCCATTTTCCTGTAAAATTACTGCTTTTTCCAAACAATCCCCAGCCAGGGATGCAGGTTTTGAGCTGGGTGACGAAATTCTTTCTGTTGACAGCATGAAATTTCGTTTTTACGACGAATTTATTGACAAACTTGCGCTCTCCAAAGATATGGAGATCCATGTTGAATACAAACATAAAGGAGTTATCTCTTCGCGTAAGGTAAGGATAGGTGCATCCGGACTGATTGGTATCCAGCGCGCCTATGACCTGGAAGGAGTCTTTGAGTACAAAACCATAAAATACAGTTTTCTGGAATCCATTCCTGCTGGAATTTCGAAAGGTTACAGGGCTATCGGAGATTACCTCAAACAATTCAAATTACTTTTCTCTCCGCAAACGAAGGCTTATGAATCCTTGGGCGGATTTATAGCGATTGGAAATATCTTTCCCGATGCCTGGGACTGGGAATCTTTCTGGAACCTGACAGCCTTCCTTTCCATCATTCTGGCCGTTATGAATATCCTGCCAATTCCAGCTCTGGATGGAGGTCATGTATTGTTTTTGTTGTATGAAATTATCACCCGGAGGAAGCCAAGTGACAAATTCCTGGAATATGCACAGATTGCCGGTATGGTGCTGCTTTTTTCCCTTTTGCTTTTTGCCAACGGGAATGATATCTTGAAATTATTTAGGTAAACAGGGAATATTGGATTAAAAAGATTGCTATCTTTGCAACAACACTAAAAACAGGACGCTATGAACTTATTTATATTGGGTGTATTAAGTGGTGCGCATGTAATATTAATCATTGCGGCCCTGCTGCTATTATTCGGAGGTAAGAAAATACCGGAATTGATGGGTGGCCTCGGTAAAGGAATGAAAGAATTCAAGAAAGCCATGAAAGAGGATGATGGAACCCCAACGCCTCCCGATGCAACAGAAGAAAAGAAAAACGAACCCCTGAAACAATAATTCAAGGATACGAAATTATACAGCGACCCGATGTTTACATCCGGGTCGTTTTTTTGTTTTACACTGTAACGATTTTGAATTTCCTGCGTCTTATTGTAAAACACTAAAAATGTATCACCTAAAATTCCTTGTTATGAAAAAACATTTGTACAACCTGATGGCTTTATGGTTGGTAGTATTTTCGCTGACTGCTGTTTCATGTATCGCCCATATCCATGGAAATGGGAAAGTTGTTAAACAGGAACGAAATATTTCCGGTTTTGATAAGATATCAGTAAGTACAGGAATTGAATTGATTCTCACGCAGGATAATCTTGAAAAAGTAGTCGTCGAAGTTGACGAGAATATCCTGGAGATACTAAAAACGGAAGTAGAAGGCGGGAAACTCAAAATATATCTTGAGGAGGGTGTTAGCCATACAAAAACAATGAAGGTATACGTAACCGTCAAACAGCTGAATTCCATCACTGCCAGTTCCGGTTCTGAGGTTAAAACGGTGAATAAGATTAACGCTGAAAACTTGACCGTTTCCTCTTCCAGCGGATCGGAAGTAACCATGGAAGTAAATTGCAGCATGGTAACGGCAGATTCAAGCAGCGGCAGTGAATTGACTGTTAGCGGAACTTCCATGGCTATTAAAGCTGAAAGTTCAAGCGGTTCTGAATTGAATGCATCCCAACTGGTAGCCGAAAAAGGAGAGGCTTCCGCATCGAGCGGTTCCAATTTGGATGTTCATGTAACCAAAGAGATTAAGGCACATGCCAGCAGTGGATCAGATATCACCGTAACCGGAAATCCCGGCTCACGTGACTCCGACAGTTCGAGCGGTGGTTCAATCAGATTTAAATAACAAGAAATGCCCCGATGAAACCGTCGGGGCATTTCTTTTTATTTAAATCTGACTTTTAGTCACGTCTCATGATTCCATAACAAATGATCTTGACAATGGCATCCACACTTTTACCCAAATCGTTTGATCTGTATGGTCCGGCAGAGAGTGGCATCTCCAGTCCGCGGATGGCTGTAGTGATACCAATTGCCACCAAGGTAAAGTCTTTGATCACAAATTTATGCTGGCGGGCTCCATCCAGCAGGATTCGCTTCATCATCCGGATCTCCTCCTGATCGTACTGGGACTTGATTTTATCAATGAACTCCACTGCTGCGGTGTCGTTTTCAATGGCATTGTAAAAGTTTGCCAGTTGACGGTAAGTAGTGATTTTAGTCATCACGTAGTCACGCAGCTTATCTGCAGGATCCATGTCCTTCTGAAGTACTTTAGCCAGTTCTACCCTTAGAATATCAGCTTCTTTCTGGATTACCTCCTGAAACAGATCTTCCTTGCTGCTAAAATAGTAGTAAAGAGAGCTTTTCCCTTTTCTAACCGCATTGGCAATGTCGTCCAAAGTGGTTTTTTTGTACCCGAATTTGCTGAAAATTTCTTGCGCGATAGTTAGAATGTTCTCTCGAACAGCATCTTTTTTTGTGCCTAAGTTTTCGTTGCTCATTGTTTGGAATTCATCATTATGGACCAAATATAATTATTTTGTTGAAGAAACAACAATTTTGAAATCGAGCTGCTTCTTTTCAAGATTGGCTCTGAGAATCTCAATTTCAACTTCATCTCCCAACTGATACCGCCGGCGTGTCCTTCTTCCGGTGATGCAATAATTCTTTTCATCAAATTGGTAAAAATCATCGGTAAGTTCATGGAGAGGAACCATTCCTTCACATTTGTTCTCTTCAAGCTCGACATAGATCCCCCATTCGGTAACCCCTGAAATGACTCCCTTAAATTGCTGCCCGATCTTGTCGGACATGAATTCTACCTGTTTGTATTTGATGGAGGCGCGCTCTGCATTTGCTGCCCGGTTTTCCATATCGGAGGAGTGCTTGCACATCTCCTCGTATTTGTTCGCAGCAACGGAAGTGCCGTCCTGAAGATAGCGCTCCAGCAGCCGGTGGACCATCATATCCGGATATCTCCGGATTGGGGAGGTAAAATGGGTGTAATATTCAAAACCCAGACCATAGTGCCCAATGTTTCTGGTTGAGTATTCTGCTTTGGCCATGGTTCGGATGGCCAGGGTTTCAATGACATTTTGCTCTTTTTTGCCTGATACATTGGTGATCAGCTGATTCATGGAGGCAGTCACTGCAGTTGGGGAGTTGGTCATGATTCCATATCCAAACCGCTTGATAAAATGGTTAAATTTCTCGAGCTTCTCAGGATCAGGCTTGTCGTGAATCCGGTAAACAAAAGTCTTCTCTTTTTTACGGGCACCGGGCTTGCCAATCAGTTCAGCCACCTTTTTGTTTGCCAGCAGCATAAATTCCTCTATCAGCTTATTGGAATCTTTGGACTCTTTGAAAAACACACTGGTGGGTTTCCCTGCTTCATCAACTATTATTTTTACTTCTACCCGGTCAAAATCAATGGAACCGCCTTCAAAGCGTTTGGCCCTTAATTTTTTTGCCAGCATATCCAGGGTAAGAATTTCCTCCTTCAAATCCCCCTCGCCGGATTCAATCACCGACTGGGCTTCTTCGTAACTAAATCTCCGGTCTGAATAGATAACTGTCCTGCCAAACCACTCTTTTTGAACCTTGGCATTGTCATCAAGCTGAAAGACTGCAGAATAGCAGAGTTTTTCCTCATTTGGGCGCAGGGAGCAGACCCCATTGGAAAGACGTTCGGGTAACATGGGTACTACGCGGTCGACCAGGTAGACAGACGTTGCCCGGGTATATGCTTCCTCTTCTATGATAGAATTGTACCGCACGTAATGGGTTACATCGGCAATGTGAACTCCCACTTCCCAATATCCGTTTTCGAGTTTTTGAATTGACAAGGCATCGTCAAAATCTTTTGCATCAGCCGGATCGATGGTAAAAGTGGGTACTTTTCTAAAATCCCTGCGGTTGGCTATTTCAGAAGGAGAAATCTCCATCGGGATCTTATTGGCTGCTTCGTCCACCTTTTCAGGATATTTATATGGCAAGCCAAACTCTGCAAGTATGGCATGCATTTCTGTATTATTGGACCCGGCATCGCCCAGCACATCAACGATTTCACCGACAGGATTGCGTGAATTTTCGGGCCAGTCCAGAATTCTGGCAATCGCCTTTTGACCGTGTTTGGCTCCGTTTAAACTCTCTTTGGGTATAAAAAGATCGAAAGGCATGCGTTTGGAAGGAACAAGAAAAGCTGAAAATTTAGAGATTTCGACGGTACCGACCAATGTTTTCTGTGCCCGCTCCAACACTTCTACGACCTCTCCTTCCGTGTCGCTCTTCTTCCTTCTGGCGAATAACCTGATTTTAACCTTGTCGCCGTCGAGTGCGTGATTCATGTTGGTAGCCTGAATCAAAACAGTATCATTGAGTTCCTCACAAAATACCTGTCCGAATCCCTTGTAATTTAGCTCCATGGTTCCGATAATGGAGCCTCCGCTCTTTTGCTTAAGCCGGTATCTTCCTTTTGACACCTCTTCAAGTGCCTCATTGTCACGTAATTCCTGCAAAGCTACACTGACCATCAATTGCGCTGTCGTATTTTTTGCGCCTATTTTTCCGGAGAGTTGTTTATAGTTGTAAACAAAGGCAGGCTCCTCATAGAAGAGGGCCATAATGGTTGTTTTTAAGCCGGCTTTATTGAAATTTAATGCCTTTTCTAGCTTTTTTACTTTTGACATTCAAGATTTTTTAAGAACCATTAAATGTAATTAAAATTTCGACTTCTTTCACCATATATTCGGTAAGCCAAAATATCAGTCTGGGAATCGTCATGCTTTGAAAATACAAACAGGGCGGAATATGCTCAGAAATCTGAATGGATAAGATTCCGGATCGCTTCAACTAATTTTTTCCTATCTTGAAAAGGAACAGCTGAAAGGCAAATTGGAGGGTAACTTGCCAATCCCTGTTTTAGTCGCACGGTGAGATGAAGATCCCATTTCATTCCAAAGAGATATTTTCTTACTGTAACATATTTCAGGGAAGCTATAGGAAACTCAATGGATTCATAGTTTCTTTCGACAGCAAACAGGGAATAATAGCGGATCATTAATTTTCTGGAGTCTTGCTGAATCCGGACAAAACTAAAGTTTAATACCCTGTTGAGAATCAGCATCAGGACCAACATGATTGAAAGGGCGAAAACCAATTCGAACCACTGAAAAAAGAGTGCAGCCGACATCGATATCAGCAGAAGCAGGCCCGAAATCATCAGGCTGTTTTTGAGATAGAGGAGGTATTTTTTGTTGTTGTAAAGCATGGTGCAACGACAAATTAAATATCAGCGTGAAATTAGAAAAGAATTGCAGCATATTTTCGTTTTTTCATCGTTTATAGTTATTTATGTCATAGCAGGATTTAAAGATAAAGTCGACTGGTTGTATCTATCTCTAAATCTCCTATCTTAGTGGCAGGGTTTGATGGTCTTGCTATTCCCAAAAGCCTTTAGCCATTAGCTTTTGGCTTTTAGCTTATTCGATTTTGCCGGAAGATCAATCCAAAATCAAAAATACTTAGACAGGATGACACGTACTGATGTAGTGAGCCCGACAGATACCCGGCGAAGTTCTCAAACCTATATCCTGGCAACCGCTTTTCTTACCTTGTTCGCCATCGTTGGATTGATCATCTATGGATTGCCGTTTTTCTACGATTTCATGGTCAAGGAATATGGTTGGTCCAGGGCAGTGGTAACTTCCGGGAATGCCCTGGGTAAATTGCTGGTTGCACCCCTGTTTGGTTTTCTGGCCGGCTGGATGATCGATCGGTATGGTCCGCGCAAACTGATGCTGGCAGGCGCATTGATGGCCGGTACTGCGCTGGTCGGGTTGAGCTTTTCAAGCTCTCTTCCCATGTTCTATCTGTTTTATATGCTCAACGCGATTGGATATGTCTTCGGTGGACCGCTTCCATGTCAGGTATTGATATCCAGATGGTTTGATAAAAACCGGGGCAAGGCCATGGGAATTGCCTACCTTGGAATCGGGGCCGGTGGGGCATTTGCTCCACAGATCATTACTGCCCTGGAGCAAAATCTTGGATGGCACCTGGCCTTGATTTCTCTTGGTATCCTGGTTGTTTTGATAGCTTTTCCAATGGCCTTTTTCATCAAAGATTCTTCTTTTGAGCCTGCCGGAGAGTTGGAAACAACTACCGCTGTTCCAATCAGGACCATTCTCCGTAATCCAAATTTTTACCTGCTTGCCATCGGGAGTATGTGCTCGATTGGTGCGGTTGGAGGTATTAGTCAGCACCTGAAACTCTACTTGCGTGACCTTGATTTTTCTCAGGCACACGCTGCCAATGTGATGTCTTTCGTATTGTTTTCCAGCTTGGCGGGCAGGGTTTTGATGGGATTCCTGGCTGATTTGATCAACCGGAAATATGTTATGATACTGATTTATTTGATCGTAGCCTCGGCCATCCCGCTGCTGTTGTTTCCCGATTTCCCCGGCAGGATTTACTTGTTTGCCATCATTTTCGGTATCGGACTTGGCGGTGACTACATGATTATTCCACTTATGGCGGCAGATTTGTTCGGGATTAGGGCCTTGGGCCGAACCATGGGTATTATTCTGGTCGCAGATGGGATGGCAGAAGCAAGCTTCCCGGTGTTGGTAGGTCACCTTTACAATGAAGCAACGAAAAGCTATGCTGCAGGATTTTACTTTTTAATTGCCCTGGCATTGCTTGGGGCAGTAATTGTGGCATTTCTGCCCAAGACAAGAGGGATTAGAAGCATGGAGCAGAGAGCATAAACAATTGCAAGAAATTGCAAGCAAATCAGAATAACACATCTTTACGATGGAAAATAAAATGGAGTTGTTGCGAGAAGAGCGTGAAGATCTGGTCGGCGTTTTAAAAGCCCGTTTTGAGAAAAACATGAACCGCCATTTAGGTCTTGAATGGGCTAAACTTCAAGAAAAGCTTGACACTGACGACTCCAGGGGAAAACTATGGTCGCTCAGTGAGATGGAAAAAACTGGCGGAGAGCCGGATGTTGTTGGTATGGACCAAGAGACGGGTGAATACATTTTTTATGATTGTTCAGCTGAAAGTCCAAAAGGCCGCAGAAGTGTTTGTTATGATCGTGAAGGGCTGGAATCAAGGAAAGAATTTAAACCGGAGAATAATGCTATAGATTTGGCTGCGGCCATGGGTATTGAACTTTTGACGGAAGAACAATATCGGGCATTGCAAAAGCTCGGAAATTTCGATGCGAAAACATCGAGCTGGGTGAAAACGCCTGCTGAGATCAGAAAACTCGGTGGGGCCCTCTTTGCTGATTTTCGTTACGGCAATGTCTTCGTGTATCACAACAGTGCACCCTCTTACTATAGTGCCAGGGGGTTCCGCGGCTCATTATATGTCTGAATTTTACACAGACGCTGGCTGAAAAATGTAAAATTCTATCAAAAAATTATTTAAAATTTATAACAATCAGGTGACAATACAACAAATTATGCTTTATGATTATAGATTTCCATATCAAAACATCAGATCTTAAAGACAAACTTAACCGCTTCTGGAATTTATCCGGCGAAAAGATTATTGCGATTGAAAGGGATTACGATACAGCTCATGGGGCTCCGGTTATTACAAAAAAGGGGAAATACAGTTCTCGCGGATGGACGGAATGGACCCAGGGCTTTCAGTTTGGTTCGGCAATACTGCAATTCGATGCAACTGGTGATGAATCCTTTCTGGAATCGGGCCGACAGAATACAATGATCAGAATGGCACCGCATATCAGTCATGTAGGGGTGCATGATCACGGTTTTAACAACATGAGTACCTACGGAAATCTTCACAGACTAATGAATGAAGGGAAGCTTCCCTTTAATGCCTGGGAGAAGGATTTCTATGAGTTAGCAATGAAAGCTTCGGGAGCAGTTCAGGCAAACAGGTGGAGCAAGATACCTGATGGTGGCTTTATTTATTCATTCAATGGGCCCCATTCCCTCTTTGTCGATACGATCAGGTCGTGTAGAATCTTAATGATGGCTCATCGGCTGGGGCATTTTTTGCCCGGTGAAAATGACAGACATATCTCATTGTTTCAAAGGGCAACAGATCATCTTCTTGCCACAGCCAAATATGCTGTTTATTACGGAGAAGGCCGCGACAGCTACGACGAATGGGGAAGAACAGCCCACGAATCAATTTTCAACGCCAACGATGGGAACTACCGTTGCCCCAATACGCAGCAGGGATATTCCGGATTCACCACCTGGACTCGTGGACTTGCATGGGCGATGCTTGGATTTGCAGAGGAACTGGAGTATTTGGATACACTTCCGGCAGAAGATTTTGCAGGTAGCATGGCCAAAGAACAGATTATTGAAATTTTAACCTTAGGAGCCCGGGCTACCTGCGATTTTTTCATTGCTCATACTCCGTCAGATGGGATTCCATATTGGGATACAGGTGCCCCGGGATTGGCTCATCTGATAGATTACCTCTCACTGCCAGCTGATCCTTTTAATGATTTTGAGCCTGTTGACAGTTCCGCTGCAGCCATTGGGGCGCAGGGACTGCTTCGGCTCGGTCATTATTTTAAGACTCAGGGAAAGTCCGATGGGGGTAACCGCTATTGGCAAGCAGGGCTGACGGTAGCTTCAACACTGCTGGAGACGCCCTATCTCTCCACCGATCCTGGTCACCAGGGGATTCTGCTTCACTCAGTTTATCACCGGCCAAATGGCTGGGATTATATTCCTGAAGGTTACAAAGTTCCGTGCAACGAATCCAGTATGTGGGGTGATTTCCACATGCGTGAAACAGCCTTGTATTTGAAAAGAATCCTATCCGGGGATGTTTATTATACCTTCTTTAATGGATTGAGATGAGCATGATATCTAAAATTGAAGATTTTTCGAAACTTTGTGTACACACACTGACAACCAAACCATGGGGTATAGAAACATGCGTAAGAAATTATTCAGCCGTGGGTATCAAGGGGATCACCATCTGGCGCAATGTGTTGGAGAATAAAAATCTGAATGATGTAAAGAAATTGCTGGTTGATTTTGACATGCAGGTCGTATCGCTTGCTCGTGGTGGATTTTTCCCTTCTATTGATTTGAGAAAGCGCGAAATGGCAATTGAAGATAATCTGTGGGCCATTGAACAGGCTGCTTCAGTAGGTGCTCCTATGATCGTGCTGGTATGTGGTGCCGACGGAGGTCAGTCGCTCGAGAAATCCAGGGAACAGATTACGGAGGGAATTCTCAGAATTTTGCCTGCAGCGCAAAGTGCTGGTGTCAAATTGGCTATTGAACCGCTTCATCCGATGTATGCAGGCGACAGATCTGCCATCAATACCATCAGGCAGGCAAACGAAATTGCTGAAATGATTCATTCAGAATGGGTTGGGATTGCGGTAGATGTGTACCATCTCTGGTGGGATCCGGATCTTCAGGTTGAAATTCAACGATGTGCAGCCCACGATCACCTTTTTGCATTTCATGTTTGTGACTGGAATGTACCCACCATAGATTTCTTAAACGACAGGGGGTTGATGGGCGATGGTTGCATCAACGTCCCTGAAATACGATCGTGGGTGGAAGAAGCAGGTTTCGGAGGCTACAATGAAGTAGAGATTTTTTCCGACAAATATTGGGCAACGGACCAGAAAAGCTATCTTGAAAAAATCAAGCATGCATACCTGACGAAAACTTAATGGCAGAGAGCTGGAAGAAGGAATTATAATTTGATACAGATATTAGTGACTTTTAATTTACTACATAATGGCTGAAAATATTACCATCCACAAAGTTGGCATCATCCTGAATGGCGTAACCGGACGCATGGGAACCAACCAGCACCTGATGCGGTCGATCGTTGAGATCATCAAGCAGGGAGGTGTCCAGTGCGACCCAGCCGAATTTATCATGCCCGATCCGATCCTTGCAGGACGCGATGAAGTGAAACTCAGGAAGCTTTCTAAACTTTCTGGCGTCGAAAAATGGACTACCGATCTGGATAAGGTAATGAGTGATCCGTCCTATCAGATCTATTTTGACGCGCAAACTACCGGACGACGAGCTGAAGCAGTAAAAATGGCGGCCCGGGCCGGCAAGCATGTCTATTGTGAAAAGCCCGTTGCTGTTGATACAGCCACCGCACTCGAGTTGTACGAGGTATGCGAAAAAGCAGGCGTAAAACACGGAGTGGTGCAGGATAAGCTTTTCCTGCCGGGGATGTTGAAGATCAAACGGCTCATGGAAAATGATTTTTTTGGGAAAATACTCTCCGTTAGGGGTGAATTCGGATATTGGGTATTCGAGGGATTTAACATTCCTGCTCAGCGTCCCAGCTGGAACTACCGCAGGGAGGACGATGGCGGTATCATCATCGACATGTTGTGCCACTGGCGTTATGTGCTTGACAACCTCTTCGGAAATGTAAAAGGAGTCTTCTGCCTTGGAGCAACCCACATCCCTGAAAGAGTGGATGAAAAGGGAAAGGTATATAAATGTACCGCAGATGATGCTGCTTATGCAACTTTTGAGCTCGAAGGAGGTATCATCGCCCACTTCAACTCATCCTGGGTAACCAGGGTAAGACGAGACGATCTGCTCACCCTGCATGTTGACGGAACCAAAGGCTCCGCCGTGGCAGGATTGCGGGAGTGCTGGACACAACACTATGGAAATACACCCAAACCGGTATGGAATCCGGATATTCCGAGTCCGATCAATTTTTACGACGGATGGTCGAAAGTTCCCGAACAAGAGTTGTATGATAATGCCTTTAAAGCAGAGTGGGAGCTGTTCCTCAAGCATGTGGTAAAAAATGAGCCCTTCCGCTGGACACTGCTCGAAGGGGCCAAAGGTGTTCAATTGGCTGAAAAGGGTCTTGAGAGCTGGGCGAAGCGGTGCTGGGTGGAGATTCCGGAAATTTTGTAAGAAGTGGCGGAGAAGACGGAGGGACGGAGGGACGGAAAGACGGAGGGATGGATAGGACGGAGTGAACGCGACCCTCCAAACAACTTAAGCAGCGTTGTGGCTGAATATTGGTAGCCCCTGGTGGAGCGGAACCCGGGGTTGTAGAATGCAGGGAGTTCGTCGTCCGCAGTAGCAAGACCGAAAATGTTCGATGATCATTTCGGACGAAAGGAACTGATTTATAAAATAGCGTAATCATCAATCGAAAATGAGAAATGTAGCATTGATAACTGGAGGTACCCGTGGCATTGGACTGGGCATCGCGGTTGAATTGTCCAGGGCAGGATTTGATCTTGCTTTGAATGGTGTACGTGATGAAACAACTGTGGATGAAGTTTTGGAGGAACTGCGAAAAACAGGAATCCAGGCAGCCTATTTTCAGGGAGATGTGTCTCTGAGTGATGATCGTCAGAAACTGGTTCATGCTGTTTACAAGCATTTTGGCCGGGTGAATGTTCTTGTCAATAATGCTGGAATAGCGCCGGTTGAAAGAAGGGATATCCTGGATGCTACAGAAGAAAGCTTCGAAAGGGTGCTGCAAGTCAATCTGCAGGGTCCCTATTTTTTAACACAGTTGATTGCAAATCAAATGATAGAGACTAAGAAGCAGGATCCTGATGAATTTTATTGCATCATCAATGTGTCGTCTGTTTCTGCTTCATTTGCTTCTGTGAACCGGGGGGAATACTGCATTTCAAAGGCCGGGATTGCCATGGCTACCAAATTATGGGCAACACGGTTGGGGGAATTTGATATCCCTGTTTACGAAATCCAACCCGGCGTTATCCGGACCGATATGACTTCCGGAGTTCAGAATAAATATGATTTGCTTTTTCAAAACGGCATGGCTATCCAGCCGCGGTGGGGATTGCCCGAAGATGTAGGCAGGGTCGCAGCCGCCATGGCCTCTGGTAGCATGCCATACTCAACGGGCCAGGTTGTACAGGTGGACGGAGGGATGTCTGTTCCCAGATTATAGGAAAAATTTGGTTGTATATTGTTCGACCCCTGCGGAGTCAAACTGGCAGCATATTTCCAAAACATTATTTACTAAATAATTACCTGCATGATTAATTGACTAAAAAAATAGTTAAAAAAACTTAATAATGTTGTGTGACTATAAATATAGTTGTATATTTGTTTTGAAGGATTGACAATAAAAAGTAAGAGTCATGCAATTAACAAAGGCAGAAGAACAGGTCATGCAGATATTGTGGGAACTTGGCGAAGGGTTGGTCAAAGACATACTCGATCGCTTCGAAGAACCAAAACCTGCGAGAAACACGGTTTCCACGGTAGTACGTATTCTGGAAAAGAAGGGATTTGTCGGGCACAAGGATTACGGCAAAGTATTTGTCTATTATCCGATGGTGCTGAAAAAGGAGTATTCCGGAAAGCAGCTTTTTGGATTGATGAATAATTATTTCAACAATTCTTTCCCTGCCATGGCCTCCTTTTTTGCCAAGGAGAACGATCTGTCGATCAAAGACCTCGAGCTTTTGTTGGAAGAGACTAAAAAGGAGCTGGCAAAACGCAATAAAACCGAATAAGATGGAAGCAATCGGACTGTATCTGTTAAAGTCAGCCGCATGGCTGACCGGTTTCGCGCTGGTATACCTGCTGGTGCTGCGTAACGAGCATTTTTTCAGGCTGAACAGGGTTTACCTGCTTGCCGGGATCATCGCTTCCCTGCTGTTTCCTTTTTATACTTTTCATTATGCTGTCATTTTACCGGCAATTTCTTCATCCGCAGACATCGGCGAGTTGTCTGTAGGAACGGTTGTCGAGGAACCGACACCAACTTTGACGATCTATTTCTGGATCTATCTTCTTGGTAGTTTGGCTTTCCTGTTGCGCCTGATCTTTCAGACGTGGAAGATCATCCGGAAATTGCAGGAAGCCGGTTATGTAAGAACCGGAGCCGTAAAACTGGTCCGCACACCGGAATTTGTCTCCTCATTTTCATTTTTCTCTTTCGTTTTCGTCAATCCTTCAATTGCGACACAGGAGATGGAAGAGATCATGAACCATGAGCGGGAGCACATTCAGCAACGTCACTGGTTTGATTTGCTGTTGGTCGAATTGATCTGTATCGTGCAGTGGTTCAATCCTTTTGCCTGGATTTATGCCCATCTGATCCGTCAGAACCATGAATTTCTGGCCGACGAGAGCGCCTTGCAATGTACCGCCAATCCGGCCGTTTACCAGGCAGCCCTGCTGAACCAGTTATTGGGAGTTCCTGTATTTAGTCTCACCAATTCATTCAGTTATTCACTCAACAAAAAAAGATTTAAAATGATGAAAAAGAAAATAGGTTCCCCTTTCAGGAAATTAAAGATGTTGCTTGTATTGCCGCTGGCCGCGATGCTGTTCTATGCATTCGCGGTGCCGGAATATCAATATGGAAGTGAAGACAACATCGTGGCTCCACAAGCTAAAACAATGGATGTCAAGGGCCAGGTGCTTAAAGCCGATGGAAAACCATTATACGGGACTTCTGTAATTCTTAAGGGTTCAACTTTGGGGACAATTACCAATCCTGAAGGAATGTTTGAATTAAAAGGTATCCCTGCGGATGGTGAACTGGTCTTCACCTTTGTCGGATTCAAGTCGAAAGTACTAAAAGTGACCGGCGAAACGATGAAAATTGTCATGGAAGTCGGGAAAGTCGGGATCGAACAGGTAACTGTTGTGGGGTACGGAACTCCACCGCCACCTCCGCCACCTCCACCACCTCCGGGACAAACAGGAAAAGAAGATGTGATCGTGGTGGGTTCTGGAAAGATTCCAACCGGAACGACCCCTCCCTCTTCCAAGGTTTCTGTACGTGGGATTGACGATGCAAATCCACCGTTATTTATTCTGGATGGGGTACCGATTGACAAAAAAACCATGGACAAGATCCCTCCGGATCAAATAGAATCGATTAGTGTTCTGAAGGATAAATCTGCCACAATCATGTATGGTGAGAAGGGGAAGAATGGCGTTGTCCTGATCAAAACCAAGGGAAAAGCTGGTGACCCGGCCATGGCACCAATTGACTTTACAGCAGAAAAGGGTCTATTCCAGGATCCGGCAAATGTCTTTACTGTTGTTGAGGAGATGCCTGAGTTTCCCGGGGGTAATGAGGCTTTGAAGAAATTTATTGCCGAAACTGTCAAGTATCCTGCTGATGCGATCAAGGAAGGCATTCAGGGCAAGGTATATGTCACCTTTGTTGTGAAATCAGACGGAACGGTTGCGAATGCCAAAATTGTCAGGGGTGCTCATCCACTGCTTGACAACGAAGCCATTAGGGTAGTCAATATCCTGCCAACCTGGAAACCGGGCAAACAAGGTGGAAAAGCGGTGAATGTGGCTTATACCATTCCGGTTATGTTCGCGCTTGACGGTGGTAAAGACCAGAAAAAGACAGCAGATCAGACCAGTACTCCTCAAAAAGGAGAAAAAGAGGTATTCATCGTAGTGGAAGAGATGCCTGAATTCCCGGGTGGTGCGATCGAGTTGCGCAAATTTATTGCCAAAGAGATCAGCTATCCTGATGATGCGAAAAGGGATAAGATCATGGGAAAAGTTTTTGTCTCCTTTGTGGTAAACAGTGCAGGCAAAGTTGAACAGGCTAAGATTGAAAGAGGGGTAAGTCCTTCAATCGATGCCGAAGCAATGAGGGTGATTTATCTGATGCCCGACTGGAAACCGGGTAAACAACGCGGACAAGCTGTCGGCGTGGCATATACCATCCCGATTGAGTTCAAATTGCAATAAAAAAATAAAAAAAACCGCCTCACCCGGAAAGTGAGGCGGTTTTTTTATGTAATTTTTCAAAAAATTTGTGAAAGATGAACTCCAGGGAAAATCTTCAAAAAACACTGAATCACCAACAACCCGATCGTCTGGTCGTTGATTTTGGCGGAACGGCAGTAACAGGGATCCATTGTCTGTCGGTTAAAAATCTGAGGTCGTTCTACGGATTGGAGGATCATCCCGTTAAGGTAATCGAGCCTTTTCAGATGCTGGGTGAAGTGGATGACGAACTGATCGATGCCATGGGGATCGATGTGGTCGGGGTATACGGGAAAAACAACATGTTCGGAATTCCCAACAACGAATGCGAATGGAAACTTTACACCACCAACTGGGGACAGGTAGTACTCGTACCTGAAGATTTCAATACCACGCAGGATGAGGATGGCAGTACGCTGATTTATCCGGGAGGTGACAGGAGCCTGCCACCAAATGCCCGGTTGCCAAAGGCAGGCTACTTCTTCGATGCGATCATCAGGCAGGAACCGATTGTTGAAGAGAAGCTTGATCCTGCCGATAATCTCGAAGAATTTGAACCCATCTCAGACGAAACGCTCGATTATTGGGAAAGAACAGTCAGGCAACAGGCGACCAAAGGGAAAGGTGTAATTGCCAGTCTGGGTGGAACGGCCCTTGGTGACATCGCGCTGGTTCCGGGCATGCAGCTTAAAAACCCGAAAGGCATTCGTGATGTGGCCGAATGGTATATGAGCACCATCCTCCGGCCGAATTATGTCCATGCCATCTTTGAAAAGCAGACGGAACTGGCCATTGCTAATTTCGCTAAAATTTACCAGCGTATTGGTAATCAGATCGATGCAGTATTTATCTGCGGTACCGACTTCGGCACCCAGGTCTCCACTTTTTGCTCCCCCGATGAATTCAGCGAGTTATACCTTCCCTATTACCGGAAGATTAACAACTGGATGCATCAAAATACGGGATGGAAAAGTTTCAAACACTCTTGTGGTGCAGTAGAAACTTTTATGCCATTGTTCATTGAGGCCGGCTTTGACATCATCAATCCGGTTCAGATCAATGCCAAGGGGATGGATCCAGGTCATTTAAAAGAGAATTACGGGAAGGATCTGGTTTTCTGGGGTGGGGGAGTCGATACCCAGAAAATGCTCTCATTTGGAACACCTGCGGCAGTTAAAAAGCAAGTTCTTGAAAATTGTGAGGTTTTTGCCAAAGACGGTGGATTTGTTTTCAATGCCGTTCACAATGTTCAGGCCAATGTTCCTGTTGAAAATCTGGCCGCCATGCTGGGCGCCATTAGTGAGTTCAACGGATAAAACTGGCTACACAAAATATTCGCAACTATTTATGGATCTATTATTTGATATTCAAAAATTTAATGAGGCAGATGGCGTTAAACTTGCCGCCACTCCGAATGATCCTCATGTTCATGATCACGAAGAGTTGCTGGTTGGTATCGGCGGAGATCTGGACCATTTTATCGATTTCAAATCATCGGTTTTCAGTGCTCCATATATTAGTTTTATCGCAAAAGGCAAAATTCATCGCGCGCGACCAATCTTCAAAGATGGAAGCCTGGATATCTGGCTGATTCGTTTCGTTAGCGAGTTTATCCCTGAAACAACATTTCAGCTTTATGACCACTACCACGATCATGCTACCATGGAGTTGCCCAAAGGCGCCTGTTTTAATCGGATTGATACGCTGTGCGTGATGATGCATGAGGAGATGCAGCTTACTACACCGGATTATTCAGTGATCAGACATCTGTTGGGCGCACTCTTTACCATGATCGAATCACACCGGAGAAAGCAGGATCTGCAACAGCTCCAACAGAAGACACAAAATGTCACTTTCAAGACCTTCCTAAAAATACTTGAAGAGAATTTCCGGAGACCGGAGGGAGTTGATTTTTATGCGGATAAATTGTTTATGTCAACACGGAATTTGAACCTGATTTGTCAGAGTATCCTGCAGCAGAGTGTTTCTGAGATCGTCGAAACGAGAAAACTCATTGAAGCAAAAAATCTGCTGATTTCGACCGATAAAACCATTTCCGAAATTGGTTATGAACTGGGATACAATGAGAAAGCTTATTTTACAACTGTTTTTAAAAGGAAATCAGGTCAAACCCCGACTGAATTCCGTGAGGAGATGAGATCCCTTATTTCCTGAAATTACAACCTATTTTCCGAAAAGTGTTACTGCCGTCATAGTTGGGTGCTGCATCTTTGTACCATCATAAATTACTTAAAAACAACAAGATGGAAACAACAAAAACAAAGTGGGGCATAGACCCTGTTCACAGTGAAATAGCTTTCAGAGTAAAGCACCTGATGATATCGAATGTCAAAGGAACATTCAAGGACTTTGCTATGACCGTTTTTACAAGCGGAGATGATTTTTCGACTAGTGAAATTGAATTTAGCATGAAGCCAGCCTCCATTCAAACAGGAAATCCTGATCGGGATGCCCATTTGAAAAGCGCGGACTTCTTTGACATTGAAAAATTTGAACTGATTACATTTATATCAAATTCTCTGATAAGATTGGATGAAGATGGAAATTACGGATTAACCGGTATATTGACGATTAAAGGAATTGCCAGGGAGTTGAAACTGGATGTAGAATTTGGCGGAATTATGAAAGATCCATGGGGCAATTCAAAGGCAGGATTCACCCTGAACGGGAAAATAAACCGCAAAGATTGGGATCTTACATGGAATGCTGCACTCGAGGCAGGTGGTGTCCTGGTAGGGGAAGAGGTAAAAATCAGTTGCGAAGTGCAATTGCTGAAACAATCCTGAGCAATTTCGTAAAATTACAGCAAGACGGATGTTTCAAAACAATGGATAGAAAAGAATTTTTAAAAGGGATTGCTTTAACATCTTTAACAGGCGCGACCATGAAAATCAGTGCATTGAATAACCTGGCAGGATCCTTAAGCAGCACAGCGCCAATGCCTGTGCTGTTTCTGGGTCACGGTTCACCGATGAATGCCATTGAGGAGAACGAATTTGTGGCAGGATGGAGAGAAACAGGGAAGAGTTTGCCAAAACCGAAAGCCATTTTGTGCGTTTCTGCGCATTGGGAAACACGCGGTACGCTTGTCACGGCGATGGATAAGCCTTTGACCATCCATGATTTCGGAGGATTTCCCCAAAGATTGTTTGAAGTGGAATATCCAGCTCCGGGGAGTCCTGAGCTGGCACTGGAAACGCAAAAAACCATGACCAAAACCACGGTCGGACTGGACCAGAAATGGGGACTCGATCATGGATGCTGGAGTGTGGTAAAACATTTGTATCCGGCAGCAGATGTACCTGTTGTACAAATGAGCCTGGATTATTACCAGTCACCGCAGGCGCATTATGACCTGGCTAAGGAACTGGTATCGCTGCGCAAAAAGGGAGTATTAATTATCGGCAGCGGCAACATGGTTCACAACCTCCAGCGGGTTGCATGGGACAAAATGAATGAGATCGGTTTTGCCTTTGACTGGGCTACCGAAGCGAATGAAAAGATGAAGAAATACATCCTGCATGGCGATCACCAAAAACTGATTGACTTCAAATCACAGGGGAAAGCCTTCGATCTGGCGATTCCAACTCCTGAACATTTTTTGCCTTTATTGTATGTTCTGGCTTTAATAGAGGAAAATGAAACGGTAACACTTTTCAACGATAAAGCGATAGCCGGATCCCTTACGATGACATCTGTCAAAATTGGGTCAGGTGACTAAAGATCGTTTTACTACAAGCAATCAGGTATTTGAGACTGCTTTTAATTTCCGGCTGGCATTGCACTGGCAACCGTGTCAAGTGTCAGTTTTATTGGCTTCCTGATGGGTCCTCCTTTAATCGGATATATCTCGCAAGCAACAGCATGGCTCTTTCATTTGGCAATTAAAAATCAAATTATTAACAGATAAAATTCTTTTATCTTTGTTGTCTAAACGTAAAGAGAAGATCTTAAAACAAATGGCCACAAATAACTCAGTAATAGTAACCGATAAGCTTGAAGAAGCACTGAATTCTTGTCTTGCCTCTTTCCCTGATGATAAGCTGTTTCTGGTAGTAGACGATAAGAGCGACCGTTTTTGTCTGCCCCTTATTTGTGATACACTGCGCATCGAAAAGTTTAAAAAGATTGTTATTCCCAGTGGGGAAGAGAATAAGATATTGTCCTCTGTCGAAAAAATCTGGCTTTTCCTGAGCAAGAGAGGAGCCGACCGAAAATCTCTGGTTGTGAACCTCGGAGGAGGTATGGTTACCGACCTGGGTAGCTTTGCCGCCTCTACTTTTAAACGCGGAGTTCAATACGTAAATATCCCAACTACAATGCTTGCACAGGTGGATGCCTCTGTCGGCGGAAAAACGGGTTTCAATTTCAACGGGTTGAAGAATGAAATTGGCGTGATCAATCAACCACTTCAGGTCATCATTGATACCCGCTTTCTGGAGACCTTAGACCACGAAAATTTCATTTCCGGATATGCTGAGATGATTAAGCACGGTTTGATTCATTCTCAGGATCACCTGACTGAACTGATGAATTTTGACCTGCTTAAACCGGATTATTCGCTTTTGCAGGGAATGATTTCCCGTTCCGTTTTAATAAAGAACTATTTTGTTGCAAAAGACCCCACTGAAAAAAATATCCGGAAAGCCCTGAATTTTGGACATACTGTAGGTCATGCGTTCGAAAGTTATTCGCTGAAAAGCGCTAACCCACTCTTGCACGGACATGCGGTGGCTTACGGGATGATTACTGAACTTTATCTTTCCCGACTGAGGTCTGGTTTCCCGGATGGGAATATGCATTTTCTTTCCAAATGGATCATGTCAATCTATGGAAAATTCCGGATAACAACGGATGACTATGCCGAATTGTATGAATTGATGGGGCACGACAAGAAGAATGAAGGCAGACGGATCAATTTTACACTGATCAAGTCAGTAGGAGAGGTCGAGATCAACAAAGATTGTACCAAAAATCAGATCTTTGAAGCTCTGGATTATTTCAGGGAGTTAAACAACATATAAGTAATGAATTCCCTGCTGACGAAAACAGACGCTGTAATTTGCGGTGAAATTGTGCTTCCTGCCTCCAAGAGTATCAGCAACAGAGTGCTCATAATCAACGCATTGAGTTACTCCTCCTGTCCGGTTAAAAATTTGTCCAACTGCGACGACTCCAGGGTCATGAACCAGATCCTTGATTCCAATTCCAACCATTTTGATATTGGCCATGCCGGCACGGCCATGCGTTTTTTGACAGCCTACCTATCCAAAATTGTTGGGGAATGGCATCTGACCGGATCCGAAAGAATGCAGCAGCGACCCATCTCCATCCTGGTAGATGCTTTGCGTAAGATGGGTGCTCAAATTGAGTATACCGGGTTGGAGGGATTTCCTCCGTTAAAGATTACGGGCACTGCACTTAAAGGTTCTGTTCTTGAACTGGATGGGAGTATCAGCAGCCAGTACATCTCTGCTTTGCTGATGATTGCCCCGACTGTTCAGGGCGGGCTCACGCTAAGGTTAATGAACAGGATCACTTCCCGTTCCTACATTGAAATGACGCTCGATTTAATGAAAAAATTTGGTATCATGTACCATTGGAGCGGAAATGAAATACGAATAGAAGCACAAAATTATAAGCCAATACCTTATACCGTTGAGGCAGACTGGACAGGGGCTTCCTATTGGTATGCACTGGCGGCTCTGTCGCAGCATTGTGATTTGAACCTGAAGGGGCTCTATCTGAATAGTTTACAGGGAGATGCCATCCAGGCAGACTGGTATGAAAAATATTTTGGTTTAAGATCCAGGCAGGAAGGTGATGTAGTCCGGCTGACAAAGAGCAAGGCAGTTACATTGAAAAAATTAACCTTGAACTTCATCGAAAATCCTGATATCGCGCAAACCATGGTTGTTTTGGCCATTGGCAAAAAGCTGCCATTTCATTTTTCAGGACTTAAAACTCTGAAAATCAAGGAGACAGACCGAATTTTTGCTTTAATAAGTGAGTGTGCAAAACTTGGGGTTCGGCTCACAGAGCCTGCAGAAGGTGAACTGGCATGGGATGGTTCGTTTGACGAATACCTTGTACAAAAAATTCCTGTCTTTGCCACCTACGATGATCATCGAATGGCTATGGCATTTGCTCCTGTTGCGCTTTTTAACGGTGCTGCCGGTATCGAAGATGCCATGGTGGTAACCAAGTCCTATCCCTTATTTTATGAAAATCTTCGCCAGGTGGGATTTAATGTCGAAACGGTTACTCCTTAATTACCTCAATGGTCATCCTGATATTCTCGAGTGGCCGATCGTTCAATCCGGTTGGCTGTGCCGCAATAGAGTCAATAACAGCCAGTCCTTCAAGAACTTCACCAAAAACGGTATAGGCACCATCCAGATGAGGGATTCCGCCTAAAGTGGTATAGGTTTCAACTTGCTGTTTTGTCAGCCTGATAGGATTCTTTTCGATTTCGCGGAGTGCTTTTTGTTTTATTTTATCAAGCAATTTGTCATATCCTTCTTTGTTCCTTGCCATCTGAAAGAGCATCAGCGTATCGATTTTCTCTGATTTATACTTTAAAAAAAGTGACTCAGCCGCCCTGCTGTTTAAATTCAATTCAATCGATGGTACGTCGTCAAGTTTGTAAACTTTCCCTTGTGCCAGATAAAACTGGGTGGCAGATGAGCGGCGCCCCGGGTTCTCTTCGTCCCCGTTTCTGGCTGCAGCTATTACCCCTTTTTTGTGGATAATGTCAGGCCTTATCTCTGCAGGAACCGTGTAATTCAGATCTCCGTCACCCAACATCTGGTCTTTGGTGGCACGTTTTGACTGGGGATCGCCCCCCTGGACCATAAACCCCTTGATGACCCGATGGAAAAGAAGACTGTCGTAAATTCCCGTTTTGGTAAGCTTCATGAAATTATCGCGGTGCAACGGAGTTTCATTGTATAACACCACCTTCATATTTCCATATTGCGTTTTTATCAGCACTTGAGGACCTTCCGGCACTGGCTTATTTTGGGAGAAAGAACAGGAGGATATGGTTGCAATTGCCAGAAAAAGAAGTGATTTTAAATATAAGTTTTGCATATGTGGAGATTATTTTTTTTGAATTATTTGTTAGAATAATGACCTTTTGTTTGAAGTATCAGAATAGCGATTATCTCATTATCAATTATATATAATAGTCAATTTAATACTACCTTATTGCCCGATTTTTTGTGAAATTCAATATCCGCTAATGCAGTTGGTGTAAATTTTAAATCGTAGCTCATAAACCCAAAAGATTTGCAAGATCTTCAGGTTTAACAGTTATCAGCTCTCCCCGTTTTGCTTCTTCAATCGAACGATCAAGTCGCTCTCTGATTTCAGGTTCAGAGAAATATTTAACGGTTTCATCAATAGGAACAAGCGAGTATGACTTATTCTTGCCACGTTGAACAATGACTTGTTCTTTTTGATCAATAAGATCAAAATATTTTTTTTGATTTTCCCGGAATTCTCTGCTGCTAATTACCAACATATTTTAAACTTCTTATATACAAAGATAGTATAAAAGTACCAATTTGGTACACGGTTCAAGAATTTTTTGCTTAGCTTTCATCGACAGTGTTGTTATTGTTTAACTTCAGAATTAAATTTTGATAGCTGTTTATTCCAATAAATACTAATTTTGCATTTCGATCTCTTCAAAAACAGATAATGGAAAAGTTAACGCTGTACAACACCCTGACCCGAAAGAAGGAGCTTTTTGTCCCCATACACAAGGACCATGCCGGGATGTATGTCTGCGGCCCTACAGTCTATGGCAATGCACATCTGGGTCATGCACGTCCTGCCATTACTTTCGATCTTCTTTTCCGTTATTTGCTGCATATTGGGTACAAAGTGCGTTACGTCAGAAATATTACAGACGTGGGCCATTTGGTTAATGATGCCGATGAAGGCGAAGACAAGGTGGCCAAAAAAGCCAAAGTGGAAGAGCTGGAACCCATGGAGATCGTACAGATTTACACCAACAGTTACCGGAAGAATATGGAGCAGCTCAATGTGCTCTCTCCCAGCATCGAGCCTACTGCTTCAGGGCACATCATCGAACAGATTGAAGCCGTTAAGAAGATGCTTGAGGCAGGATTTGCCTACGTAACAAATGGATCTGTCTATTTTGATGTCGAAGCCTATGCTAAAAATCATCCTTACGGAATTCTTTCCGGAAGGAAAATTGAAGACCTCTACACCAATACGCGTGACCTGGATGGTCAAAATGAGAAGAAGTCGGGGCTGGATTTTGCACTCTGGAAAAATGCCCTGCCCGAACACATCATGCGCTGGCCATCTCCATGGGGTACCGGTTTCCCGGGATGGCACACAGAATGCACAGCAATGAGTACCAAGTATCTGGGTGAGACCTTCGATATTCACGGGGGCGGACTGGATCTGCTATTCCCGCATCATGAGGCAGAGGTTGCACAAGGAATGGCCTGTTTCGGTCATTCCACAGTCAACTACTGGATTCATAACAACATGATTACCATCAACGGACAGAAGATGGGAAAATCGCTGGGTAATTTTATCCAGCTGGACGAATTTTTCAGTGGCAGCCATCCGCTGCTTGAAAAGGCCTTTGGTCCGATGACCATTCGTTTTTTCATGCTGCAGGCTCATTACCGCAGTCCCCTGGATTTTTCCAATGAGGCTTTGCAGGCAGCAGAGAAAGGATTTGAAAGGCTGATGAATGCCATGACTTTGCTGCCTAAATTAAAAACATCTGACACTTCATCTCTTGATGTCGGACAGCTGAGGGTTAATTGCTATGATGCCCTGAATGATGACCTTAACAGTCCAATTCTGATTGCGCATCTTTTTGATGGGGCCAGGATGATTAATTCAATCAATGACGGGAACGTTACGATTACAGCAGAAGATCTGGAGAAACTTAAGCAACTTTATGCCGGGATGGTAAATGATGTCCTCGGACTTCAGCTGGCAAATGGAAGCAACGACAACTCAAACCAGAAACTTCTTGATGAGACAGTCGGGCTTTTGCTCTCCCTTCGTCAGGAGGCCAAACAGAAAAAAGAGTGGGCACTGTCGGATCAGATTCGCGATAGCCTGACATCGCTCGGTTTTGAGATCAAAGACACCAAAGATGGGGCTGACTGGAAACTGAAAAACTGAAGATTATTACCTGGGTGCCAGTCTGTTTTTATCTCTTTTTACATAAGCCGTATGCAACAATTCGTGCGAGAGGTGTCCCAGTGGATGCCCCAGAAACTCCCTGTACAAGGTTGCGATATCTTCATTCTGATGTGATTTGCGCAACTTTTTCCCTTCATCTTCGCGGTAGATGGCTTCTAAACGTTTCCTGCGAACCATATCATCTACCGGCCGGGGTTGCCCCCCGCCACTGATGCATCCGCCCGGGCAACCCATTACCTCAATGAAGTGATACGGGCTTTTCCCCAGCCGAATCTCTTCCATCAGTATGGATGCTCCTTTTAATCCGCTTGTTACAGCAACTTTAACAGTCAATCCGTTCAGAAAAGAGTATGGCTCAAGTGCATTTTCGATTTTCAGATCTGCAGTTTTTATCTGTTGCAAGCCAACAAGGGGCTTCACATGCAACGATTCCATTGGTAGTTCCCGGCCGGTTATAAGTTCGTATACCGTGCGGATGGCTGCTTCCATCACACCGCCTGTGGTTCCAAAAATATCGGCAGCTCCGGAGGAGAGACCCAATGGTGAATCAAATTCTTTGTCAGGTAGCTGCGAAAAGTCAATACCGGCATCTTTGATCATTCTGGCCAGTTCGCGCGTAGTCAGCACTGCATCCACATCCCTGATGCCATTGGACTCCATTTCGGGTCTGGTGATTTCAAATTTTTTGGCAGTACAGGGCATGACAGATACGACAAAAAGATCTTTGGGGTCCACTTTGATCTTCTCTGCGAAGTAGGTCTTGACCAGCGCTCCAAGCATCATATGAGGCGATTTGCAACTCGAAAGGTGTCCGAGATGATCAGGATACTGATGTTCGACATATTTGATCCATCCCGGACTGCAACTGGTTATCATGGGCAGAACTGCACCTTCTGAAGCGGTAAAATGTTTGTTTACTCTATTCAGAAACTCTGAACCTTCCTCCATGATAGTCAGATCGGCAGCAAAATTTGTATCAAAAACATAGTTAAAGCCCAATTCATGCAGGGAGGATGCCATTTTACCTGTGACCAGTGTGCCTGGTGCATATCCGAACTTTTCGCCCAAAGCAGCGCGTACGGCAGGAGCGGTTTGTACTACAACTGTTTTAGCGGGATTCTGTAGTGCCTCCCAGACGATCTGCGTTGAGTCTTTTTCCTTTAAAGCACCTACAGGGCAAACAACGATGCACTGTCCACAGTTGGTACAAATGGAATGCCCCAGATTCTCAGTCTCTGAAGGACCGATAAAAGTGGCAAACCCCCGGTGATGGGCATTCATCACGCCTATACCCTGAATTTCGTTGCAAACCGTGATACAGCGCCGGCAGAGAATACATTTGGAGCTGTCACGTACGATGGATGGGCTGGTGCTGTCAATTACATCCTTTGATTTTACCCCTTCGAACCTGAACCCATCAATTTGTATCTGTTCTCCAAGATCCTGCAATTCGCAGTTTTGATTGCGGTGGCAGCCCAGGCAGTTTTTTGGATGATCGGAAAGGATTAGCTCATAGAGTACCTTTCTGACCTTTCTGACTTTGGCCGTGTTGGTCTGAACAACCATCCCCTCTTTGACTTCAGAGACGCAGGAGGCCATGAGGTTTCGGGCCCCTGCTACCTCTACGACGCAGATTCTGCAGGATCCAATCTGGTGAACATTTTCCAGGTAGCAGAAATGGGGAATGAGGATGTTGTTTTGTTTGGCCGCTTCGAAAATAGTCGTCCCCTCTTCTGCTTGTATGGTTTTATTATTAATTGTAAGTGTTACAAGTGACATAATTGGAAATTTAACGGGTTAGTGTTTGGAACATTGCAGGCAACGCATGGCTTCAGCGATGGCATTGAGTTTGTGAAATCCCTGGGCCACCTCTTCGAAACTGTTCCGGCGTTTTTCATCATCGAGGTATCTCATTGGAAAGCGCTCGTGTTCAATGGTGTTGGCTTCGTCCGGACGCGAGCTGGGGATTTCTATCGGTTCACCTGAATTGAGAACCCCCTTTCCGCCCAAATATTTGTCGATGGATCTGGCTGCAACCTTCCCGTCTGCGATAGCTGTAATCACCACATCAGATCCCCGGGCAACATCTCCTCCGGCAAAAACTCCTTTCTGCGTGGTCATCTGGGTTGCATTGTCAACAACGAATGTGCCCCAGTCGGTCAATTCAACATCTTTTCTAGTCACAAAAGGAAGATCGGAATACTGGCTGACTGCCGGAATCGCCAGGTCTACGTTCAGCGTAAAAAGTGAGTCTGGCTGTTTTACAGGCATCCTTCGTCCGTCCTTTCCAAATTCGCCGGGTTTCATTTTCATACATTCGATCTGGCGGATAAACCCGTTCCCAAGAAACCGGACAGGGGCTACCAGCTCATGGAGAATAATTCCTTCATCCAGCGCGTCCTGAACCTCCCTGCGGTCGGCAGGCATTTCTTCACGTGTTCTGCGGTATAGGATATGAACCTTATCAGCACCCAAACGCAAGGCGGATCTGGCGGCATCAAGCGCTGTATTTCCACCTCCAATTACAGCAACAACCCCTTTTACGTTGACATTCTTGTGGAGGTTGATGTCTTTCAAAAAATCCAGTCCATGGTATATGCCCCCTTTTTCTTCTCCTTCAATACCTATTTTGCGGGAAAGCTGTGTTCCCGTGGCTATATAGATGGCTCCATATTTGGCCTTCAGATCTTCAAAAGTGACCTGTTCGCCTACTTTGGTATTGTAGAAAACATTGATGCCTGATTGAAGAATGGAATCAATCTCCTTTTTAAGAACGTCTTTTGGTTGCCTGTATTCAGGAATGCCATAAGCCAGGATCCCACCAGCTACATTTTTTTCCTCATAAATATCGACCGTGTATCCCAGTCTCGAAAGATAGTATCCACAGGTAAGCCCGGAAGGACCAGCACCAATAATACCTACAGATTTGCCATTCTTCTGGAACATCATACTCATGTATGGTTCGTCGGAGTTGAGCACATAATCGGCAGCATATCTTTTAAGATCTGCTATTGCGATTGATTCGTCCAGTTGCGACCGCCGGCATTTGCTTTCACAGGGATGCGTGCATACTCTGCCGCAAATCGAAGGGAAAGGATTATCCTGACGGATGAGGTTATAGGCATCTTTTACTCTGCCGGCTGCAATTAGGGCGATATATCCGGGAACATTTACACCGGCCGGACATGCATTTTGACAAGGGGAAATAAACAGTTCACTGCAAACACCGGAGCGGCAGTATTTCTTTTGGATGTGTTCGTCATATTCGTGCCTGAAATATTTTATGGTACTGAGAACCGGATTGGCTGCCGTTTGTCCGAGGCCACAAATAGCTGATTCTTTAATTGATGTACCTAGTTCGATCAACTTGTCCACATCCCCTTCCTCCCCTTGCCCTATCGTGATACGCTCGAGAATCTCCAGCATTCTTTTGGTACCCAAACGGCATGGAGTACATTTTCCGCAGGACTCTTCCTGAACAAAATCCATAAAGAATCGGGCCATGTCTACCATGCAGGTATCTTCATCTGCACTTATCAGTCCGCCAGAGCCCATTATAGCCCCGTGTTTGATGAGCGAATCATAGTCGATGGGCGTATTAAGATGCTCGGCTGTAAGGCATCCTCCTGAAGGCCCGCCTGTCTGTGCTACTTTGAAGTTTTTATTTTTCGGAATACCACCGCCGATATCAAAAAGAATTTTTCCCAGCGAGATGCCCATCGGAACTTCTATCAGTCCTTTCATCCGGATATCGCCTGCCAGGGCAAATACCTTGGTTCCTTTGCTTTTCTCCGTCCCAATCGATGCAAACCATTCTGCGCCGTTGAGCAGAATTGGAGCGATACTTCCAAAAGTCTCCACATTGTTGATAACCGTAGGCTTGCCGTAAAGGCCACATTGAACCGGGAAGGGTGGTTTCTGCGTAGGCTCACCTCTTCGGCCTTCCACAGAGGCCATGAGTGCAGTCTCTTCTCCACAGACAAATGCGCCGGCTCCGATGCGGATTTCGATGTCAAAATCCAATCCTGAGGAGAAGATGTTTTTTCCCAGCAATCCTTTAGCTCTTGCTGCTTTGATGGCGATAGTCAGCCGCTCAATGGCAATGGGATATTCTGCACGTATATATACCACTCCCTCCGTTGCCCCAATGGCATAGCCGCCAATAATCATCCCTTCGATGACCGCATGGGCATCGCCTTCCATCAGACTCCGGTCCATAAAGGCTCCGGGATCGCCTTCATCGGCATTGCAGATGATATATTTCTGGTCGCTGGCAACCCTGGAAGCCATCTCCCATTTTAACCCGGTAGGAAAGCCACCGCCACCCCGTCCGCGCATGCCGGATCTTTTCACTTCATCAACCACTGCTTCGGGAGTCATTGTCGTGATAGTTTTGCACAAAGCAAAATAACCGTCACGGGCTATATATTCATCGATTGAAGCAAAATCTATCGTGCCGCAATTTCGTAGTACAATTTTTTTCTGGTGCTTAAAGAAGTTAATATTCAGCAAATCTGGAATTTCTTTGCCTGTCTCCGGATCCTTGAAACAATATTTGGTGGCAATCTTTCCTTTTCTGATGTGCTCTTTAACAATATGTGGCATATCAGAGGGTTTCAAATTGCAATAAAGTGTCTGACCCGGGTTGATAATCAATGTAGGCCCCAGCGAACAGGCTCCCATACAGCCAGTCAGATTGATTTTAACCTTTTCGGTCAGTTTCTCATGCTCCAAAGCCTTGACAAAAGCCTCTTTTACATCCCGGCAGTCGGATGAGAGGCACCCCGCAGCATAACAAACATGGGCAATATAAGGGTATTGAGACTCCTGATCCTGAAACGATTTTTTGATATCATTCAGATCTTGCAGCGATTTGATATACATGATTGAAGGAATTTGTTATCTGATTGTGGTTGATAGATTCAGTACAGAAATTATTTCAGCATCCCGAGAATACGGTGCAGTTTATTCGGATTTACCTGTTTGTAAACTTTATCGTTGATGGTCATGGCAGGCGCCAAACCACATGCTCCAATGCAGCGCATTACCTGGAGCGAGAAAATCTTATCCTCTGTAGTCTCACCGACATCGATCGAAAGAACCTCTTTCAGTTTGTTGACCACATCTTTTCCTCCCCGCACATAACAAGCTGTTCCGAGACAAATGCTTACGGTGTATTTCCCTTTTGGTTTGGTCGAGAAAAAGGAGTAGAATGTGAGTACACTATTGACCTTTGAATTGGGAATATCCATCTTTTCTGCAATGAAAGACTGCACTTCAGCAGAGAGGTACCCAAAAATTGCCTGAGCCATGTGAAGAATCTGTATCAGATTGCTCTCCTTGTGGTCGTAATCGTCCATTATCTGCTCAAGTAAGCGATATTTTTCAGTTTCAGTCATCGAATGGACAGCGCAGAGGTCATCGTGCGTAATCATATGCTAAAAGGTTTTAGTTGGCTGAAGCTAAATGGCTTGAAAGGGTTTTTTCGGGAAGAAATTTTTCAGCTAAATGGCATCACCCTCCAAAACTAGGGAAATATTGCGTTAACTTAGAATGACTTATGTTAGCAATTTGTTAAATATTTGATTATTTTATCAAATTGTACAAATAATCGAAAAAATGAAAATAGGTACATATGTTTATAGCAACAATTTATCTGGTAAAATTCAGATATTGAAGCGCATAACGGGATTAAAGTGTTTAAAATACTTACACTTTTCAGTCACTTATCTTTAGTAATTGAACAGTTTTCGGACATCCTGCTTTTCCGCGTTTGAAAGGTGGGTTAGCTCATCAAGGGCAGCACTGATTTTTGATTTGAAATTCCAGCAGGTCATTTGTCGGAGGGAGAGTCTTCTTGCAAATTCGTAGGTAGAAATAGATTCATTTCCTTTACACACCTGAAATGCAATATAGAATGCCTTGCTGATTGGGAACTTGCAGTGGTGGAAAATTGTGCCGGCTGTTGCGGATTCTTCGCTTTTACATTTGGTACACCTTCTGGACCAGGGCGTTTTTCCTCCGCAATAGTTGCTATTTCCGCATCTTCTGCATACAAAACCTTCAGTCCATTTCATTCCAGAAATAAATTCAAGGCATTTCTCATCACTTTGAAACAACTTAGTGAGCTCATCCTGTGTTAAATCATCTGCAAAGAAATTTTTCATTCGACAAAAATAGTGATAATAAAAAGATTTAAGTGATATTAATGCGATTTAAAAATATTTATTCTATTTTTGTAGCATCAATTAAGAAACTGTTTAAAATTTGAAATTACACCCAAAATCAAAAAAAATACCCCGGCCCTAAAGGGTGTTTTTTGATTTTTAGGGCTCCCTTCAGGGTTCGGGGTAACCCTAAAAATCAAAATGAATGAAATTTAAACAGT
>JANYKW010000077.1 GCA_025358025.1 Bacteroidia bacterium | reverse complement strand
GCAACCGGGTTATGAAGCGCGTCTCCAATGGCTCAGCTTTGCAAAATGGACAGACATTTTATGTGAGGGATGCACAAGGCAATGCAATGGCTACTTACGCGTACAAGATCCCGGCAACCGGGGGAACAACGCCAAAGCTTTTCTGGAGCGAGGCAGATATCTATGGCAGCAGCCGGATAGGCTTATACGCGCCCGATACGGTGATCACTACAGCTCCGGTCAATGCAACGGAAGACGCATACCTGACTGTCAGCCGTGGTTTCAAACAGTACGAACTCACCAATCACCTTGGCAATGTGCTTGCTACCATCACCGACCGCAAAATACCATCAACAACCAGCGGGGCAATCACCTATCAGCCTGAAATTGTTAGCGGGCAGGATTATTACGCTTTTGGGATGCAGATGCCGGGAAGGAGTTTTAGCGGGGGAAAATACAGATATGGTTTCAATAAAGGCAGCGAAAAAGATGACGAAATAAGTGGGGCTGGGAATAGTATAACTACTGAATTCAGAGAATTAGATACTCGTTTAGGTGGTCGCTGGTGGTCTCCTGATCCAATTGTTAAACCATGGGAAAGTCCGTATGCCGGTTTTGCAAACAATCCTGTTTTCTTTTCAGACCCTTCGGGATTAGATAATGACAAACCAATAAGTAACCCACAAAACGGGGACAAGCACGGTAATTTGACCTATAACGGGGAATTGAAAGCATGGGTATTGCCAGAAGTTGAGGTAGTTGCTTCTGCTAAAGGTGGGCCAGCCTTTACAGTAAATGGACCTACCGTTAGCGTGTCTGCTAAAGGTGCAACTTCATTTTTGGATCAAATGGTGAATATGATAGCTAAAGTTAAAGAAGGCTTGCGTTGGGCAGATGAGCACTTGAAGGGGCACGAAGTCAGCAAACCTCCTGTAAAAACAAATTTTTATGGATATATGCCAATGACTGAGGGTGAAACCCAAAATAACAATATGTCAGGAAATGTATTGTGGATTGATCATACTGGAATTCTTCCAGGTACAATTCTAGGAGGAGAACAACCAAATATACATGAAAATTTATGGGAAGCAATAAAAGGTTTGGCTGAAACAGGAAGTAAGATCCTTGAACTTATTTCATTTGAAAAAAGCAAAGATAAACCTGTTTTGAAAGTTGAGACTGAAAGAACTACTGTCGGGTACTATTATGTCTATACTATCAAGGGGACTAATAAGGTTGTTTTGATTCAGGATGTAGAAATTTACAGTCATATTACACCTGGTACTGAAGAGTATGAAAATGTCATGAAGAACTTTGAGAAACAGAACAGAGATGCTAAAAAGAAGTGACATAAAACTTGAAAGTGCCAAACTTACAATTTCCTTCTAAACTATTCATAGGTCTTAATAAGGCAAGCGGCAATCAAGCAGAAGCTGCATAAAATATAAAATGTACAATAATGATAATATAACAATGAACCATCTCTCTAAAATAGCAGTCCTCCTAACATTGTTCCTTGCTTTCCAGGCAAATGCCCAGGAAAAGGAAAAGAAGAAGATCTTCACCCTGAGCGGCGATATGGGAATCTGGTACGAAGGTTACGGACTCGACAAGACCCCTGGCTCACCGGTACCCGATTTCTACAAAGCCCGCCGACCGTGGAGCCTGTTCCGGTATACCTTTAACCCCATCTTCAACATTGGGAAATGGGAAATTCCGGTCAACTTCAATTTTAGTTTAAGTCCGGGTTTGAGCGGATTCAGTCCGGGGTTTGGTGGGTTCAATCCAAACCTGAACAATTTTAATGTTCCCGGAGCTCCAAAATTAAGTTTTTGGCAGTTCCTGACCAATCCTGCGAATAATTTTGGATTGCGCCCAAAAATTGGCAGTACAGAGTTCCTGCTGGGTACCCAATACCTCAAATACAGCGATCTGAGTACCGGAGATCTCGGAATATTTGGTTATGGAGTTAACCTGTCTCCCGGTAAATTCCGGATCAAATTATTTCGCGGAGTTTCGCAAAGTCCGGTTAATTACTTAGCGCCTACCCTAATCCCTCCTTCAGACGGGATCGTTGGCGCTTACCAGCGGAACCAGTGGATGGCGCAATTCGGACTCGAGAAAGAGGGAAAATACTTTGCGGGTTTCAATGTGGTAAAATCTGTAGATAAAACGGGTTCTGTTACCTCGCCTCCCATATTCCCCATTGTTCCGCAGGAAAACATGGTCGTCAGTTTTTTGGCGAATGTCACCACCGATAAGGGCTGGAAGTACTTCGTGGAGTTGGGACAGAGTTTTTACACGCGTGACCTGAATATGCCACTATCTGCATCTCCGGTAGAAGATTTTAAGCCTTTTATCAGCACCCATACCTCCACCGGCAAGGACAATGCAGTAACATTGGGTATTCTCAAAAAAGGGAAAGATTGGGAGATTGGCACCAAATTCAATTACTACGGCGCCGGGTATTATACCGCAGGCTACCCTTTTATGAACAACGACCGGATGGAATACCTCGCGAATACCCGCTTCAACGCCTGGGAAAAGAAAATGAATGTAGTGGCCAGTATCGGGGAACGTTTTGGCAATCTGAGCCGCGTTTCCGGTCCCGACCTGACCAAACAGATCATCGCCAATGTGAATGTGTTTACGCAGTTCAACGACCGGTTCAGCATGAATGCAAGCTTTAACAATTTCGGTTTTAACTCGCCGGGACTGTCAGGCTATAAAAGTGTAAGCAACGAACTCAGCATCAACCCTGCTTATACCTGGACCAACTCCACGATGAGCAACCTGCTGAGTGGCACCTATACCTGGAGCAAGTACGATGAAACCATTTTAAACGTGACAACGAATAACAACACCCAAACCGCTCTGATCCTTTATGTTCCCACATTTTTCAACAAAAAAATCAGTCCGGATTTTAGCGTCATGTGGTTCAAAAATTCAACGCCTTTAATTGACCTCACCCTTCTGACGGCAACAAGTGGTATGAGTTGGAAAGTGAATAAAAATTTCAAACTAAAAGGACAATTGCAATATTGCCTCAGCACAATGACCCCCTTCACCGCCAATAAAAATTTACTGTCTACCGGTAGTTTCGACTGGAATATATTAAAAAAATTAACCTGGCAATTTTCTGCAACGGCAAACATTTACCATT
>JANYKW010000029.1 GCA_025358025.1 Bacteroidia bacterium | reverse complement strand
TTTATCAAATTATCAGACAGGATTTTGGTTCATTAGTGGTCAAATAACCACTAATACGATATTCCAATGGCAGGAAAACCAAAACCCATGAGTCAGATTAAACAATTATTACAGTTACACGAGCAGGGCAAAAGCAAGAAGTTTATAGCCCGCAGTCTGGGGATCAGTAAGAATACGGTGAAGGTTTACCTTGCCAAATTAGCTGCTTCTCCATTGAATATTGAGTCCTTACTGACCCTTGAAGACCCTGTTCTGGAAGGTAAGTTCCACCCGGGAAATCCGGCTTACAAAGACCAACGTTTTGATCATTTTAAGGCCAATCTGGACTACTTTGTAAAAGAACTTGGCAGAGTTGGAGTTACCAAACAACTGCTCTGGGAGGAGTACAGAAGTGATTACCCCGCAGGATATGGTCACTCTCAGTTCTGTCATCATTTACTGCAACAAATGATTGCCCGAAAACCTTCAATGGTACTGCAACACAGGGCAGGAGAAAAACTGTTCATTGACTTTGCCGGCAAGAAACTACCCTATATCAACAAAGATACCGGAGAAATCGTTCCCTGCCAGGTATTTGTTGCCTGTCTCCCTTATTCTGATTACAGCTTTGTAAAGGTTGTAAAAAGCCAAAGCGTAAGTGACTTTCTTTATGCGTTGAGCTGTTGTCTGGAGGATCTTGGAGGGGTTCCCGAAGTACTGGTACCCGACAACCTGAAGTCGGCCATTGTAAAAGCAAGTTCCTATGAGCCGGATGTTAACAGGGCAATGGAAGACTTTGCCAATCATTACAAAACAACAGTGATACCTGCCAGAGCTCATAAACCCAAAGATAAAGCGCTGGTTGAAAATCAGGTAAAATTGATTTACACCCGGATATATGCCAAATTGCGCAAACTAACTTTTTTTGATTTGCCTTCACTTGATAAAGCTGCCAAAGAAAAAACCAGGGAACACAATCAGACCCGGATGCAACAAAAACCGTATTGCAGGGAAGAGCGGTTCCTTGCTGACGAAAAGCATTTGTTAAGACCACTTCCTGAACAGTCTTTTGAGTTGAAATATTACCGAGAGTTGAAAGCGGCAAAGAACAATCATGTTTATCTTACTCAGGATAAGCATTATTACAGTGTCCCTTTTACGTTTATAGGTCTGGTTGTGAAAGTAATCTATACCAGATCAATGGTATATATCTATGCCAAGGGGCAACAGATAGCGGTACATATCCGTGATTACAAACCGGGAGGATACACCACCGATAAAGAGCATCTATGTTCTGCACATCGTCATTACATGGACCGAAGCCCGGACTATTACCTGAATAAATCCAAATTAAAATCAGAAGTTCTTAACCAGCTCATGGGGCATCTGTTTGCACAAAACAGACATCCGGAACAACTTTACAAAACCTGTGACGGACTACTGAACCTGCAACGTAAAACAGATCCCCAGGAGTTTGATAAGGCTTGTCAGATGGCTATTGAATACCAAAAATACTCTTACATATTTGTTCTGAACATCCTTAAAAACAAGATGACCGAAGAGCAGGAAACAAATCCTTCACTACCGCTGCCCACTCATCAAAACATCAGAGGTAAAGAATATTACACACAATCAACTATTAGTTTTTAACCATTTAATTTTAACTGTTTATGATGCAAATTGAATCACAACTAAGTCGGCTCCGGTTGCACGGAATGAGCCGCACCTGGCAGGCCTTACTGGAAACCAGACGGCAACACGAACTATCGCTAAGCGAAGGGCTGGAGTTACTTTTACAGGCAGAGGAACAAGAACGGGCAAACAACCGTTTTGAGCGGCTAAGAAAGAATGCCCGGTTCCGTTATCAGTCTTCTGTTGAAGAACTCACCATGGATGCAACCAGAGGTATGGATAAAGCATTGATCTCAGCCCTTGCAACCGGAGAGTATCTCGCTAAGGGAGAATCGGTTCTCATCACCGGAGCTACCGGTTGTGGCAAAAGCTTTTTGGCTTCGGCACTGGGGCATCAGGCATGCGCTCAGGGATACAAAGTGGCCTATTACAATATGCAGAAGCTTCTGTTAAAAACAAAAATATCACGTATCGAAGGAACAATCGTTAAGTTTTTTGAAGACCTATCCAAAACTGATTTGCTTATCCTTGATGATTTTGGTCTGACCCATCTTGAAAAGCAGCAACAGTTGGATCTGATGGAGATGATTGAAGACCGGCATGGAAAATCATCAACAATGATTGCCAGTCAGTTACCTGTGGCCAGCTGGTATGATGTCATCGGAGAAGAGACCATTGCAGATGCTATTCTGGACAGGCTTGTACATAGTTCTTACAGAATTGAATTTAAAGGTGAAAGTTTAAGAAAAAAACGGTAAAATTGTCAGTCATTAGAGTTCACTGAACCATCATCCTTGTAGGGGGGTCAATATGACCGGAGAGGGGTCAGCATCACCGGAGTATCCACTCGACAAAACGCCTGTAAAAGAGCTACTTGCAAATATAGATTACAAAAATGTCAAAGAACCAGATTATAAACAACTGTCACTCAGCCTCTTTTAACGAG
>JANYKW010000020.1 GCA_025358025.1 Bacteroidia bacterium | reverse complement strand
GGCTGTAGTTTATAATAGCGTTGTAAATTTGATTGCTTTGTTCTATCTTTGTCAGAAAACATGATTATGGATTACCAACAAATTTTAGCAGCTATTCAAACCTTGCCAGAGACAGAACAAAAGCAGTTGATTAGTGAACTGACAGGTAAAGTAGGTAAACGGGAATACATATCAAATCGCCGAGAAAAACTAATCAACAAGCAGGTTGGTTGTCCGCACTGTAGTAGTTTGAAGTTTTACCGATTTGGAAAAGATAAGGGCAGTATCAGGTTCATGTGCAAAGAATGCAAGCGAACCTTTACAGAATACTCGGGAACCTGGTTAGCAGGATTACATAAGAAAGAACTTGTAAATGATTATCTTGATTTGATGCATGAACAGAAATCATTAGATAAGATTAAGGAAGTTCTTCATATAAATAAGAAGACTGCATTTGATTGGCGACACAAGATTCTTTCATCCTTTGAGGAAGTTGAAAAGAAAGATTTTAATGGAATTATAGAAAGTGATGAAACTTTCTTCCTCAAATCAGATAAAGGGAGCAAGAAATTGACACACAAGGGGCGCAAGCGGGGTGGATCTTCTTCAAAGAGAGGAATTTCTGGCGATCAGGTTGCTGTAATTGTTACAACCGATCGTAAGGGGTCAATGGATTTATCGGTCGCAACTATGGGGCGTATCGGGAAAAATGATATTGAAAATGCAATTGGAAGTCGGATTTCCAGTGGATCGATACTTTGTACAGATGGACACGTTAGTTACAAAGGATTTGCCAAGGATGTGAATCTAACCCAAGTGGTCTTAAGAGCAGACCTCAAACAATATGTTAAACAAGGGATATACCATATTCAAAATGTAAACTCCTTGCATAACAGGGTAAAAAAATGGATTGATTCTACCTTTTGGGGCGTTTCAACAAAGTACCTCCAGAACTACATGAATTGGTTTAGGATTGAGCAGGCCTTCAGAAAATCAATCTATGCTGAACAAGACATAGCAAACTGCTCAACTGAAGATAGCTTGAGCTTAAATCGGTATCGTCAAATAAATTATAGGTATCAAATGTTAATCGCAACGCAAAGTTAAACTACAGCCATTATATATAATCAAATATTGTTAAAAAGATTTAATCGCAAATCAAAATCATTTTGTTGATCCTATAAATATGTTCCGTGCTGTTTTTCCAATCAAATTTGTTGTAAACGTATCAATTGTACCACCGATAACACCGCCAACAAGAGGCAAGGCTTTCCCAAGATTAACGATTCCCTTTCCTCCATATTTTGACAATAAACGAAATCCAACCCGTTGATTGATTGCCAGTAACGACCTTTCAGAAACACTTTCAACAACCCTGGCGGTTAGTTTTGCACCTATCATTATGCCAGCTTCCTGAATAATATCCTTTGCGAAATTACCTGCAAGGTATATGTATATAAGTGTTTTCACTTTATTGACTATTCCGGACAAATTGTGCCAGTCAATCCGGTAATACCGTGCCAGTAATCCGGTGAAAGTGTGCCAGTAGGCAAAGAACTTTGGTTTGGTAAAAGTAGTATTTTTTCTTCTTATATTTTCTTTCTGAGCGATTCACCTTTTAACTCGATTCTATGGGCTGAACCTGACAATCTGTCCATTATTGCATCAGCCAGAGTGGGTTCATCCAGGTACTGATACCATGATTTTACCGGGAGTTGAGATGTAATGATGGTAGCACGTTTTCCATACCGGTCTTCAAGCAGTTGTAACAGGGTAAGTTTAGTGTTGTGATCCAATGGGGCCAGACCAAAGTCGTCCAGTATTATAAGCGGGACTTTTTCTAACTGATTGAGTAATTTAATGTAAGATCCATCCAGTCGGGCAAGGATGAGCCGTTCGATAAATCGGTTCATTCCCATATAATATACTTTGTATCCTAAGGAACAAGCCTGCCGACCTAAAGCACAAGCCAGATAACTTTTACCACAACCGGTGGCGCCGGTGATCAGGATATTTTCACTGCGCTGGATAAAGCTACAATCAGATAGTGCGAGCAGTTCTTCGCGGGAGAGGTTGCGGGTTGGTGAGCACTGAACTTGTTCAATGACGGCATCATAGCGGAGTTTACTCAATTTGAGATACATCTGAGTGCGTTGTCCGGTCCGGCTCTGACTTTCAGCTTCCACCAGTCGTGCAAGCAGTTCGTGGGAGGTGGGTTGTTCGTGTGTGGGAAGTGCGAGGGCTCCCCGGTAGGCTTGCGCCATACCATTTAACCTGAGTTGTTCAAGTTGTTCTAAAGTTGCATTGGTGTTGATCATAACGATTTGGATTAATAATGAATGAAAGCTTGCCTGCTGCAAGCAGGGATTATGTTGTGAAGTATGCGCCCCTTCTTCTTCGCCCCCTTGGTATCTGAGTGGTTATGTGGGCAGGGGATACCAAGGGGAGCGCAGAAGAAGAGTAATCCGGGAGTTAGTTGTAGGCTCCGGCACCGCGTAAGTTGTCATGTTCGGGCAGATTGAAGTTCAGGGTTGCTTGTAAGGGTTGCTTGTCTAAGTTCTTTTCAAGGATACTGCTTAAGGAACCGTACGTTATCTTGGTATTGTAAAACAATGCTCTGGCACAAGCTGCTTCAAGCCGGTCTTTACCGTATTTCTTTGCCAGGCTCAGGGTGCCCCGGCAAGTGCGGTAGGTCTGTTCAATAAAGGTTTTTTGTTTTAAAATAACCCGGATGGCTGCTACGGTGTTTTCTCCGATGGCAGTAGATGCTTTTAAAAAATATTCTTCATCCCAGCCTCGCTGCTCCATGTAATGCCGGTGATTGGGTGGCATATGCTCAGCCAGAGTAGTATATGCATTTTTACGAAAATCACGTTTATGTGAGGCAATGCGTTGAAGATTAAGGTAAATCTCTACGTTTTGAGTATCGTAAACTAAGCTTACCTGCTTACCGATATGTTGATATGGAACGCTGTAAAAATGCCGGTCTTCCCCAAGCATTACATGATAGTTCTTAGCAACTTTGGCCGATCGTGTGGTCTTGGGAACGAATGCTTCCAGTGGCAATGGACGCAGCAAGGGTTGCTCCAGGCTGATAAATTTTTCGTACCTGCTGTAGTCCTTTCCTTGATATTTACCCTGATTAAGCTTTTCTGTTTTTTCAAAAATGGCTTTGTTTAGTTCAACCAAGGAATGAAAGTGCTCATTGCGAAGCGGGGCATATACCCGATAATAGGCTGTATTCACACTGCTTTCAACCGATGCCTTGTCGCGTGGCTTGGCTACCCGGGTTGCTGTTAGTGTGGTGTTGTAATGTGCGGACCATTGTTGGGAAAGTTCATCAAACGAGGGTTCATACCGGTTGGCCTTTTTTACAATCTGTTTCATGTTGTCGGTTCGAACCATAAACGGAACTCCTCCAAAATACTGCAATGCCCTGCCAAGGGCAGCTATCAGCCAAGGTCGTTGCTGTGAAGGCAAAGCTTCAATATAGGTATATCCCGAACAGGGCAACCTACACACTAAGACAACACATTTTACGAGTTCACCCGTTTGGGGATTAACGTAGTTAATCTCATCACCGGCAAAATCAAATTCCATCAGTTCAGCAGGTGTATGTTCAAAATGCATGACGGCATTCCTGCTTTCCTGATACCGGCTCAGCAAATCACAGAACTGCGAACGGCTGTATCCATCTGGAACTTGCTGTCGGTATTCTTCCCACAGGATTTGCTTGGTGGTTTTTTTGTTTTTGAGTTGCTCTGAAAAGTACTTTATACGCTGTTCAAAATCAGCATATTTGCCATTGCTTTTCCCCGGCTCCGTTATATCCGTTTGAGCCACTATCGCAAGTGCTTCATTGCTTAGTCGTAATAAGTCAGCATAGCTCTTCCCGTGAAGGTCTACACGAGCCGTGTAGGTGTTCAGTGTATTTCTGGATACACGCAAAACTGAAGCAATTTTCCGATTGGAAAAGCCTTGCTCTTTAAGTTGTAGAAATCGTCTGATCAGTAACATAGTCAATGGTTTATTTGCCATAGTTTAAAGGGGTTTAACCTTCAAACTTAAACCATGTTCCTATACCTATCCGGGTGGCACTATTTGTGCCGGATTGTCAGGTGGTAAATTATACAAACAACCCTTTTTCGCTTTCTGAGATTCTAATGGTGTCAAATAAAAGTGGCACCATTTGCTCCGGATTTAGTGGCACACTTTGCTCCGGAATTGTGGCACTGTTTCACCGGATTGGTGGCACTATATAGTCCGGATTAGTCAGCACACAGGGTGTAGGCAAAAGCACCTTATTAAGAGCTATTCTTTTCTTCTATAATACTGACAAAATAAAGCTTGGTATAGCTAAAGAGAAGAAAAGCTTTGATGAGTATTATTTCCCTTATCAGAACTCATACATTATTTATGAAGTAATGAAAGAAAGTGGTGCATTTTCAGTCATGGCTTTTAAATCACAAGGTAGAGTGGCTTTCCGGTTTATTGATTCAGGATTTGATAAAAACTTTTTCATTGATAAGGAAGGTCGTGCCTTTGAAAGTTGGGACAAAACAAGAGAAGCATTCGGAAAACATATTTAGAGGTCAGTAGTTAACTGCATATTAATTTTGATTGATAAA
>JANYKW010000207.1 GCA_025358025.1 Bacteroidia bacterium | reverse complement strand
AATGGTGCTGAAGTATGGAGGCAGAAGTCAGCAACGGTTGGAGGCAATAAATGTGAGATGGTCCAAAGAGTAGGCAAAGGTCCTGCTGGTTATATCGGCAAAAACGGTTTTAATCCTCACACTTGACATTTGACATTTAACAAATTGCTGGTAAAATACACGCAGTCAACAGCACCTACCCTAAAGGGATAGAGGTTTCCTTGCGACAAAAATTATGAAAACGGATTTGCCAGAGACACCAAAGATTTGCTTAATCTATCGATGGGTCAAAGAAAGAAAAGAATGGGGTCCTTGTCGCAGAAAAGCAAAGTTCACAAATGGGTATGCTTGGTATTGCCCTTCGTGTTACAAAAACGCTTACGGTGAACTTCCAAAGAAATGATCATTCTGTGAATACGCATATGCATATCCATATATGCACATCAATAGACGTATATCTGGCGGAAATACCTTTTTGCCTCGCCGGTTGACGCTTAAATGCAATCCGCCAATTTATCTCGGTTGTCGCAGACGGTTTTTGAGAAAGAATATACGCAAATACGTTAGGGCAGATTAAAGAATGAGCCAGTGCCAAAAGCAGTTTGGTTATCCTTAAAAGGAGATGACATATTACTTCTATTATTACTTCTACTGCTAACAGAATAAGGCTCATTACTAATACGAAGAGGCTTAATGGCTTTACTCCCTCTCCGTGGCTCCCATAGGGGGGCCCCCCCATCCTCAGAAAAAAAGAGGCAGTACCGCTTTAACGTAAATACGGATATCCCTAAGTATTCTGCTGCCTGATTCATATCCTTGGTCTTGTTAATGGCATCTCTTATCTCGCTTTCCATCGGTGGTCTGCCTAATTTATATTTCTTTGCTATATACTGATTGACGGTATTCTCTGCTAAACTAATAGGCGCTTCGGTTGTCTCAATAACTTTACTAATCATTAACTGCCTCACTTCCTCCCGCAAGGTATTAACAATGATTGCCAACGCAGATATATCCTTATCAGTGTATTGATGAGTAGAAATATGGTTATACGCACTGCCGGTATTATCATTCTCACTGGTGGCAATAGAGTCATTCATATGATTTATAAGTATGACTGAAGAAAGCAAACTACGGCTAAACGTATGTGTATTTTAACTCATAAACGCTTTTGGGATATAATAATGCCAAATTTTTATTCGGATTTGGGGAAGGATTCTTGAAGCAGCCGTTCGAGCACTGGCGGCTGTTATAGTGGACTAAACGGCTTAATCCCGCCAAGCGGTGTAAACACTTGTGTATCAACGTTTAAGCTGGCTGCCAATATCGTCTATAGAGGGCAATACAACCGCCTAAACAACGGTATATTTCCTGCGTTCAATATACTCTAATACATTTTCTTGAAATGTCAATCCAAGTCCGCCTATATCTTCCATAACGCACAATACACGCAAGATTTTTGAACAGGTGCGGGTCCCCTATCCCCGGCGCTGTCTCCAGTCGGCCTTTCTTATGGTCTAATGGTATCAAATATTGTGTCAACTGCCCCCTAGGCTAAAGCCATAGGGGCTTGAACGGCTCCGACACTTGCCCGAGGCTTATATTCATTGGAAGAAATTCTTCCGTTTGGCCAATTGACTGTGGCCTGCTGTCCAGACATTGTTTCCAACGTGAGGCAGATGTTTGTTCAATTAAGAACTGTATATAATGTATCATACTTACTGTGAATGTCAATCCCTTCTTGATTTTTAACTGGTAAAATGGATGCCATTCGTCCTTTACTTTACTATTTCGGGTTTTGTGAGCCCTGATTCTATTGAGTCAACCGCTACTTTCACGATGGCGGCAATTTTTTGAGAATATGAAGCGATTATATTTGACATAGGGTATATTGACATCTCACGTATCTCTGTTAGTATGTATCTGTTGACGGTAGTAAGTAGTGGTTCCGATGAAGGGCTGTGAAGCCTGGAGGATAAAATAACACCACTTCAGGGTAACCGACAACCGCCCATTTAGCGGTTGACAAACTGAAACTGCCCGCTGAGACTGTTGACGTGAAACAGAATGCCCATCGTTGCCATTAACGGTGTAGATGAACTACCCTTACCTAAAGGAAAGGGTTTCCTATAAAGCTTATTCAACCATCTCTGGCAATTTTGACTCTTTTACAAACAAGCAGTTTCCAAGGCAGTGTTTTTATGGAAAACGTTCCCGTAGTTCCTACGGTACTTCTGAAAAACCATCATACAAAATATATCATTCCAGTGAGAAATCAACATATTATATTTCCGAAATTCATCCCACCCCCTAAAGGAAAGGGATTTCTTTCGGAGTTAGGTTAAAGAATAACGTTGCCCTATACGGCAAAATTGGTGATAGTTTCAATAATGGTGGGGGTGAGGGTAGTTATATAGTACCGTGATCTATCCGCACGGGTGCAGAGTTTGATCAACTCTCCGCATGGTAGATGAACCTTACAAGGTTATTTATCGGGATAGGCGCTTTATCGACTTAGGAGGGAGTTAGATTTGAGGAGTATGTCAACCGGTGTTTTCGGTGATATTTGACAACTGGTAAATCTGTGGTAAGATATTGGTGGTTAAGAGATAATCTCGCCGGCACAAGTTCGGCCGGCGGACCGGGTCAGTATGCCAAAGTTCGGGACAGACCGTCAGGCAGCTGATCGGCAACATAAGGGATAGGTGCGGCAACATTGATAAACATTAGTAGCGTCAAGGTTACATGTTTCCCCTTCTACGAAAAGAGCCGGTTGCTGCCGGTGGACCACGTGGAAGTAATTAGGCCCGATTCTGGAAACCCGTAAGGGTGTGGTATATTAGGGCCATCCAATTTGACAAGTTAAAAATGTGTGGTAAGATGTTAATAGTTAATTGACAATTTAGGATCGCGGGATAATGTACAGTGCATATTACGCTCATAACGTAAAAGATGGTAGGTGCAACTCCTCCTCCCGCAAGGACATCAAAGTAAACGCCTCCTCGTGGCGATGTCTGGGTAATGCTAAGTTTACTGTTAAGAAACATTTTGACTTCCCTGGTAGGTGGTTCAGACGCAGGCGGGAGAACGAGATTGATGGCCTCACGAAGTAGAAGGATGATACGGGATATTGTCCAACGCATCATAGCTCAGAGTTTCTATCGAGGCGGAGTCAATCATGGACGGCGGTTCAAATCCGCCCCTATTCCAGGTCCTTTCGGTGATGGTGATAGTTTGTTGTTTCATATATATTGATGGATGGCCTGGTCGCCTAATGGATTTAGGACGTTGCCACGGCAGGAACGTCGGGGTTCAATTCCCCCTCAGGCCACCATTTAATTTGCGGATGTAGTGTGCCCGTTAAGGGATTAAAAGTGAGAAGCACGCATCTCTTTCCAGAGATGAAGGTCCGGTGCGTTACCGTGACATCCGCTCCAATTTTTGTTGGTGTAGTGTAGCCTGGTTATCACGTCTGCCTTTCGCGGCGGAAAGGAGAGTTCAACTCTCTCACGGGATATCACTTCTACATCCTCAGTGAACCGTTTATTTTTTTCATCCCACTGTTAAGGTCAACCGCTGAGGATTCCCATCCGTCTTTGATATCACCACCACGATCACGCCTACTACTACCACCACGATCACGCCTACTACTACCACCGCGATCACGCCAGGCATAAGATAGTTGAGTTCCGTTCGACCCCAACCAATTGAACTACCTCCGGGTGTCATTCCATCCCATACTACTAACCGGCATTGACGTGCCGTGGGTGCCAGACGTTTGAAGTGATCAACGGATCTGACGAAATCAACCTTGGCATTCTTTCTTGTCTTGAAAATCGTATTCCCCTCTGTAGGGAATAAGGAGAGCTTGAAGGGTCAACCTTGTCCCTACGGGGGACAACCTTGTCCCTAAGACTAAGGGACTTTATGTCCCTAAGGGTCAAAATTATATTTTCTATTTACAGGAATATTTTCACTTTTCATTTAAACAATCATAGTTATTCTCGAGGCCACTTAGAATAGGTCCCACTATCCCAAACCCATCGGGAATTTTCGATTCAACCTATTCTGAGTGGTCTTGTTGTTTTTCACTAATGAAAATAAATCTCACCTTTTTGGAATAAAATAGACACTCGTTAGTATTTATAAGGTGAATCGAAATTGGAATAGTAAGACAACAAGAAATTTTTCCATCATTTCACCCGTAGGTCCTTCTACTATTCATATAGTATTTCGATTCAGCCTCACGGGTGATTTGATGGAATTGTATTTACAGAAAGAATCGAAGTATGAATAGTCAAATTAATAGTAATAAAAGAATCCACCGACTTCCTATACAGACAGGAGGTTTATTTTCAGACCCGTATGAATGGTGTATAACAGAATTTGTTTACTGGAAGAGTAATACCCAAGGAAACCGAAACTGGATTTGTAGATTTACCTATATTCAACAGATGACCCCAGTCAAAAGAATTGAAACCATTTCAGATACTTTAAATAGATTGGTTGAGAGAAATATAGGTTTTACAAAATCTCCTTTTGGACAATCACAAATCCGCAAATGTGGAAAAGATAGAAAGGAAGAAAGATTAGTCCAGTCCTACCAATACGTTTTTAACGCTGAAATATTTGATAAGTGGTTAGAATTACAAAGTATCCCCGACCTATCCGAAAACGGAAAGACCCCC
>JANYKW010000180.1 GCA_025358025.1 Bacteroidia bacterium | reverse complement strand
CCGGTTTTTAGTACCCCGGCAAAGTTGACTTTCTTTTGATTTGGGCATGCCCAAATCAAAAGAAATCTGTGCACCATTGTTTCCAATTTCTGTGTATTCCTATTTTCCGAAAACTGTGTATTGTTATTTTCCGATTACACTAATCCTACATTTTCAAAAGAAATTCTGGATTTAATCATTGATCCTGCACACAGGACAGAACCTAAAAGATACAGGTCAGGGAAGAATCCATTTGAGTTTGCTTCAAAAATTACTGAGAATGTTATATATAAACTTGACGATCTCATTGCCAATTCAAAAGATGAATACACTAATAAACAACTTATTGCCAATTTTTGGGACTTATGGCAACACTTCTTTACGAAAATAAGTTGTAGTGGCAAGCGACATTTTCTTTCAACTCTTTTTCTTGATATCAATTGGAAAACAACTGCTTCACATTGGGCAGCTTTAGAAAACAAGAAAAGCTTTTACGAAACAATGGTAAAGGAATTAGGGAAATATAAGACGATTTCCATACAAAATGTTTTTTCTACTGTTGGGGAAAAAACATTTTTGCCTGATTCCATATCCTGGTTAGTAGAAATTTTTAAGAAAGATATTGATACTACTGTATGTTTATTTGCTCCATCAGCGGAAAGGATGATTCAACGACTTTTTTACAATCACATTTCAAAAATCAAAATGAATAAACCTTTGATTGATGATTATGTATGGATATTGAACAGAATGGTTGATTTGGGTTCATCAGAAGCATATATGTTTAGAGAAAATGTAATTACATATAAAAGCATTGTTTAAATGAAATAGTTCACTTAAACTTTGTTTGAGATGTTCAAAAAAGTGAATAAATTGGTTTAATTCTTGGTAAATATTAGTGAAAGTTTAAACTAAGTTTAAACCAGGCATAAAAAAAGAGGAGAATTACAATGTTATAATCTCCTCTTTATCAATTGGGTGGGCCCAGTAGGGCATGATCCTACGACCCCCTGATTATGAGTCAGATGCTCTAACCAACTGAGCTATGGGCCCTGAAAATAGTTGAAACGATTTTCGGAGTGCAATTTTACTCAATTGTTCGCTATTTCGCAAATGTTTTTTCAACAATTTCCGGACTTCTCCTTAATTCACCGAACTGGCCGCAGGTTGCACAGGTCAGGCTCCAGCAGCTCCTTTACCCCTTTTAACAGTTCGGGAATGGCAAGTGTTTGCGGACAATGCGTCTCACAGATACCGCATTCGGTGCAGGCCGAGGCCCGTTCATCTGGTTGCAGCAAACGATAGGAAGCATCCTTCCCTGTCAGGTGGAAGCTGTTGAAGGCATTAAAACACCCTGGAATGTTCACGCCCGACGGACAAGGCATGCAGTAGCCACAGGCGGTGCAGTCCACTTTGGGACGCTGGTAAAAGTTGATTTTTACATGATCGATGACCCGAACGTCAGCTTCACCAAAAGATCCCTCCGCGGCGCTGCCTGCCAGGTCGATGTTCTCTTTCACCTGCTCCATGCTGTTCATGCCGCTGATTAGCAGCGAGACTCCGGGATGGTTCCAGATCCACTCCAGCGCCCACCCGGCTGGGGTGCGTTGCTTTCCGGAGCGGTTTAAGGCAGCCTGCACGTTCGGCGGCAGGTTCACTGCCAGTTTCCCGCCCCGCAGGGGCTCCATGATGGTAATGCCCAATCCCTTCCCGGCCGCGTATTCCAATCCCTTTCGCCCGGCCTGGAACTCCTCGTCGAGGTAGTTGTACTGGATCTGGCAGAAGGACCAGTCGAAGCCATCCACAATGGGCCTGAACTGCTCCTGCTCGTCGTGGAAGGAAAAGCCGGCATACCGGATTCTTCCGTCGCGGATGGCCTGCTCCAGGAAACCGGCGACCCCGTGTTGCCGCACACTCTTCCAGAGTGAGCCACTCAGAGCATGCACCAGGTAGAAATCGATGTGGTCGGTCTCTAGTCGCCGCAACTGCTCGTCGAGGTAGCGGTCCATGTCGCTGCGCGATCGGATCAGCCAGCTCGGGAGCTTGGTGGCCAGTCTGACCTTTTCGCGGTAGCCATCCAGGAGGATCTTTCCTACCACCGTTTCGCTCCGGCCGGCCGAGTTAAATCCTGCTCCATGGTAAGGATAGGCGGTATCGATGTAATTGACCCCATGATCGATGGCGTATCGGATCAGCTTCTTCGACGATTCCTCATCTATTTTTGAAGAATCCCCGCCGGGCAACAACGGAAGCCGCATGCATCCGAATCCCAGGAGGGAAACCATTTCGCCGGTTTTACCGAATTTTCTGTAGAGCATAGCTGAGGGTTGGGGTTACTGGGTTGATAATTCGACAATAATTTGTCTTCAATACTTAAGCAACGGTATAAATTTAATAATTTCTATCATCGGCAATATTTCTTTACCCTGGTTCTTTGTGAAACGAGCACGGGCAAATTCCTTGAATAAAAATGGAAATGCATCCGCGAGTTCTACACGTACAAACAGATATTCAATAATTTATCAACAATATTTACGTATAAAACCTTTGTGCCATTTGTGTCCTGGTGGCAGAAAAACAAGGCCACCAAGTCACGACGACACCAAGTAGTCACAAACTGGATGAATCAAAAGTTGCATTAACCGCGAAGATCGCAGAGCAGGCGCAGAGAACCCAAAGTTATATTTCTTCAAATCAAATCTTTGTGAACTTTGCGAAATAACTTAGCGTTCTTTGCGGTTAATAAAATTAAGTTTTGAGACGGTCTGCAAAATAATTAACTTAAGCAGCCTCTCAATAACCATTTTACAAAAGGTTCGTATACAAAACCGTAAATATAACCCTTTAAATCTATTACTTATGGCTTATCCTTTCATTAACGTATGGGCCGTGCTGGCAGGCACGCTGGCCCTTTGGGTGCTGGGCGCCCTGTGGTACAGTCCGGTTTTGTTCGGAAAAATCTGGCAAAAAGAAATCGGGTTCAAGGAAGAGGGAGTCACGAAAGTGAACATGGCCACGGTATTTGGCCTGAGTTTCCTGGCCATGCTTTTCATGGTCTGGGCATTGAATTTCGTTATCAACTCGCACAAACCGGAGAGTGTAAGCCTGCTAAGCGGTTTGCATTACGGCGCCTTCATGGGCTTCTTCTTCGCCATGATGACCATAGGGGTCAATTATCTCTACCAGCGCCGGTCTGTCACATTGTGGCTGATAGATGGCTTCTACATGGTGATCGGGCTGGGCATTGCCGGCATGATTTTAGGTGGATGGCGATAATTATGGCTGGTGCTGATTTACAAATCCACACCAGTTACATTTCTAAAAAATGTTAATTTTTTTCAGATTCTACCGGATATAAATATCTTTGGCGCCTAGTGAAGAAGGCGCTATATTTTCTTGTTGCTATTTTTATCATCCTGTTTACCAAGACTACCTTTTGGCAGGAGGGTAACTCCATGCTGCAATCAGAGATTGGGCAGGAATATACCCCTTATCATGCAAATACGATCCCGGTCGGCTTCGTGTTGGGCGATACTGTCCTGGATGTCACCGATGACAATCTCAATGACAGTGAGAAAAAGAGTTCCAACATCCAAAATATAGTCTTTTCAACAAGCTATTTAGCTGCCCACTCCGTCAGCGGTCATTTTTGTAAAAGCAAATGGGCTCCCCAACCTGACCCAACTTTCCCATCTACACTCTATTTGCTGAACAGCGTATTCATAATCTGATTCAAGGTCCACTCTAATCAGCTCTTAGGACAATTTTTAAGTTCACAACACTACACATATTAAATCAAAGTTTATTAATTTTGATTGTGCAGACATGCTGGTCCAGTACCTTTGAATGTATTCAATCAAAAATCTCAAAACATACCCTCATATGACCCGAATAGTTCTGCTGTTGAGTCTCACCGTCTTGGTTGGTTTCACCGCCTGCCATTCCAGACAGGAGCAAAAAAATGAAGCCGGTAAATTTCCTGTCACCACGCCGCTGGTGCAGGATACCTCTTTCACCAAAGAGTATGTGGCCGAAATACAGTCGATTCAAAATATCGAGATTCGGGCCAAGGTAAAAGGCTACATTGAGTCAATTCATGTGGATGAGGGACAACTGGTCAAAGCAGGCCAGCTTCTTTTTACGATACGTCCTAAAGAGTACGAGGCTGAATTGCTGAAGGCCAGGGCAAATCTCAAAACGGCGGAACTGGAGCTGCAGAATGTCAAAAAATTAACAGATAAGGATATTGTCTCCAAAACAGAGCTCGAAGCGGCAGAGGCCAAACTGGAGGAGGCCAAAGCAGAGGAAGGACTGGCAGAATTGTATGTTTCGTACACCCAGGTAAAAGCCCCCTTTAACGGTAATATCGACCGGCTCAAATTTAAAGTGGGCAGCCTGATCGACGACGGGACCTTGCTGACGACCCTCTCCGACAACAAGGAAGTATATGCCTATTTTAACCTTTCTGAGACGGAATACCTCGATTACCAGTCCCAAATGTTGGATAAGGGGAAAAACAGCGCTTCCCTGGTATTGGCCAATAACCAGCCACATCCCTATCCCGGAGTGGTCGAAGCCGTCGCCGGTGAATTCGATAAGAACACAGGCAGCATCGCTTTCAGGGCAAAGTTCCCCAACCCTGACCTGCTTTTAAAACAGGGTGAAACCGGCAAGGTACAACTGAAAGCAGATATCAAAAATGCCCTGATCATTCCGCAGAAATCGACCTTCGAAATGCAGAACCGGTTTTATGTGTATGCAGTGGATAAAAACAACGTGGTTCAAGCCAGGAATATTGTGATCAGGCAGAAAATCACCAATCTTTATGTCATTGAATCTGGTCTTTCAGAGAGTGATAAATTTCTCCTGGAGGGAATTCAAAACGTGAAGGAAGATGAAAAAATTGAGAGTGTTTTCGTCGCGCCGGCGCAAGCCGTCGCATCAGCGGCCAATTAATTGAATTTCTATCCTGTAAGACAAGAGCTATGTTCGATAAATTCATACACAGACCGGTACTTTCGATTGTTATTTCGTTGATCATTTCGTTGCTGGGAGTACTGGCCATTACCAGCCTGCCTGTCACCCAGTTTCCCTCCATCTCCCCTCCGAAAGTGAATGTTACGGCGGAATATCCCGGAGCGAACGGCGAACTCATGATCAAAGCGGTTGTCATTCCCCTGGAGAGGGCGATCAACGGGGTTTCCGGCATGAAGTACATGTCTTCTGACGCCGGAAACGACGGCGTGGGCTCCATCCAGGTCGTTTTTGAACTGGGCACGGATCCAAATCTCGCTGCCATCAATGTTCAAAACCGGGTAGCCGCGGTACTCAACAAATTGCCTCCCGAAGTAGTGAAAGAGGGGGTCAAGATCACCAGGGAAGAGCCGAATATGTTGATGTATCTTAACATTTACAGCAAAGATCCCAGCCTGGACATTAATTTCCTTTACAATTTTGCCGATATCAATGTACTTGCCGATATCAAGAGGATCGATGGTGTAGGATTTGCTGATATTCTTGGAAACCGCGAATTTGCCATGAGAATCTGGCTGAAACCTGACCGGATGCTGGCCTATTCGATTTCAGCCGACGAGGTACTGAAGGCCCTGGATGAGCAAAACCTGGAAGCGGCACCGGGAAAGACGGGAGAGAGTTCCGGGAAGCGGTCGCAGACCTTCGAATATGTCTTAAAATTTCCCGGTAGGTTCAGCAACGAGGAGGGGTACAAGAATATCATCCTGAGGTCGACGCCGGATGGACAGGTCATCCGGATCAGGGATGTTGCCGACGTTGAATTTGGGAGCACCTATTATGATATCTATTCCAAATTGAACGGAAAACCGGCTGCTTCCATCATGATCAAACAATCCTATGGAAGCAATGCCAGCAATGTGATCAAACAGATCAAGCAAAGAATGGCCGAAATAAAGGAATCTTCCTTCCCAAAGGGGATGGATTACGAGATCAGTTATGATGTATCGAAATTCCTGGATGCTTCGATGGAGAAGGTGATTCACACCCTGATCGAAGCATTTTTCCTGGTAAGTCTTGTCGTATTTGTCTTCCTGGGCGACTGGCGCTCGACGATCATTCCGGCCATTGCCGTACCAGTATCCCTGGTAGGAACCTTCTTCTTCATGCAGTTTTTTGGCATCACTTTGAACCTGATCACCCTTTTTGCCCTGGTACTGGCGATCGGGATCGTGGTGGATAATGCGATCGTGGTCGTGGAGGCGGTGCATGCCAAGATGGAAGAAAAAAAACTAGGGCCCAAAGAGGCAACTGAAGTGGCGATGTCAGAAATCAGCGGGGCGATCATTGCCATCACCCTGGTCATGGCTGCGGTATTTATCCCGGTTTCCTTTATGTCGGGTCCGGTTGGCGTCTTCTATCGCCAGTTTTCCATCACCATGGTGACTTCCATTATCCTGTCGGGAGTCGTGGCATTAACCCTGACCCCGGCATTGTGTGCGGCCCTACTCAAAGACAAGCATAGTTCAAAATGGAAAGAAGGGTGGCTGACAAGGCAATTGGAACGGTTTAACCTTTGGTTTAACAGGCTTCAGGGAAGTTATAAAGCAGTGTTGTCTGCCATCGCAAACCGCAGGGTGGTTACTGTGGTTTCCCTGTTGCTCTTCTGCCTGGCAACGTGGGGATTGAGTTTCAAAATTCCATCAGGGTTTATTCCCAACGAAGATCAGGGAGTATTTTATGCGATTATCCTTACACCTGCAGGCTCAACCATTGAGCGAACAGATGCAGTCCTGGGTGAAATTCAGAAGGTGGCCAATGGGATGGAGGATATTCAGTCTGTCTCGACCATTGCCGGGTTTGAAATTCTTTCAGAAGGAACCGAAGCCTGTTCCGGAACCTGCCTTATCAACCTGAAGAGCTGGGGCGAGCGGAAACATACCATTGATATGGTGATGAAAGAGCTGGAAGAGAAGACCAAAAACATCAAGGGAGCCTCCATCGAATTTTTCCCGCCACCGGCAGTTCCCGGTTACGGCGCCGCAGGAGGCTTTGAGCTGCGGCTGTTGGATAAAACGGGCAGTGGTGATTACAAGAAAATGGAAAAAGTGAGCAAGGAGTTTACTGCAGAGCTTAATAAAAGGCCGGAGCTGACCTCTGTATTCACCTTTTATGACGCCAGTTTCCCGCAATACATGTTGCATGTAGACAACGACAAAGCCATGCAGAAAGGGATAACAGTCGACAATGCAATGGGTAACCTCTCAACGCTCATCGGAAGTGAATATGCCACGAATTTTATCAAATATGACCATCAATACAAGGTGATGGTACAGGCGTTGCCCCAATACAGGGCAAAGCCGGAGGACATCCTGAAATTGTATGCAAAGAACAACAGGGGTGAAATGGTCCCCTACTCTGCTTTTATGACTATCGAAAAGGTTTACGGACTGGAAGAAATCACCAGGCACAATATGTACAACTCTTCCGAGATCAGTGGCGGGGCCGCCCCAGGTTACAGCAGCGGAAGTGCACTTGATGCAGTTATCGCAGTAGCCAAAGAGAAGCTGCCCCGCGGTTTTGCCATCGACTGGGCCGGTATTTCGAAGGATGAGGTGCGCAGGGGGAACGAGGCTATCTATATCTTCCTGATCTGCATGATCTTCGTATATCTTTTATTGGCAGCTCAATACGAGAGTTTTATCCTGCCGCTTCCCATCATCCTCTCATTACCTACCGGGATTTTCGGGGCCTTCTTTTCCCTTTCTGTACTAGGTTTGGAAAACAATATTTATGCCCAGGTAGCCATGGTGATGCTGATCGGATTGTTGGGCAAAAATGCCGTTTTGATCGTCGAAATTGCCGTACAGAAACACCGGGCCGGGCAGTCGGTTTTCCAGGCGGCCATTTCCGGAGGCGCCGTCCGGCTCCGCCCTATCCTGATGACCTCCTTCGCCTTTATTGCCGGGTTGATACCATTGGTCCTTGCTACCGGGCCCGGCTCGATCGGCAATAAAACCATCGGAGCAGCAGCCGCCGGCGGGATGTTGTTTGGCACAGTCTTTGGGGTATTGATCGTGCCTGGATTGTACTACATTTTCGGTTCAATTTCTGAAAAACATCCGATTGTTGAAGGCGAAGACGAGAAACCATTAACTGAAGAACAATAAAACGATGAGGAGAATTAATACATGGGGTTTCCTGGGAATTTTAATATGTTCCATTTCTTACAGCAGTTGTAAAACCCCTACCGGGGCACAGTCTGCCAATAACCAGGTGGTCCCTCAGTCTTATACCGACCAAAAAGACACCACAAACTCGGTGCAAATAGTATGGCGCAATTTCTTTGATGATCCGTATCTCGTCTCCCTGATTGATACTGCCATCAAAAAAAATCTCGATCTGATGATGGCATTTCAGGAGATGGAGGTGGCCAAAAACAATTTGCGGCTCAGGAAAGGAGCGATGTACCCGACGATCACCGGGGTGGGATCTGCAGGGACGACAAAGGTTGGCCATTACACATCGCAGGGTGCCGGTGATGCCTCTGCAGAAATTACTCCAGGCAACCTTGTACCCAGTCCGTTGAATGATTATATGCTTGGGTTGCAAACAAGCTGGGAAGCCGATGTCTGGGGAAAACTCCGGAACTCAAAAAAAGCCGCTGCATCAAGGTACCTGGAGAGTATCGAAGGGAAAAACTTCGTGGTAACCAATCTTATAGCTTCGGTAGCCAATACTTATTATGAATTGCTGGCCCTGGACAATGAACTGGAGATCATCCGCAAGAGCATCCAATTACAGAAGAATGGTCTAGAGATCATCAAAGTTCAGAAAGAAGCCGGCGCAGCAAATGAGTTGGCGGTGAAACAATTCGAGGCACAGTTGTACAACTCGCAAAGCCAGGAATTCGATTTATTGCAGCAGATAGCCGAAGATGAGAACAGCCTGAATGCCCTCCTTGGCCGCTTCCCGCAAAAGATTGATCGTGATCAGACCACTTTTACCTCGCATATACCCAGGGAGATCAAAACAGGCATTCCGGCGCAATTGCTTCGTAACAGACCCGATATCAGGCAGGCAGAACAAGAGTTGTTTGCGACAAATTGTGACGTAAAGGCTGCACGGGCAGCATTTTATCCTTCGCTGAACCTCACCGGATCAATAGGGTTCCAGGCATTCAAAACTGCTTATTTATTTACGACTCCCGAGTCTCTCCTCTATTCCATCGTCGGCGACCTGGTAGTACCCCTGGTCAACCGCAGTGCGATCCAGGCCGATTTTAACAAGGCAAATGCCTACCAGCTGGAGGCCTTGTTTACCTATCAACGGTCCATCTTAAATGGATTTGTAGAGGTTTCGAACGAGTTGTCGAGGATCAAACATGCAGAACAGACCTTCCTCTTTAAATCCAGGGAAGCAGATGCATTGGACAAAGCAGTGGAAGTATCCAATGACCTGTTTAGATCTGACAGGGCCAACCACCTGGAATTACTGACGGTCCAGCGAGACGCCCTCAGCGCCAGGTTGGAGCTGATCGAAGCAAAGAAGCAGCAGTTGAATGCAGTGATCAATATTTACAAGGCCCTGGGTGGCGGATGGCAATAAGTGTCTGACTGACCATTTCAGGATCGAACGCTTGTGCGTATTTGCCACAAATTCAGATTAAACGGAAAAAGAGGATCCGCCATTTCACTCCTTATTTGTAGCCCGGCGATTGAATAAAAATTGAAAACAATGAGATTTTTTTTATCTGCGGCCGCCATAAGCGGGGCTTTGGCAGTATTACTCGGCGCCTTTGGGGCACACCTGCTTAAGCAAATAGTTCCTCCCGAAATGCCGGAGGTTTACAAAACAGGTGTTCAGTATCATTTTTACCATACGTTGGCGCTGTTGGCCGTTGGCATTCTTTGGAGTCAAAATCCCTCCGGAATGCTAAAATGGTCCGGATATCTTTTCATTGCAGGAATTGCGATTTTTTCATCCTGAAATTTTTATTTTACTGCTATCACTAACATTTCAAAGTCTTCAGTCGTCAACTGATGATTTCTCGAAAATTCGCCAAGTTTCGCTCCAAAAATCTCCACTTTCCTGTATCCAAGCGATTTTAAAAGCCAGGAAATTTCACTTGGCACATAATACCTTTCATCGCAGTTTAGTATTTTCTTATTCCCCATATCATCTTCAAATTCAGTAATATTATGGTCGCGAAAGGTCATTAAATCAAAGGTATTACTTCGATAGGTCGCATTACCCCCTTCCGTCGTTGATGCGCAAAACTCTTCCACAGAATGATATAAAGGAAAGAGCCCATTGAGCGTTGTGAAAATAAATTTCCCATCGTCCCTTAGCGATTTTGTTACTCTTTTCAGGATCTCAAAATTCATTTCATCTGTTTCCATCAAGGGAAATCCACCCTCACATAGCATCATAGCTGCATCAAATTCTTTGTCAAAAGGTAAATTTCTCGCATCCAGCTGAACAAAATTGATTTTGAGATTCTCCCTTTCCGCCTTTCCCCTTGCCCTCGAAAGTTGTGTTTCTGATAAATCAATCCCAGTTACACAATATCCTCTTTTCGAAAGTTCAATAGTATGTCTTCCTGTTCCGCATCCAACATCCAATATTTTCAATGATTTATCTGCATTAAGTTCAAATTCAATAAAATCACACTCACCAAGTGTTCCTTGCGTGAAAACCTCATTGTCGTATTTCTCACCGTAATCCTCAAACAGCGATTCGTACCATTTTTTTTCTCTCATGTCAATCAATATTTAATTTTTCACCAGTTCAAATATCACCCGCGCAGCCTCTTCAACAGTTTTACCAAATGCCATGATTCCTTCCTCGTGGCCACCCATCACGAAAATTTTTCGGTCCAATATTGCCGGATTTGACATTATTCTGCTGATTTCAGCGGCCATTGCAGGTGTGCCATATTCGACAGTCTTATCTGTCGTCGGAAGTATGTCAAGGTATCGCTCCCAAAGCTCGCGGTTGTGAATGTGTACCACCGATCCGATATCCGGATTTGCCTCATAAACTGCAGCGTGACTCATTGACTCTGCCGAGGCCCTGATGTGTCCACGGCACCAAAGAACGTTCTGGGCAGGGTCACATTTTTCGACCAAAGGATAATGTGTCTGATCGAGTTCCGGAATCTTACCGGTTGCCGTGCCAGAAATGTAAAATTGGTTGCTTCGGGGTACCCGGACAGAAATATTTCCATAACCGATGCCGTCTGGATAGCTGCTAATCAAGTGCTTAAGCCATAACTCTCTTCTCCAGTGATTGAGCGGAGTGAAAAGCGCTGTGGGGATTTGGAGCGCTTCGGTGGTGAGGTGGCAGCTGAATTTGAGGTAACCTTCGGTGTGGGTCATAGTGTTGGAGGGTTGGGCCGCCGGATTACAAATCCGACGGAGAGTTATTGTGGGATGGGATGACCTCCGGATTGCAAATCCGGAGGAGCGCTAATTGGGCGGAAGCCTCCGGATTGCAAAGCCAGAGGAGCAGCAAGTGGGGATTGAGGAAAGAGTGCGCGGATGGCGGGTTCGGTGGCAGGGCAAATTCCTCTTTCGGTAATCAGCCCGGTGATAAATTTTGCAGGGGTTACATCAAATCCGTAATTGACTACTGGTGAAGACGGGTTGATGATGTTCACCTTACCAGGAAGGCCGTTTTCGAGCAATCCCTCCATCCAGGTAACTTCTTCCCCAATCCGCTGCTCGATCGGTATCTCACTGACTCCATCCTTCATGGAGAAGTCGATGGAAGTGGATGGAAGGGCCACATAAAAAGGAACCTTGTTGTCTGCTGCTGCCAGCGCCTTCAGATAAGTGCCAATTTTGTTTGCCACATCGCCGTTTAAAGTAGTCCGGTCACTGCCCACAATACACAGATCAACCATCCCATGTTGCATCAGGTGACCGCCGGTATTGTCGGGAATCACCGTATGGGGAACACCCTCCTGCGAAAGCTCCCAGGCCGTCAGACGGGCCCCCTGGTTCCTGGGGCGGGTCTCGTCGACCCATACATGGATTGGAATGCTTTTGTGAAACGCCTTGTAGATGGGCGCAGTGGCCGTTCCCCAATCGATACATGCCAACCAGCCTGCATTGCAATGGGTGAGGATGTTCACCGGCTCTCCTCCCTTCTTTTGACTGATATCTTCAATAAGTGCGCACCCGAAATCACCTATTGCCTCAGACCAACAGATCTCGCGGGCCTTCATGCGACCGGCTTCCTGAAAAGCCACTTCGCAAGCCATCACCTTCGAATTACAGTGCACCAGCAACGCTGTGAGTTCATCCACAAGAATTGACAGGTTCACGGCAGTGGGTCTGGCGGTTTTGATGAATTGCGCTGAATTGTTCACCACGGATAGCCAGTTATTCTCGCCGGCATGAACCAGGGCAAGATAAAGGCCGTATGCCCCCGTTACACCAATTAAAGGTGCACCGCGTACGGTCATATTCCGGATTGCTTCAAAGACATCAGCATCAGTCTGAAGATCAACGACCCGAAATTCAAAAGGTAATTTCCGCTGATCTATTACCTGTACTATCTGCTCGTTTTCGGGATGAGTCCAAATGGTATGATAAGGAGTGCCGTTGACTTTCATAAAGTATGACAAAAAATTGGAGCGTTAAATAGCAGAGACGTTGCATGCAATTTGCTGACACATACAACGTCTCTTCCAATCATGGATTTATAAATGCAAAGAGGCTGCATGCAACGTCTTTGCCAAAATAACTATTCTTTGGAGAATGCTGCATCGAAAGCCAGCGTGCTCGGAGAGAAGTCGATCTTCTTCACGAACGCACACGATTCGGCGGCTCCCATTTCGCGATCCATGCCACTGTCTTCCCATTCAACTGAAAGTGGCCCGTTGTAGCTGATATCATTCAAGGCACGGATGATTGATTCGAAGTTGATCCGGCCACGGCCAACACTCCTGAAGTTCCAGAACCTGCGGCTGTCGCCAAATTCAAGGTGACCGCCAAAAACGCCGGAAGTTCCGGGGTGCTCGTTCCATGCCACATCTTTCATATGCACGTGGAAGATCCGCTCCGCAAAGACATATAAGAACTTGGTATAATCGACTCCCTGGTAACCGAAATGGCTTGGATCAAAATTGAATCCAAAGGCCGGATGGTTATCTACGGCTTTCAATGCCCTGCGTGCAGTCTCTATGTCAAAGGCTATCTCGGTTGGATGAACTTCCAATGCATATTTCACTCCCATTTTCTGGTAAGCATCGAGGATTGGAATCCAGCGTTTGGCAAAATCATCGTAGCCGGCTTGAATCATCTCCTGTGAAACAGCAGGGAAAGAGTAGTTCAGGTGCCAGATAGAGCTGCCAGTAAAGCCATTGACGACTTTTAATCCAAGTCGTTTGGCTACTTCTCCAGCCTTAATAACGTCAGCGGCAGCTCGTTGCCGGATACCTTCGGCCTGGCCATCACCCCAGATGGCATCAGAAAGCATGCCTCTGTGACGTACATCCGGATTGTCGCAAACAGCTTGTCCGACGAGGTGATTGGAGATGGAGAAGAGTTTCAGGTTGTATTTCTTAAGCAACGCCAATTTGGCATCGCAATAGGCCTGATCTGCCTTCTCAACTTCGATGTGGTCGCCCCAACAGGCTAACTCCAGACCATCATATCCAAAGGCCGCAGCCTTTTTGCAAACCTCCTCAAGTGTTAAGTCGGCCCACTGGCCGGTAAAAAGGGTAACTTGTCGTTTCATTGTTTATATAATTTTAGTTTGTTCTTTTGTGATACGAGTACTTCGAGTGTCAAAAAGTATATCGTCATATTGGGCAAATTAACGGAGTCCTTAACTCGAAGTACTCCAAACTTTAAGTACTCGAAGTACTTTTTAAAATCTCACCCATTTGGTCGTATCATCGTATCCTGCCTTGACAACGGCATCGATGAACATCATGCCCCGGATACCATCCTCGACTCCCGGGAAATCGAGCCATTCGGCCTTGGGTGTCTGTTTGTTCATCCTCGCCCTGACCGTGAGGGAGAAGTTCCGGTAGATGTTGGCAAATGCCTCCAGGTAGCCTTCGGGATGACCTCCTGGTGTTCTGGTATTGTGTTTGGCTATGTCGCTCATGTAACCGTTTCCGACGCGGACAACCTCCATGGGTCTGTCGCTCCATTTTACCCAGAGGGTATTTGGTTCATGCTGGTGCCATTCCAGTCCGCCCTTGTCGCCGTAAACCCGAATTTTCAAAGAGTTTTCTTCGCCTGCAGCAATTTGCGTTGCCATGAGAACTCCTTTTGCCCCGTTTTCGAAACGAAGCAGCGCGGCACCATCGTCATCCAACAGCCTTCCGGGTACGAAAACATTCAATTCAGCACAGAGTTCAACGGTTTTAAGTCCTGTAATATACTCAGCCAGATGGTGCGCGTGGGTTCCTATATCTCCCATGGCACCTGCTTTACCTGACCTTTTCGGATCTGTACGCCATGAAGCCTGTGCGTTTCCGGCATCTTCAAGTTTAGTAGAGAGCCATCCCTGGGGATATTCAACGAATACTTTTCTGATTTTTCCAAAGTCACCACGGCGAACGCGCTCCCTGGCCTCTTTAACGGCCGGATAACCTGAATAGGTATGTGTTAAGGCAAGGATATTGCCTGTTTCCTGAATCTTCGCCTTGAGTTGAAGGGCTTCCTCCAGCGTAAAGGTGATTGGTTTATCAACAACGACATGGAACCCGTTTTCGAGGGCCATCATAGCCGGTTCGAAATGGGCAAAGTTTGGTGTCACGATGGTGACAAAATCCATCCTGTCGCCTTCCTGCAGCATGGTCTCCTTTTCAAACATCTCCCGGTAGGTACCGTAGATTCTGCTTTCCGGCAGATAATAGGATAATCCTGAACTGTGTGAAATAGCAGGATCTATACTGAAACATCCGCATACCAGCTCTATCTGGTTGTCCATCAAAGCAGCCAGTCGGTGGATTGCCCCTATGAAGGCATCGCTGCCACCACCAACCATTCCCATACGTAATTTACGATTCATTTGTATTTAATTTGGTTTTTAATTGGCAAATGGAATAGCCATCCGTCAGTTGGCGTAGGACCATTTCATGTTGTTGGATTTGATAATTTAAACTTTGGGATTAAAGTTAGAAAAAAGTGATTAAAGTGAACTAAAGTGACTAAAGTTATGAGATAAAATAATGTTGATAAAATTGAATTCCAAATAGGTCATCCATCGTTTTAGAGTGAGAATGGTTTTATATTTTTGAAGGATCTTTAAAAATGATTCAAAAATAACCCGGAATATACTTTTTTCATCTAAACTCCTAATTCACAACCTCTAATTGTATGAAGCGATTGAAAATCCTGATTCTTATTCTGATTACCACGTTTTTCATTTGGGTTATGGTTGGCATCGGGATTTGGGTTGATGTGAAAATTACCAATTGGCGAAGGTTGAGTGAAATTGAAGATGTAAGTGTTAACAGCTACCGGACATTCAGTCGGTTTATTGATGATATTGAGTCAGAAACAGAATGGAATGTAAAGATTATCAGCGGATTAAGATCAAAGAAAAAACAAAAGGAACTGCTCCGGGAAAATGCTAAAAACGCTTCAGCCGATAAAAGTCGTCATGTATTGGGGAGGGCCATCGACATCAATCTGTACAAAAAAAACTGGCTATGGAGAATCTGGCTAAAGAAATTTAATTCCACAAAAGACTGGCGCAACACGGGTGTCGTTAAGATCTCCGAAAAATACGGATTGCTCTGGGGAGGTAGCTACCGGAGCTACCATGACCCGGTTCATTTTGAGATAAAATAAGAAAGCCGGTCAGAGACCGGCTTTCTTATTTTATCAAGCTTTTTTTTCTTCCTTTGGTTTTCCCGGTACGGGTACGGTGTAAGCTTTCATATCGTATGCTCCCAGTTCAAGACGATCCGGCAAAAGATTCATATTGGAATTATACAATTCATCCCAGGTTACTGCTTTACCTGTATAAGCCGATTCACGACCCATAATGGCCGTCATACAAGATATCGTTGTTTCTTCAGCCTGATTGATCGGTGTATTGGACCTGATGTGGTTTATAAAGTCGACATGTTCAAGCACATAAGGATTAGTTTGTTTAAAATCAGCTTTCTCCTTTTCTTTGTCAAACTTCCAGAGTACCTTCCCTTGGAGATCAGTAATTTCCATGCTGTTGCTATTCCATGCTCCTTTCGATCCCTGAATTCGTTCTGAAACGTTATTTACACAACCATCAATCTGACGGCACATGCTGTGAACATGAACGCCACCTTCATACTCAAAATCAACACTGAACATATCATATTGATCGCCTGACATTCTGCGTTGTTTTGAACCAAATCCCACGGCTTTAATCGGTTTCTTATTGAAGAACCAGCTGAATACATCGATATTATGAACGTGCTGTTCAACGATATGGTCACCAGAAAGCCATTTCCAGTTCACCCAATCCCGAACCATGAATTCCATGTCAGACCATTCCGGTTTACGATCTCTGTACCAAAGCATAGATTGGTTCCAGTATACATTTGCTGAGACTATTTCTCCAATCAACCCGCTTTGAATTTGTTTCAAACTCTCGACATAACTTCTTTGGTGGTGACGCTGCGTTCCGGTAACTACACAAAGACCTTGAGAATCAGCTTTTTTTGCAGTTGCCATAATTGAGCGGGCGCCGACAGGATCAACGCAAAGCGGTTTTTCCATGAAGACATGTTTACCAGCCTCTACCGATGCTTCGAAATGAGTAGGGCGAAATGCAGGAGGTGTAGCGATGACAACAAGGTCAATACCAGCAGCGAGTACCTTTTTGTAATTGTCAAATCCCGTGAAGCACATATTATCAGGAACTTCAACTTTATGCTTTTCTTTGAGACCTTTTCGGCAATCGTCAATACGATCCAGAAAAAGATCGCCCAGTGCAACGACCTGGATATTAGGAGCTGCATCCAGGAGGTTCTGGATAGCACCTGATCCGCGACCGCCACATCCAATAACACCAGCTTTTAATGGTTTTCCATCATTCGCGTAATCTGTCAGATTCGGAATATATGCGTTTGCCAAACTGGCTAAAGGTGTGTAAACCGGGGCCTTTTCTCCTCCGGCACAAGCTGCCAGAATGGTGCCAGTCCCTAACGTACCTGCTGCACCTACAACGGCGGCACTTTTAAAAAAATCTCTTCTGTTAACCGAATTTTTGCTCATAATTTTGGTTTGTTATGTTGTTGAATTGAAATGTTACCAAATATATAATTTTGTTTCCAGTTTATATTGTTTGAATGGTCTGAAATGTTGAAAAAATCGAAATGTTTCCAGCGCTCCCCCCTTTTCCGTCTCTCCGTCTTTCCTCCTGTCTACTTCAGCGTATCTGCTTCGCAAACCACCCGGAATCCGATTCCTTTGATGTCGGAGTACCACCAGATGCTTTTAGGTTGCTGAGGGTCTGTTTTCAGCCAGTTTGCAGTCTGGGTGTGATCTCTGGCAGCTGAACGAAGATCTCCGGCTTCAGAATTATAACTTCCCCCTCTTACTACATGTTCTTCACCCGTTTCCGGTCCTTTGGGATCAGTAACTACAGTTCCTGTAGCTTTATATGAATCAGGACTATACCAGTCGGAGCAGAACTCTGCAACATTTCCTGCCATATTTTTCAATCCGAACGGATTGGCTTTCACAAAAGATGGTTCCTGCGTTCTGGCAGAAGAGTTGAGCAGATATACAACATAAGTATTTATGGTGGTAGTATCCACACCAAACAACTTGTTGCGCAACCCCTTTTTGACGAATCTTTTGGGATCACCCTTAAAAAAATAGGGTGTTTCACTTCCGCTGCGGCAGGCGTATTCCCATTCTGCCTCCGTTGGAAGACGATATTTCTTTCCTGTAACTTTTGTGAGCCACTGACAGTAAGTTTGTGCACCATAATGTGTCATGGTGATGGCGGGACGCGAGTCGCTGCCCCATCCCTGATCGGGAATACCGAATGGCGGTGTGGGCCCGCTGATGGCATCTGGATTTCCTGCATTTTTTTCTATCACCATCACCGGATCCAGGCGCCCTTCAGACATTGTTGAGGCATAAAAAACCCAGTATTCGTCCCAGGTAACCTCAATTTCTCCCATAAAGAACTGAGAAACAGTAACAGAGCGAACAGGGCCCTCGTCTTCTTTCCTGAACGGCTCCTTTTCATCGCTGCCCATTTTAAAGATGCCTCCTTTAACAGGAACCATGTTGAATGCAATGGGTGTATTTGGAATATGTTCTGTAAATTTTGTGAAAGAAGTTACCGGGGTCGGTCCTGTGAAAAGCACCTTTGAACCGGCCACAACAGGTAATCCAAGCATCTTCTGGTGTTTGTAATTGGGGTTGTAATGCCCGACATCAAGGTGACAGTTGATACACTGCAGTTTAAGCTTTTCGGCATTGTTCTCATAGTAGAGGTGGGCGGTTCCTCCTTCTGCAGATAAACCTTTGGAGAAAAGTGTCTGGTGACATTTGATGCAGGATTCGTTGTAAACGATCTTTACTGCATGTTCCAACTCTCTCTTCGACTGCCAGTTGAATGAGGCACTGTCTTTGAAATAAAATCCATACAGGTCATTCAATCCGGTTTTTGTTTTCGCCACAAGGTATTTAAAACTCCCTTTCGGGGGAAGGTGGCACTCCACACAGTGAATTTTTACACCACTTTTATTGTAAAAATGAGTCGATTTTTTCCAGGAATCCTCCGCATGAGGATGGATGTGACAGGAGGCACAATAATTATCGGTATTTGTGTAGGTTAGAGCCTTTTCTCCTCCCCAAAGCAGCAATATGCCAAAAATCAATCCAACAAGAAAAATTATTCCTATTAATTTCCTCTTCCCCCTTTTCGTCATTGTTGATGGTTGTGTGGTTGTAAAATCAGCGCTTTCCGCAGGATAATCACCCAAAATTAGCAAATAAATACGGCACAAAGCCTATGAAAAGAGCAATTTAGAACCATTATTAATTTATCAAACTCATGGTTTGTAGGCGATCAGCGTAAGTTGTGGAGGCTTTTGAAATCCGTTGATTTTGATTTTCTCCTTGAGCGCCCATCCACGGGATTCAAAATTATTTTTTTGAGGCAAATCACCAGCTGATACTACCATTTCGTCAATTTTATGGGAAAACTGCCAGATCTTCTCTTTGGAATTCAGGATATCCGGTTCATCATCTGAGATAATAATCTTTTCGACCTCAACATGTGCCTCCTGAAGCAGCGTAAATACTTCATCCTTTGTGTAAAAGTGCCGGTGGTAAGTCCCCATCGCTGTATCAATATCGGCCTTGAGGGTATGAAAATGGAGGTAAGCTTCCTGTGCGGGAAATAGCCCATCGCTGATGGTTTCATTGATCAATAGCCTTCCACCTGATATCAGCACTCTCATCATGGATTGAATGGCTTTAACCGGTTGTTCAAAGTGGTGCAGGGCATTGGAGGCTGTCACAAAATCGAAATAGTACTCTTCAAAAGGGAGTTTGCGAATATTGCCTGGCACAAGATCCACCTTGAAGGGGAAGAGTTTATTTTTGGCAATTGACAGACTTTCTTTGTTGGGTTCTAATCCGGTAGCAGAATCAAAAGATGCGACAGAATCAAGCAGAAAACGAAGAAAATCTCCCTCGCCGGTAGCCACATCCAATAAATGGCCTATACAGGCATTCTCGAGATAGGCGCGGAGTTCGCTGAGCTGGTACATGCATCAACCGTATAAAACAGCCAGTTACTTTATCTCTAAGCTGGTTGTTCCAATATTGTTGCCATCTGCAAAGATATCGATGGTGTACTGACCGGCAACCAAAGCCTGTTGTCCTGTATTATCCCAGTAAATGCTGACAGGCAGATCCATCCCTTCGTATTCGACCTCACGCACCGCAGAAAAGGGAATATTCAATCCTTCAAATTTAAACAAATCCTTGTCTGATTTTGTCAGTAGCAACTGATCCGGACGCTGGATACGCAGGTAAATATTTTTGGCACCTCTTTTTGCGGTGAGGTTTTTTGCCAGGGTGAAGTCAATTTTGATACTTTCAATTTTTGAGGCCCTGGACTGTTCTTTTCCCCTTTTGTTGGTCCCTGTTGCTTTAAGACCCACCGCTTCCAGGGTAGCTGCCAACGTGACAGTCTGCTCCAGCTTCTTTTTCTCCTGTTCAAGATTCTGATTGATGGTTTTCACCTCGGTTACCTCCTGTTTGACATTGCTGTTTTCAGCCATCAAACGAAGGTTTTTTTGGTTTAAGCTGTCTATCTGGATAACATAATCACGCATGATCTTCCTCAAAGTATTCATCTCATCCCGGTACTTGGAGATCTGTGTGAAGCTGGTGCTCTTCACTTGTTCAATCTCTGCCAGCAGCTCTTTGACCTTGCCTTGGGCTCCCTCAAACTGGATGCTCAGGGTGGTATTGTTACGCTTGAGGGAGTCATATCCCAAAACCATGCCATTCAGTTCGGTTTCGATGGCCGCTTTTTCTTGTTTCATCACGGCTGTCATTTCTGCATGCTGACTTCGTTGCCAAAAAAGCAATACAACGACCGCTACCAATAAAACGGCCATGATGATGACCAATGCATTTTTTCTTGGATCGAATGAATCCCCGGGCTTCTCCTGATTAAACATAATGTCTCCCTGTTGATTTGATCTGCAAATTTACAAAATTTTACCCCTAATCAAAAAGTTTAAAGCGGTTGTGAAAATTGTAACCTGATTTTGCCGTTAGCGTAAAAAAAGTGACCAGCGTGCACTTAAGTGCCTAAAGTTATGAATTCCAAACTTTAGTGCATTCAGGCACTCTAAGTACTTTAGTTCACTCTGGTCACTTTAGTCACTTTCTTATGAACTTAAAAGATATCCGTAAAAACTATTCAAAGGCGACACTTAGTGAAAAGTCGTTAAGGGATCCTTTCCCCTTGTTCGAAAAGTGGCTTGAAGAGGCTATTGAAGGCAAGGTAAACGAGCCTACAGCTATGATGCTGAGCACTGTATCAGAAGATTGCAAGCCTTCTTCGAGAATAGTTCTTCTAAAGCATCTCACAGAAAAAGGTTTTCATTTCTTCACCAATTACAATAGCCGCAAAGGGCGGGAGATTACTGCAAACCGCCGGGTTGCGCTGCTCTTTTTCTGGCCTGAACTGGAGCGTGAAGTCCGGATCGAAGGTATTGCAACCATCTCATCAGCAGAACTTTCCGATCAGTATTTCAGGGAAAGACCTTATGAAAGTCAGATAAGCGCTATGGTCTCGCGGCAAAGTGAGACTGTCGAAAGCAGGAATGCACTTGAGCAACTATGGAAAAACTTGCAGATTTCGTCAAAAGGAGAAAAACTCGAAAGGCCTGCATCATGGGGCGGCTATTTTGTCCTGCCCGAAAGCATAGAATTCTGGCAGGGCCGTCCCAACAGGCTTCATGACAGGATCCTTTTTGTGAGGGATGAGGAAGTGTGGATCGTATCAAGGCTGGCGCCTTGAAGAGAGACAGAGGGATTAGCCTTTGCGGGTATTTCGGTATGGGCGGAGGAATTTGCTTTTGTCGTTGAATGCAAACGAACTCTTCTTTTCACGCGGTTTTTTCTCATGGAAGGCACCCTTGAAGCCGGTATCATCCAGTTTTTTCTGACGATCCATTTCCCTGGCAATCTCCTGAATTTCGCTCCTGTTCGATTCAATTAATTCAACCTGCTCAGGGATTGAAAGTTCTGTGATTCCCATCCGGATCAATTTTTCAATGTTCTGAAGGTGGAACTCCTCATCCGGTTTCAGAAAAGAGATAGCTACCCCATCGTGGTTTGCCCTGGCTGTGCGTCCGATCCTGTGTACATAATCTTCATAGTGGGTAGGGAGATCAAAATTGATGACATGACTGATCAGCGAAACATCAATGCCCCGGGCCGATACATCGGTGGAGATAAGCACCCTGACATTACCCTCCTTGAACGCCTGAATCGCATTGATCCGTGTATTCTGAGCCTTGTTGGAATGAAGTACCCTGACCTCACCGTTCGTTTTGCGGTCCAGTACTTTGAATACCAGCTCAGCATTCTCTTTGGTTGCACAAAAGATGATGACTCTTTTGTAAGTTTCAGTGTCAGCCAGAAGGTAGTTTATCAGGTTTAACTTGCTCCGGAAGTTGGGCAGACGGTAGAAATACTGCTCTACCTTATCCACGGTGGTGGCTGATGGTGCTACTTCCACCCTTGCAGGGAAAGTAAGAAACTCGTTACTGATCAGTTCAATTTTGTCGGAGAAGGTAGCGGAGAAAAGCAGATTCTGTCTTTTGGGTGGTATTACCTCAAATAGTTGATTGAGCTGGGGCATAAATCCCATATCCAGCATGCGGTCGGCCTCATCAATGACGAGCATCTTAATTTTCTTCAGCCTGAGTGCCCCGATTTTATAAAGATCCCATAAACGGCCGGGTGTGGCAACGACAATATCGACGCCAGGCTCCACCAATTCAGCATGTTTTGTCCAGCCGATGCCTCCGAATACGGCGGCCGACCGGATGTTGGTATATTGTGTCAGCTCTTCGATGTCTTCACCAACCTGAATGGCCAGCTCGCGGGTAGGAACCAGAATCAGTACCCGGGGATCCTCCCCTTCTGCCTTTACCAGTTTCATTAATATTGGAATCAGATAGGCTGCAGTCTTACCGGTGCCCGTCTGGGCAATACCCAGGATGTCCTGCCCTGATTTGATTACGGGAATGGCCAGTTCCTGAATGGGAGTCGGCTCATGAAAACCAATCTCATCCAGTGCCTTTAAAATAGACTTGCCTACCCCAAATTTGTCAAATGTTGTTGTCATCAATATAAATTTATCCTCCTATAAAGCTTCAGGCTATTAGCTTTTAGCCGTTAGCTGCAAACCAAAAAAGAAAGGCTTATCAAATTGCTTTTCCTTAATCAAACAATCGATAAGCTCAGGAACTGAATCGAAAATCTTCGGTTGTTCGTTTTTTTGCAATTATGTTGCAAAGTAACTCATTTTTAGGTCAATTTGAACACTTTTCCAGGCAAGCACTTCACTATTCCCGAAAATTCCAAGGCCAGCAACAAGGGAGAGACCCTGTTAACAGGCAGTTCAGTACGGAGGCAGATGCTATCGATGGGTGCCTCCCCCTCGGACTGGAGCAGGTCAAATATTTTTTGTTCATCGGCTGATAAATCGGTGAATAACCTGGGCTGATAGCCTTCTGAGGTCGTTTTGCCCGGCTGCCAGTTCATACAATATTCCAGATCCGCGATATTTTCTATTAATCCGGCTCTGTTGCTTTTAATTAGGAAATGGCAACCCTCGGTGTATACCTCTCCTACCCTGCCGGGGAAAGCAAAAAGATCGCGGTTGTAGGAGATGGCAAGCTCTGCCGTTAGCAGGGCTCCGCCTTTTCTGGCTGATTCTACCACAATTACCGCATCAGCCAAACCTGCAATGATCCGGTTCCTCCGCAGAAAATTCTTGCGGTCAATGACCGAATTACTCAGAAAATCACTTACCATACCTCCGTTGTTCTCACACATCTCCATGGCGATGGCCTTATGAAGCGATGGGTAAACCGTTTCCAGGCCGTGGGCAAGTACACAAACGGTAGGAATATTGTTGTGCAGTGCAGCACGGTGTGCCTGGATGTCGATTCCATAAGCCAATCCGCTTACTATCTGTACATTATATCCTTTCCCAGCCAAAGAGAATATAAATTTGTCGACAAGTTCTCTCCCGTATTCGGTTGCGCTCCTTGTACCGACTATGCTGATGACTTTGTCGCAGTTTAAATTTGGCTTCCCTTTTGAAAAAAGCAGGATGGGTGCATCTACACAGGATTTCAGTCGCTGCGGGTAACTGTCATCGAGATAAAAATGGGCGGTTACCCCGTTTCTACTGACAAACTCCACCTCCTTTTCCGCTCTGGACAAGACCTTGGATTGCTGTATATTTTTTGCCAGTACTGTCCCAACCCCTGGGATAGCCCTCAGAATTTTTTCCCTTTCAATAAAAACCTGTCCGGCACTTCCGCAATAGGCAATCAAAGATTTCGCGGTAATGCTCCCTATCCCCGGGACCAGGGAGAGAGCTATTTTGTACAGCAGCGATTCCAAAGTGTTTTCCAGGTTGTCCATACCTACAATTTACACCAATTCTGTGTAAAAGGGGAATTTTTGTGACGGTTTTTCCACCATCGTTGGGTTAATCTAAAAGATCAGGACGCTTTTATCTTCAAATAAGCTAAAAATACCTCAGCGGGAATATTTAGCTCTTGATGAAATAGCCTGGCCAGCTCCAGGGTTAGTGTTATTTTTTCCATTACACCACTTTTTATGAGATATTGATGCCGATGCTTTTCGATCATATTCCGCATGTGTTCCTGGACATTGACTGGTCCCACCGTCATTCCCCTCCCCAGTCGCCCCCTCTTCCTCCTATTTCCACATTTTCCGATTTCCCAATCCCTCCATTTTCATTACATTTGCTCTCATGATCGATCAGGCAACCGTCCAGAGAATACTTGACACCGCTGAAATTACAGAGGTTGTAGGTGAGTTTGTTACCTTGAAAAGAAGGGGAACCAACCTGCTTGGACTGTGTCCGTTCCACAATGAAAAGACACCATCCTTCAATGTATCCCCTGCCAAGGGGATTTACAAGTGCTTTGGATGCGGCAAGGGTGGATCCGCTGTAAACTTCATTATGGAGCATGAACATCTTTCTTTTGTGGAATCGCTGCGTTGGCTGGCAAAAAAATACCACATCGAAGTACAGGAAAAGGAAGAACGGCCCGAAGATATCCAGGAGCGCAACGATCACGAAAGTCAGATCATTGTCTCTGAATTTGCCCAGAAATATTTTGCTAAACAGCTTTGGGAGAGCGAATATGGCCAGGCCGTAGGGCTCAGTTATTTCCACGAACGTGGCTTTAGAGATGAGATAATCAAAAAATTTGGTCTTGGATATTGCCCGGACGGGAAAGAACCATTTACCCATGCGGCACTGCAGGAAGGGTATAAAATGGAGTTTCTGGAGAAGACAGGCCTCACCATCAAGCGCGAGGATTGGGTACGCGACCGTTTTTCCGGCCGGGTGATGTTCCCCGTCCACAGCATCTCCGGCAGGGTTATCGCCTTTGGAGGAAGAACCTTGTCCCAGGAAAAGAGCATCGCGAAATACCTCAACTCTCCTGAGTCAGACATCTACCACAAGAGCCGCGTTGTATATGGTATCTATCTTGCCAAACGCATGATTATCCAGGAAGACAAGTGTTACCTGGTGGAGGGATATACCGATGTGATCGCAATGCATCAGGCCGGGATAGAAAATGTGGTCGCCTCATCCGGCACCTCCCTGACGGTAGACCAGATCCGGCTGATACGCCGTTTTACCAAAAATATTACCATCATCTACGACGGTGATCAGGCCGGGATCAAGGCCTCGTTACGTGGCATAGACCTGGTACTGGAGGAGGGAATCAATGTGAAGGTACTTCCCTTACCGGAAGGGGAAGATCCCGACTCATTTTCGAAGGCGATGAGTGCATCATCCCTAAATCAGTACATCAGGGAAAATGAGACCGACTTCATTAAATTCAAGACCCGCATGCTGCTTTCCGGGATTGAGAATGATCCCTTGTCGAGGGCCAGGTTGATTACCGATATTGTCAGTTCCATATCTGTTATCCCCGAAGAGATCGTGCGCACGGAGTATCTTAAAGAGTGCAGCCGGTTGCTCGAGGTACGTGAAGATGTGCTATACAATGAGATAAGAAAGCTTAAACAAAAGAAAAATGAAGCTCAAACCGGAAGGGAACTTCCACCCTTAACCGAACAGCGAACTGCACCGGTGCAGCATAAGCCAGTTGAATTAACAAAAGTTGAGAACCCCTTTGAGCTGGAAGAGAAAGAAATTCTGAGAGTACTGCTCAAATGCGGAAATCTCAAAATATTTGATTATGAACATGAAGAGAGCGGAGAATGGATCTCGGAGTCGGTGGCAACCTATGTTATTTCAGAGCTGGATATTGACAGCATGGTGTCTGTCAATCCTGTTATACATAATATCTTAGAGGAATACAGGCTCCATCTTGAAGAACCCGAATTTGATGCCATGCGTTTTTTTACCGTTCACTCTGATCCCGCGATCAGTCAGTATGCGTCGGACATTATCTCCGAAAGGCATCCCTTGAGTCCTTTCTGGGAGCGGGGTGGAAGCCACATTGAAAAAGAGGAAGATCTGCTTCAGGTGGTGGTGCCAAAACTTGTCCGCGAATACAAGCTGAGGGTAGTATCCACCATGATGGGTCAGATAGAAAACAGGATGAAGACCGCGGATGCTGCAAAAGACTATGATCTCTCGATGGAACTTCAAGGGTCCCATCAAAAACTGAAAGAGATAGAAAAAATTCTCTGCAAGCAGCTTGATCGAACCGTCAATCCAAAAAAATAACCATTTCACTCGTAATATAGTATTAGTAAATTATTGATTATCAGTAAATACACATTGAACTCGCATCCGCCAACTGGCGGATACATCGCCTTTTGTTAAATTAACCCATGCTCGTTTCACATGATATTTCTAACCGGAGGAACTGGAATGCTCGGCGCTCATCTGCTGCTTGATCTGACAAAAAGCGGTTCAAAAGTTCGGGCGCTTAAAAGAAAAAACTCAGATCTTGCGGCTGTCAAGAAAATCTTCTCCTGGTACACAACAGATGCTGATAAACTTTTTGGGCAGATCGAATGGGTTGAAGGTGATCTTCGCGACACGAGTTTTTTACGGGAAGCATTGGAAGGAGCTGAAACCGTCATCCATGCAGCGGCAAAAGTCTCCTTTCATCCAAAAGACAGGCTTCTGATGCTGTACGAAAATATCGAAGGGACAGCCAATCTTGTTGATGCAGCGCTGGAAATGAAGATTCAGCGTTTTTGCCATGTCAGTTCTATCGCATCCCTGGGAGGTCAGGATTCCGGCATGCCCGTTAACGAGGATTTTTCCTGGAAAAACGACAAGAGCAGATCGGCATATTCTGAAAGTAAATTTCAATCTGAAATGGAAATTTGGAGAGGCATTCAGGAAGGACTGGAATGTGTCATTGTCAATCCGGCCATCATTTTAGGTGCAGGAAAATGGAACCGCGGTTCTCCGCGCCTTTTCCAGACGGTGCGAAAAGGGATGAAATTTTATACCAAAGGCATCAATGGTTTTGTAGATGCCAAAGATGTTTCCAGGGCAATCATTGCTCTTTTACAAGCAGAAGACTGGGAGTCAATAAAAAATCAGCGATATATTTTGTCAGCCGAAAACCTTTCCTACCAGGAGGTCTTTGGAGCCATTTCAGAGGCACTTAACCAGCCCGGACCAACTATCCCTGCCAATCGTTTTCTTCTGCAGATTGCATGGAGAGCTGTCCGGATGATATCTCTGCTTACAGGGAAAGTACCTGTATTAACCAAAGCAACTGCACAAAGCTCGATGAAGATGGCTGTTTATGACGGTTCAAAAATTACCCGGGTGATAAATTTCGTGTACACTCCGATCGACAAGACGATTCAGGAAATTGGAAAGATCTTTCTGGCTGAACATTCATAGACTGTTTAAAATTTGCTTTTTATCCCGTAGGCACAGTCCTGATCTACAAAAAAAACTTCCTGGCTGTAGCGTTCAATGAGCTGACTGCGTATTGACTGTAAAACACATTTAAGCAGAGAGGAATGAAGTCTATCTTCAATTTATTGGTTTTAATCAACCTGATTCTTATAACAGTGTCCTGTCAAAAAGAACAGGCAGAATCCTTTCAAAGTCTTGCAACTGCCAACTTTGTCTTTCTGAAGAGTATTCAGGCATCGAACGAAGCGAATGAGAAGCGCTCTGCAGATTATTCTGATTCTTTTGAGATCTCAAAAGTTGAGAGGGACAAGGAAAAACTGTCCATTACCGTGACTTTTCCCGATGGTTGCGGTGATTCTAAATTTGAACTGATATGGAATGGTTTGATCATGGAATCCTATCCCGAGATGATCATTTTATATTTAAGAAGATTAACTGATTGCACCGTACCGGGAAACAGCGCAACCCGGACACTGACCGTCAATCTTTTTGAAAAATTGGGTGATGCCGCATTGGCACAAAGAGTGAAAATCATCTTGTGCAACAGCTCAAAAAAGGCGAACACAGAAAATTCCGATATTTCGATTTCAAGTAATTGAGTAATTTGCACGTGGAGAATTTACCAACTAAAATGCATTTTGGAAAGTAGCAAAGAGGAGAACATTGAATTAATTATTCAGGGATGTATTAAGAAGAATGAAAAATCTCAGGAAATCCTGTACAAGAAATTCTTTGGCTATTCCTTAAGCGTGGCGCTGATTTATAACCTTCAACGCAGGGATGCGCTTGAGGTTGTGAACGATAGTTTTGTGAAGGTATTTTCCAAAATCGGGAAATATGACACATCCAAACCATTCCAGGGATGGTTGCGCAAGATTGTGATCAACACTTCCATCGACAAATTGAGGCAAAATAACAAAGATCATCGGTTCGTTGAAGCTGAAAAATATCAAATTCAAGATGAAACGCCCAATTCAATAAGTAACCTGTCAGCACAGGAGATCTTTGAAATCCTGAATCTGTTGCCACACTACCATAAAACTGTATTCTGCCTTTACGAAATTGAAGGATACAGCCATGAAGAGATCGCTGAACAACTTGGAATTCCAACAAGTTCATCGAGAGTTTATTTAACAAGAGCCAAACAAAGACTTAGGGAATTGTTTATGGTTAATGATTTACAAGGATGATGAAAAACAATAAAACCGAAAGCGAAATCTTTGATCAGATAAGGGAATCCCTGGGGCATTTCGAAGAAGCGTACATTCCGGGTTCGTGGGAGAATTTTTTGCAAAAAAGAAAGAAAAACAGAAGAATAATATTTTTGCGAATTGCTTCAGGCATTGCAGCTTGTCTGCTTGTGGGTTTTTTGGGACTCAATTATTTCCAATCTGAAAAGAGGGTTAGATCAGTATTAACAACTGAACAATTCACTAAAAGCATCGTCGAAAAGCCTGGTAATGAAGAGAATATCGTCGAAAAAACACTCCCTTCGACGATGGTTGCCAGTTCAAATTTCAAACAATCTGGTTATACCGGAGTAAAAACCTCTGGTTATGCCGGCCGCAAGAAAAACTTAACAGCAGAAGGGCTGGAAAAACCTGCAAGCCATCCATTGGCTTCAAGTTTTGTTGCAGAACCAAAGGATACTGTCACTACCCTATCAGCATACTCAAAGCCACAACCCGCTATCAATAAGGTCGATACAACAAGGAGTAGTTCCGATACCTTAAAAGGTAAAACAGAAAATTCATTTCAGATTACTCCACAAACGAAAGATAACGAATCTCTTGCAACAGTATCGAAACGAAAAGTAAGGTTCGGAATCAATTTCTCCCCAGGTGTAAGCAGCACCGAATCATCCGGTTCGCTTAATTACATGGGGGGCATTAGTGCTGATTTCTCCTTGTCTTCCAAAGTTGCATTATCCACCGGGCTGCAATTTGAGAACCAGAGTTTTGTTAAAAAGATGCCTGGCATTGTTTCGTCATCTGCTGTCCCTTTGAATGAGACCAGGACGACTCTAACCAACCTGGATCTGCCTGTTAATATTACCTGGAAGTTTGCAGCTTTAAAAACGCATGCATATTATGTTTCAGGCGGGTTATCCTCGCTGGTTTACCTTAGCCAGGAAGATAAAAATACGACTTACTCGCAGGACCTTATCCCTGCATCGTCAATGTTCAATGGGGAAGAGGTAAAATCATACAGTATTGTTAACCATGTATCTGTGACCCAGGATGCCGTTTCCCCCTCCCAGACTTTTGATTTTGCAGGCCGGATTAATCTGATGATTGGATTTGAAAAACAGCTATCCAACAGGATCTACTTCCATGTTGAACCCTACACAAAATTCCCTACTTCAGTCCAGGCAACAGGAAGCTTGAACCATACCATATCGGGTATTAATTTCAAGATTTCTTTTTAACAAAAAAATCCGGGATAGTAAAAGCTGGTACGAAAATTGTGAATGAATAGATAAATAACTTTGAATGCTTGTAGCGTTTTACTCATTCCGCTTCGTATTATTATAACGCAAAGATTATTGAGCTATGAAAAACTTAATCTTATCAATTGTTCTGCTGACTTTTTTTACGGGTTGTATGGAAACAGGCGTGCCTTATCCGGGCGATGTCAGCAACCTGATTTTTCAGTCAGAATATACCAATTATGCCTGGGGTTACAATCACAATGGATGGATGATGGACAATACCGGAAAAATCAGGAGCTTTCAAAAGAGTACTCTTTGGGTATTCCCTGATTCATTGGGCTATATCTCCGAAGTTGATATGCAAAAAAATTTGGGTATTTGTGATGCTACTGAGACGCAGATTTCAGCCGCTGAATTCGCCATCTATGCAGAAAAGGTGCGAACCTGTGTGACCGGAACGCTTACAAAACCTGAGAATAAAATGGCAGATGCCGGAGAACACATTTGGGCTTTCTATTATTATGAGCCGGGTGGCAAGCGATACAAACGTGTTATCCTCAACATGACCGGTGACTGGTCGCAGGAAAATCTGGCTCCGAATGCCAAGGAGATCGTGGACTGGATGATGAAAATTAAATAATGTGAATAATAAAACCATAAGGCCATGTATTTAAAATATTTTATGCTGTCTGTTTTGTGCATTCTCTTCACTACAGGTTGTACCGGGAATATGGAGTCGCCCGATGGAGGGCAAAAAATCGTTCTGAACCAAAAGTCGCTTAAACTGGTTCAGGCGAGCAACTCCTTTAGTTTTACGTTATTGAACAAGTGCCTCGATGGGACTGCAGAAAACAGGATGGTATCCCCTTTGAGTGTTTCGCTGGCCTTGTCGATGACGCTTAACGGCGCTTCAGGGACTACGCTGGAGGCCATGCAAAAAACCCTCGGACTGGAAGGATTAACCAAAGATGAGATCAATACAATATTCCACGATCTGATGGCAGCTTTGGTGAAGGCTGATCCGAATGTGGTGATGAACATTGCCAACTCCATCTGGATCAAAAATGGTTTTACAGTACTGAATCCATTTATTACCGCCAACCAAACCTACTACAATGCGCAGGTTTCGAAGCTGGATTTCAATCCAGCGGCAGTTGCCACCATCAACAAATGGGTGAGCGATAAGACCAATGGAAAGATTCCGACCATTTTGACAGAGATTTCCAGCAATGAAATCATGTTCCTGATCAATGCCATTTATTTCAATGGCAAGTGGAAATACCAGTTTGAAACGTCAAAGACCAAAAATGAGCAGTTTACCACCAGCGACCAAAAAATCATCTCTGTACCCATGATGAAGATGGAAAACAGTTTTGGTTATACTGCTCAGCCCGGATATAAAGCCCTGAAGATGCCTTATGGTGCTGATAAATTTCAAATGGTTCTGTTGCTTCCCGACGCCGGGACCACCCCGGATAAGTTGGTCGCATCCCTGAACTCAGAGAAATGGTCGGCATTAAATGCTGCCCTTCAAAATAAAACAAAGGTACCAGTGTGGATTCCCAAATGGAAGTTTTCCTGGGATAAAACACTGAACGGGATCCTCTCCTCCCTGGGGATGGAGGTCGCCTTTGATCCGAGCAAGGCCAATTTTTCGGCCATCAATGCAGATAATCAACTGTATATCACAAAAGTCATCCATAAAACCTTTATCGATGTTTCCGAATCAGGAACTGAAGCTGCTGCAGCAACCTCAGTAGGGGTTGGTGTTACCAGTATGCCTGTTGATCCTCCATCCTTTTATCTAACCCGTCCTTTCCTGTTTTTTATTACAGAGGAGGATACCGGAGCCATACTTTTTGCCGGGAAAGTTGAAAATCCGCTTGTAACCAATTAAATATATGAAAATTCCGTTCCTCCTCTTTGCATTGATTTTTAGCCTCACCACTTTTGCCCAAAAAGGTAAACACGACGTGGTATACCTTAAAAATGGAAGTATGGTGAGTGGTCATATCCTGATTCTTGATCCTGGGAAATATGTCAAACTGAAGACGCGGGACAACAACGTCTGGGTATTTGAGATGAACCAGGTTGACAGCATTGCCCAACCCGTTAAAGTTGGTGTCCCAATTAAAACAGGCTATTATAATCTTACGGAGATGGGTGTTTTAGTCGGTAATTCCAACAATTCGAAGTCTGCTCCCTTTACACTGATGAATGTAAACAACTGTCAGTTTGCCAATGGTCTTGCCGCCGGAATCGGCGTTGGGGTTCACTTCTTCAATGAAACCTACCTGCCGGTGGTGGCAGATGTCAGGTATTTTTTGCGTAAACAGGGGCCAATGCCTTTTGTGAATTTACAAACGGGTTATTCTATCCCGATCGGAGGGGATTACTCCCAGACTTATTATTACGCCTACGACCTAATGGTAAGACCGGGGATCTGGCCCAACCCTAACCCGACAGCGCAGGATGTCTCTGCCAGGGGGGGATTTTTAATTAATCCGTCGATAGGTTTCCAGACAAAAATCAACGAGAACCTGGCGCTTACCTTCAGTGCAGGATACAGCTACCTGAGACACCGTTACGGGAAAGATGAGACCTACAAACTGGATGTTGATTACAACCGGTTGTCCCTGAAAATTGGCTTACAATTTAAATAATGCAGCTTCAATAAGTTACCATGAAAAATTCAATTAAAAATAGTCTGATTCCATTGACCCTGCTGATTTTACTATTTTCAGCCTGCAAGGACAAATACACGGAACAGTACCAATCACTGGAGCCTGTCTACCTGGGATACCAGGAGTTCAGGGAGTCCGTTAAAATGGTTAATCAGCAGGATCTGGTAAAACCAGGTAAGATTTACACCATAGGCAACTACATCTTTATCAATGAAATCATGAAGGGGGTGCATGTCTACAACAACGCCAACCCGGCCTCTCCGGTCTACGTCGGTTTTATTAATATCCCCGGGAATGTGGATTTGGCGGTGAAGAACAACATCATGTATGCCGACAGTTACATTGACCTGGTTGCCATTGATATCACAGATCCTTCCAAGGCAAAAGAGGTGGGCAGGATTAAATCCATCTTCCCTTATTCTGTGCCAAAATACGATCAGACGGGTTACCGGGTAGGTCAGGTTGATGATACCAAAGGGGTGGTAGTGGACTGGAATGTAAAAACAGTTCGCAAGGAGATCGAGACCTACAACTACCCGACCTATCCTATTTACTATGCTGCCAAATACGATGCTATGTCCCTTAATTCAAGCGGAGGCAGTGCGGCAGCACCAACCTCTGCCGGCATCGGTGGTTCGATGGCCCGGTTCGGCCTGACGGGGAATGCCCTGGTTGCTGTTGACACCTATATGTATTACAATATTGACCTTACCGATGCCAACAATCCAAAACTGAGCTCCAAGTCACAGGTGAACTGGGGCATCGAAACCATGTTCCTGTACGGTAAGTATATGTTTCTGGGTACCACCAATGGGATGCTGATTTATGACCTTTCTGATGCGAACAAACCTGTATATCTATCAACATTCTGGCATGCAACAGGTTGCGACCCGGTGGTAGTTGAAAATAACAAGGCCTATGTGACCATCCGGGGAGGCAATCCTTGTGGCAGCAACATCAACCGGCTGGATGTGCTGGATGTCACCAACGTACTGAAACCTGCCCTGCTTCGCTCCTACAGCATGGATGAACCCTACGGACTGGGCATCAGCGATCAAATTTTGTTTGTCTGCGACGGAAAATCCGGCTTGAAAGTCTACAATGCTGCGGATCCCTACCTGATTGTAGAAAACCAGCTCGCCAAATTTCCCGGCATCCAGGCTTACGACGTGATTCCGCTGGGAAAATCGTTGCTGATGATTGGGAATGACGGTTTTTACCAGTATGATTATTCGGATCTGAAGAATATAAAACAGATCAGTGTGATTAAGGTGAAAAAGTAAAAAGTGACTTGGTCACTTTTTACTTTTTCATACTTTTGTGTCATGCAGCAACCCAACCCCAAAATCACCACCTTTCTCAAGAAGCACCATGTGCTTACGCTGGCGACTGTCTCTGGTGAACAGCCATGGGTGGCGAACTGCTTTTATGCATTTTTGGAACCGGAGATGGCTTTTGTTTTTACCTCCGGTTATGAAACGAGGCATATCCAGGAAGCGGTTCAAAACAAAAAAGTGGCTGGGAGTGTAGTTTTAGAAACCAGTGTAATCGGGAAGATTCAGGGGGTCCAGCTTTCCGGGACGTTGGAACTGGCCATAAATGAGAAACTTACCACTGCCGAAAAGTCCTATCTGAAACGTTTCCCTTTTGCAGCACTGATGGATACCACCCTCTGGATCTTGTCTGTCGACTACCTGAAGATGACGGATAACCGGTTGGGATTTGGGAAGAAACTTGTATGGGAGAGGGAAGGATAAAGGATAGAGGGGTATTCGTGTCATCATAATCTATGTTATTCATCTTGAATATACCCTTACTGTATCTTGATAAGAGCGTTCCCTACTTTATCCTTTAATCTTTATCCTTTATCCTTCTTTTTATTATCTTTGTGCACTTTAAAAAAAGGGAGTTGCACGAGGCTATGAGTAAGAAATTCAGGGAATATAAGGAGTTTAATCTTTCGCAAATTAACAAGGATATATTAAAGTTCTGGGAAGAGGACGATACTTTTCATCAATCGATTGCTACCAGAGCTGCAGGGAAGCCTTATATCTTTTACGAAGGCCCTCCGTCGGCCAATGGCCAGCCCGGTATTCACCACGTGGTATCCCGTGCCATCAAGGACATTTTCTGCCGATACAAGACCCAGCAGGGTTACCTTGTTAAACGCAAAGCAGGCTGGGATACCCATGGATTACCTGTCGAGCTGAGTGTCGAGAAGTCACTGGGGATTACGAAGGAGGATATCGGCAAACATATTTCTGTTGCCGACTACAATGCTGCCTGTCGGCGTGAAGTGATGAAATACACGGATGTATGGGAAGATCTGACCCACAAAATGGGTTATTGGGTCAACATGGATGATCCCTACATTACCTATGACAACCGTTACATCGAAACTTTGTGGTGGTTGTTAAAATCATTCTACAACAAAAACCTTTTGTACAAGGGATATACCATTCAACCCTATTCCCCGGCAGCCGGAACAGGTCTCAGCTCGCATGAGCTGAATCAGCCCGGATGTTACAAAGATGTGAAAGACACTACCTGTATTGCCCAGTTCAAAGTGATCCGCAACGGGCAATCTGCTCCTTTGTTTGATCAGGTTGCAACCGATCTATACATCCTCGCCTGGACGACTACCCCCTGGACTTTGCCATCAAATACCGCTTTGGCGGTGGGCTCATCGATAAAATATGTCAAAGTACAGACCTTCAATCCATATACGGCCCAGCCAATTACTGTTGTACTGGCAAAAAATCTGTTCCGCCACTATTTCCCCGAAAAAAACGAAGCTTTGACACTTGACAGTTATTCCGGCGAGGGTAAAAATATTCCATATCTGCTTCTTGGTGAATTCTCAGGCAGTCAGCTGGTGGGCGTAAATTACGAACAACTTTTCCCCTGGGTGACCCCCATGGGAGATGCTTTCCGGGTGATTTCGGGTGATTTCGTTACCACCGACGATGGAACAGGGATTGTTCACATTGCACCCACCTTTGGTTCGGATGATGATCGGGTTGCCAAACAAACCGGTATAGCGCCCTTGTTACTGATCGATATTGAAGGGAAACGGCAGCCGATGGTCGACCGCCGGGGTCGTTTTTTCCGTCTGGAGGATCTCGATCCCGATTTCGTTCAAACCAATGTAAACAAAGAAAACTATTCAGTCTTTGCAGGCCGTTTTGTCAAGAACAGCTATGATGAAACGCTGAATGAAAACGATACGACACTTGATATTGACCTGTCGGTACAGCTAAAAAAAGAGGGGAAAGCTTTCAGGGTTGAAAAATATGAACACAGCTATCCGCATTGCTGGAGAACTGACAAGCCTGTACTTTATTATCCGCTGGATTCGTGGTTTATCCGCTCGACAGCCGTGAGGGATGAGATGATCGACCTCAACAAGACCATTAACTGGAAACCACAATCTACAGGAACCGGACGGTTCGGCAACTGGCTGGAAAACCTGGTCGACTGGAACCTTTCCCGCTCCAGGTACTGGGGAACTCCCTTGCCAATCTGGCGTACCGAAGACGGAGCTGAGGAGCTGTGTATTGGTTCAGTAGAAGAGCTGATTTCCGAATTGGAAAAATCTGTCAAAGCAGGTTTCATGGCTAAAAATCCATACAAGGATTTCGTTGTTGGCGATAATTCCAAAGAAAATTACGACAAGATAGACCTTCATCGTCCTTTTGTGGATGACCTGGTACTGGTATCCCCGAAAGGGGTAAGAATGGTTCGTGAACTCGACCTGATCGATGTCTGGTTTGATTCAGGTGCCATGCCTTTTGCCCAGGTACACTATCCATTCGAACACGCAGCGGAGTTTGATGAACTTTTCCCTGCCGATTTTATTGCAGAAGGCGTTGACCAGACGCGTGGATGGTTTTTCACCCTGCATGCCATAGCAACCATGGCAAAAGGCTCGGTTGCCTTTAAAAATATTATCTCCAACGGACTCGTTCTGGATGCAGCAGGCAACAAGATGTCCAAGCGCCTCGGCAATGCTGTCGACCCCTTCAGTACAATCGAAAAATATGGTTCGGACCCTGTACGCTGGTATATGATCACCAATTCACAGCCCTGGGACAACCTGAAATTTGACCTTGGCGGCGTGGATGAAGTCAGGCGCAAATTCTTTGGCACGCTTTACAATACTTACAACTTCTTTGCATTATATGCCAATGTGGATGGCTTTACCTACAAGGAATCAAATCTGACGTTGGCTCATCGTCCTGAACTCGATCGCTGGATTCTTTCGCTGCTGAATACCCTGGTGAAAGATGTGACTGAAGCATACGAGACTTACGAACCTACCAAAGCAGGCAGGGCCATTTCTGAATTTGTATCGCAAAACCTTTCCAACTGGTATGTCCGGTTGAGCCGCAAAAGGTTCTGGGGAGGGGATTACGATGCCGACAAGATTTCAGCCTATCAGACTTTGTACATGGCCCTTGAGACCATTGCCAAGCTGTCTGCACCGATTGCACCCTTTTTCAGTGACCAGCTTTTCCGCGATCTGAACAAAGTTTCGCATCGGGGTCAGGATCAGTCTGTTCATCTGACAAAATTCCCTGAGGCCGATGAAACGGCGGTTGACAAGGCCCTGGAAGAACGGATGGAGATGGCTCAGAAAGCCTCATCCATGGTACTCGGCCTTCGCCGGAAGGAGATGATCAAGGTTCGTCAGCCATTGGCCAGGATCATTGTGCCAGTTCTGAACGACTGTTTCCGCGAACAGTTTGAAGCGATCGAGAATATTGTGCTGACGGAAGTTAACGTGAAAAAAGTTGAATACCTGACGGATTCATCGGGTATCATCAAGAAGAAGATCAAACCCAACTTTAAGGTGCTGGGACCAAAATATAGCAAGATGATGAAGCAGATAGCCGCAATGGTAACTGCGATGAATCAATCTCAGATCTCAGCATTCGAGAAGCAAGGCACTTTTGATACGATCATCGAAGGGGAGGCAGTAAGTCTTGTTTTAGAAGATGTTGAGATTCTTACCGAAGATATTCCCGGATGGCAGGTGGCCAGTGAAGGCAACCTTACTGTTGCCCTCGACATACATATTACACCGGAGTTGAAACTGGAAGGAATTGCGCGCGAGCTGATCAACAGGATTCAGAATATGCGGAAAGAGAGTGGTTTTGAGGTTACAGACAAGATCGAGCTGACGGTTGGACGTCATCCCGGGTTGGCTAAAGCCCTCGAAAAATTTGGAGAATACATTTGCGTTCAAACCCTTTCATTGAAACTTAATCTGGTTGATTTATCAGAGACAACTAAAGATCAACTAGTTGAAATAGAACCCGGATTAGAAACTGTGCTGTCTGTCCGGAAAATATAAGAGATGAACAGGTGCTGTTAATAATATTTTGAAACAGCATGTTGAAACAGATTTGATTTAGTTTATATTTACAAAAAGCTCAAGATTATGGGAGAGAAGAATAGATATTCAGACGTAGAACTCCAGGAGTTCAAGGCCTTGATTCTGGGAAAACTGGAGAAATCACGTCAGGATTATGAGTTATACAAAAATGCTATCACGCAGGGCGATGGCAACGATACCCAGGACACATCCCCTACTTTCAAGGTATTGGAAGAGGGAGCAGCAACGTTATCCAAAGAAGAGGCCGGAAAGCTGGCACAACGTCAGCAGAAATTTATTCAGCATCTTGAGGCTGCATTAATTCGCATCGAGAACAAAACTTATGGTATTTGCCGCGAAACGGGAGCATTGATCTCCAAAGAGAGGCTGCGTGCAGTACCACATGCCACCTTGTCGATTGATGCTAAAAATTCTCAACACTGATCTTTTAATCCGGCGCAAAAGAGTCAATCAATTTATCCCTTGATAATTGGAGGAAGCTCGTCTGCGCTTTTAAATTGCCCATGAGTAACAAGACGAAATCGATTCTTATCATCCTGCTGATACTGCTGGCTGACCAGATTTTAAAGATCTATATCAAGACTAACTTCATGCTTGGTGAAGAAGTCGTTGTCGCTAAAAATTGGTTTATCATCCATTTTGTCGAAAACAACGGGATGGCATTTGGTTTCGAATTTGGCAAGGACATCGGAAAATATTTCCTTACCATCTTCAGGATCGCAGCCATTGGTGCGCTGGGCTGGTATCTCGCCAAACTTTGGGAGAAAAAATTACCGTTCGGATTGATTCTTTGTTTCTCTTTGATCCTTGCCGGGGCAACCGGAAACCTGATTGACAGTGCTTTCTATGGACTGATTTTCAATGACAGCCATGGTATTGTCTCCACGCTTTTCCCTGCCGAAGGAGGTTATGCCTCTTTTTTATTGGGTAAAGTGGTAGATATGTTTTATTTTCCACTTATCGAGGGCCATTTCCCCACCTGGTTCCCAATTTGGGGCGGACAGGAATTTGTCTTTTTCAGGCCTGTGTTCAACATAGCGGATGCCTCCATCTCCATCGGTATTGTAGCCATATTCATCTTCCATCGCCAGCATTTTGATGAGAAGAAGGAGGATGCAGTGGCAGCTTCTGCAGAATCTGGGGTCTCCGCAGAAGAAGCTATGCCATTAGGAGATTCCGGTGAGGTGAAAGATGTACACCGCCTTGACCAGGAGTAGCACATTAAAACACGCCATTCGCTTTCTATCATGTTCCGGAGGAGCATTCTATTTGTAGAAACATGCAGATGAGATGATTAGAGCGCCGAAAGTACGTCCTGCTGAATTCAAATACAGTTAATTTTGGGTAAACGACATTGATCATGCAATCCATCAATCCATTTTCAGGTGAAATTATTCAATCCTATCTGGAATACACTACTGATGATGTTAATCGTATAGTGAAGCAGGTAGATGCAGCCTATAAGCATTGGAAGCTGACCAGTTTTGGCCATCGTGCCTGCCTGATGAAAAACCTCCAGGCAAAACTGCTCGAAAAGAGGGAGATCCTGGCTGTTCTGATGGTTTCCGAAATGGGAAAAGTATATCACGAGGCTATGGGTGAGATCAATAAGTGCGCACTGGCATGTGGCTACTACGCAGAAAACAGTGAAGATTTTCTACGAAATGAAATGGTTTCTACCGATGCTGCTGAATCCTATATATCTTACCAGCCCATGGGCACTATTCTGGCTGTCATGCCATGGAATTTTCCTTTCTGGCAGGTGTTTCGCTTCCTTGCACCTGCATTGATGGCAGGCAATACGGGGGTATTGAAACATGCTTCCAATGTATCAGGTTGTGCACTGGCTATTGAGCAGCTCGTTCAGGAAGCCGGGTTCCCTGAAAATGTATTCAGAACTTTGCTGATCGGTTCGGCAAGCGTAAATGCAGTCATTGAAAATCCGCTCATCAAAGCGGTAACCCTTACAGGAAGTACTCCGGCAGGGAAAGCCGTTGCTGCAGCAGCAGGATCCGTTCTGAAAAAATCAGTACTGGAACTGGGAGGCAGCGATCCTTACCTGATTTTGGCAGACGCCGATGTGGATGGAGCTGCCAGGCTTTGTGTGACCAGCAGGTTGCTGAATGCCGGTCAGAGTTGTATCGGAGCCAAACGTTTCATCGTAGCGGATTCAATATACGTTGCATTTAAAACCGAATTTGTGAGATTAATGGCTGCTGCCGTTTATGGTGATCCGATGGATCCGCTGACCAATATTGGTCCGTTGGCGCGTATTGATCTGCGCGATGAGCTTCACCAACAAGTCGAAAAGAGCCGTAAAATGGGCGCTTCAGTATTGCTGGGAGGGTATATCCCTGAAGTAAAAGCCGCCTTTTATCCACCTACTGTACTTGAGAAAGTGGTTCCTGGTATGGCTGCCTATCAGGAAGAGTTATTTGGTCCTGTCGCCGTCCTGTACAGGTTTAATACCGTGGATGAGGCTATCAGAATTGCCAATGACACCGTTTTCGGACTGGGTGCCGGAGTTTTTACCCGAGATATTCAAAAAGGCAAAGAGTTGGCAGAGAAAGGACTGGAAGCCGGATGCATCTTTGTCAACGATTTCGTCAAATCTGATCCCAGGCTTCCTTTTGGCGGCATCAAGGAGAGTGGTTATGGACGGGAACTATCCTTTTTTGGAATCAGGGAGTTTGTAAATATCAAGAGCATTGTAATCAAATGATTATTTCCTGAATGGAAATTTTCATTTTTAAAAAGGGATCAGAACTTGATAATCTTCCTTGCTTCTGACTTGCCTTTCTTGTCAATAACCTGGATAAGGTAGCTGCCACATTGCAGATCTCCAAGATAGAGTTCTTCTGCTGTGATTTCTGTTCCGGGCAGAATCACCTCTTTCATTTTAGCGCCAGCCATCGAGTACACGATAATCCGCGAAAGCGGCAATGTAGAGGATATTTTCAACGTTTCACTCATTGGATTAGGCCAGACAACGAATCCTGCTTGCGTTTTGGGGATAACCTCCACCTCGGTGGTGATATCTGCTTTGGCAAAATTCTGGGTCGAATAGAGCCGGTATTCTCCGGGGGCAAGTACTATGTTCTGGCTGGTAGTGGCAATCTGCAGCGTTGTTTCGGTAAAATATTCATACCAGGTTCCGATTTTTGGGAACTGCATGGTAACTGTGTTTGTAACGACGCCAAAATTACCGACAATTAAAACATTGTCACTGCCCTGGTTTAGTTTGAGCCATTTGTTCTCGCCGGTGAGTGAGTAACTGAAATCGGTGGTTTTAAAGATTGGGTAGGTTTTCTTGAGGTAGAACAGCTTGGCCATTGCCCTGAACAGGTAGGTGCGCGAAGGGTTGTCGACGTAATCCCACCTGACGGGTTTCTCGCCCAGACGGCCACCATAATCGATGGAATAGGCATACCCCATTTCCCCGAACTGCCAGATCATTTTTGGGCCGGGTATCGGAATAAAGAGGGCAGCGGTGAGAGCGGCCCGTTTATAGGCCGTAGCACTGTCCTTAACGGTATAACTGCCAAGCGAATTTCCGTATGTGATGCACTTGAAAGCCATTCTTTCTTCGTCGTGGCTCTCCATGTACCCTACTGCAGCAGCTTTGTTCCAGTTTCGTGCGGTGTAGGAAGCCCAGCTGAAATCTGATTTCCCGCTATCGTGGTAACCCATGGCAGCCTCACCGCAATTTCCGCTTGCATTGGCCCACAGCAATATCCCGTTGCCGGATTCTATCAACTCTTTCTCTTCGCTGTTATCCGCCAGGTGTTCAAAAATAATCAGGGCCCCCGGTTTGCGCTTATGCACCTCACCCGCCATTCTTTCAAGGTTGTAGATGCGCTGGGGATCGTATTTACTGCCCCAGGTATCGGAACTTCCCTTGATATTGTTGGAGAATCCTTTGGTAAAGTCATACCTAAAACCATCTACTTTGAATTCTGTCATCCAGTAGGAGGCAATGCTGTCGACCAGTTCGCGGGTAGCCTGACTATCGTGGTTGAAATCGTACCCCCACTGTGCATCCGGATTGGTAAAATTGCTTCTAACGTTATACCATGGATTTTGTGCAGAGGGATTAATCCCGTCAAAATAGAGCTGGACAAAAGGACTTTGCCCGTAGGAGTGGTTCAAAACCAGATCCATGACAACTGCGATTCCACGCTGGTGGCATTGGTCTACCAGCTTTTTCAACTCATCTGCCGGGCCATAATATTTGTCGGAAGCGAAATAGAAAGATGGATTGTAACCCCAGCTGCTGTTGCCCTCAAATTCATTGACAGGCATTAGTTCCAATACATTGACTTTCAAATCTTTAAGATGATCAAGATGGCTCGCGACGCCTCCAAAAGTGTGTTTTGTATCAAAATCCCGCACCAATGCTTCGTAGATGATGCAGGTATCTGAAGCCGGGGGCGTAAACCTGGCAACCTGCCAGCTGTACTTTATTTTACCAGGTTGAAGAACAGAGACAGTGCCTTCGGCTTTCCCGGCAGGATATGCCAGCAGATCGGGAAAGGTAGTTGATGAGATGTATTTATCGTTCCAGGGATCCAGAATTTTGTCGGTATAGGGATCTGCAATTTTGAGGGTACCGTCGACCAGATATTGAAATGCGTACTCTTTGCCTGCAGTCAGTTTATCAATATTTAGCCAGAAGTAGTCGTCTGGTGGATCGAGTATGTCGGATTGTCCGGAATTAGAATGGATACATACCCTTATCCGGATCCGGAGATGATGGCCGAATGGACCCGTGAAGTGATGATTGAATATCCCAGCTTCAACATCGTAGGTGAAGAGTGGAATACCAATCCCGTCCAGGTCGCTTACTGGCAGAGAGGTAAGGTTAATCCCGACGGATACCGCTCCTATCTGCCCAGTCTGATGGACTTCCCGCTGCAGGATGGCATCGTAAGGGCCTTCTCCGAGAAAGAGGGATGGAGCGAAGGAATCAATCGTCTATACGATGTTTTGGCCCTCGATTTTATCTATGCAGATCCAAAAAATCTGGTGGTTTTTGCCGACAACCACGATACCGAACGTTTCTATACTGCCATACATGAAGATTTCGACAAGTATAAAATGGCCATGGCTTATCTGATGACTATCCGTGGTATACCGCAAATCTATTATGGCAGTGATATTCTGATGACCGGACGCAAAAGTGATGGAGACGGCATGCTGCGTAAAGATTTTCCCGGCGGATGGGAAGGTGATAAAATCAATGGGTTCACCGGTGAGGGCTTAACGGCCCAGCAGAAAGAGGCACAGCAGTACCTGAAAAAGCTGATTACCTGGCGCAAAGGCAAAGAGGTGATACACCATGGCAAGATGTTACATTATCTGCCCAAAGAGGGCGTTTATACCTTTTTCAGGTTCAATGAAAAAGAGAACATCCTGGTAATTTTCAACAACAATGACGTGGAGAAACCCTTCAAACTAGACCACTACCGTGAAGGCCTCAAAGGATCCTCCAAAGGTTATGAGGTCATTTCCGGAAAATCAATCGAGGATCTTTCCACCTTAAAAATCCCGGCCCATTCCGCCATGATTGTAGAATTAAAGTAAATGTTGATAGATAGTTAGTAGTAAAAGCAGAAAATGGGGGAAGCGATTCTCCCATTTGACTCTCCTCTCCTTACTCTCCACTTTCAACTCTCAACTACCACTATTCATACCGCAACGCCTCCACCGGATTTCGTGTAGCCGCTTTCCAGCTTTGCCAGCTTACAGTCAACAGCGCAATTCCCAATGCCAGCAATCCTGCCAGTGCAAAAATCCACCAGCTTAAATCGGTTTTGTAGGCAAAATTTTCCAGCCATTTGTGCATCGTATACCAGGCAAGGGGAATCGCTATCACAAAAGCAATGGCCACCCATTTGATAAAATCCTTGTTCAGCATGGTTAATATCTCCCTAACTTTTGCTCCGTTGACACGCCTTACACCTATCTCTTTTGTGCGTTTCTCAGCGATGAATGTTGCAAATCCGAATAGGCCCATACAGCTGATAACTATGGCCATGAGGGTGAAAAACAAGGCCAATTTCCCAATGCGTTCTTCGTCCTGGAACTTCATGTTGTACTGTTCATCCAAAAAATGGTAGTCAAATGGCAAGGATGGTACTATTTTCCCGATGACCTGTTCAATTTTCGCCAGGGCTTCGCCGGTACCAACCTTCGGATTGATCCGCATGATCAGCCAATACAGATTTTCCTGATGAAGGAACATAACCACCGGTGGTGGTGACTCATAGGGAGAACCTTTCACCATATCTTTTACAACACCTATCACGGTATAGCTTTGGGGCTTGATTGGATTTTCTGCGAACCAGGTAACAGTCTCTCCTACCGGAGATGTAAGACCCATGAGCTTTAGCGCTGACTCATTGATCAGGATTCCCGACTGGTCACTCTGCAAATTACTTGAAAAGTCCCGGCCATCAACAAATTGCAATCCCAATGTCTTGCCATACTCACATGAGACCCGCATCGTCAGGAAGGAGGGATTAAAATCCAGTTGCTTACCCTTCCAATTGTAATCAGGGCTCCATCCCTTTGTGCTCAAAACCGGATTATTAGAGGCAGCAATCTCCTCTACCGCCCCGGTCCTCTTTAACTCATCCCTGAGGATCTGATATTTACCTTTGTAGTCAGGGGTATTCATATAAAGTGAAATGAGCCCTTTTGCGGCATACCCGACAGGACGTTTTTTTGAGTATTGCACCTGCTTATAGATAATCAAAGAGCCAATTATCAGCGCAATAGATATTGTGATCTGAAAGATTACCAACATTTCGCGAGTAGTTGCTCCAATTCGAGTTTTCTGGTTCACTCCGGCAAGTGCTTTTATTGGTTTAAATGAGGACAAATAGACAGCCGGGTAACCTCCTGACAGTAAGCTGACAATGAAGATAAAGACCAAAGACAAAAACCAGAACCACCAATTATCCCACAAAATACTTAACTCCTTTCCCGAAACTACATTGAACCAGGGCAATACCGCGGAAGTTACACAAAGTGCTATCAAATAAGCTAGCAATGTAGAAAACAACGATTCACTTAAAAGTTGTCCGATTAGCTGGTATCGCTCAGATCCCAAAGTTTTTCGTATGCCAATTTCCTTTGATCTCTGTTCAGATTTGGCTGTGCTCAGATTCATATAATTAATGCAAGCCAGTAGAAGTACGAGTAATCCAATGGATCCCAACAGAAGCAATAATTCAAACCTGTCGCCCATCACCAAAACGCCATTCTCAAATTTTGAATTCAGATGCCACTTACTCATTGGATGCAGGAACATTTCTGTCTTCGTTTTGGGATCATACAGCTGTATAGTATGCCTTATGACTGAGGACGTTTGAACAAAATCGGCTTCTGGTTTGAGTTGCACAAGTAAGTACATGTTATAATTATTCCAAATGTTCAGATTCGACCACCCTTCCAGATACCTATCAAGTGGAGCAAAATACTTTGCATCGGTAAATTCAGAATTACCGGGCAGTTCCTCATAAACCCCGGTAACCATCATATCATATGAACCATCCATTTTCACAAACTGCCCGATGGGTGAAGCATTACCAAATAGTTTCACGGCCAATGAATTCGATAGTAAAATGGAATTAATATCCCTGAGGCCATCCCGCGTTCCGAGTAACATATGTAAGCCCAGCAAATCAGGACCATCAGGCTGCAAAAAATAGCCTCCCTCGGTAAATTTATTTTCACCTGAGGCAAATATCCGCTCTTCAACTCTTGCTCTCACTAAGGCGATTTTGCTAAATTGATCACCATAAGATGACTTCAGCAAGGTTCCCATGCCGGTAGTCATGATTTCGCTTGTATAAATGCCATCCGTACCCCCTAACTCATTGCGCATAACCCTGGCAATGGAATGATAATTTTCGTGGCATTTATTAAAGGACAACTCATCGTTAACCCATAAAGCGATCAGCATAAAAACCGTGATGCCGATGGCGAGGCCACCAATGCTGATAAGGGAGTATCTCCTGTCTTTTAACAGGGATCTCATTATTCTTATTAGATTAATGCTAAACATAAGTTCAATAATTGAGTTTAATCCTATTCATACCGCAACGCCTCCACCGGGTTCCTGGTTGCGGCTTTCCAGCTTTGCCAACTCACTGTTATCAAGGCAATACCCAATGCTAGTATGCCTGATAGGGCAAAAATCCACCACACGAGGGTAGCTTTGTTGCCAAATGCTTTCAGCAGGTTGAACAAAATGATCCATGCAACAGGACAAGCGATGACAAAGGCCACCCCAACCCATTTCATGAAGTTGATGTTCAACATGTAAATGACTTCGGTGTTTCTGGCGCCATTGACTTTCCGGATACCAATTTCCTTGATTCTGGATTGGGTGGCATGATAGGTAAGCGCTATTAATCCAATCATTGCCAACAGGATAGAAACGAAGCTTGCAAACTGGAAAGCGCTGTTCATTTGTCTTATCTCGTCAATGTATTCCTCGACTTCAGTGTTGGTAAAACTGTACCCGAAAGGAAAACCAGGGGAAATTTGTTTCATAATTTTCTCAATGGATGAAATGGTTTTACCTATGTCACCAGACGCAATGCTTACAAAAAGATACTTGGTAAAATCTTGATTTTTAGGATGAGCAGATATCACCATCGGTTTTACCATATTAAACAGGTAATTATTCTGGAAATCTTTCACTACACCTATAATGGTACTCTGTTTGCCCCAAAAGAGGACCTGCTTACCGACAGGATTTCCGTAACCTAACATTCTTGCTCCGGCTTCATTGACAATTACACCTTTCAGCTCCTCCTGGTGCTCAGCTGAAAATTCATTTCCGAATGCCATTTTCATACCAAAGGTCTGGATGTAATCATCCGATACGATGGCATACCCAAACGACTCGTCGTGTTTCATATTTTGATCGTCAATCCAGGTTACTCCTGAATGATTGGGAATGCCGGCCGGCATGGCAGATGCCGCACAAACATTTTTTACCGAGGGTATTGTCTTTAGTTCGTCTTTCAGGCTGGTATAATTGGCTTTCAGTTTAGAGTCGAATGGTATCTGCATCACCATTTTATTATCAAACCAGAGTGGCAAATTGCGGATGAAAAGGTATTGCCTGTTAACCATCAAGGTGATGATTACCAAAGTAATGGAGATGATAAACTGAAAAGTAATCAGGATATTTTTACCTTGGATACCAGATACTGTTTTTCGATTTTTCCTGAAGAGATCCAGTGGCGTGGTACCAGACATGACGATAGCAGGATAGAACCCCGCAAGAAAGGAGACGATAAGCCAAAGCAAGGCACTACCTGCCAGGAACAAACCTGTGTTAGCCTGTAAATAGGGAAGAATATCCGACCCTGTAAAATCTTTAAACATTGGCGCTCCCAAATAGGAGAAAAATACACCCAGCGCTATTGAAACAAGACAAATGAATGCGGTCTCCTGCATGAACTGAAACCTGATATACCGATTGCCAGCCCCGGAAATCTTCTTCATGGCAACCTCAGGAGTACGTTGGCGGACCAGTGAAGTTGACATATTCACATAATTCAGGATGCTGACGGACAGAACGACAAAACCGATGAATATCAGCAAATACAGTGGGTTTTTGCTGTAATAGAGTCTGCGGTCCGTAATCGGCAGAAAAGAAAGGGTCAATCGTTCTGGATTGCGAATATTTCCTGGTCGAATCTCATTGTAGAAATGGGCAATTTTGACATTGAAATCCTTGTAATTGACCGCAGTGTGCAGTTTAAAAAAAGGCTGCCCATTGCTGTCCCAACCCTCCAGTTTTGATTTTGACCTCAGTGTTGCAATTGGAGCCAACATGGAAAAATGGAAAGTAACATAAACTGGCACATCTACCACACCTGTCACATTGAACATTTGATCTGAGTTTAACTGTAGTGATTTCCCCAATGCCGGTTGATCGCCAAAGTATTTTCGAGCTGTTTCTTTGGAAAGAACAATTGAATTTGGTTCATTCAGTGCAGATTCCCTGTTCCCCTCAATAAATTGAAATTGAAGTATTTGAAAGATGGTGCTATCCGCCAGGTAAAAAGCCCCCTCATTAAAACTGACTATTTCGCTGCCATTATTTTCCTGGTAAGAGACAGTACAATTGCTGAATGAACTGAAATTTTCCGTTCTTGAAAAATATTCAATTTCAGGAAAATGACTGGCCAGGATGGGAGAGAGGGCATAACTGATCGTGGTATTTCCAAGCGGTGACTCCGGACTCGATTCCACAAGGTTGAAGATCAACTCGTTGTCTGGAAGGCTCTTGTTGTATGAATTCTCCTTTAAAACATGCATCATGATGAGGATGGAGCAGGCAAAACCCAGTGCAAGTCCTGCCACGTTGATAGCAGTAAAAGTGCCGTTTCTCCGCATGAAGCGGAGCGTATTGGTTATTGGTCTTATCATGATATTGTATTAATGCTTGTCTGAAATAGAATGAACAGGAGTAATGCTTCCGGAAGAGACGCTTTACTTCCATGCTGTTCGATCCAAAGTTGAGAAGCAGCCCTACTTGTACCCACATTAATACCATCATAAAAAGTAGGCATCTCTTGTTCCCTTAAAAACTCAATTCCCGCCTGCCCCAGCTCAATAGCCAGGCAACGCTGGTAAATAACTTCCTGAAACCTGTTACCCATTGTCTTGTACACCTTTATGGCACAACCGCAAATAGTGTATGTCAAATCATCTTCTATCATAGTCTTTCAGTTTACAATATCTATTTTCATTTTGAAAATCCTGCTAATCCATTCATCCTGAGCATCCTGATTCAGACCTACTTCCTGATCATCCCATCCTCCAACCTGATGATCCTGTTCCCGTATCCCGCAAATTTTTCGTTGTGGGTCACCTGTAGAATGGTCATTCCCTCCTTTACATCGAGGTTAATACCTTTCAAAACGAAAGTTCGCTGGAACCTGGAGTCGTAATACTTATCGATTTTTTGTAAGTGTATCATATAAAAGATTTTACTGTAATATTCTTCTATTTACTTGTGGCAATTTGAAATATTTTATATACATTTGTCCATGAAATTTTAAAATCTGATTTTAATATTTCATGGACAAACTCAATAATAAACCATGAAATTGTAATATAAAAGAACATTTACTATGACAATCATTAGAAGAATTAGTGCTGAAATCCACGATTCGCTGAGCTTCTTTCCTGTCGTATCGATCATCGGTCCGCGCCAGGTGGGCAAAACCACCCTGGCCAAAACGATTATGGCCGGTTCAAGCAAACCAACACTCTACCTCGATCTTGAGCTACAATCAGATTTAAACAAACTCGACGATGCTGAACTGTTCTTTTCGTACCACACCGACAAACTCGTTGTAGTAGATGAAGTTCAAAACAAGAAGGAGCTCTATCCGCTGCTGCGTGCGCTGGTTGACAAAACCGGCCAACCCGGACAATTCCTATTGCTGGGTTCTGCCTCCCCTGAACTGATCCGCCATTCATCGGAGTCCTTAGCCGGCAGGATTTCCTACCATCAGCTTTTTCCCTTCGATCTGATGGAAATTCCCGAATCGCTCTCCCAAAATGATCTTTGGATGAAGGGTGGCTTTCCCAAATCCTTGCTGGTCCATGAAAAGGAGCGGTCGCAAAGATGGATGGAGAATTTTGTCAGCACTTATCTGAACCGGGATTTGTTGCAACTCGGATTGAATGCCTCCCCCACCACCATTCGCAACCTTTGGTCGATGATGGCTTATCTGAACGGGCAGTTGTTCAATGCCACCAATCTCGCCAATTCACTGGGCGTGACTACCCCAACGGTGAGGCGGTATGTCGATTTCCTGGAGGAGGCATTTTTGCTGAAAAGCCTGGACCCGTTTTCATGGAACATGAAAAAACGACTGGTGAAAACGCCAAAGGTTTACCTCACCGACACCGGTCTGCTCCATTACCTGACGGGGATATCCGATTTCAACAGTTTAGCAGGAAATCCGCTTATCGGCAGCTCCTGGGAGGGCTTTGTAGTCAATCAACTCCTGGCATTGAAGAAAGACCAGCTGAAACTCTTTTTCTACCGCACACATCAGGGTACTGAAGTTGATCTGGTATTCACCAAAGGGCTAACCGTGGTGGCCACTGCCGAAATCAAATATTCCAACTCCCCGCAACTGAGCAAAGGGAATTATTTGGCCTTCGAAGACCTTAATGCTCCAGTCAACTTCGTCATTACTCCCTCTTCTGATGATTATATTTTCAAAGAACGTATCAGGGTTTGCTCCCTGAGAGCATTTATCTCAAATTATCTTCCAACTCTTTAGCAGAGGGCAAGGGACTATTCATACCGCAACGCCTCCACCGGATTCCTTGCTGCCGCCTTCCAGCTTTGCAAACTCACAGTAAGCAATGCAATAATCAGAGCCAGTAATACCGATAAACCAAAAATCCACCAGCTAAGGTTTGTTTTGTAGGCAAAATTTTCGAGCCACCTGAACATGGCATACCAGGCAATCGGGGTTGCCAGTACAAAGGCGATAGCTACCCATTTAACAAAATCCTTGTTCAGCAGGAATAGGATTTCCTGAACGGTCGCGCCATTTACCTTTCGGATACCAATTTCCTTTATCCTCCGTTCATTCATGCTTAGCGACAAGCCCAGTATGCCTAACACACACAGAATAATTGTCATGGAAGCAAAAAGCAGAAACAGGTTCATTGCCTTGTGTTCTGCCTGGTAATACATGTCAATCCTGTCACTCAGGAAAGTGTACTCAAATTCCTGGTCCGGCATTATTTTGGTCCAAACCGCCTTGATCTGATCAATATCGCCCGGGCTTACCAATGATTTGTCTGTTCCTGAATCCGCCAGTTTTATATTCATGATGGATGCTCTGTTCGGTGAATATACCATTACACAGGGCCTGATTTTGTCGCGCAACGAACCGGAGTAGAAATTCTCCACAACTCCTTTGATACAGGCCGGCTTTTGACCAAATCCCTGAATGTATACACCTACGGCCTCTTCAACGGTTTTAAATCCAATTTCTGATGTGAATTTTCGGTTGACAATAATATTTAATGCCGTATCTGTAGATGCTAAATTTTCGCCGGCCAGCATTTTAAATGAATATACCCGGATGAATGAGGTATCAATGGATTTTATTTCACAATCAATGTTGACCATTTCATTGTTTCTGAAAAGCCTGGCATTCCCAAAATTCGCTGTCTGGGCCGGTGTTATGGAACTAAAGCTTACACCTTTTATTTTGGGATTCATTGAATATTCGCTGGCAAGTGCGGAAAGTTTTGGACCGGATCCACCAGGCAATGCGACAACCATGATATTTTTAGTTTGGTACCCCAGATCCTTATGATTGATAAAGTAAATCTGCTTGACAATCATCAGGGTGGCAATTATTACTGCCTGTGCAACAATGAATTGCAGAATGACACTCCATTTGCCAAACACATTTTCCTGTCCTGAATTTAACGGGTCATTTTTCTTCAGCAAGGAAGATAACGAGTTCAGGTTCAAATTAAAATAGGAGAATACGACGGATAAAACACCTCCTGCAAAAAACAGAACGAGCAGGAACAATATGGCAGACCAACCAATTTCGGGGGAATATCCCTGCGGAATATCTACAAATGAGTAGAAATTTTTTATAATGGATAAAGTCATCAATATACTGATAATCAATGCACAAAAAGTAACCAAAAGTGATTCGGTAAAAAACTGGATAAAAATAGACCCCGGCTTGCTACCAAGAATTAATTTCAAGGCAATCTGCTTTTTTTGCTTGATGGTATCGGCCAGGAAAAAATTGCTGTAATTGAAAAATGCAATCAGGAAAATGAAAATGCCAACCAGGGAAATAGCCAGCATTAATCCGCTGCTCACTGTGTGCTGATTGAAATTTCCATATTGGCTCTCTTTATGAACCTGGCTCAAGGGCTGCAATTTAAACAGCCTCCTTTCCACATATTCATCTTTGCGGTGCATGGAATGTACGGCTTTTAACTGTTTCTCCACCTCTGCTACCTCATTTTTATTGTTCAGTACAACATAGCAGTTATAGATATCGGATAACGATTCCCAGCTGGTGAATGCATTTCCGGCGATTTTCTCAGAAAAAGTCACCATGGACAATATGACTTTAAAAGGAAAATCTGTATTTTGAGGCAGATCACTGATCACCCCGGTTACCGTGAACCGTTGGCCAAATATGGCCATCTCCTGGCCTATAGGTTCCTGGCCAGGAAAGAACCGGCCGGCAATTTCCTTTGTAATGACCGCAGTGAAGGGTTTTTCCAATGTCTGTTTGCCTTCCCCTTTCAACCAGGACAAACCTTTGCCTCCAAAGTCAAAAATTTCGAAGAAAGAGGGTTCAGTGAAGACAACCCCATCATCCAGGGAGAAGATCTTATCCTTCGTACTGCCACCAGTAGGAATACCAATCTTTTGGCCAGACAAATAAAACATTGAAACGACACCCTTTAGTCCGGGGATGGATTTTTTTATCTCCCCTGGAAACGGGAAATAAACGCCGGTGCGGTATTCAAATCCTCCGCTTAAATATTCCAGACCGGAAGTGACCCGCACCACCCTGAAAATATTTTTGCTCTGGGTATGATAACTGTCAAAACTCAGTTCGTGGTTAACTTTAATATAGATCACGAGGCAACTCGTCAATCCTATTACAAGTCCTATAAAAATCAGGAGATTCAATTTGTAATTCTGGGCTATTCTCCTTGATGCAATTTTAAGATTCTGCCGGATCATATTCTAATGTTTTAGTAACTAATTATTTATAGGATCACAAAACAACTATTGTCATCTTATAATTACCCTTTTCATCTCTGTTTTTGCGTCTCCGTTCTCTGCTTTGTTCCCTGTATTCTTTCTCTTCTACTCGTACCTCAGCGCATCTACCGGGTTTTGGATAGCAACCTTCAATACATGATAGCTAATGGGGAAAAACGCCACCAAGCCAATTACAGGATAAGGTTTGCCAAAAAGAAATAGTTGTTTGCCAACAGGATCTTTCCATCCAAAAACCTCGAGCGTCGTTTCATTGATTATACAACTCTTGTAATCTGAAGGATATTCTTTTGAAAAATTTCTTCCGTAGACCATTTTCATGTTATATGTCGGTATGAAATCACAATTTACATAGTTGCGGCCAATCATCTCCTTTTGGTCGGGTTGTGCTCCTTCCCAGGAAATGTATCCCCCGATATTGCCCTGAAAAGGTATGGTATTGGAAAATGTAGTATCTACAATTTCAGGATTTTGAAGTAATTTCTGTTTGTGATTGACAAATCATTTCTATTTCATCCCATTGTACCTTGCTTCCTACAAAAGCATCTCACCCATCTGTTTTTTCAATTCTTCTGTAATCACCTGACCATCAAATAGATTTATAACACGGTGAGCAAATTCAGCGTCATGCATGGAGTGGGTTACCATCACGATTGTGGTCCCTTCCCTGTTCAGTTCGGTCAGAAGGTTCATCACTTCCAGACCGTTTTTAGAGTCCAGATTACCTGTTGGCTCATCGGCCAGAATCAGTTTCGGATTGGCTACAACTGCTCGGGCTATGGCCACTCTCTGTTGCTGACCACCAGATAATTGCTGGGGAAAATGTTTCTTCCGATGGCTGATTTTCATCCTCTCTAGCACCTTTTCGACCATTTCTTTGCGTTCTTTAGCACTCAATTTCAGATAGATAAGCGGAAGCTCCACATTCTCGAAAACGTTAAGTTCGTCGATCAGGTTGAAGCTCTGGAACACAAAGCCGATGTTTCCTTTGCGAAGCAGGGTTCTGTTTCGCTCCCTGAACCCTCCCACTTCGTGGCCATCAAAATAATATTCTCCAGAAGATGGATTGTCAAGTAATCCGATAATGTTTAGAAGCGTAGATTTGCCACATCCCGAAGGCCCCATGATGGCCACAAATTCACCTTTTTGAATGTGCAGGTTCACCTCATTCAACGCACTGGTTTCAATCTCTTCTGTGCGGAACACTTTGTTCAGATTTACTGTCTTAATCATGTTGATAAAATTGCATAGATCATGGGGCAGAAGGCTAAGCCATCGCTTTTCCCAATATTCTATCTGTTAATATTTAATTCAATTTATTTTCCTGTTTGGAGGCCGGAGCGCTAGCCACCGGCCTTGACTACTTCATCACAATCCGCTCATTCGTCCCAAATACTTCGTACCCCGAGGTGATCACGCTCTCGCCGGCTTTCAGTCCTTCCAATACTTCATAATACTGAGGATTCTGCTTACCAATTTTAATTGGTCTTTTAACGGCTTCTGTACCTGATTCGTTGAGAACAAATATCCACTGTCCGCCGGTACTCTGGAAAAATCCACCGCGTGGAATCATCAACGCCTTCTGAGACTCACCCAATTCAAGTTTGACGTGGTAGGTCTGGCCTGTCCGAATATTTTCAGGTTTTGATCCTTCAAATACCAAATCTATCTTGAATTGTCCTTCACGCACGTCCGGATAGACCTTCTTCACCGCAAGATTGAAGATGGCACCATTTCGGTCGAGTGAAGCAGCCAATCCCCTGACGATCCGATCGATGTAGTGTTCATCAATTTTGGCATTCACCTTGAAATTCTCCAGCACGTTGATTTGACCGATGCGCTGACCACCATTGATCGACTGACCGATTTCTGCATCCAGCATACCCAGTTGACCATCAACGGGGGATTTTACATTCAGGTCGCCAAGTCGTTCGTGCACCAGATCAAGCATTTGACGCATTTTCCCAAGATCATTTTCGAGCGTTTTCATGGACGTAGACCTCAGCATCGAATCATTTCTTGCCTTTAATTTATTGATGATTAAGAGATTGATCTCATATTCATAATCTTCCCTGGCCTGGAGAAACTCCTCTTTCGAGATAAGTTCCTCCTTGTAGAGCGTTTCGTATTGGTTGAAGGTTCTTTTTTTGCGGGTGACCTTGAATTCACTGTCCAGAATATTGCGTTTCGACTGGATAAGTTCAGACTCGAAGCTGATTCTCGTACTGCGCAGATAATTCTCTTTCTCAGCCAGGGCTGCTTCACTGTTGAGTATGGTTTGGTAAAGTTGACGGTTTCCCAACCTCAATATCACATCTCCTTTTTTTACCATTGCTCCCTCTTCTATAAATCGTTCTTCCACAGTGCCACCCTCCACCGCATCCAGAAAAATAGTTGTTATAGGCTCAACCTGTCCGATCACCGTGATATAATCATTAAATATCCCATCCTCGACTTTGCTGATGATCAGCTGATCCTTATCAGAACGAAAGGCAGAAGTGTGGTCTCCAAAAACCAATTTAAAAATCAGAAAAACAAACAACAAAATCCCAGCGCCCCAAAGAATATGTTTCTTCTGAATGCCCTTCTTCTTTTCTATTACTCTATCCATTCCCATGATACTTCAATTTTATATTCTTTCACTATTTCCCCATTTTAGAATCTCCATTCCCCCTATGCCTCACGCTCCCAAAACCTGTTCCCAGCATAAAATCTGAGAACTCTTTTCTTGAGTTCGTACATTAGTTTGGTACGCAGCACCTGGGCGGATGAATTTGACAGCCTGTTTTTGGTTGCAGTCAATTCGATTGCATTTATCATTCCCTGATCAAACTTTTTCTGAGCTGCCTGAAACGCGAGCTTATCAGCATCAAGTTGTTTATCTGCCTGTTGAAGTTCCTTCTCAGATGCATTAAGTTCGTTATAATTTTTTTCCATTTCGTACAGGAGTGTTTGCTTGGCCAATGCCAGTCTGGTTTGCGCTTGTTGGGCTTCGATTTTAGCACTTTGCACATTAAACCTGACAGCATTCTTGTTAAAAAGAGGAATTGTCATCGTCGCTCCCACAAACTGTCGTTGGTTGTTATTGATCTGTTCCCTGAAGTTGATAACCTCACCGAGGGCATCTTTGTTTGTCTCATAGAAGCCGGTATTATAAGTTGCCTGTAATCTGATGGAAGGCGAAAACCCACCTTTGCTGATACTTACGTTCTTCTCACTGGCCATCAATTCCTGCTCGAACGACTTTATATAAGGAGACCATGCAGTATGCTGCACATAAAGCTCTTTGATATCTGCTACTGTTGCAGTAGAAACCTGCTCATTATCAGGTATTATGAGTGATAATTGCATATCAGGAGGCAGGTTCATATCCTTCTTCAGAGCGATCCTTGAGGTGGCAATATTGTTTATTGTTTGAATGCAGAAGAGTTCTTCCTTTTCAAAATTGGCTCTTACCTCCAGCAAGTCGGATTGAGATTTCAATCCGGTAGATATCAGTGTCTGTATCTTCTTTACATTCAACTCGGACAATGCCTTCTGATCATTGGCAATCTTCAGTAATTCCTCGTAATAGACCACATTAAAAAAGGAATTCATCACCGAAAAAGCCACATCATCGGCTGCATTAATCCTGTTATTTTCGGTTGCATCCCTTTTGAATGATTTATATCTAATTTGATTCTGATAGATAAACCCTTTGAAAATATCTACGGATGCGCTTAAATAGTAAGAGTTGTTAAAAAAGGCAGTATTCACATAGTTGTTAGTGGCTGGATCAACAGATCTTCCGAAATTTTTTCCGGCATCCGTTCCTGCACCAATTACAGGTAACATGTTCATTCTGGACTGATTGACGTTTAGTCTTGCCAAATCGTCATCCATCAGGGCTTCCTGAAGTTCGAGGTTATTTTTCAATGCATAATTGATGCATTGGTTAAGCGACCACCTCTCCTGCGCACGCAGCTGCCGGCTATCAAAAAGTACCGCAATTAAAAGTATAAACAGGGTTTGGAATCTCATTTCTCATTCGTTTATACATAAAGAACTACGAAAACAGTGCCAAAAATTTAATTATCTGATTTTCAATACTAATATGTTTACAAAAATCTTTCTCCGGTTAAAATACTTGACAATATTTTGTAAAATAATTTTACACTCTATTGATATTTGTTTTCCTATCCTGTAACTTTGATAAAAAAAATGGCAAAAGGAAATATTCTGATTGTCGATGACAATAAAAGCATCTTAAGTGCCCTGGAGATTCTGCTATCTCCCGATTTTCAATCTATATCAACCCTTACTGATCCGAACCATATTCCCACCGAACTTCGAAAGAAGGAATACAACATCGTGATACTCGACATGAATTTTAAATCCGGAGTAAATTCCGGGAACGAGGGCATTTATTGGTTGGGCCGAATCAAGGAGACTCATCCTGAGACCTCGGTTGTAATGATCACGGCCTATGGAGATATAGAGCTGACTGTAAAAGCGCTAAAATTGGGCGCTACCGATTTTTTCCTAAAACCATGGGACAACAACAAATTACTGGCAACCCTTAAATCGGCTTTGCAATTGAACTGGTCGAAGAAAGAGGTGAAACAGCTCAGAGAAAAAGAGAAAGGGTTGAAGAGTGAGTTTAACCGGGACCAAAAAATTATTATTGGCTCTTCTCCAAAATTGATGCAGGTAATGAATCTCGTGCGAAAAGTAGCCAAAACTGATGCCAATATTTTAATTACCGGAGAGAATGGAACAGGAAAAGAGTTGATAGCACAGGAAATACACAGAATTTCGGACCGCTCAGAGGAGGTAATGGTAAATGTTGACATGGGAGCCATTACGGAAACCCTTTTCGAAAGTGAACTTTTCGGTCACGTTAAGGGTTCCTTTACCGATGCCAGGGAGAGCCGTCCGGGAAAATTCGAAGTGGCCGACAAGGGAACGCTTTTTCTTGATGAGATCGGGAATCTCTCCTTCCATCTACAGGCTAAACTGCTTGCCGCCATCCAGAACCGTCAAATTTCGCGCATTGGTTCCAATCAGATGATCCCCTTTAATATCAGGCTGATCTGCGCAACCAACAAAAACCTGGAGAGCATGGTAAACGAAGGACTCTTCCGTGAAGATCTTCTTTATAGAATCAACACAATACAAATTGAAGTTCCGCCTCTCCGGGAAAGAGGAGACGATATACTCTTGCTGAGCGAATTCTTCCTCAAAAAATATACCGACAAATACAACAAACCTCATTTAAGAATTAATCAGCAGGCACTGGATAAACTAATCAAGTATGCCTGGCCGGGAAACATCCGGGAATTGCAGCATACGATTGAAAAAGCGGTGATCCTCAGTGAAAGCAATGTGCTAAAACCTGATGATTTTTTTATGCGGCCACTTCAATCTGCCAAACCAGGGAAAATGGATCTTACACTCAGTGATATGGAGATGAAGATGATCAGCCATGCCATCGACAAACACAATGGCAATCTCAGTGCAGCAGCCGACCAATTGGGCATTACCAGGCAAACACTATACAATAAAATCAAAAAATCGGAAAAATGATCAGTAAGAATTTGTATTTCCAATTGATCTTCAGGGTTTTGATTCTTGTATTCCTCACCCTGGCAGCCGGTGCCTGCATCGCTTTTCATCATCCTGCCAGTGTGGTTGTGCTTCTCCTGATTATCGATGCCTTCGTAGTGATTAACCTGTTAAATTATTTGAATACAACCAACAGAAAGCTGAGTTCTTTTCTCGAATCAGTAGCAAATGACGACTCTACATTATTGTTCTCCTCCAGCGAACAAAGCCAGCCTATTCGTGCATTGTACCAGAGTCTCAACAAAGTCAACAAACAAATACAACAGGTAAAAATTGAAAGCCGGCAGCAGGAACAATATTTTCAAACTTTACTGGAACAGGTAGCAACCGGTATCATTACCTTCGATGGCAATGGATTTGTACTTCACGCCAACCGTGCCACCAAAAATATGTTGGGAATCAATGTGCTTACCCATATCAATCAACTTGAAAGGGTCAACGCCAATTTATTTCAATCCATTAAAAAGATCAAGCCGTTTGAACAAAAGCTTGTGGCATTGACAAACGAAAGAGGAATCCTGCAACTATCGCTCAAGGCTGCATCCTTCAAAAACAACGACAGAGAACTGACCCTCTTGTCTTTACAGGATATTCGAAGTGAATTGGACGAAAAGGAGCTGGATTCCTGGATGAAACTGATCAGGGTTTTGATGCATGAGATTATGAATTCAATTGCTCCCATCACTTCGCTCTCGGAAAGTCTTTGCAACTTCTACACCGTGGATGGCAGACTTGTCCAACCTCAGGAGGTAGATGAGTCCACCATTCAAACAACTGTCAAAGGATTAAATGTGATCCGGAAACAGGGAAGCGGGTTGATGCAGTTTGTCGAATCCTACCGCAGATTGTCTGGACTTCCAAAACCCGTAAAAAAAATATTCCGCCTCGACGGGCTTTTAAACCGGATAAAAATTCTATTTGTATCGCTTTCAAATGACCACAAAACCGAGCTTTCCATTCGATTAAAAAATCCTGAAATGGAGCTGCTTGCCGATGAGAACCTGGTGGCACAAGTTTTGGTCAACCTGCTGCAAAATGCTATCCAGGCCAACGTGAAGAATCCCGAGGGAAAGATTCACATTGTTGCAGGATTAAATTCGGATCATCTTCCCGAAATAAAGATTGCAGATAACGGTCCTGGCATACCTGCGGAAATACTGGACCAGGTATTTGTTCCCTTTTTTACTACCCGTGAAAACGGTTCCGGCATTGGTCTCAGTCTCTCACGCCAAATCATGCAATTGCATGGAGGAACTCTCCAGGTGCACTCAATTCCGGGCAAAGAGACTACTTTTTCTATGATTTTTGCGTACCAATCCAACGTTCCAAATAATTAAATCATGACCAACAACACACTGCTCCCTTTTCTATTTATTTTGCTGATTTCAACAGGTACCTTTGGACAGCCCGTTCAACCCGGGGATCACCAAAAACCCATCTATGATATAGCTGCCTTTTACTGGCCGGCTTACCATCCTGCCGAACGTTTCAAAGAGATTTCTGTATTTCCCGACGGGAAAGGTGAGTGGGAGGCGATATACAAGTCAAAGCCAAAATTTGTCGGCGAACAGGTACCAAAAGTACCATTGTGGGGCTATCAGGATGAATCTGATCCCAAAGTCATGCAGCAAAAGATTGAAACTGCTACCTCCTATGGGGTGACGACCTTTATTTTCGACTGGTACTGGTACACCGGGAAACCCTACCTGGAGGAGTGCCTCAACGATGGATTTCTGCAGGCTTCCAATAACAGGAAAATGAAATTCTACCTGATGTGGGCCAATCACGACCACAACAGCTACCTTGATCCAGCCAACCCGGATAAAAATAAACTCTACTGGAAAGGTGGAGTCGACAGTTTGACTTTCGTAAAGATGATCGATCATGTCATCAAAGATTATTTCAAAAGACCAAACTATTACAAGATTGATAAGATGCCGGTATTCAGTATTTACGAACTGGGAACTTTCATCAAGGGAATTGGTGGTACGGTAAAGGCCAGGGAAGCGCTGGATATATTCCGTAAAAAAACCATGGCAGCCGGCTTTCCCGGATTGCACTTACAAGCCATTGTCTGGGGTCAGATTCCAAAATCCCTCGACGGAGTCCCTTCCGATCTTGTTAAAACACAAAATGATGCCTTACTTTACCTCGGATTTAACAGCATGACCAATTACCAGTGGATCCATTATACCAGCATAGCTCCTCAGGAAGATTATGCAGGATGGGCTAAAAAAGGTATCGCCAAATGGGCCGAATATGATTCAACCTTTACCATCCCATATTTTCCGCAGGTTTCAATCGGCTGGGACAACAATCCGAGATTTCCGGTAAAGGTGCAGCATGCTGTGGTAAATACCAATCCCGCCGAATTCAAAAAAGCGCTGCAGGAAGCAAAAAAATTCGTAGATCAACATCCCGGCAGGCACAAACTGGTAACAATCAATGCCTGGAACGAATGGGCAGAAGGGAGTTATCTCGAACCAGATACCACATTCAAGTATGGCTACCTTGAAGCTGTGAAACAAGTATTTAAATAATATATCCTATGACCAATCAAATCTACCCCTGCCTGTGGTTTGACAACCAGGCCAAAGAAGCTGCTGCATATTATTGTTCAATTTTCAATAATTCTAAAATTGTCACTGATTCCTCTGTAGCTGTCCAATTTGAGCTGGAAGGGAAGAGAATCATGGGCCTCAACGGCGGTCCGATGTTTAAGATCAACCCCTCCATCTCCCTGTTTGTGACTTGCGAAACGGTTGAAGAGATAGACAGATTATGGCATTGGCTCTCAGATGCCGGGAGTGCCATGATACCGATCGGCCAGTATCCCTGGAGTGAATGCTATGGCTGGGTAGTCGACAAATTTGGCATGACCTGGCAACTGATGCTTGGAGAACCTTCTTCCCAGGAACAAAAAATCATCCCCTCCCTCCTTTTTGTTGGAGATCTGTTTGGCAAGGGCGAACAGGCGATCAGGGATTATACCGCTATTTTTGAAGATTCAAAGATTCATCACCTTGAACTCTACCAGGTGGGAGAAGAGCAACCTGCGGGTATCCTGAAATTTGGAAGCTTCTCGTTAGGCAATACCAAATTTGCTGCCATGGATGGGCCAGGAACACATGATTTTCAGTTTAATGAAGGCGTCTCTTTGGTCGTGGAATGTGAATCACAGCAAGAGATCGACTTATATTGGGAAAAACTCACAGAGGGTGGAATGGAAGTGCAATGTGGCTGGCTCAAAGACAAATTTGGCATTTCATGGCAAATCATACCTGAAATCCTGGGCAGTTTAATGTCTGATTCCGAAAAGGGAACAAGGGTGATGCAGGAAGTCTTGAAGATGAAGAAACTGGATATTGAAACTTTGAAGCATGCCTGATATTTTTTTTTAATTGCAAAATATGGACCGTATATTTGATAATCAGGTATTTCAAAGAATTGAAAACCGGGTAGAAAACGATTTGCCTGAATCAGTTGTAAAATGGGGATGGAAATACCATCATTTAGGCATCCCTACCATTTTAAAAATGCCAGACGAGCAATATATACCGCATTTAAAATTTTATGTGTCAGGATTCTCATCCAGTCCTTTCGGAATTGAATGGATGAGATTTGACGAAGACTGTCCTTTGGATAAACTGATTCAAACGGTGCCTCATCTTGCCTTTGAGGTAGCTGATCTGGACCATGAATTGACACTGCACAATCTGAAAGTTATCACTGGTATTAACTCACCTGCCAGAGGGATCCGGGTTGCCATGATAGAACACAATGGTGCTCCGGTTGAGCTAATTGAATTTAAGAAATAAATTATTCTGACTGTCAAAGATGTTTATTTCATGATCTTTGAGATTTCAAAATACATAAGTACGATGATACGCACCATTCAAAACCTATTTTTAGGACTTATTTTGTTGTTTCTTCTCCCTGGAACAGGCAAATCCCAGCCCCATTTTACAGGTTCATATTTCTCCGGTAAAGGAGATACGACCTACCTGCACCTGCTCGATCAAGCCTATAGGATGACCCGTCCGGATCCGGTACTGGAGAATCTTTCGATGCTTTACCACCCTGACTGGAATGGTTTTGTCGAAGGCCCTACCTGGGATGCCTGGTGGATTCAGAATTCTTTTGGCACCACCTACACCTTGCTTCCCCTGATGGATCCGGCCTACCGGAAATTTGTAGAGAACTCCCAGGAGCTGTGGTTCAATCAGATAGGCAATGGTGTAAGGAAAGATGCCAACGGATACGTTGCTCCTGTCGGTTCTCTTTGCGACTGTGCCAGGCCAGGATGGGTGATCTTCAAACAGGGAGATGGCCGTCACAAGATCCACGACTGGGCGTTTGGTTTTACTGCGGCAGGTATCATCCTGCAAAGTGAATTGTTGTTGATCAAACGGGACAAGGCAGCCATCAATCGTTACCTGCCTTTGCTGGAACAGTGTGTAGATTTCATCGACAACCGCCGTGACTCTGTTAAAAATATATTCCTGGTCGGGACGGCTGGAAATCTGCTGGCTCCCAGCTATGCCGGGTCTGGCAGGCAATTGCCGGACGGAACCTTCGAACCTGCTTACCTGGCCGAGATCTCCATCAACTACCTGGCAGGATTATACAAGATAATCGAACTCGAAAAGATGTCGCAAAGGCCCCAAATGGTTAAAAAATACCAGGATAGTATGGCCAAAGTTACTGCAGGACTGAAGTGGCTTACGACTCCGGAAGGCTACTTTGTGCGCTCCAGAGCGTTGGACGGAACGCTTCATGGCCAGTTTGGGAACGACAGATTCGGCTATTTTGAAGCAACACCAAACCACGATGCGATGGCTTTCAGGATAGCAGACGATAGTCAGGCACAGAAAATCTATGCAAAAATCAGCTCCATTCCCGGATTGCGCCCTTACAAACTGATCATTCCCAACTTCCCCGGGTACGACGATATGTACGAAACCAAAGGGCTTTTCACTTTTGGCAAGTGGATCAATGGTGGCCACTGGACGACTTGTGAGGCCCGCATGCAGCTGGGATATTATAGGGTAGGAGCCTACAGCGATGCTGCTGACGGCTTTAGCCAGATCCTGAAGCTGGCACCCGTTTTTCGGCTCGACAACAATCTGACGAATTTCGGATCGGAGCCTTACCAGCCAAAACTGCCCATAAATTGTGTGTACGATTCGTGGGGTGCACCCGGCGGTTTTTTGCGCGGGCTCTTCGAATATGAATACCTGGCAGATGGTTTGACAGTCTATCCCCACATTCCCGACAAAATAACCAGTATGGTACAGACTTTTCCGATCTATTTCGGCGAAAAAAGAATCTATTTTCAAACCTGTGGGAGCGGTCCGGTTCGTTCTGTATTAGTAAACGGAAAAGATTGGTCCGATTTTGATGCCAAATCTATCCGGTTGAAACCAGATCCTACTCCTGGAGTTATGGTTGTTTCCATCGGATTGGGTAATGAAAAAGCATCAGAAGATTTTAAAATTCCTGCCCAACCAAAGATGGCCATGTTCGATGCCTCCTATCGGGATGTCTCCGACCTGCTTCCGGGTTATAAATCAAAATCCGGCATTTTACCTGACAGGGAGATGCTAAAGAAATTAAATGTTTTTGTAAGTCAGCTGACGAAAGAAGGGTTTCGTGAAAGTTATGAAATGGCACACGCAAGACTCATCCTGGAAAGCGTCCAGGTAATTCAGCAACGTATTATTTTAAAAAACAAAAGTAAACTGGTTAATCTGCCTGAAGCCTCGCAGACTGCTGCCGATCAGCTCTATCTGGATACACTCACCAAACTTTACTTCGGATTGAATGAGGCGCTTGAAAGGAATCTTGCATCAAAAGACCAACAGGAGAAACAGATTGCAACTCTTTGGAAAAAAATGTGACGGGTGGAGAGCAGAAAAATCAGGAGGATTAGCCTCCAAATGCATTTTCAAATTTTCAAATTGGAATTCTGCTCTTTTGTTGAGAGCAGCCCGCATGCAGCATAGATATCCTGCCCTCTCGACGCGCGCACCGAGGTAAATATGCCTTTGTCGTTGAGCTGATTTTTGAAATGAAGGATGGTTTCCTCATCCGGGCTCACCAGTGGTGTCCCGGGCACAGGATGAAAACGGATCAGGTTGATCCTGCATTTGATGCCGTTGAGCAACCGGCTTAACTCCTTTACATGAATGGATGTATCATTGAGCCCTTTAAACAGAATGTATTCGAATGAGACGCGTCTTTGTCCGGTAAAATCCCATTTCCTGATCTCCTCAACAACCTCAGCGATGGGATAGGCAATCTGAACAGGCATCAGGCTCTTGCGCTGTTCGTCAAACGGCGTATGCAGGCTGATGGCCAGGTGTGCTTCGCTCTCCCGGAGGAAGCGTCCCATGGCAGGTACTATCCCGATGGAGGATACCGTAATACGTCTGGGACTCATCCCATACCCCCATTCTGAGGTGAGAATTTCGATACTTTTCAGCACCTCATCCAGGTTGTCAAATGGTTCTCCCATACCCATGTAGACGATGTTCGAAACGGAAGCGGCTTCATCAATGCTGCGAATCTGGTTCACAATCTCACCGGCCGACAATTGTCCCTGAAAACCCTGCTTCGCAGTCATGCAAAAGAGGCATCCCATCTTGCATCCAATCTGGGATGAGACACATACAGTGATGCGGTCATCGTCCGGGATCATGGCTGTTTCGATGAACTGATGCTTTCCTGTGACAAAAAGATATTTTTTGGTACCATCGGTACTAACCTGAACTTTCGCTGGTAGCACAGTGCCAAAATCGTACTTCTCAGTCAGCAGTTCTCTCACTTTTCTGGAGAGGTTGCTCATTTCATCAATCGAACCGATTTGTTTCTTGTACAACCAATCAGCCAGCTGACCTGCAGTAAATTTGGGCAATCCTAAATCCGTCGAAACTTGAATCAACTCGTTCAACGTCTTACCGAAAAGCAGTTCTTTGATAGGTTCCATATTGTTAAAAATATATCTCAGCATAAATCTGACCATAGGGAACACCCTTCCGGATCAGCAGATCCCGGACCTCCACAACCATCAATGCCTGTCCGCAAAGATAATACTTATCCTCCCTGGAAAGTTTGTTTAATCCAATTAGATAATCTGTAATCCTGCCGTGAAAGTGAACTCCGGTCTCTGCTCTGCTACAACACCGGATGTAATTTTCATCAAGAACTTTCTCCAGGAATTCTTCAAAATAGAACTGGTTGGCATAACTTACACCATGAATCAATTTCTTGTTTTTATATCTTCCCGACCTGATCATGCTGTAAAAAGGAGCAATGCCAGTTCCTGTTGCAATCCAGGTTGCCGGAGAATCATCGCTTGAAAAACTCCCATAGGGAGCAGAAACATAAATTTTGTCTCCCGGTTTCATCATAGCCAGCTTTGGAGTGAGTTCACCTCCGGGTTTCACATTGAACAATACGGAAAGATTCTCATCGTTGATACCACTGCAAATACTGTAAATACGGGGTGGTTCATTCGGATCAGCCGTGATTTTTATTACCTGACCAGGACTAAATATTCCCTCTCTTTTCCATGAAAATACAAATACATTGGGTGATATCTCCTCATTACCAGTAATCAGTACCGGTTTCAATTCATATTTATTCAGATTCGTTAACTGCATCAATATTGTTGTGTAAATTATCCTCTCTAATTAAAATTTTCGATTATATCTCATGTCTCATATCTCATGTCTCATGTCTCATGTCTTCTATCTCATGTCTTCTATCCCATGTCTCATATCTCTTTGTTACCATCTTTTTCTCTGCACTCTGTCCTTGTCTAAACGTAGTTTTGCCAGGAAAGTTATGAAAAAAACACAAAATCTATATTACTGAATGACAAAATATTACCTTGAAACAGTTCCACACAGAGCACTTTTAATCTATTTTTTGGGTAACTTCGTCCGGGTTTTTTAGTATAAAAACTTCATTCGAATAACCATGTTCAAAAAAATCATTGATGGAATCAGGTGGATATTGGTTCAGATTATCTTGTTCCCCGTCTATTTTTACAGAACAGCTATTTCACCGCTGACCCCTGCCTCCTGCCGCCATATTCCCACCTGTTCGCTGTATGCCATTGAAGCTGTGAAAATTCACGGTCCATTCAAGGGTTTTCTGATGGCTACAAACAGGATTCTACATTGTCATCCCTGGGGAACTTCGGGATATGATCCGGTGCCACCGCGGAGAAAAGACGGAGTGACGAAGAAAAGACGGAGTGACGGAAAGAACAGAATGATTTGAGAAGCGAACACAAAAAATTGAATTCAAAAGTTGATATGCTGTTACCATGAGAAAAATAATATTCCTTTTTATAATTATTTCAACTTTGGCCTCCTGTCACACGACGCAAAAATCAGGGGAAAAGATCGTCTTTGCAAGCATCCTTCCCCTTCAGTATTTTACGGATCAAATTGTGGGAGACTTATATGCCACTGAAGTAATGGTTCCACCCGGAGTTGGTCCTGAAACCTATAATCCGACACCCAGGCAAATGAGCAAAATGGCTAAAGCCAGCGCCTTTTTTGCCAACGGCCTGCTTGGTTTTGAAGAGGCTTATGTAGATAAATTCAAATCTATCAATCCCAATCTTCTGTTTATCAATACATCAGCCAACGTTGACCTGATTCATGCAGAAGGTCATGATCATGGCGATCACCAGCACGAAAAAGGGGTAGATCCTCATACCTGGTCATCCCCTGAAGGAGCAAGAATCATCGCGCGAAATATCTTCGACGGAATGGTAAAGGTTGATCCAGCGCACAAAGAAACCTTTCAGGTCAATCTCGACAGGCTTCTGGCAAAAATTGACAGTGTCGACCGGGCAGTGGAGGCCATCCTTGCCAACATTCCCTCCCGCACTTTCATGGTCTTTCATCCTGCGTTGGGCTATTTTGCACGGGAGTACAACCTCAAACAACTATCCATTGAGTTTGAAGGCAAAATTCCAACGCCAGGGCATATTCAGCAAATCGTGATTGAAGCAAAAAACCAAAATATTACCAATATCTTGATTCAAAAAGAATTTGATATCGAAAATGCTGAAATCATTGCCAATGAAACCGGAAGCAAAGTGATTGAGATTGATCCGCTGGCTTACGACTGGCCTATAGAGATGATCAGTCTTTCCCATAAAATGGCAGGAACCAAATAGAAATTCAACCATTGAATAATTTGTAAATTTGTGCACGAAATGATGCCCGAAAATCTTACATACATGGTTCCGCTAATCGATATCCGCCACCTTACCGTCGGGTACGATGAGAACATCATTCTCACTGATGTCTCTCTCACCATTCACGATCGTGATTTTATCGGGGTCATTGGCCCCAATGGCGGCGGAAAAACAACCCTGCTGAAGGCCATTCTGGGATTGATTCCCCCTTTCAAAGGGGAGGTTATTTTTCACGCCTGCATGACAGAAGGAAACCATCACCGGATAGGCTACCTCCCTCAGATCAACAACATAGACCGCAAATTTCCGATCTCTGTTGCTGAAGTGGTGAAATCAGGACTCATGTCCAGAAAGCGCATCATCAAAAAATATTCGGCAAAAGATCTGGAATTCGCCGGACAGCTCATGAATCAAATGGGAATTTATGAGATCCGTAACAAAGCCATCGGGGAACTTTCAGGAGGTCAGATCCAGCGTGCCCTTCTTTGCCGTGCCCTGGTAAACAGACCAAAACTTTTGGTTTTGGACGAGCCCAACACTTACGTGGATAACCGTTTTGAGAAGGAACTGTACGAAAAGCTGCGTAAACTGAATGAAGAGATCGCTATCCTGTTGGTTTCTCACGATTTAGGGACCATCTCTACCTACGTAAAGTCAATTGCCTGTGTAAACCATTCTTTGCACTATCATCCCGGAAACAAGATTACTCCCGAATTGATGGAGGCTTATGAATGTCCGATTCAGATCATCACCCACGGAAAAATTCCCCACACCGTATTACACCAACACGAGCAATGATGGAAAATCTTATGTCTATCCTTGCGATGAATTTCTTTCGCAACGCGTTGCTTGCTTCGTTGCTTGCAAGCATCACCTGTGGCATCATCGGTACCTATATTGTATCGCGAAGAATCGTCTTTATCAGTGGCGGAATAACGCACGCCTCTTTCGGTGGTATCGGAATGGGCTATTACATGGGGTTTGACCCCATTTTGGGAGCTGTTTTATTTGGCATATTTTCTGCTTTGGGAATCGAATTCTTTACCAGGAAAGCCGATCTCCGGGAGGATTCTGCCATTGCGATGCTCTGGGCCCTGGGAATGGCTCTCGGAATCATCTTTATTTTTTTGACACCCGGTTATGCCCCCAACCTGATGAGTTACCTTTTCGGGAATATCCTAACGGTTTCACTCACCGATCTCCTCTTCCTCACACTCCTGACCATTGTTATTGCCTCCTTTTTCATACTTTTTTACCGTATGATCCTCTTTATTTCGTTCGACGAAGAGTATGCCCTCACCAACAATACACCGGTCAGACTCTTTAACATGATTCTGATCTGTTTGGTGGCATTGACTATTGTATTAAATATCAGGGTAGTGGGGATAATTCTGGTGATGTCACTACTTACCATACCGCAAGCCATTTCCAATCTTTTTACCAGGTATTTTCATAAAATGATCTTCTTCTCTATTTTCTTTGGCTTTGCAGGATCCATGACCGGACTTATTTTCTCTTATCTCTATGATATTCCGTCCGGAGCCGCCATTATTTTTACATTGGTTTTGATGTATGGCATCGCAAAAATCTATTTTATCAGCCGGAAAGCACTAAAGAGCTAATTTCTTCATAGAGCCCGATCATAGGACTTATAAGGTTTGTACAAATGGCGATTGCTGCCTCTTCATTCTGCACTCATTTTGCTTCCCCACCAATTGTTACCGGGTTGATACTCTTTGGATAAAAACAGGAGCCGTTGTTTTTCCAGTTGGGGAAGTTTCTTGTTTGCGACATCTTCCAGGTATGCTTTTTCTAATTCTTCCGAATATTCAGGATCTTTTACAGGATACTTCGCTCCAACCTGATCCAGATAAGTAAATAATTTTGCATGTAGCTCTCCTGCCAACTCTTTCTGTTTTCCAGCCACATCGGTCGTCTCTGATGGGTCCTTCCTGAGATTGTACAACTCCTCATGGCCATCTTCATAATAGTGGATCAGTTTCCATTCACCATCACGAATGATGGAGGATGGCTCACCTCCCTGGTTGCCATAATGGGGATAATGCCATACTAATGAACGAGCCGCTATCGTTTTGTGTTGAAATAATGGCAACAGACTTACCCCGTCGGAGTGTTCTTCAGGCCGCAGCGGTAGGGCAACCAGATCCAGAATTGTAGGATAAAAATCTGCCCCACTCACAGGTACATCACATTCTTCTCCCCCCTTGGTCATCCCGGGTACTTTGATGAAATAGGGCTCCCGGATACCGCCTTCGAACTGGTATCCTTTGCCTCCCCGAAGGGGCAAATTAGTCGTTGAAAAGGCATCGCCGGATGCTACACCTCCATTGTCGGAAGTGAAAATTACGATGGTATTGTCTTCCAGCCCAAACTCTTTCAGTGAATTAAGAACCAAGCCGACAGCATCGTCCATTGATTCAACAAGACCTCCATAAATCGGGTTGTCCTGGACTTGCCGGATTGGAAGGAAATGCCCCATTTTATATCCAGTTGGAGCTATTCCCTGTTTTTCTGCCTTTCCCCTGTATTTGCTCCACTTTTCCTGCGTGGTTTCGATCGGACTATGGACAGCATAAAAGGAGAGGAAGGCAAAAATAGGCTTACCACTCTTGTTGGGATTGTTATCCTTCAGAAATTTGACAGTTTCCTGTGCTAGCCGCATGGATAGCTCCTCCCCCGGCTTACCATCTTTCAGGTTGGGATTTTCATAGGGAGAAAAATAGCCTCCCTTCGGACTTCCGGCATCCCAACCTCCAATGTTGATATCAAATCCATGATCTTCAGGCCAGGAGCCTTTTTCACCCAGGTGCCACTTACCTGCGAAAAATGTTTTATACCCTGCTTGTTGCAATACCTCCGGTAGTATCAGGTATTCGGAGGGCAATTGCATCTTGTATTCGGGAGGGAGTAATTTGTTGTGCCTTCCGGTTTTTCTCCACGCTTCTCCGGTCGCAGCTCCGATCCAATCGGTAATGCCATGACGTGCCGGAGATTTTCCTGTGAATATGGTAGCCCGCGAAGGACTGCACACCGGGCATCCGGCATATCCATTGGTAAATACTATTCCCTCCCTGGCGATTCTGTCGATATTGGGTGTTTCGTAATATTTGCTGCCCAGACAGCTTAAATCATGTGCCCCCAGATCATCGGCAAGGATAAATAATACGTTTGGTTTAGTCTGACCCATCCCGTTCAAAGAACTCAGGGTGACAAGACAACCAGCAAAGAGGATATATGGTCGAAGTTTCACAACTAATTGATTTTTAAATGTTTGTTTGCTTTTAAAAACCCAATGGGTGGAGTCAGAATGGCTAATAATCATTCCTTTCTGAACTGATAATCTTTTTGTTATTTTTTTAATCCTCCTGTTATCTCTTCGAGCTTGTTAAAAAATGCTTTTTTTCGGGGTGAACTGATTCCCCAATTAACCGGAACCGATTGATAGCCATCATCAAATCCCTCGTCTTTCATCCGGTAATCAAAATATCCCCATGAGGCAAAGGCTTTTACAGCTTCCACAAAATTATTGGAAGGCTGGTCGAAATTGAAATGGTCGTCTTCGTTGAAGAGGATTGGCATGGGTCGGTAACCTTTTACATCCTTGGTCTGCCTGACCATTTCTGCAATCCTTGCAGGATCTTTCACTCCATTGCCATGAATCAGCAAAAAATCGGAAGTTTGCACCACATTTTCCCTGGGAATCGTTCCTCCGCCATAACTCGTTCCGGTCAAAAAACGGTAACCCTCCTTTTCTGTTGATTTGCCGTGCTGAATCAATTCATGCACCCTTTCCGGTTTCAGAATATCGTGATCGTATTTTACATTTGCTTCGTTGTTGATTTCGATCAGGATATTTCGGTAGTTTTTTGAAAATAACCAATTAATGGTGTTATCCAACCCTTTAATCACAGCTGCTTCGTTCTCAAGTACCTGATCCTGGCCGAAATAATAAATTCCCAGAATAACCACCATCCCCTTTTCGTTAGCCCGGTTAAGTATTTTTTCCAAACGGTTCATGTAATCAGCCTTCAGTTCTCCCTTGGGATCGATGGCAGTATTGTTCCAGCCATTGTTGCCGTAGCCTACCGGACTGCCACCCTGCAGATTGATGGTAAAAGCCAGCAATCCTTTGGCATACCATTCATCCATGGCAATGATGAATTCATTGGTGTTGCGGTCGGGATCCCATTTTTTCGTATCCGGATAGACCCATTGACCGGCAGTCGCCGGATTGCTGTCGTCGAATATTCCCTGCACCATCCGCGAGTTCATCAGCAGACCTTCGATTGAATGGCCCTGCCAGCTGCGTCCTTTGTAAGTATATTGGCCGTTGATCAAAAATTTATCGCCTTTGATGCTGACAATGGTTTGCTTCGCTTTTGGTGATTTTGCAGACGAAGCATCTGGATAGAAGATATTAGCAATGAATAACAAGACTAAGAAAAAGATTTTTGATTGCATATTTTTACTATTTCGTAATTAGCTGTGTGATGGAACCCTCAATTGTTCTTACATAGCTTTTTGTAGGGTTTGCCCATGCGCATTCCATTTAGTTTCAATGTATGTAAGTTCGTTCTATGCTTGTGAACAAAGGGAAGATGCTTTTGCCACTCTTTGTCTGATAATAGATTTCAAGTCGGTAATTTCCGGCATCGAGGTGAAGATTTTTAAGAGAGATAAGATCTGTTTTGCCAGGAGAGTCTGTCGCATACTGGAATGGGTACATTTTCACATATAAGGTTCCCGGCTCCTTTATTTCACTGATAAACCGGGCTGCTACCGAATAGATCCCGGCTTCCGCAACTGCGATATCCCAGTACCCGAAAATCTCTTCCTGTGCCCAGATACCCGGTGCGCCTTTTGCATCATTCCGGTTGAGTACTACCGGATTCTCAAATTTTGTTCCTACGATGGCGGCTTGTACTTTACGGTTGTTTGGATGCTTCACTGTCATAAAATACCAATCTTCCATCTCCTGCTTCAGCTTTTCCGCAATCTGTTTGTTTTCATTCAGAATATTCTTTGATTCAGATGGATCGTTCAGCAAATCAAATAGTTCAAATCCTTCTGTTCCGCGCTGCAGATAGGTGTTTCCTACCAGTTTGTAACGATCGTTCATGGCCGTGAAATTTTGGTAAGGAATAGGAAATCCGCGTCCCCATTCAAAAAACAGGGTTCGGTTTTTGAAAGCTGATTCATTGTTATTTAGCAAAGGTAACATGCTTCGGCCATCGATGACCAGTTTTTCCGGTAGCCGGATTTTGCAAAGCTCGAGCAGCGTGGGCAGCAGATCTATGTGTGCAACGGTTTGGCTGATTTCTTTGTTCTCCGGAAAGGTCCCCGGCAGGCTGATCAGACAGGGTACTTTGATGCCCCCCTGGTAGACCTGGGATTTCTTGCCCCTGAGTCCCATCCGGTATCGGTTCTGCTGCGGTCCGTTGTCCGATAAAAAGAGCAGTACCGTGTTGTTCAACAAATCCTGGCTCTCCAGTTCTTTCAGCAATCTGCCAATATTGTCGTCGATGTTGGTCATCATTGCGTAAACCTTCCTTGCATCCTCCATGTCTTTCTCTGTCATAGCAGGACTTGGATGCTTTCCGGCCGATTTTAAGTCATTAGCAGTGAGGTTTTTGTACCTGTCGCTGTAAGCTGAAGGGACCTGCAGCGGGGTATGTGGTGCATTGAAGGCCAGGTAGGCAAAAAATGGCCTGCTTTTGTTGTCGCGAACAAAGCGGATGGCCTCATCTGTGAAAATATCTGAGCAATAACCTTTTGTACGAACCTTTTCTTCATTCCGGTACATTACGGGATTGAAGTATGCACTGTCGCCGGCAAAATAGTTGTCATAATCTCCGGGTTGCCCCATTCCGCCACCCTTGAAAACAAAAGATTCTGTAAATCCTTGGTCAACAGGTCTGAAAGGGTAGTTATCGCCCAGATGCCATTTGCCGAAAATAGCAGTCCTGTAACCATTTTCTTTAAGAATTTCAGCGATGGTAACCTCTTCAGTCGCCATAATGGCACCCCCGTTGTAGGTATCGTAAACACCTGTGGTTTCGGCATATTTCCCTGTCATGATACTGGAACGGGTTGGGGCACAAACAGGCGAAACGTAAAAATTGGTAAAACGGGTACTCCGGGCAGCCAATTTGTCGAGGTTGGGTGTTTGAACCAGCGGGTTGCCGTTGAATCCAAAATCGCCAATACCGGCATCATCGGTCAGGATCAGGATAACATTGGGCTTATTATTACTGACAGGCTTATTGATTGCAGAAATTGCATTTCCTCCTACAATACCAAGGCCTGCAACAAATACAACAACAAAAGGTTTTATCATCATTTATATGGTTCTTATGGTTTGATAAGTTTTGTTAAATCGATTTTATCGAAAGGTTCTTTCCCAAATGCAGCGTAATACTCCATTTGAATGGTTCCTTTTTTGCCGTCGGTTTTAACAATGGCATATCCCGGAAGGTCGGTCTGTTTATAGAAGGTAACATATTTTGCTTCCTCAGCAAGAATTGCTTTCCTGGCTTCCAAGGTTTCAGGCTGCCACTCCGGTATGTTTTCGGCCAGCGAAGGACCATATTCAGTAATCATCCGGGATGGTTTCTGATAATCTCTGTCTTTGACCACACTGTTTACCATAACCTGTACAATTGGTCCTGACGTTGTATTCCGGCTTACTACAGCATACCGATGCAGATGGGCACATAACACAATGGCCTTATGCCGGGCTATTACCTCCAGCAGTTTTCCGCGTTGTTCAGGATCTTGCCT
>JANYKW010000216.1 GCA_025358025.1 Bacteroidia bacterium | reverse complement strand
TGTTTAAAATTTGAAATTACACCCAAAATCAAAAAAAATACCCCGGCCCTAAAGGGTGTTTTTTGATTTTTAGGGCTCCCTTCAGGGTTCGGGGTAACCCTAAAAATCAAAATGAATGAAATTTAAACAGTTTCTAATACAAGGAAAACTTTATTGCCAAAAAAAGTGTCTGCTCTACGCTAAAAATTTATACTTTTAAATCACAAAATCTATTTTCTAAAGTAACCCATAAACAAACCAACATCCAATTGATATGAGAAATATTAGGCCACTGCTTTTTGTTCTAATCCTTTGTTTCCCGGCGATGCTCTTCTCCCAAACGGAGGGAAAAGTATTTGATAACCTTTCCATGCCGAGCAAAATACTGAAAATGGACAGGAAATTTGCCATATACCTGCCAGCCGATTATGAAACCTCCCAGCGAAGCTATCCGGTTTTGTACCTGCTGCATGGTTCGGGTGATGACCAGAGTGGCTGGATTCAGTTTGGCGAGGTGAAAAACATCACCGACAAGGCGATCAGGGAGGGCAAATGCACCGCCATGATCATCGTAATGCCGGATGGCAACACAGGTCAGAGAGGTTATTTTAACAGTCCGAAGGGTGACTGGAATTACGAAGATTTCTTCTTTCAGGAGTTGATGCCTTATGTTGAAAAAACCTATCGTACCAGGACAGACAAAAGGTACCGGGCCATAGCTGGTCTTTCGATGGGTGGAGGTGGATCTTTTATTTATGCCCTCCACCACCCTGAGCTGTTTTCTGCAGCCTGTCCGCTGAGTGCGTATGTTGGACCAATCTCCATGGAAGAAGCCACTTCCCGCTGGGAAAAGCAATATCCCGGTGTTCCAAAAGAGTCACTGAACAACTATTTCGCCAGGCATAGCGCCCTCGAGCTGGTTAACAATATGACCGTTGATCAGAAAAAGGCGGTAAGGTGGTACATCGACTGTGGCGATGATGATTTTTTATTCGAAGGGAATAGTCTGGTTCATATCGCCATGCGTAAGAAGGAGATTCCCCACGAATTCAGAATCCGGGACGGGGGGCACACCTGGACCTATTGGCGCGAAGCGCTGCCAACGGTGCTTGAATTTGTATCCATGAGTTTTCACCAGTATTAGACAATTGACATTTATGAAGTGTAAAATCAAAAATCAATAAAAAAAATAGCATGAATTTATCACGGAGAAAATTCCTTCAAAACAGCACAGTTATTCTGGCCGGAACAACCCTTTTGTCCAACACTGCCTTTGCAAGGCTAAACTCAGCCGAAATGGTTGGTATTCAGCTTTATTCAGTCCGGGATGATATGAAGAAAGATCCGCTTGGTACGCTGAAACAGTTGGCTAAGATCGGGTACAAACATGTGGAGCATGCCAATTACATCGACCGCAGGTTTTACGGTTATAGTGCGGTAGAGTTTAGAAAGATACTGAATGATTTAGGATTGACGATGCCTTGTGGCCATACGGTGATGGGCAAGAACCATTGGGATGCCGTTAAAAAAGATTTTGCCGATTCCTGGAAATATACCGTTGAGGATGCAGCCTATATGGGGCAACAATATGTGATCAGTCCCTCGATGGACAAGTCCATGTGCAAAACTTATGATGACCTGCTGGGCTACCTCGAGGTTTTCAACAAATGCGGGGATTTGTGCCAAAAATCCGGGATGAAATTCGGATACCATAACCACTGGGTCGAGTTCGTTGAAAAACTGAACGGGGAGAAACTATTCGATATCATGATGAAAAATCTGGATGTCAGCAAAGTCGTGATGCAACTGGATATTGGAAACATGTACATCGGAGGGGCCAAGGCGCTGGATGTGATCGGCCAGTATCCCGGCAAGTTTGAGTTGATACATGTGAAAGATGAAATTGCAGTAGAGACCAAAGAAAAATATGAAAGTGCTATTCTTGGCAAGGGTATCATCCCAGTCAAAGAGGTATTGGGCATTTGCCGCAAAATAGGCGGAACCAAAGTCTTTATTATCGAGCAGGAATCTTACCAGGGGAAAGCACCGTTGGCATGTTTGCAGGAGGATCTTGATATCATGAAGAAGTGGGGATATTGAAAGAGTCAGGAGTAGAGAAGAATTTAAATTTTGACAATTATAAAAATCATACTACCCGGTGCTTACTGATGAATTCCGGATCGATGTCAACACCTGATCCCGAACCGGTTGGAACCTTCACAACCCCATTTACACTTTTCAAGGGAGAGGTCTTGCATTCAAAAACTACATCCGTTTTTAATCCTTTGAATTCGTGATATTGCATCGCGTTGGGCAGTGCTGATACCAAATGCATCATGTAAAGAAATCCTAAATCTCCACCGGACATATGTGGAGTGCACTTTTTCCCAAGTGCCTTGGCCATTAATGCCACTTTCATTGAACGGATCATCCCTCCAAAGTAAAAAAAGTCGGGTTGTACAATCTGAATGCCATCGTTGGCAATCAACCAGCGAAACCCGTGCAGGCTATACTCCTGCTCGCCTCCGGCAACCGGAATTGTCAGCGCATCAGCTACCTGTTTGGTCTCTTCATACCAGTCGAATGGGACAGGTTCTTCAAAAAATTGGAAGCGGTACTCCTCTAAAAGTTTTCCTACACGAATTGCCTCCTCAACCGAATAGAAACCATTCGAATCGGCGTACAGGATCATCTGATCGCCAAATGTTTTCCGGACAAGTGGAATAATAGTCTCAGTCCTTCCCGCAGGTCCGACAGCATAAATGTCATTTTTCATGAACATCAGTCCACCAACTTTAATCTTGAGTGCCTGCGCATTGTATTCCAGAACATCCCTTTTGATCAGTTCCATAGATTCCTCAACTGATTTTTCACGGTATTCGGTAGCCTGGTAAACAGCAACTTCCGGGTGATGGATCGTTCCAATCAACTGGCCGATTGATTTTTGGGCAATTCTTCCCATCATGTCGAGGATTGCGAACTCAACGGTAGCTAAGGGAACGCCAAGGGCAGTACCTGAAAACCTGAAATTGAGATTGTAGATGTAAATTTTTTCCAGCAAAAGGTCCAGATCACGAGCATCTTTTCCAATGAAAAAGGGCTGTACCAGGTTGGTAAAAACCGGATACAACGATTTTAACTGCCCGCTGTGGCCTACCGATATCCCTTCAGCACCGTCTTTGGATCTTACACGGCACAGGAAACTGTTTTTATACCTGAGTAATTCGAGCGTTTCAATGATCACCGGGGAGCTGAACAGCTCTTTTTTGAAGACTGGTTGTTTCAGTATTTTATCAAGCTCAGTGTAATTATCCCTTATGGTTTCTGACCCGGTGAATGGTGCCGCCTGTCCATCGGATGACAAAGGCAATACAGCAGCCATCCCACCGGTAATGGCAGTTGAAATAAATTTACGCCGATTGGTTTCCATCTGTTTAAATTCTGTTTTTAATAATCAGTATTCTTTTTATGTCCTTGATTTTCAGCTATAAATCCCCTTTATGGGACTTCCGGAGGGCTACTTTCGTGTGCTGAATTATTGCCTTTGCCCGCTCAAAAATGATAGGTTCTGCGTTGTAAAACATCGAAACTTTATCACCAATGCTCCCAATTGCAAGAATGTAAAAGCCCCTTCAGGGGTTTAGGGTGAAAAATTGTCTGCCATTTCAACAAGTTTTTATTCTCTCCCCAAACAAATTTACAGTTTTTTTCTGTCTCAAAAAAACCGTAAATTCATGGGCTTTTATTTTATTGAATTACTCAAATAACCAATGAAACGACCATGAGTAAATCTACCACAAACCAGAGGATGATTATTGGGAGTTCCATCTGGCAACTAAAAAACAAAATTATAAACAGATGAATATGAAAAACACAGAAATTTCAAGACGCAAATTTTTAGGAACGACTGCTGCTGCTTCTGCCGCAGTTTCCATCCTACCCTTCAATTATTCTTTCGCAAGCAGCGGTAAAAAACCCAATTCTAAAGTGAATGGTGTTCAATTGGGCCTCACTACCTATTCTTACCGCGCAATTTCACACAGCCTCGAAGAAGTACTGGAGTATGTGAAGAAGGCTGGGGTCAATGCTTTGGAGATGAGAAGTGTTTTGGAAGAAGGCCTTGGTATTCCTGCCGGACCGGTCCGGGCGCCCAGGGGAACGGAGATATCTGACAAAGATAAAGCAGAACGCGCCAAAGCCGCTGATGCGGCCAGAGAGGAGCAGCGCAAATGGCGCTTGTCCCTGCCGATGCAAAAATATACCGATATACGCAAGATGTACAATGATGCAGGGGTTGATATTCACATCGCCAAATTTGTACCTTCAAGCTGGTCGGATGAGGAGATTGATTATGCCTTTAACGCTACCAAAGCGCTAGGTGCTTATGGTATTACCGATGAAGCCAGCGTGGCCGCCTGTAAACGCTTGGGCAAGTTTGCTGAAAAACATGACAGCCTTGCAATCTATCACACACACGGGCAATTTGGCGAACCTGGTTTTGATATCGATACATTGCTCGCATATTCACCGGCAAACAGGCTCAATATGGATGTGGGGCACTATTTCGGCGCCACAGGAAAACATCCCAACGATGTAATTATCAAATACCACGACCGAATCCCCATGATACACATGAAGGATAAGACGGGACCAAATCATGCAACACCAAATGCAAACAAACCTTTCGGGCAGGGTGAAACACCAATTGCCGATATTCTGCTTCTGCTAAAAAAAGAGAAATGGCCAATCGATGTTTTTGTGGAATTGGAATACAACATCGCACCGGATTCAGATCCGGTGAAAGAGGTCATAAAGTGTATCGATTATATGAGAAATATTCTTGAGTAAATTTTGAGAGGATATTAAATCTTTGTATTTCTATCTCCCGAAATAAAAGGCCCCGTCAGTTTTGCTTACGGGGCCTTTTGTTTCAGAGGCTTTGGGTTTACCGGGGATTTATTCTCCCAAACGAACTTCAACTTAATTGTTAATAGGAACAGCATATCCTTTTTGAGGTCTGAATGAATCTTTACATTCCACAATGAACCCATGCAATTGTATCGGGAAATGCCAAATTTCTACAGAATTTAGACCTATTTTTAAGTAAAATTTGCAGCGTGAAGATCCTTGTAGTTGAAGATGAGAAGATGCTTTCAGATGTCATTGTATCTTACCTGAAAGGGGAAGGTTACCTTACTGAACAGGCTGGAACGCTGGATCTGGGCACACAAAAGGTGAACTTGTACCAATATGACTGTGTGCTGGCAGATATTGGGTTGCCGGATGGTAATGGATTTAAATTGGTTGCAGAAATTAAGAAATGTCATCCCGGGACCGGAATAATCATCATTTCTGCAAAGAATTCATTGGAAGATAAAATTCTGGGGCTGGATTTAGGTGCTGATGATTATCTGACAAAACCCTTTCACTTGTCTGAACTGAATTCGCGCATTAAATCAGTATTACGCAGAAGGAAGTTTGAAGGTCAGAAAGAACTGGTAGCCGGGAAACTCAGAATATTACCGGAAAACAGGCAGGTATATGTTCAGGATGAACTCATTTCAACCACTAAAAAGGAATTTGACCTCCTGCTGTTTTTCATTTCAAATCAAGGTCGTGTCCTTACCAAAGAATCCATTGCAGAACATCTGTGGGGCGATTTCGCAGATAGTTCTGACACCTTTAATTATGTTTATTCGCATATCAAAAATCTTCGCAGGAAAATACTTGAAAAATCAGGAGTTGAATATTTTAGAAATGTATATGGAACCGGATATGTTTTTGAGATAGGAAACATAAGATAGGAGATGAAGAATGATCTTTGAAAGTTGAATAATGAGGTTACAAAATAAGATCAACATACGCTTTTTGATGGTTACTCTGCTTGTTTTTACTGTAGCGGGGGTGATTTTATATTTTACGCTGGGCAACGTGATTGACCATAATATTAGAGGGATACTTAAATCACGAAAAACAAATGTCATCCTTTATCTGCAGCACAATAAGACTGACAGTATCCTTTTTGGCTCTCCCGATCGCACAATATTTATCAGACAAATTGCGAAGATCGTGGATCAAAGTATTGTTTCGGATACGATGGCCTACGATGTGCGGGAAATGGAGCTGATTCCATTCAGGAAGATGGTATTTACAACCACCGTGGCAAATGTTTGTTACGAAGTCACCATTTTACAGTCGTTGCTGGAATCGGAAGACCTGCAAGTAATCATTTTTTATTTCATGACCATTTTATTCATTCTGATTATTCTGGCCTTGTTCTTCCTGAACCGATGGCTATCAAACAAAGCCTGGAAACCGTTTTTTAAAAGTTCTGCACTCTTGAAGTCATGGAAAATAGGAGAAAACAAGCAGGTTCATTTCGATGTAACGGGGATCTCTGAATTTGACCAGTTAAACAAAACCCTCGAAGAGATGATAGAAAAGATGCAGGCAGATTTTATAAACCTACGTGAATTTACTGAAAATGCATCGCACGAAATACAAACCCCATTGGCAATAATCAAATCCAAAGTTGAAATGTTGCTGAACGATCAGACACTTTCCAGTAAGCAGCACTTACAACTGCATGAAGTATTTGAAACAGCCATCCGCCTTTCCAGGATGAATGAAGCCCTACTCCTGCTTTCGAAAATTGAAAATAAACAATTTGCTGAAAAATCCGACATCAGTTTCAATAGCCTGATTGAATCCCGGTTGGCTTATCTCGAGGAGCTGATTGACCTAAAAAAAATCAAGTTATCGATTGATTTATCCGTTCCATTCATTGTCTCTATTCATCCCATGCTGGCAGATATACTTTTGAGCAATCTTCTCAGTAATGCATTAAGACATAATTGCAGTCATGGGAAAATTATCATCACATCAGGAAATAACGAAATTTTCTTCTCCAACACAGGTGATCCTTTGACCATTGACCCTTTAAAAATATTCAAGCGATTTGTAAAACAGAGTACTTCAGAAGCATCGAACGGCTTGGGACTTGCCATAGCGGAAGAAATTTGCAAATTAAATGCCCTTTCGCTGGATTACACTTATCAAAATCACCTTCACTGCTTTGTATTAAGCAAAAAATTTAAAAACTAAATCCTTTACCACTCCTAAATTTCTACTTTATTTTTCGGGAGAATTAAGTGTTGATAATTTGCCAATAAATCCGATTCATGAATAATAGGCTTTTCTTGCTATTAATTTTTATTTTAATTTTTACATCCGCTTCAGCGCAAAAACCAACTACAGGAACCCTTAACGGAACTGTCGTTGACAAAGAGAGCCGTGCGCCCATTGAATTTGCAACAGTCATGTTACAACTTGAAACAGACACTTTACAAATGCGCGGTACCACCACAGATGCAAAAGGGAAGTTTAGTTTTGATAGGGTAGCCTATGGAAAATACAAAATTGCCTATAGTTTTATCGGATTCGAGAAACAGAAAACGGATTTTTTCACCATCAATGAAAAGAACCGAAACCTCAACCTGGGAATACTTGGACTCCCTGTATCGAGCCAGGAGATTAAGGATGTAGAGGTAGTTGGAGAACGGTCGACCTATTCCAATACCATCGACCGGAAGGTATTTAATGTAGGGAAGGATCTGATCGGGAAAACAGGATCTGTAAGTGACCTGATACAGAATGTACCCTCTATCACGGTTGATATTGACGGAAATATTAGTCTGCGCGGATCAGAGAATGTGATGGTGCTTATCAACGGAAAACCATCAGCATTAATGGGAACCAACCGGGCAGCTGTGCTCCAGCAAATGCCGGCAAGTTCGATCGAAAGGATTGAAGTTATCACCAATCCATCGGCCAAATTTAAACCCGACGGAACTTCAGGCATCATCAACATTGTCGTCAAAAAGAACAAAAATCTTGGAATGAACGGTACCATTCAGGCCAATGCAGGGAATGAACATCGTTACAACGGGAATATCATCGCCAATGTCAATTCGGGGAAAGTAAACGTTTTCGGTTCTTACAGCATCAGGCAGGATGACAGGATTCGGTATACGCTGGATTCGCGCAAACGCACCGATCCTGAGACGCAGGTGGTGGATTACACCAACATGGATGCAACTGAACATTCCAGGCCTATATCAAATATTATTAACTGCGGGATTGATTATACCATGAACGATCAGAACGAAATAGGATTATCGGCCAATTTTAACAACCGTGATCAGGTAAAAGACGGATTAACTTCAACCCAAACCGAGGATCAAAATCACCAGCTGACCAAGGATTTCGATCGAATCCGCTATGATCCTGAAAATGAACGAAGCCTCGAGTATACGGCCAAATTCAAGCACTCATTTGCCAGGGAGGGACACGAACTTGCCATCGACTATATCTCTTCAGGCCAGAAAGAGGTGGAAGACAATCATTATACCAATGTCTACAGGATGCCGGCTATGCCAACATCCTATGACAATACCCTGATCAAACAGAAAGAGAATGAATCGCAATTTTCTGCCGAATATTCCAATCCGCTATCAAAAACCAGTAAAGTAGAGGCAGGTTACCTCCTCGAGACAAGAAAAAACGACATGGATTTTTACGGCGAAAATTTAAATCTGCTGACCAATACCTGGGGAAAAGACACGGTAAAGTCCAACCAGTTTATTTATACCGAACGCATTCATGTACTTTATGCAACTTTTGAAAAGGAGTTGGGAAAATTTGGCCTTCTTGGTGGTTTGCGAGCCGAGCAGGCATTCGTAAAGTCGGACCAGGTAACTACAGACACCCTGTACGAAAATAACTATTTCAAGGTTTATCCTTCGTTGCACTTATCTTACAAGAAAGACGATTCAAATGAGTTTCAGCTCAATTACAGTCACCGGATACGCCGTCCCGAAGGGGATGAGATGAACCCTTTCCCTGAATACCAGGATCCCTACAATCTGCGGATTGGAGATCCTACCCTTCAACCGGAGCAGATTCATTCCATTGAAATGGGCTATCAGTTCAAGAAGAATATGACGACGGTTACTTCTTCAATATATTACCGATATATTTACGAAGGACTCACCAGTATAACAAAATATCTGAACGATTCTGTTCTGGTAACAACCACTGCAAATCTATCAAAAAGCAGTTCCGCCGGATTTGAGTTCATTGTTTCTACAACGCTGGCTAAAATCATCAACATCAACTTCGGTTCCAATACCTTTTACAATACAATTGATGCCTCGAGCCTGGGCTACAGCAGCAATAAATCAAATATATCGTGCACCCTGAATCTCAATTCAGTGATCAATGTGACAAAGAGCACAATGATTCAATTAAATGCCAACTATGTATCTGCAACCCTAACTCCGCAAGGCAAAAGGATGCCTTCTTTTGTGATGAACATGGGTTTTAGACAGGAGCTTTTAAAGAAAAAAGCTTCCGTACTATTTACGGTATCAGATTTATTCAATTCATTGACAAGCAATTCAGTTGTCGATACACCTGAACTTTATCAGGAAGTTATCAGGAAACGCAGCGCACGAATGATTTATCTGGGGTTTAGTTATACTTTCGGGAAACAACTCAAGAAATCAAAGGAGACGCAATTAAAATTTGATAATCAGTTGTAATCTGCCAACTTTCTACAAAGTCGGATAGTATCTTTATCCTTTCGTTAATTTAATACAGATATCATGAAAAAATTATTGACAGTTTTGGTTTCTATAATGTTCGTTGTTGGCACTTATGCTCAAAAACCAAAAGAAGAGGTACCTGCAGCAGCAAAATCAGCTTTTGCAGCCAAATATCCAACGGCTCAAAAAGTAAAATGGAGTGTCGAAAAACCGGGAGAATTTGAGGTCGAATTTACTTTGAATAAAGTTGAGTCATCGGCTTTGTTTGATGCCACCGGAAAATTCCTCGAGTCGGAAGCAGAGGTCAAAGAAGCCAATCTTCCACAAGCTGTAAAGGCAACAATTGCCAAAGATTTCGCCGGTTACAAAATCGACGAAATAGAGAAATCCACAGATGAAAAAGGCGTTGTCTCTTACGAAATGGAGGCGGTAAAAGGAAAAGACAAGCTCGAACTGAGTTTTGATGCCAACGGGAAGCTTCTTTCAAAAGAACC
>JANYKW010000215.1 GCA_025358025.1 Bacteroidia bacterium | reverse complement strand
AGATCGAGCCCGGATTTTAAAACCTAACCGGAGTTTTTCAACATCCTTATTCCTATGACATATGCCAGTTTGAGGAACTTCTGAAATCGGAGCGTCCCAATTTCGATTACCCTTCATCCATGGGCTGGGAGCTCTTCTGACACCGGATAGGTTTTGAACTTACAGGGAATGAATTTTAATTAACAAATTTGATTTTAAAATGTACTTTTGACTTCGATAATGATCAATTCATTAAAATTATCTAAACGCTTGAAGGAGAACTGAATATGAATAATATTGATACCGTATCAACAGATGTGTTAATAATCGGCGGCGGACCATCTGGCTTAGCCACGGCAATTCATTTAGCGGACACATTAAAACAAAATGGACAAAACCACAGAATATTACTTATCGAAAAGGGAAGTTCTATTGGCAGCCACATTTTGTCTGGTGCAGTAATTAAACCTGAGGTTTTTAAAGAATTACTGCCTAAAGTTGAATTTTCAGAAATTCCTTTCAATGCCAAAGTGGTAAAGGACAGCATGGTACTGCTTGGCGGGAATGGCCACTTCACGTTGCCATTCCATATTCCGTACATGAATAATTTGGGTAACTACACCGCATCACTGGGCCAGATTTGTAAGTTTTTAGCGGTAAAGGCGGAGGAGAAAGGTGTAGAAATATATACGGGTTTTGCTGTAGATGAGATTTTGTACAAAGAGGGAAAAGTAATCGGTGCCAAAACCAAGGATACCGGATTGGATCATCACGGACATCAATTGGAAAATTTTCAGGCTGGAACACGCATAGAGGCTAAGATCACCATTTTTGCCGAAGGAACACGTGGCAGCCTAACCAAAATGCTCATAAAAAAATTCAACCTCCAAAAGGATAAAAACGAGCAGATATACTCATTGGGGTGCAAGGAATTGTGGTCGGTTCCGCAAGGAAATATTGAGGCCGGTCAGGTATATCACACCATGGGGTATCCGCTCAATAACGATGAATTTGGCGGTGGCTTCATTTACGGATTGAATGATAGCAAAGTGGCAATCGGCATTGTTGTGGGGCTTGATTATAAAGATCCATCCTTCGATGTTCATGATGCCATGCAGGCCTGGAAAACCACTTCTTTTGTCTCGAAGATATTAAAGGGTGGCAAATTGGTTGAATATGGCGCCAAAACGTTGCCGGAAGGAGGTTTTTATTCTATTCCCAAATTGTATGTCGATAATGCACTGATTGTTGGCGACAGTGCCGGTCTGGTTGTTATGCCAGCTTTGAAAGGTGTCCATTTGGCAATCAAATCCGGAATGCTGGCCGCACAAACTGCATTCACTGCCTTATTAAACAATGATACATCCGAAAAGAGCCTTCAACAATACGAGAAGCTGTTGAATAACAGTTCGATCCGAAAGGAAATGTATCCTGTCCGAAACTTCAGACAAGGATTTGAACATGGGCTGATTGCCGGTGGATTCCATTTTGGAACCCAACTAATCACCGGCGGTGCAGGTTTCTTCGGAAGGCTGCAATCTCATCCTGATAATCAGGCGACACAAAAGCTGAGCGAATACAAAAAGAAACCTTTCAAGGAACGGTTTAAAGGCAAACTGGAGTTCGACAAAGTGTTGACTTTCGATAAAGCAACCGACATTTATCATTCAGGAGTATATCATGACGAGCAACAGGTAGTGCATCTACACATAAACAATCCGGAGAATTTTAATGCCGTAAACATTGAAGAATTTGGAGCTCCTGAGCAATTTTATTGTTCGTCGGAGGTGTATGAGCTTCATATAAACAAAGATGGTCACAAAGAGCTTCGTATACATGCTGAAAACTGTATGCATTGCAGAACTTGCGACATTAAATCACCGGGTGAAGGAATTACCTGGGTCGTGCCGAATGGTGGCAATGGTCCGGATTTTCAAAATATGTAACAGTTAAATAGAAAAAAATGGCTTTAACGATAATAAGTTTAATCAAACAAGTACCTCTGCCCACCGAAATGAGAATGGGCGAAGACGGACTAATGGACCGGACAAAAGCAAAATCAATTATTAATATCGACTGCCAGTTTGGCCTCGAAGCCGGTTTGCAACTAAAAAAGCAGCATCCTGATTCAAGATTAATTGTATGCTCCATGGGGCCTGGCTCATTTGAGGTTGCTCTCCGGACTGCGATTTCTATGGGTTATGACGAAGCGTATCTTTTATCAGACCGTAAACTTGGTGGCAGCGACACGTATGCAACGGGTCTTGCCATTTCGACTATGCTGAAACATCTAGGATTTACCAAAGACTCGAAAGAACCCTATATTATCTTAGCCGGAAGGCAAACCAGCGATGGCGATACTGCACATGTCCCATCTCAGGTTGCCGAAAGTATTGGAATTCCTCAAGCCACTTTTGTTGAAAATGTAAAAGCTGACGGTTCGGGTAATGTGATTGCAAAACGGATCATCGAAGGTGGATACCAGATCATGAAATTGCCGATGCCATGCGTAATTTCATTGACTCCAACAGGAATTCCTCCCCGCAAACCTTCTTTGAGCGGTGCCATCAAAGCCCGTAATCTTAAAATTACAACCTTTGGAATCGACGATATTGGTCTGGGAACCGAAAAAATCGGGATCAGTGGTTCTCCAACTATCGTGGCTAAAGTGATCAATATTGTTAGCGAACGTCCGCCAATAACGATGTCTGAAGGTCACAATGAAACTTCTTTGGTCGACAGCCTGATAGCGAATCTAAAAAAAGGCGGAAATGTTCTGGAGAAGAAGGAAAGCATCGCCAAAAAAGATGCAGAGCGTCCTGATTTCCCTGAAAAAGACTTCAGGGATGGTGCCAGGGGAATTCTAACCTGGGCTGAAATTACCAATGGAAATGTTGCACGTCCTTCGCTCGAACTCTTAACTCCTGCCAGAAACCTGGCTGCCCAGCTAGGTCCCGATACCAAAGTAATGACCTTAATTATTGGGAAAAATGTCCGGCCCCTGGCTCAAATATTGATTGAACATGGCTCTGACGAGGTTATTTTGGTAGAAAATGAAAAGCTTGAAGAATATCTGGTACTACCGTTTTCATCCATTTTCGAACAAGTCATCAAGTCCAGAAAACCTGAAATAGCACTTTTTGCAGCAACAACCTCCGGACGTGAATTGGCTCCCCGTATAGGAATGAAAACCGACAGCGGAGTAACCGCCGACTGTACCGGACTGGAAATTGGCGAGTATGCCGATAAAAAAGAAAAAGTCATTTATACACCCATTCTTGAATCGCGGCGTCCGACCTACGGTGAAAGTAAACTGGCCACTATCCTTGGTTTTGTTTGTCCGCAAATATCCACTGCCCGGGCTGGGACATTTGAAGTGCCTAAACGTGAAGAGGGCAGACAAGGTATTGTTTCAAGTTTCAACCCGGTATTATCAGACAAAGATTTTGTTGTTGAAATCGTGAAAACAGTAAGAGGCGGAGGCGGGTTACAAAGCCTTTTCGAGGCCGATATTATTGTTTCAGGTGGAAGAGGTACCACCTCAGATAATTTAGGTTTAATAAAAGCGCTTGCAGAGGCACTAACCCAACAGGGTGTTCATGCTGAATGGGCATGTAGTCGTCCGGTTGTTGACGAGGGTGTGGCAGAATATGCGCGACAAGTCGGACAAACGGGTAAGACTATTCGTCCTAAATTATATATTGCTGTCGGAATTTCCGGAGCAATTCAACACATTGCCGGTATGAAGGAGGCCGAAAAGATTATAGCCATCGACCACAATCCCAAGGCAAACATCTTCCACAATGCCGATTTTGGTATCGTGGGTGAATATCAGGACATTTTGCCTGAATTGATTGAACGCGTTAAAACCGGATTTACCTTCGGAATAAAGCCAAAAATAGAATCATGATTCGCGGTATTACAGAGAAGGGGTAACAAAGAACCGCATGCTGCCTCCTAATCTGAATTTTCGATTATAAATCCGTCCAAATAAAGTGCTGGCGTCCACATCTTTATTGCTGTAAGTATAATATTCCAAAACGCGAAATCCATTGACAGCAAAAAATCTAAGCGTACTTTGAATCGTTGGTTCAAAAAGATGGTCTGGAGTACGTGTGTTATCCTTCCATGCACCCCTTCGCAACCCAATTCTTTTTAAGAACAATTTGAAACGATTGTCTAAAGCGAGTCTATTGGGTACACTCATTGCTAAAATGCCATCTTTATCAAGTAATGATTTTGTTTTTTGAATCCATTCGTTGGGGTTAGGTATGTGTTCGATGACATGACTCATGTGAATACATGAGAATTTTTGATTAAAATCTAAATCAACGTACTTTCCAATATGAACCTTCACCCCCAATTTGTCAACAGTAAATCGAGCCATATTTTCAGCGACCTCAACACCGACGCAATGATCATAATAGTTCTGGGCGACTTTTAAAAAATTACCCATGCATGAACCAATATCAAGTATGGCACTCCTTTTCTTGTCAAACTTAAAAATCTCCTTCAATTCCTTATCCCACTCCATGAGAGTTTTCCCGGAATACTGATAATCCTTGTCATACCAAAAATATTCTTCATAAGCATCGCGCAAAAAAACCTCATCATACTTTGGTCTTGGAGATTGGTAAATCAATCCGCAATCCAAACATTTGACGTAGGTAAATTGCAACTCAGAACCATATTTTTCATTCAGCTTACTTTGTTTTGAACTACAATAGGGGCAGTTCGCGGATTCCCATGCATGGGGAGTATATTTATTTTTCGGCATTGGAAATTGTTTTTATATGATGGAATATTGGGCTTGCAAATTGATGTAGTATATGCAAATCTAATCATATAATTGAATGAAGGGATTCGTACTTATCTTAGCGAAAATTATTTTTTCTCTGATAGAGCTAGAGAATTTTATAATTTAATTCAAAAGAGCACCTATAAGGACAGGATTTTAGTGACATTTGTCTGTCTGACTTAAGAAAGCAGACAACCAATATAGCATTGTGATTTTTTCTTACTTTGTGCAATTCAATTACAGATCATACCAATGGAGATAAATTACCCGGTTTACAGACCCACGTTGAAAGGTAATGAGCTAAAGTATGTTACCGATTGTATCGAATCAACATGGATCTCTTCCAAGGGAAAATATATTAGTGATTTTGAAGTAAAATTTGCCGGGTATATTCATACAGCCTATGCATCCAGCGTATGCAATGGAACTGTTGCCCTGCACCTTGCATTACTGGCATTGGATATCAAGCCGGGAGATGAGGTAATTGTTCCGACCTTTACTTACATCGCTTCCGTAAATGCAATTACTTACGTCGGTGCTACACCAGTTTTTGTAGATTCTTTGCCTCTGACATGGCAGATGGATTGCGAAGATGTAAAACTAAAAATCTCACCAAAAACCAAAGCAATCCTGGTACCCCACATATATGGCCATCCTTGCGAAATGGATACCTTGCTTGACATTTGCAGCCGGCATCAGTTAAGGCTGGTTGAAGACTGTGCAGAAGCCATAGGCAGTCAATACAAAAACAAAGTTATGGGTACTTTCGGGGATATTGCTGCCTTCAGTTTTTTCGGTAACAAGACCATAACTACCGGCGAGGGTGGAATGGTTACCACCAATTCAAAAGAGCTGATCGAGCGGGTAAAGAAATTAAAAAACCAAGGTCTTTCCAACCTGGAATACTGGCACGATGAAATCGGGTACAATTATAGAATGACCAATATCAGCGCTGCTATTGGTGTTGCTCAGCTGGAACGGATAGATGAGATCATCGCCGACAAAATCAGGATTGCATCAGCCTATAGAAAGGCATTTGAGAATACCGCTATTGAATTGCAGGGTGAAGAAGTCCATGTGCTAAACACATATTGGATGTGTTCGGTTTTAATCCCATCCGCCGACCGGAGGGATGCATTAAGAGCTCACCTGGGCAAGATGGGCATTGAAACCCGTCCATTGTTTTATCCTGTGCATACGATGAAAATGTACGCGGATCTTACCGATGAAAAATTCCCGGTTGCTGCCGATATCAGCTCGCGAGGCATCAATCTGCCCAGTTATCCTGACTTAAACGATGCTGATGTCTCTTTTATTGCTCATTCGATAGTTAATTTTATTGAGGGAAATGGATAAATATTCAGTGTTGATCGATCTGGACCGGTTAAAAGATTTAAATACCGGTCTTGGGCAGGTGGCTGCCTTTTTTGGTGATGAAATTAGTCACTTAGATGATGACAGGTTCAAATTCACCCTCCTGGTTCCAAAAAAATTCAAAGGTTATTTTGGAGATTCGGTAGATTATGAGGTAGTATCTTTGAAACGCCGGTATTTCCCATTTTTATGTAAAAAATATGACCTATGGTATACGATCCACCAGGATTCAGCACACTTCCCTTCTGACCATAAAACTCCCTATGTCATAACAATCAACGATTTGAATTTCCTGGGAGAGAAATCTCCGGCCAAGGCAAAAATCAGATTAAAAAAGCTGCAGCAAAAAGTAGACAGGGCAACAGCCATCACCGTTATCTCCAAATTCACAGAAAGTGTAGTCAGAGAGAATCTGAACATTGGGAATATTCCAATCCACGTGATTTACTGCGGGGTAAAAGTGATAACATTTGACAAGGTAAAAAAACCTTCTTTTGCCCCGGAGGGAGATTTGCTGTTTTCGGTAGGTGTTGTCCAAATGAAGAAAAACTATCATGTTCTTCTTGAATTTATGCAACTGTTGCCCAACAATTATAAATTGATTATTGCAGGCAATAAATCTGCTGTTTATGCGAATGATTTACAGCAAAGAATTAATGCATTGGGACTTCAAAATCGTATTTTATTACCAGGTATCATTTCTGAGGAAGATAAATTTTGGATGTACAACAACTGTCAAGCAGTTCTTTTCCCATCCAGATTTGAGGGGATGGGTTTTCCCCCGGTTGAGGCTATGCGATTTGGGAAGCCAGTTTTTGCCTCTACATTTTCAAGTATTCCTGAGGTAAGTGAAAATCATGCTTATTATTGGGAAAGCTTTGATCCGGGTGAGATGTCACACTTTTTTCTGGAAAAGATGGAAGAGTTCAACAAGAACCCTGCTCTACCGGATGCTCTAAAAAAGCACTCGCTGAAATTTACCTGGGAGGCCAATCTAAAGGCATATATTACTCTTTTCAAAAATATTTTGGATGAATTAATTAAGAACAAATCTACGCTATGAAGACTGCATTAATAACCGGGATTACCGGTCAGGATGGTTCCTATCTGGCCGAATTCCTGATTGACAAAGGGTACCAGGTCCATGGAATAGTCCGGAGGGCTTCACAGTTTAACCGAACCAGGATTGAGCATTTGTACATCGAAGAGATGATACTGGATATGCAACTGAAAAGCAAGCTTACACTTCACTATGGCGACATGACCGATTCGAGTTCGTTGTTGCGCATCATTCAGAAGGTTAAACCCGACGAAATTTACAATCTCGCTGCCCAGTCGCATGTGAAAGTATCCTTTGATGTCCCGGAATATACAGCAGAGACCGATGCCATTGGGACCCTCCGAATACTGGAGGCTGTTCGAATATTGGAGATGGAGCATAAAACAAGAATTTATCAGGCTTCCACCTCAGAACTATACGGGTTGGTGCAGGAGACCCCGCAGTCAGAAAAGACACCCTTTTACCCACGCTCACCTTATGGAATTTCAAAACAATTTGCCTTTTGGATAACAAAAAACTACCGTGAGGCTTATGGCATGTTTGCAGTGAACGGGATCCTTTTTAACCATGAGAGTGAACGTCGCGGTGAAAACTTTGTAACAAGGAAGATAACCCTTGCAGCAGTGCGCATTGCCACGGGCAGGCAGAAAATACTTTACCTTGGGAATTTAAATGCTTTAAGAGATTGGGGATATGCCAAAGATTACATTGAGTGCATGTGGCTGATGCTCCAGCATCATACACCCGAAGACTTTGTTATCGCAACAGGAGAGATGCATACGGTACGTGAATTTTGCTCCCTTGCATTTCAGGAAGCCGGAATTACCATCGAATGGCATGGTGCCGGTATAGACGAAAAAGGAGTTTGTAAAAAAACCAGGAATGTCATTGTCGAAGTTGATCCGACCTATTACAGGCCAACCGAAGTAGATCTGTTGTGTGGAAACCCTACCAAAGCCAAAGAAGTCTTAGGTTGGAATCCGAATAAAACAGCCTTCAATGATTTGGTTAAAAAGATGGTTGTCTCAGATTTCGAATATGTTAACAAAATTAGATCTATATGATCTGCAGTTACAGTATGATAACAGTCCTATAAAAATGATCATTTCTAATATAAACCCAAATACTAGCTGTTTTGGACATTACCGGCACACAAATCTATCGGATTATTTTGCCAAAATTTATCCGGAAAAAAATTAACTCGCGAAGACTTAAGACAAGAATTTTCGACTATTATTCAAAACTTTCTCACCCGCATGCCGAAGATATTGAAGTGGCTCTCGAATATCTGAGAACCTGGCCGGTAGTGATGTTTCCTCATTGTTACGAGAATATAAGCTTTAAAGTGGACAATAACGACGTGTTGGTTGATGTTGGTGCTGCAGAAGGAAATTTCTCTTCATTTCATTAGATAATAATTTGTTTTTCATCCGCCAGCTGGCGGATGGCGATTACAGGGTATTCAAATTTAGTCTATTGGGATTTGCTTCTTTGAGAAATTCAATTACATTTAGCCTTTCTAAAATGGTAGAGGCTAATATTCTTCACCTAATGTAAAAAACTTATGATTATTGGCTTTGAGGCGAAGAGGCTATTTCAAAATTTTTCGGGATTGGGCAACTACAGCCGGAATACGGTAAATTTATTGGTCAGGTATTATCCCGATGACCAATACATCCTTTTTGCCCCAAAACTCTCGAACGCTTTTACAGCACCCGAACAGGTGAAAGTGGTCTCCCCGGAATCCAGATTCTCCAAACGATTTAGGGCATACTGGCGACTTTTCGGTGTTTGTAAACTATTAAAAAGAAACAACCTGGATATATTTCATGGATTAAGCCACGTGATTCCAATTGGTATAAGGAATACGGGCATTCCCTCTGTTGTAACCATTCATGACCTTATTTTCTTAAGATACCCGGAATTTTACAGAAAATTAGACCGTAAGTTATATTATTTAAATACACTGAAAAGCTGCCAACGAGCCACTAAAATATTAGCAATCAGTCATCAGACAAAAAAAGATTTAATCTATTTTATGGGTATTGACCCAGGGAAAATTGAAGTAATCTATCAGTCTTGCAATAGTATTTTTTACCAACAGGTTACGGATGACGAAAAAGAGTATGTCAGGAGAAAATTCAATTTGCAAGAAAAATTCATATTATGTGTCGGGACCATAGAACAAAGGAAAAATCAGCTTGCCATTCTGCAGGGGGTAGTCAAAGAGAAGCTCTCCATCCAGGTAGTACTTTTGGGAAAACCAACCGAATACAAAAAGCAGATTGACGAATTCGTCATGGAATCCGGAATCCGCAATCAAATGGTCTTTCTTCATGACACCAATACCTCTGATTTGCAAGCAATCTACCAAATGGCGGAGGTAATGATCTATCCTTCGTTCTTTGAAGGATTTGGACTTCCGGTACTCGAAGCGCAGGCCTCGGGGTGTCCTGTCATCACCTCCAATATTAGCAGTATGCCAGAAGCCGGAGGGGATGGAGCACTATATATCGATCCATACAATAGCTCCGAAATAGGAGTAACTATCCGGAATCTTTTGATGAACAGTGATTTAAGAAGTGAACTAATCCGAAAGGGCACTGCCAATGCCCATCTTTTTAACGGGGAGATAGTTACAGAAAGACTAATGAACTTGTACCGCTCCCTGGTAAAGGAATATTAATCAATATCCCTGTTGGATTTGATTTTGAAACTGTTTTTGAAACGAACTACCATAATCCGCTACAGAGTCTCTGCGCTTAACCGCGTAATTCACAGATCTTTCACTGATCCATCTGCCGGATTTAAGTACGCTTAGGTAATAATTTACCAATCGGAGATAGATATGACTGTAAACATTGAGACTTTTGATAAAGAAAAGCAGAAATCCCAGGAGTGCCGGAATCAGTCCCAATAACATACTATCCAAAATCAATAATGAATGCATACAGGAGGCACACCACTCGTTCTCATGTTTTGAGATATATAGGTGCCGCGAAATTTGTACCTCTGTTTTAGTCAGGGCAGTAATTCTCGGGTTGATTCGTGATGAACCGCCATGAGTATGGCCGATTACAACGTGTCTAAGTTTGACTATTTCTCCATTTCTGAGTTTGGCCCGGTGGCACAAATCCACATCTTCAAAATACATCCAAAAATCATCATCCCATTGTCCCAAGCTGTAAAAACTACTTCTTCTGATCATAATCGCAGAGCCGGAGACCCAATCGGGATATATATAATGTTTCGTTTGATCGATCACATCTTCCATTTTCCCAAAAACGAGTCTATGGATAGTTCGCTGCCATCCTGTTAAGGTAAAAAGGGTGAGGAATTTCCCGTAAGGACGGTCTTTGGATCCATCCTCCCTTATTTGTCCGCACGAAACAATAGAATATTCCGGTCTGACGCGAACCTCTTCCAGCATATCAAAAAGGGCATTGGCGTTAACGATCGTATCGGGATTTAAAAACAGCAGTTTGGATCCGGTGCTTTTGGCCGCACCCAGGTTACAACCATTGGCAAAGCCATTGTTCCCGGTGTTTGAAATAAAGGTAAATTGAGGAAAAAGCTGCATCAATTGATATTGACTGCCATCGCCGGAGTGGTTGTCGACAACAATAACTTCGAGAGAGAAACGACTATCCCGAATGTTCTGCAGAGAATCTAAACACTTTATGAGCCTCTCCCCAGCCTTGTAGTTAACGATTATGACAGATAAATCTTTCAATTCAGGTCAAATATCAGGTAAAACCTCGAATGTATCGACGTTATTTCAGGTTGGACATATTGACAGCCGTAAAGTTTAATCAGAATTTAAAAAAATAATAATTCAGGCATTATTTTACAAATAATTTACATTGATTTTTTTTAGAGGGGCAAAATAGATTGGGTGTATTAGAAACTGTTTAAATTTCATTCATTTTGATTTTTAGGGTTACCCCGAACCCTGAAGGGAGCCCTAAAAATCAAAAAACACCCTTTAGGGCCGGGGTATTTTTTTTGATTTTGGGTGTAATTTCAAATTTTAAACA
>JANYKW010000149.1 GCA_025358025.1 Bacteroidia bacterium | reverse complement strand
GGCAGGAGCCGTTGGGGCAATGTTGTCAAGTATTGTAATATTCTGGGTGATATTTGCCGTATTTCCGCAAGCATCGGTCAGACTGTATGTCCTCACAACCGTTCCAGAACAGCCAGGATTCGGACCATCACTCACAAAGGCGACCGTAACAGCACCACAGTTATCGGTCTCACCAACAACATCAAGGATGTTCGGGGCAGGGATATTCGAGTAGCAGGAAAAAGGCCCGAGAGCTGCCATTGGAGGAGCAGTAGGCGGCGTGATATCCTGAACGTTGATAACCTGGCTCACCGGCAGCGAGATATTACCACAAGCATCGGTTGCGGTCCAGGTACGGGTCACACTGTATTGACCGGCGCAAGGACCTGGGGTGGTGACATCCGCAAAGGTGATTGCAGGAGATGGATCACAGCTATCCGTTGGTGTCGGTGCTGTGAACGCAGGAACGGCCGGACAGTTGATCGTTCCATTGATACCCTGACCTGAAAGTGTCGGTGGTATAACATCCTGAACGGTTATTGTCGAAGTCACCGTTTTGGGATTGCCACATTGATCCGTAGCACTGAACGTTACCGTAAGGGATTGATTACATGCCATCGTAATTCCTCCGGCAGGGTAGTTATTTGTAACAGGTACAGGAATAACTACTCCATTGGCATCGGTATAACTTGCTGTAGCAGAAAGCAGCCAGGCAGCGATCTGGCCGGAGGCGGCAGGATCGTTACACTGAACGACCAAAGGCACCAGAGGTGCTTGAATAAATGGACCCGTTCGATCAAAAACAATGTTGAAATTATATGATTTGCTATTGCAGGCAATTCCACTCTGTGTCTCTGTAACAGTCAGTGAATAACTTCCTTCAGCCGTTGGTTGCCAGGTAGATGCGATTGAAAGTATGTTACCTGTTCCATTGGGACCATCCGTCCATTTGTAAGCATAAGTCAGATTTGAGGGGGTGACAGATGCGGTAATTACAGGAATACTGTTGGCACAGACGTTTCCCGGGTCTATATTAAAGGATATAACAATCGGTGGTAAAGTAACAACTGTAACATCCTTGCAATCAATTATCGGTAAATTATTGCACATGCTCGATGTCAGAACCTGCCCGCATACCTGATAAACGATCGTGGGTGGTGTATTGATATCTGGCGTAAAGACCGGATTTGCACAGGTTGAACAGGAAAGATACCTCATCAATGTCTGATCATTCGGACTTTTTACGCTCCAAACAATCGTACCCGGAGTAGCTCCGGTTACAGACAACGTACCGAAGCAGGCTGCATCTGCCCTGGTCGTTAAACCACCTGATCCGGTTAACCCGCTGATGGATTTTATCTCATAAACATTTGGATTATTCCCCGGCTCACAAAAAGTGATGGTATAAAATCGTCCGCCGGTAAGGCAAAGTGACGCTCCAACAAGATGCTGCGCCGGACTGCAATCAATATGATAATACAAGGCTCCACCAGGAACTGCTCCTGCTATGATACTAAAAACCAAACCAACAGCATTTTCATCGAGATAAACATTGAAGGCAATACATCGCGGCGGAGGTGGACCTTTGGCAGAACAACAAATTCCTTTCCTCACTACACTTGGAGATGTCCATACACCAGCCGGGTTTCCTGAGAAATTAATGGAGAAAAATGGCACATCATCCTGACAGACTGTACAACCGTCAGCACTTGTAACAGAGATTACCTGGGTGCATTCATCTGATATATTACCACAATTGTCCCTGACTATATACTTTCTGGTAACACTGGTCGGACAGAATCCCGGAGCCCCGGAAAGGCCTCCATACTGTTCGTATGTCAATTCCGGGACCAGGCCTGCCCCACAGTTGTCCATGCCAATAACATGATTGGCAACGTAATTATCACTGGCAGGAATATCGCTTGGCGTTGCAACGGTAAAATTACCACAAGACAAAGTCGGCTTTGTAGTATCCACGATTTGTATAATCTGGTTAGCGGTGACTGAATTTCCATGGCTGTCAGTCGCTGTCCAGGTTCTTGTAATGGTGCCGGAACAAATACCCGGAGCTCCTGCATCAGCATAGGCAATTCCTGATACAGGCCCATCACAATTGTCAGTTGCCGTGGCAGATCCCCCTGTATTGGATGGAGTTGTAATGGTAGGAGTGCTGCATTCAATCTGTATATCTGCCGGAATGAAAGTAAAAGTTGGCGGCGTATTGTCCGCAACAGTAACTGTGAAAAAACAAGTACTGGTATTACCCGAAGGATCAGTAAAGGTGTAAGTAACCGTTGTAGCACCAAAAGGAAAATTAAAACCCGGAGGATGGCTGCGTGTCGTATAGGTCATTGTACCGAGACAATCTGTTGCTGTGGGCTCTATCCAACTCACATTCTGATCACAGGTAGCACGACCAGATCCGGTATTCACTGAAAAACTCGTCGGGCATATTCCGATTACCGGTGGTGTATTGTCAAAAATAATGACCTCAACAGTCGTTGTAGAAGAACCACAACCACTGGCTGTAGCTGTAATCGTAAAAGTAGTTTTATGCGAGGTACGTGGCAAAGTACTGTTCAAAGTACCTGTTATTGTGCTGCCATTTCCGGAGGCTGCCATTCCTGTAATTATAGCTGTGTTGTCGCGCGTCCAGGAAAATGTGGTACCTGCCACAGCATTTGGGTTCGAAACGGTAACAGTAAAGCTGCCCCCCTGACAGATGGTCTGGGTGGCTGGTGTGGCTGATACCGTTGGGATAGGATTAACTGTAATGATTACAATAATTGGGCTTCCGATGCAACCATTGGCAGTTGGCGTAATGGTATAGGTAGCAGTTCCGGGACTTGTTCCCGTGGCTGTTAAGGATTGGGCAATATTGGTTCCCGAACCTGCTGTTGCACCGGATACTCCAGCCTGAGTAACTGTCCACGCAAAGGTGGCTCCGGCAACATTGCTTGTCAAGGCAATGGATGGGGCACTTCCGGAGCAAATAGCTTGAGAAGCCGGGGTAGCGGTGGCTACCGGAATCGGATCGACCGTAATGATTACAGCAACCGGACTTCCGATACATCCATTGGCAGTTGGCGTTATCGTAAAGGTAGCGGTACCGGGACTGCTACCAGTGGCTGTTAAAGGCTGATTTATCGTGCTTCCAGAACCTGCTGTCGCGCCGGATACCCCGGATTGTACCACTGTCCAGGCAAAAGTGGTTCCTGCGACATCGCTTGATAAGGCAATGGATGGGGCAATTCCGGAGCAGATGGTTTGAGAAGCCGGGGTTGCTGTGGCAACCGGAATCGGGTTAACTGTAATGACTACAGCAATCGGACTGCCGACACAACCATTGGCAGTTGGTGTTACCGTATAGGTAGCAGTTCCTGAACTAGTTCCGGTGGCTGATAGAGTCTGATTTATGGTGCTTCCCGAACTTGCTGTTGCACCGGATACTCCGGATTCAACCACGGTCCATGCAAAAGTGGTTCCCGGAACTGTGCTAGTTAAGGCAACCGATGGAGCACTGCCGGAGCAAATGGCTTGAGAAACAGGTGTAGCTGTGGCCACCGGAAATGGGTTGACTACAATGGTTTTAGATTTAAAACCGGTTCCACAACTGTTGGTTGCTGATAAGGTTAAGGTAGCTGTGCCGACATACAAGGCCGGCGGTGTCCATGTGGCAGTTGCGGGATCAGTTGAAGAAAATGTTCCTCCGGCACTGGAAGTCCATATTTGCGAACCTGGATTGTAAAAACCATTAATGGAGGCGCCCATTTGCACGGAAGTCTCACCCCTGCATATGGAAGGCAAAGCGGCTCCGATAATAATATCAACATCATCTTTCGTCAAGTCAACATTGATTCGGTATATCGCGCTTGCCGGGTTACAAGGGCTATTGGTAACACTCATAGTCAGTCTGACCTGTGTCCCTGCATCGGTCGGCCCAGTAGTATATTGCGGTGTAAGCGTTGTGGCTCCGGTAAGTGTGCCACTTCCATTGTGCGTCCATAAAATAGATCCGTTGGTGGCAGTCGCTCCGCTAACAATGGCTGTGCCATTTTTACAAATTCCCAGTGGTACAGGTTGGTTAACATTAGCAGTCGGAGACAGCTTGTTTGACAGAATTACATCGTCTGTTGAGGGTGTGCAAACACCATTGCTTATCGTCCATCTTAATGTCGCACTGGTTCCCGCAGGAACAAACTTAACGACTGAATTTCGTGAGGCTGGACTAATTATAGAAGCTGAACCGCTCACCACACTCCAGACTCCAGTGTATGGTATAGGGTCATTTCCCGCAAGTGTGAAAGTGTCGTCATTACATTGACTCTGGTCTGGTCCGGCAACTGCTGTAGTCGGCGTAGAATCTGTCGTCACATTCTTTCCGGTGCTTGTTGCGGTGCAACCAGCTGCGCTGGTGGCCATAACATAGTAGCCGTTGCCTGCAGCCAGACCCGACCAGGTGAGGCCTGATCCGGTTCCGGATTGTGGTGCCCCAACCGCTGCATTCATTGATGTATACAACTGGTAGCTTACCCCGACAACCGAAGTACCAGAGGTAATTGTTCCATCCCCTCCCGGGGTAGCACAGATCTTGCTACCTGTCAAAACCAGTGCAACTGGCAAAGCATTTACTGTTACCGGAGATGTGGATGCACTACAACCTGTCGCTGCAAGTGTAAAAGTAAATGTGACAGATCCTGCTGATACTCCAGAGATTACTCCCGCATTGGTTACGGTTGCAATGCCTGCATTGCTGCTGACCCATGTTCCACCGCTAGTTGGGGTCAAAGTTGTTGCATTGCTGCCAATACATACCTGGGCCGGCGATGTGACAACTGGCAAATTATTCACAGTTACAAATCCTGTAGTCCTGCTGCATCCAGTTGCCGAATTGGTAAAAGTAAATGTAACAGATCCTGGGGATACTCCTGAAATTACACCTGCATTGGTCACTGTGGCAATGCCTGTATCATTGCTGACCCATGTTCCACCGGTGGTAGGCGTTAAAGTGGTTGCATTGCTGCCAATACAAACCTGGGCCGGAGATGTAACAGCTGGCAAAGCATTTACTAGTACTGATGCTGTGGTCCTGCTGCAACCTGTCGCAGTATCAGTAAAGGTAAATGTGACAGATCCAGCTGATAATCCGGTAATTACGCCGGTATTTGTTACAGTAGCAATGCCTGCATTGCTGCTAACCCATGTTCCGCCAGTGGTTGGGGTCAAAGTGGTGGCATTGCTGCCAATACAAACCTGTGCAGGTGATGTGACAACTGGTAAAGGGTTTACGGGTACAGGTGAGGTGGCAGAACTGCAACCTGTCGCAGAGTTGGTAAAGGTAAATGTGACAGATCCCGGGGATACTCCGGTAATAACTCCGGTATTGGTTACTGTTGCCATACCTGGATTGCTGCTGACCCAGGTTCCACCGGAGGTTGGGGTTAGAGTAGTTGCGTTGCTTCCAATACAAACCTGGGCTGGTGATGTGACTACTGGTAAAGCGTTTACAGTTATCGATGCTGTAGTCCTGCTGCATCCTGTTGCAGTATTGGTAAAGGTAAATGTAACAGATCCTGGGGAAACTCCAGTTATTACTCCGGCACTTGTTACTGTGGCAACGCCTGCATTGCTGCTAACCCATGTTCCACCAGTAATGGGAGTTAAAGTGGTTGCATTGCTCCCTAAACAAACCTGAGCCGGTGATGTAACAACAGGCAAAGCATTTACACTTACGGATGCTGTAGTTGCACTACAACCGGTCAAAGTATTTGTATAGGTAAATGTCACAGATCCAGCTGATACTCCGGTAATTACTCCAGTATTGGATACTGTTGCAACGCCAGCATTGCTGCTGGCCCACGTTCCACCTGTGGTAGGAGTCAAAGTGTTTGCATTGCTCCCAATACAAACCTGTGCAGGTGATGTGACTACTGGTAAAGGGTATACAGTGTAGGTAGCTGCACTTGTAACAGATCCTCCGGGAGTTGTTACAGAGACTGTACCGGTTGTTCCGCTTCCTACAGTAACTGTAACTGAAGTGGAAGTATTGGCGGAAATTGTTGCAGCGGTACCGCCAATGGTAACGGAGGATGCATTTAATAAATTAGTTCCATTAATCACAAGAACAGATCCTAAACAACCACCGCTTGCTCCTAAACTAGTAATTATTGGAGTTAAGGTATAAGTAAATACGATCCTACCATTCGCCCCGGCACCGCCGGTTCGCGCACTGCCTCCTATTCTTAAACCACCACCTCCACCACCACCTGGAGCATTTCCGGGATTTCCATTTGCAGTGGCCACTATTGCGGCTCCACCAGCTCCGCCAGAACCGCCAGCTCCGCCAGCTGCACCAAAAGCTGTAGTTCCTTGTCCACCATTTGTTCCTGCAGCGTTTGTTGTTCCACCCGTAGCGGTACCTCCAATGCCAATTGCTCCCTGGTCTTGACCTCCACCGGCCCCACCGTTTGCAGTTAAAGCTAAAATTGTAGTATTTCCGCCAGAACCACCATTCCCAGAAGCTCCAATGCCACCGCTTCCAACAGTATAGGAAATTACCTGTCCTGGCGTAACAGCAACTGTGTATTTAGAATATCCTCCGCCTCCACCACCAGAACCACCACTTGGGTTGCCATTAGCTGCACCACCTCCACCTCCACCTCCCCAGGCTTCAATTGTAATCAATGTTACTCCAGCGGGCACAGTAAATGTTCTGGTACCAGGGGTGATATCAGTGAAAGTAGATTGACCAAAACCCAGATTCACAAATACAAAGAAACACACAACACCCACCCAAGCCCTCGGCTGCCAAAACAAACGCAGGAGCAATCCAGGATCAAAACCAAAAAAATGGGAAAGTTTCGTTGAAATGCCCTGATCGTCCAGAGCCGGGAAACTACCGCAGCGAACGACATCGGTCCGTGCATTTTTCCTATCCGATTTGCAAAAAATAAAGGGTAAAACAAAATAAACCAGCCTGAAAAAAACGTGCAGAATTCCTTCAAAAGATTTTTGTGAAAAAAATCCATTAAAAATTCTGCTACTCACCCTCCTCAGGAAAACAAAGATTCGGGCGAATATCAAAATGTATAGCCTATTTTCAGTTAGGTCAAACATTCAAACTATATAAGGATAACATCCAAGTATTTAAGTTAATACCGATTCCGACCCAATCGTAACCCCACCACAGGCTTTATTAACTGCACTTGTATGTTAAACATAAAATACTGGCCTTTTAAAAACTAACATCCCCTCTTTTACACAACATTCCAAATAAAAAACAACGCTGCCTGATTTTAGTCTAAATTATTTGCAAAAGTGTAAAATAGTGTTAATGAAAGTTTATTCAACAAATATAGTCAAATCTAATAGTTTTCAGGCTTTTAAACCAATATAAAATAAAATATATTGTAATCACTACATTTTTTATATAGCATTCAATGAGAGGATTTTAACGTTTTTAAACATCTGCAAGTAAAATTCAACTGAATGAACCTTCACTGAAAATCAAGCTTATAGAGGAAAATATTACAAAAAAAATGCTTCTGAAAATTTTATAAGAAAGTTATCAACAGAATTTAGTTTTGGGAATATGCTGTATGCGTCTGATTATTAAATATATGCATTGCGTGAAGTCGTCTGAATTATACCTGTTTTTAAAAGGGGTAAAAATAACCTCCATTTTCTGCTCTTCTGCGCAAGCGAAAATCTCTCCGAAAAAGGAGAATTTCCCAACGGAGATTGATTTTCGAATGATTAGGAAAGGAAGTTTTTGAAGGAGATTTTTGTGACAGTTTTCGGTAAAAAATAATATCCCGGCAGAAACATTTTCTACCTCTTCAAAATTCGCCGCTTTGATATGCAATTTTTCTTCAAAAAGAGCAGGCCAATAATGAGAAACTCACAAGCATATTTTTTAATCCAGGGAGGTCCGTCAGCTAGGCGGATAGGTCGAACATCCGCATATTGCGATTATCTCGTCCTGTACGGCACGAAAAGAGCTATCAACGATATGAATTCTACCCGGATATTTGCCTCCGGAATATTGATTTTCAAAATCAAATCAATGCTGAATTAATGTACAAATTACAAGAGATTAAATGCAAATAAAATAGCCTAATATGTTACTGATTGTGTGTAATATAAGACAGATTTACAACCTGGTTTGGATAGCCAATAAAAAAGCTATCCGTTTCTATTTTTTAATCTGGTAAAGTTCTTCAATTTTTACGACCTCCACAGAGGTTGAATCTTTCAAAGTTTTGGAGATTAATCCGTATGGCGCAACGACCACCTCATCCCCCGCCGACAGGCCTTCCGAAATCTCAATCCGGGCATTGTCCTGTATCCCCGTTTTAACCGACTTTTTCCAGGCCTTCTTATCTTTTATCACAAAGACAACTTCTTTCTGTTCCGGCTCTTTGAGAGGAACTTCCTTGGCATTTGTATCATCGGTTCCCTCCTTTTCCACTTGCTCATTTCCTTTCTTGATCGTTCCGTCGTCTCCCCTGGTGGTTACTGCCTGAATAGGAACCGAAATAATGCCCTTCCGCGTATCTGTCTGTATCTCAACCGTGGCCGACATGCCGGGCAGGAAAGGGTATTTCAGGGTATCCTTATCGATCAGATCCTGATAAGATTCGGACAATAACAGGATCTTCACATTGAAATTGGTGACCTGATCCACCGAGGTTCCAGTAACATTCGCAGAACTGGCAATCTCCGTAACAAGCCCCCGGAATTTCCGCTTCAGATAGGCATCGATCTCGATGATGGCTGTATCATTTTTCTGAACCTTCACAATGTCATTCTCGTTGACTTCCACCTTTACCTCCATCGTAGCCAAATCTGCCACAGTCATGAGCTCTGTACCGGCAAACTGGTTGGTGCCTACCACCTTCTCCCCCTTCTCCACATTCAATTTGGAAACTGTTCCGTCAATGGGTGAGAAAATTTTTGTCTTGGTCAGATTCTCCGCTGCTTCACGCACACTGGATTCCGAACTTTTTACTGAATACCGTGCTGCCTGTACCTCCGAGAGGGCTACTTTGAAACCTGCTTCTATGGTCTCGAATTCAGATTTTGGTATCGTCTTTTTCTCCAGGAGCTGCTTCGCCCGCTGGTAATTCAGCTCCTTCTCAATCAACTGTGCCTCAGCCTGGGCCAATCTGGCTTTTTGTGTATTGAGCGATGCCTCAATCCTGCTCAGACTCGACTGGTAGATATCCGGCTTGATCACCACCAGCAAATCGCCCTTTTTTACTTTGTTGCCCTCTTTAACCGGCAGCTCAATGATCTCTCCTGGCACCTCCGGACTGATCTTTACCTCAATCTTGGGCTTCAGCTTACCGTTGGCCGTAATAATCTCTGTAATGTCTTGAATATCGACCTTTTCTGTTGCGACCCGTACCGTTACATCCTTCCCAAACCAACCCTTCTTTTTCCCAACCAGCAAAATGATAATTACCAATACGCCAATACCAATGATCCAGCGCAAATAACTTTTTTTCTTCTTCATCAGATGATAATTATTTTAGAACAAACATGACCAAAGTATTAAAACCGATCATAAAATTAGCATAATTTTGCGTGAAGATCACGACTTGATCCGGTCAGATCCAGAATTCACTTAAAAACATTCTGTTATGTATGGAAAAATAAAAGAACACCTCCAAAATGAACTCCATTCCATCCGTGAAGCAGGTCTCTATAAAAACGAACGTTTAATCGTTTCTCCCCAGGATGCCGTGATCCGCCTCGCATCCGGACAGGAAGTCCTGAACTTTTGCGCCAACAACTACCTCGGACTCTCCAATCATCCCGCCCTGATTAAAGCGGCAGAAGATGCATTGCATTCTCACGGATACGGAATGTCGTCCGTCCGGTTTATCTGCGGTACAACCAATCTGCACAAAACGCTCGAACAAAAAATAACCGAATTCTTCGGGACCGAAGATACCATCCTCTATGCAGCCTGCTTCGATGCCAACGGCGGTATCTTCGAACCGTTGTTTTCAGAAGAGGATGCCATAATATCAGATTCGCTAAACCATGCATCCATTATCGACGGGGTTCGCTTAAGCAAAGCCAAAAGATTCCGCTACCTCAACGCGGATATGAAAGACCTCGAAGCTCAGCTGATTCTTGTCAAGGATGCAAGATTCAAAATCATCGTAACCGACGGTGTCTTTTCCATGGATGGCAATGTTGCACCGCTCGACCAGATCCATATTCTGGCTAAAAAATACGATGCACTGATAATGGTTGATGAATGTCATTCTGCTGGAGTTGTAGGAGATACGGGTCGTGGAGTAACTGAATTGTTTAACCTCAGGGGTGAAGTCGATATCATCACCGGAACACTGGGAAAAGCCTTCGGAGGTGCCCTTGGAGGATTTACGACCGGCAGGAAAGAGGTAATCGAACTTCTCAGACAGCGATCCAGACCCTACCTCTTCTCGAATTCCCTGCCACCGGCTGTCGTAAATGCCGGAATAAAAATGTTTGATATGATGGCAGAAACATCAGATCTTCAGGATAAATTACACCATAACACAAAGTATTTCATTAGCCGGATGATCGATGCAGGTTTTGATATCAAACCAACCAAGTCTGCCATCTGCGCGGTGATGTTGTATGATGCCAAACTCTCCCAGAATTTTGCTGCCCGGTTGCTGGAAGAAGGAATATATGTGATCGGATTTTACTATCCTGTTGTAGCACAAGGACAGGCGCGCATCAGGGTCCAGCTATCCGCCGCCCATCTGCCTGCGCACCTGGATCAGGCGCTTGCAGCTTTTATAAAGGTCGGAAAGTCGCTGGGGGTTATCAGATAGCAGAATCGACACTTCTCCACCCTTAGGTTAAAATCTTCTCCCCGCTCCCCCTTCGTTGCAAACGAGAAGGGGGAGCCAAAACACCCCTAAATGCAAATCCGCGTCAGCTGGTGCTGAAATTCTACACCCATCCGTTTTTGTTTGTAAATAAAATTAATTTTACCGCTTCAATTTCAAAAGCAAGAACTCCTGCAGCGACAGAATTCTGCTAAAAAATATTTCGAATGAAAAAACTATTGATCACCATTTTTGCCTTTATCCTATTATTTGCCAATCAGGTAAAAGCAGATGAGGGTATGTGGTTACCCTCCCTTGTTGGAAAGCTGAACATCGATAAGATGCATTCCATGGGACTGAAATTGAGCGCTGAACAAATTTACAGCATCAACAATTCAAGTCTGAAGGACGCTGTTGTTGCCATGGACCGTGGATCGTGTACCGCCGAAATAGTCTCGGCCGATGGTCTGCTGCTCACCAACCACCACTGCGGATTCGGAGAGATCCAGAAACACAGCTCCGTTGAACACGATTACCTGCAGGATGGATTCTGGGCCCAATCCCACGATCAGGAACTGCCCAATCCGGGTAAAAGCGTCACTTTCCTGGTAAGCATGGAGGATGTTACCAGCCGGGTTCTGGACGGAATTTCAGATACCACCTCTGTTGCCTCCCGACGGGCTAAAATGGCCGACGCAATTGCTGTCATCGAAAAGCAGGCCAGGGGTACAACAAAGTATGAAGTCAGCGTCAGACCCTTGTTCGAGGCCAACATTTTCTACCTGTTTATCACGGAAACATTCAGGGATATCCGTCTCGTTGGGACACCTCCGCAATCCATTGGCAAATTTGGCGGTGAAACAGATAACTGGATGTGGCCCCGTCATACCGGCGACTTTTCCATGTTCCGTATCTATTGCGCTCCCGATGGAAAACCCGCCAATTATGCCAAAGAAAACGTTCCCTATCACCCCAAACATCACCTGCCTGTCTCACTGAAAGGGGTTCAGGAGAATGATTATGCCATGATCCTGGGCTATCCCGGCAGGACAAACCGCTACCTCACCTCTTACGGATTGAAGAATACCATGGAGGTAGTCAACAACATCCGCATCAAGGCCAGGTCAGCCAAGCTGGAAATCATCCGTGACTACATGGCCAAAGGCGATAAGAACAGAATCCAGTATGCTTCAAAGTTTGCCATCAGCTCCAATGAATACAAATATTCTGTAGGCCAGAACCTGGGGTTGCCGGCATTGCATGTGACCGGTAAAAAATTGGCCATAGAAAAAGAATTTACTGATTGGGTTAACCTTGACCCTGCCAGAAAAGTAAAATACGGGAATGTATTAACGGATATTGCCAATGCTTACCGCTCTGTGGATGACAGAATTGCATTTGAATATTCGCGGGAAGTATTGCTGGAAGGACCGGAGATATTTAAATTTTCACTGAACATCAGCTCTTTACACAACGAACTTCGGAGCAATGACAAGGAAAAAATTAAAGAAGCAGCCAACAGGTTCAAAGCATCGCTCGATGGCTTTTACAACGATTACGATGCGCAAACCGATCTTAAAATTGCAGCCGTCCTGACAAAAATGTATGCAGAAAATGTCGCGACAAAATATCAACCATCCTTTTTGGCAAGCGCTACCAGAAAATACAAAGGGGATTACCTGGCATATACCACCCAACTTTACAAAAAGAGCATTTTCCCTGAAAGGCAAAAACTGGAGGCATTCCTGGATAAGCCTTCGCTAAAAATTCTGGACAAAGATCCGGTGTATAATGCCATGATTTCCATGATGGAAGCCATAAAAATTATCGGGGTCGATTACCGCCAGTCAACTGCCGGGCTCGAAAACGCAAAAAAACTCTTTGTTGCAGGCTTGAACGAAATGAACTCAGACAAAACAATCTATCCGGATGCCAACTCCTCCATGCGGCTGACCTATGGCAGAGTTGGTGATTGCAATCCAAGAGACGGGGTGCATTACAGCTATTTTACCACATTGAAAGGATACGCTGAGAAAGGAGTCACGGGTGATCCGGATTTTGACTTTCCTCAACAGCTGATAGACATGTACCATGCTGCCGACTATGGCAGGTATGCTGACAAGGACCGCACCCTCCACACCTGTTTTACCACCAACAACGACATCACAGGCGGCAATTCGGGTAGCCCTGTCATGAATGCCAACGGAGAACTGATCGGGATCGCTTTCGACGGAAACTGGGAAGCAATGAGCGGTGACATCGCCTATGAGCCAGACCTGCAGAAATGTATCAATGTTGATATTCGTTTTGTTTTGTGGATCATCGATAAATATGCCGGGGCCAAACACCTGGTAGATGAGATGACCATCATTGAGTAATCCAGCTGGTGCGGATTGCAAATCCACACCAGCTGTGGGTAAAACCCACGGAAAATGAACCAAATGAAGCAACAACCCCGAAAGGGTTGAATAGTTTAAAAAATTAAATTAAATTTAAACTGTTTCTTTAATTAATAATCTTTGCATGACAGAGGATCCGTCTCCAATAATCACCATGTACACAGACGGCTCCTCCTTAGGGAATCCCGGCCCCGGAGGATATGGTACCCTTCTTCTTTTTGGTCGCCACAAAAAAGAGCTGGCTGAAGGATTCCGCCTGACCACCAACAACCGCATGGAGCTGATGGCTGTCATTGCCGGATTGGAAGCACTGAAGTACAGGAACTGCAACGTAACAGTATATACAGATTCAAAATATGTGATGGATGCAGTGGAAAAAGGCTGGCTTTTCAATTGGATCAAAATCAGATTCAAGGGGAAAAAAAACAGCGACCTCTGGATGCGCTTTTTCGATATATATCAACTCCACACCGTGAAGTTCGTGTGGGTAAAAGGTCATGCCGCCATACCGGGCAACGAAAGATGCGATCAGCTTGCTGTTCAGGCAGCCAATGGACGGAATCTTTTGGAAGATGTTGGATATGTAGGGGCGCAGTGACTGCGCCCGATGAGACGTAGGGACGCAGTGCCTGCGTCCTTTTATCGTAACGTGTGAATTAATATGATGCATTTTCTTTATAATACGAGTATTCATGTGTACCATTTTTTGATTTGGGTTGCTTCCTTCAGGAATCCCAAGGCCAAAAAATGGCTGTCAGGTAGAAAAAATCTTTTTGAGAAAATTCAAACGGAGGTCGTTCCCTGCGAGCATCTTCTTTGGTTTCATGTCTCCTCGCTCGGCGAATTTGAGCAGGCAAGACCTGTCATTGAAGGAGTTAAAAAATATTTCCCCGACTACAAAATCCTGCTGACATTCTTTTCTCCCTCCGGATATGAACTACGAAAAGATTATCCCCTGGCAGATTACGTATATTATCTGCCGCTGGATACTTACTGGAATGCAACCAGATTCCTGGATATTGTCAGGCCCGAAAAAGTCTTTTTTGTCAAATACGAGTTCTGGTTCAATTTTTTAACTGAGCTAAAGAAAAGAGAGATCCCAACCTACCTTTTCTCCGCACTATTTCGTCCAACACAATTTTTTTTCCAACCCTGGGGCAAATGGTTTAGAAAGGCTTTCAGGGTATATAACCACATCTTCGTTCAAAATCAAAGTTCGTTTGATATTTTGCAGAGATTTGGCTTTGAAAATGTTACTGTCAGCGGCGATACAAGACTCGACCGCGTCTCACAGATCGCAAGGTCAGCTTCTGAATTACCCAAACTGGAAACATTCTGTGACGGGAAAAGGGTTATCGTTGCCGGAAGCACGTGGCCCGAAGATGAAGCGCTGTTTCTTAATTATGTGAATGAATGCACCCACAATGTCAAATTTGTAGTGGCACCCCACGAAGTAAACGACAAATCGCTGGAGCGTGTTACAGCCGCTCTGAAGCGTTCCTATCTCTTCTATTCAGCCGCTTCATCGCCAGAACAACTGAAAGCGGCCGATGTTTTAATCGTGGATGGATACGGATACCTCGTTTCGGTTTATCGATATGCCAAAATTGCATACATCGGAGGAGGATTCACAACCGGAATTCACAGCATTCTTGAACCGGCAGTTTATGGAATGCCTGTCGTTTTCGGTCCCGATTTTCATAAATTTCATGAAGCAACCGAGATGATTCAGCTGGGTGCTGCTCATTCTATCTCCAGTTACGAAGAGTTGTCAAACCTCCTGGAAAGTTACCTGACCGACCCCGTCAAACTGTCAGTTGAGAGTCATTCTGCTTCCCAATACGTTGAAGGTAACCGCGGAGCAACAGAACAGATCGTTCGCTATTTCTTCGAAAATTAAGTTTTTTCGTTTAATCCCCCTGCACATTTTTATTTTTGGAAAATCACAAAAAAATATTTTTTTGTGAACTTTTATATACATAATATTTGGTATACATCTGTATTTATGCATATTAACACTTGTAAGTTGATAACTTTTCTTTAATTGACATAATTTAGTTGTCCAAAAAAATGACTTATCAGTTATCTTTACCCAAGAAGAATAGACTTCCTTGTCTTTCAGTTTCCGGCTGAAACCCTTATGAGCAAATACTCATGAACGAAATTGAAAAGATGTCTGAGGGTTCCGCGCGGCTTATTGAAAATAAATTATTTCGTACGAAATTCCCTTGGTTTTTTTTATTCTGCTAATACCTGAACTATGGAAACAAAAGACATCTCCACCATGAAGAAAAATACTTCGCTCAAAAATTATTCCAACGAGGAGGCATTTGAAGCTTCACTGAAATATTTTCAGGGGGATGAACTGGCTGCCAGGGTATGGGTCAATAAATACGCTCTGAAAGATTCCTATGGCAATCTTTTCGAACTCACTCCCGATGACCTTCATCACCGGCTTTCGTCGGAAATTGCACGTATTGAAAAGAAATATCCGAATCCACTCGCCGAAAAGGAGCTTTTTGAGTTATTTGAAAAATTTAAATACATCGTACCCCAGGGTGGCCCCATGACCGGTATCGGAAATGATTTTCAGACCGGATCACTGTCCAACTGCTTCGTAGTAGGAAATGGTGCCGATTCTTATGGGGGCATCATGATGGTGGATCAGGAACAGGTTCAGCTGATGAAGAGGCGCGGTGGCGTAGGCCATGATCTTTCACATATCCGTCCAAAAGGATCTCCGGTGAAAAACTCTGCCCTAACCTCTACCGGGATTGTTCCTTTTATGGAACGCTTTTCAAACTCCACAAGGGAAGTTGCACAGGATGGCCGCCGTGGTGCATTGATGCTCTCGGTATCAATAAGGCACCCCGACTCAGAACAATTCATCGATGCAAAAATGGATGAAGGCAAGGTCACTGGTGCCAATGTCTCGGTGAAAATTGACGATGAGTTCATGAAGGCGGTACGAAATGCGACTACCTACCACCAAAAATATCCCATCAACAGCGACGAGCCGGTCTATACCAAAGATACAGATGCCACAAAACTTTGGCAGAAAATAGTTTTCAACGCGTGGAAATCAGCTGAACCGGGTATCCTTTTCTGGGATACCGTCATCCGTGAATCCGTTCCGGATTGCTATGCAGATCTGGGTTACGGTACCGTTTCTACCAATCCCTGCGGCGAAATTCCACTTTGTCCATACGACAGCTGCCGTCTGATCGCCATTAACCTGTACTCCTATGTGGATCATCCATTTACTGAAAAGGCAAAATTCAATTTCCCGCTGTTCAGGTCACATGTGAGGCTTTCACAACGGATCATGGATGATATCATCGATCTGGAGCTGGAGAAAATCGATGCAATCTATGAAAAGATCGTTGCAGACCCCGAAGCAGATGAGATCAAGGAGGTTGAACTGAACTTGTGGGGAAAAATCAAGGAAAAAGCCATCAACGGCCGCAGAACAGGCATTGGGATCACCGCGGAAGGTGACATGCTTGCAGCGCTTGGCCTGCAATACGGATCAGAAAATGCCATCGACTTCTCGGTCGAAGTGCACAAGATCGTTGCCCTGGAAGCCTACCGCGGATCCGTGATACTGGCCCGCGAACGTGGTGCATTCCCCATCTACGATACAAAAAAAGAGGTAAACAATCCATACATCAAACGCCTGGCCCTGGCAGATCCTGAACTTTATGAGGAGATGTCGAAATATGGCCGCCGAAACATCGCCCTGCTCACCATCGCTCCAACCGGCACGACCAGTTTGATGACCCAGACTACCTCCGGTATAGAGCCTGTCTTCATGCCTGTATACAAACGCAGAAGGAAAGTGAATCCAAACGACAAGGAAGCACGGATTGATTTTGTGGATGAGATGGGCGATTCGTGGGAGGAGTACCTGGTCTTCCACCATAAATTCAAACTGTGGATGGAGATTAACGGCTACAGGACCAACAGGAAATATAGCAGCGATGAGATTGACGATATTGTAAGCAAATCTCCTTACGCCAGGGCCACATCCAACGACATCGACTGGATGGCAAAGGTTAAGATGCAGGGACAGATCCAAAAATGGGTCGATCACTCCATTTCCGTCACCATTAACCTGCCGGAAGATGCTACCGAGGAGTTGGTAGGCAAACTCTTTTTCTCCGCCTGGGAAAGTGGTTGCAAAGGTGTTACCGTTTACCGCGAAGGCTCAAGGTCAGGTGTCTTAATCTCTGCCAGAGATAAAAAGAAAGAGGGTCTGTTCCCGACCAAACGTCCGGAAATACTCGAAGCAGACATCGTCCGTTTTCAAAATAACAAGGAGAAATGGATCGCATTCATTGGTCTGATCGACGGAAAACCCTACGAAATCTTTACCGGTTTGGCCGATGATGAAGATGGAATTCTTCTGCCCCGCTCTGTTACCGACGGCTGGATCATTAAAAACAGGGACGAAAACGGAGTATCCCGCTACGATTTCCAATACCGTAATAACCGTGGATACAAGACAACCATCGAGGGATTGTCATTTAAATTCAATCCGATTTTCTGGAATTACGCGAAATTGATATCCAGCGTTCTCAGACACGGTATGCCAATTCAGAAAGTTGTCGAACTGGTTACCAGTCTTCAATTCGATGATGAATCAATCAATACCTGGAAAAACGGTGTTGCACGTGCACTCAAGAAATTCATTCCAAACGGAACCTGCTGTGAAGATGCCAGATGCGAAGGCTGCGGATCGGATAATGTGATATATCAGGAAGGTTGCCTCATCTGCACAGATTGTGGCTCCTCCAAATGCGGATAAGTGTTTTCATAAAATCAGATAAGTACCCCGGGGGAGGATCGAAAGGTCCCCCCTTCTTTTTTTAAAAATCAAACCGGACACTTGCAATAGGAACCAGCCCGATCAGTTTTTTATCTGTCTCAACAATGGTTCCCTTCACATAGCTGAAATTTCGCTTGTAGACGTTGTGCCTGTTCAGGAGGTTCTGTATGTCCAGCGAAAAATCAAATGCCGATTTATTCTTGTTGATACAATAATTAACCCCTGCATCCATCCTGTCAAAAAAAGGCAGATGCTCCCCGAATACTTGTTGAATATCGTATACAACAGCCTTCCTGATCATACTCTGTGCATAATTTGGCGGAGTGAAGCGATAACCTCCCCTCGCAATATTTCTTAGATTGAAACCAAGGGTGTTCTGATGGAATTTCCCAACCTTAAACTCTTTGCCGCAAACAACGTTAAAGACAAAATTTGAATTGTAATATGTTGAATACCAATATGTATTAGCGGCTCTGTACCTTGAATCAAAAAGAGAAATTGTCGCCAGCATATAATAATTATGAGCGAATGACTTGTCTAAAGTAAGTTCCAGCCCCGTATTATCAGATATACCCTGGTTGTTGAGATCAATATCGGGTAATCCTTCCGAAATATTGACCATCGAAAATGTATTGTTGCTGTACGCACTGATTGGAACATCAAACAGATGTTGATAATATCCTTCCAGTGAAACCTTAATCTCATTGGAGAAAGATTTCCTGAAACCTGCCACGAGATGAAAGGCCTTGGTCATTTTTAGATCCCCATTGACAATTTCCCTGCCTGTTTTGCCTACTTTTACATGAAAATAGTAAATAGGAATGGGCTCTTGCTTTGAATAAATACCCGTTCCGAAACTTATGGACTGGTTACCGGGCAGTTGAAAAAGCATGCCCAGCCGGGGCTCAATGGTAAACTCCTTGTTGAGACCGGTATAGGTTGAATGAATGGATGGTATCAACTCAAAGAAATCGACGGGCTTGTATTTCCACTGCACATAAGCCTGTGTGTAATAACTTTGGGAACGCTGATCCACCAAAGTATCAAATTTGCTGGTCGTTACTCTTCTGATACTGAACATATCAGCAAAAGTGCTGTAATAATCCAATCCTATTCTGAACGAATTCTTTGCGTCCACTTTTCTGTTCACCATCAATGAAGTTCTCAAAACAGGAGAGATGAACCAATCCTGTTTATTCAGAACATGTACAAAATTGGTGTCCATATATCCTTCATTCCAGTTTTCATTGGATTTAGTAAATCCAACGATGGAACGAATGTACATTCTACCATCCTTGAAATTTTTCAAATGCCTGACACCAAATACGGCAAGAGCGTCTTCCTCATCGAATTCATCGTTGTCGACACCATTTTGGATATCTTCCTTGTTGGTGGAGGGCTCATCTCCGGTCTTGCTTTTTCCGCCTATGGAGAAAAACTCCAGCTCTCCAAGCTTCTTCCCGTGAAAATACATCTTGAAGGTCCAGTCCAATGAACTTGGGATGATACTCAGATCCTGAATCGTGATGATACCATATTTTTGTAAAATATTGAAATTGGCATATCTGATGTTAAAAAGGAAAGAGTTTTCTGATGATTTTCCCAGCGGTCCTTCAGCTGCTGCCTCCGCACCAACGACACTAAGCTGGACTCCAAATTCATATTTTCCGGTATTCCCTTTCCTTAGCCTCAGATCCATCACACCGGATAAAGCATTTCCAAACTCAGCCGGAAATGCACCGGTAAAAAAATCAAAATCTGCCAGAACATTGGTAGATATCATGGAATAGGCACCACCGTTACTGCCAACTCCCCCCGACAAGTGATTCGGATTGGGTATCTCAAGTCCCTCCAGCCTCCACAATATTCCCCTTGGAGAGTTTCCCCGTACCACAATTTCATTGCTTTCATCACTGTTTCCACTGGAAACTCCTGCGAAATTGGCTACCATCCGCAAAGGGTCTGAATAGCCTCCCGCGAACCTGGCCGCATCCTGGCTCTGCAATGTCCGCACGCTTGAACCACTGTTGGGCGTCAACCACGTCTTGCTGCCTGCAGTAACCTGCACCTCCGTTGTTTGGAAAATTTTTGCTTCCAGCACAATTTCAAGGTTCACCTCTTTACCCGTTCCAACCTGAATATTTAGAACCTTGGAACCGTAACCGAGACGGGAAACCAAAAGATCCCATCGTCCCGCCGGTATCTTCATCCTGAAGTTCCCGCTGTTGTCTGTGAAAGCGGAATAGTCTGTTGTTTGATTAGCGAATCTTACCGTTACTTCCGCGATAGGCTGCATCGATTCCTGATCCCGTATCGTGCCCTTTACCGTCTGAAGAAATAACTGCGCCCGCAGCGGTGTTGCAAAGTAAGCTGATACAAAAAAAAGGCAAAGCAAATGCAAAACGCACTTCCCTTGCCTGCATATATCAGCAACTATCATTTTTTGACTGGACTATTCGAGATATGTATATCCGTAAAGACCTGAACGATAATTAGATAAAAATTCCTTCCCCTCTTCAGCCGAGATAATTCCGGATTTTACAGAGGAGGTCACCCAGGTTTCGACCGTGCGAACCAGCTTTTTCGGATTATACTGTACATATTCCAAAACCTCAGCAACGGTTTCTCCATCGATCACCTGATCAATGGAATATCCTTTTTCATCCACCGAAATATGCACAGCATTTGTATCTCCGAAGAGATTGTGAAGGTCTCCGAGAATTTCCTGGTAAGCCCCTACCAGGAAGACTCCGATGTAATATGGCTCCCTGGGCTTCAGCGAATGCACCGGAAGGAAGTAGGACTGGTTGCGCGCAGAGATGAAATTATCAATCTTACCATCCGAATCGCAGGTAATATCCTGAAGCGTGGCAGTTCTGTCTGGTTTTTCATCCAGGCGGTCCAACGGGATAATCGGGAAAATCTGGTCGATTGCCCAGGAATCAGGTAGTGACTGGAATAGCGAAAAATTGCAGAAGTATTTATCCGACAGCAATTTAGGCAACGACAGAAACTCTTCAGGCACGTGTTTTAGTCCATTGGTCATTTGTGTCGTCTCCTGGGCAATCGACCAGAACAACTTTTCAATTTTGGCTCTGGTACCCAAGTCCAGCAATCCCAGGCTGAAACGATCCAGCGCCTCTTCGCGAATCTGCTGGGCATCATGCCAGGTTTCCAGCATCCTGGGCTGGTTCAGCGCATCCCACAAGGAATAGAGTTCACGCAATAACTCGTGATCGTCCGGACTAACCTCTTCATCCTCTTCCCATCGCTGCAGGGTAGTGGATTCAAGAACTTCAAAAACTAGTACGGAATGATGAGCCGTTAAGGACCTGCCCGATTCTGTTATAATATTGGGATGAGGGATCCCATTCTTTTCACTCACATCCACAAGCGTGGAAACAACATCATTGACGTACTCCTGGATGCTGTAGTTGACGCTGCTTTCGCTGGAGGATCTCGTACCATCGTAATCGACACCCAATCCACCACCGATATCAACAAAATCAATCAGGAAACCATTTTTATGCATCTGAACATAAAACTGGGATGCCTCACGCATGGCAAGTTTGATGCGACGAATCTTATTCACCTGGCTTCCGATATGAAAATGAACCAGGTGAAGGCAGTCTTTCATCTTATTTTTATCAAGGTAATCAAGCGCTTCGAGCAGTTCGCTGGAGGTAAGTCCGAACTTGCTGCCATCACCCCCGGAGTCTTCCCATTTCCCGCTTCCCGTGCTGGAAAGTTTGATGCGGATACCCAAATTTGGTTTGATCTTAAACTGCTTTGCAATCTTTACGATCAGTTTCATCTCACTGAGCTTCTCGATTACGAGATAGATACGTCTGCCCATTTTTTGAGCCAGCAATGCAAGTTCAATGTAATCTTCGTCCTTGTATCCATTGCAAATGATCAGCGATTCATTGTCGGTATTGATGGCTATTACTGCATGAAGCTCAGGTTTTGATCCCGCCTCCAGTCCGATGTTGAATTTCTTGCCATGGGTGACAATCTCTTCAACAACAGGCCTCATCTGATTTACCTTGATCGGGTAGATGATATAATTCTGTGCGTTGTATTTGTATTCTTCAGCAGCAAACTTAAAACAACTTGCCATTTTCTCGATCCTGCTATCCAGAATATCCGGGAACCGAAGCAAAACAGGGGTAGAGACATCCCTGAGCTGCAACTCCTCAACAAGATCCATGAGATCGACCTCTACACCGTTCTTTCGTGGCTTAACAGCTACATGACCTTTCTCGTTGATGGAAAAAAAATTTATTCCCCATCCGTTGATGTTGTACAACTCTGCAGAATCTTCAACGCGCCATTTTCTCATTTCAATAACTTCTTATTTACGGTTATGAATCGCCACAAATGTACAAAAAAGCTGTTAGCAAGAAAAGCTGTTAGCTATTAGCTGTTAGTAAAGAGCTGTTAGCTATTAGCCGTTAGCTGTTAGTAAAAAAGCGGTAAGTGTCCGGAGTCCCAAAAGCTAAAAGCTAAAAGCTAAAAGCTAATAGCTAATAGCGGTTAGCAATAACGCTGCAAATGTCCGGAGTCCCAAAAGCTAAAAGCTAAAGGCTAAAAGCTAAAGGCTAAAAGCTAATAGCTAATAGCGGTTAGCAATAACGCTGCAAATGTCCGGAGTCCCAAAAGCTAAAAGCTAAAGGCTAAAAGCTAATAGCTAATAGCGGTTAGCAATAACGCTGCAAATGTCCGGAGTCCCAAAAGGCTAAAAGCTAACAGCTAATAGCGGTTAGTAAAAACGCTGCTAATGTCCGGAGTCCCGAAAGGCTAAAAGCTAACAGCTAATAGCGGTTAGTAAAAACGCTGCTAATGTCCGGAGTCCCGAAAGCTAAAAGCTAAAAGCTAAGAGCTAATAGCTGTTGTCAGTTAGCTGTTAGCAAAAACGCTGCAAATGTCTGGAGTTCCGAAAGGCTAAAAGCTAATAGCTAACAGCTAACAGCTAACAGCTCTTCATACGCCTGGTTCCGGAGCTGCGGCGTGAATCCTGCATCCAGGATGCATTTTTGCATCTGCGTGGCATCCATCGTAAAGGAAGCACCCGCTGCTGATACAACATTTTCTTCGATCATGATCGAACCAAGATCGTTGGCCCCGGCATGCAGGGCAACCTGACCGGTCTCCTTTCCCACGGTAAGCCAGGAAGCCTGAATATTTTCAAAATTGTTAAGCATCATTCTGCTTAGGGCTATCATCCTGATATAATCGCTTGGCTGGATGGTCATAAAACCTGTTTTTTGGCCCAGCAAAGTTCCTTCCGACATGAATGGCCAGGGAATAAAGGCTTTGAAACCAGGGCTTCCGGCCGGTTTTTGCGACTGAAGCTCCCTGAGCTGAACCAGGTGCTCCATTCGCTCCAGGGGAGTCTCAATATGGCCAAACATCATGGTGGCAGAAGTCAGCATGTGCAATTGATGGGCCTCCTTCATCACCCCGAGCCACTCATCGGCCGAAGCCTTTCCTGGAGAAATCTCCCTTCTGATGCGGTCGCATAAGATCTCTGCCCCGGCCCCCGGCAAACTGTCCAGACCTGATTCAATCAGTTTTTCCAGCACTTCCCGGAAGGAAATCCGTTCTTTTCTCGCGATATGAACGACTTCCGGCGGACCGAGGGCATGGAGTTTAACGTTGGGATACTTTTGCTTAAGTCCGCTGAAAAGGTCTGTATAAAATTTAAGCCCGTAGCGCGGGTGCATTCCACCCTGCAATAAAAGTTGATTACCACCTAGTTGAATCATCTGCTCAATCTTCTCCTGGTACTCCTCCATGGTAGTGGTGTAGGTACCCTCTCCATTGATCTTTCTATGAAAATTACAGAAAGTACACCCCGAAATACAAATGTTGGTGATGTTTACATTCCTGTCAATCATCCAGGTAACAACCTTCCCCGGCTTGTGATGTTGTCTTAAAGCATCAGCTACCCACATTAAATCCGAAGTGGAAGCCTCCAAAAACAGTTTAACTCCTTCGGTTGCGGAAAGTGGCTCTAGCGCCAGGGCCTTTTTAAATAATGCATCAGACATATCCGGCAAAATAATTGAATTTACAAATTGATCTGGAACCTGCTAAATATTGGGTTAAAGGTAGTAATTTTGAACCAAAGCTTCCGTGTACTCCTAATCAGTTGAATCGGCCGGGAGCACCGAATTTTAACCAACAATCATGATAAAATGATAAGATTAAAGAAAAGCATTCAAGGATCTCATCACCAAAATAGAATCGTTCTGTTAAAGGACAATACCCTGGATACACAATTACTTGTAAATGAGGAAGAGCGCACCTATATCAGGGAGAAATTGAATCTTGAGCAACGCTTGATCGAGATTAACCGCTATACATCCAAACTCATCATCGTAGATATCCCTGCGACAAAAGATGAAAATTCAACCCTGGAGGCCTGGAGAAGGCAGGGTAATGAGGTGGCGCAATGGGCCAAAAAAGAGAAAATTACTTCCGTGGAAATAACCCCGATGATGTATGATACCGCTTATCTGCTAGCTTTTGCTGAGGGAATCCTGTTGGGCAGCTACCAGTTCCTGAAATATCAGTCGAAAACAGAAAAAACAAAGACAACTTTACAGGAGATCTTTTTTGCCTGCGAACAACTGCCCGGCAAACAACTGGATGAACTTACCATTCTGACTACTGCCGTATGCCAAGCCCGGGATCTGGTAAACGAACCTGTAATCAGTTTGAATGCCGTGATGTTTGGAGCTATCCTGCAACAGAAGAGCAAGGAGGCCGGTATCCATACTGAACTTCTTAATAAAGAACAGATTGAAGCATTGGGAATGGGCGGACTCCTGGCTGTCAACAAGGGAAGCATTGATCCACCAACTTTTTCAATTTTAGAATGGAGACCTGAAAATGCGCTTAATAGTCAGCCTGTTATACTTGTCGGGAAAGGAGTTGTTTTTGATACCGGCGGACTGAGTCTCAAACCAACGGCCAAATCCATGGATTTCATGAAGAGTGATATGGCCGGTGCAGCAGCAGTAGCCGGCGCAATCCAGGTTGCAGCCCTAAATCAACTGCCTCTTCACCTGGTTGCCCTGATACCTGCTACCGACAACCGTCCCGGAGGCAATGCCATCACACCAGGAGATGTCATTACCATTTCTAACGGTGCAACGGTCGAAGTACTGAACACAGATGCCGAAGGAAGATTGATCCTTGCAGATGCATTGTGCTTTGCAAAAAAATACAACCCGATGCTGGTTATCGATCTGGCAACCCTTACAGGCTCAGCTGTCATGACGCTTGGCATCCATGGTATTGCTGCGATGGGCGACCAGTGCAGGGAGTTGTTCTCCATGCTTAAGGAGTCGGGTGAAAGGGTCAATGAAAGAATGGTAGAACTTCCACTCTGGGATGAATATGATGAGATGATCAAATCGAACATTGCCGATATGAAAAATATCGGAGGAGGAGAAGCAGGAGCCATCACTGCAGGTAAGTTTTTGCAGCGGTTTGTCGAATATCCATGGATACACCTCGATATCGCGGGACCTTCCTTCCTGCACGCCGCAGATCATTATCGTCCGGTTGGTGGAACAGCAACTGGAGTAAGGCTTTTGGCCGATTTTTTCAATAGTTTGGTTAAACAGTTAAGTTCAGATTCAATTTCAAAGTTGTAATTCACAATTGTTTGAATAAAAGTTTAAATTTGACAATTAAAGAGAAAAATATATACCTGTCAAACCAATATACGCTCAGAATGGAACAACATAAACTAAGAATAGGAATAACCCATGGCGACATCAACGGAATAGGATACGAAATAATAATTAAAACACTTTCAGATAGCAGGTTACTTGAATCATGCACACCAATAGTCTATGGGTCCCCGAAAGTAGCTGCGTACCACCGGAAGGCCCTTGATGTAGAATTATTCAGCTTCAACCAGATAGCCCATGCAAGGGATGCCAATTCAAAGAGGGTCAACATCATCAACTGTGTAGATGAAGAGATTCGTGTTGAACTGGGTAAATCGACTCCGGAAGCCGGTGAGGCGGCATTGCTGGCACTTCAGGCAGCCGTGAAAGATCTGAAAGCCGGGGATATTGATGTGATCGTTACTGCACCCATCAACAAAGAGAATATACAATCCGATAATTTTAAGTTTCCGGGGCATACCGAATTTTTTGCGAATGAATTTGGTGCAAAAAATTTCATGATGCTCATGGTCAGTGATCAGCTGAAAATCGGCGTAGTTACCGGACATATTCCATTGCAGCAGGTTTCACAAACACTTACTAAAGAGAAAATATTATCCAATATCCGCATTTTACACAAGACTATTCTGGAAGATTTTTCGATCCGTAAACCCCGAATCGCCGTTTTGGGCTTAAACCCTCATGCCGGCGATCACGGTGTAATCGGGCAGGAGGATGATCTAATCATCTATCCGGCTATCAAGCAGGCAAACGAGGAAGGAATCATTGCCCTGGGACCTTTTGCTGCTGATGGTTTTTTTGGTTCGGGTGATTTCAGAAAATTTGACGCTATTCTGGCTATGTATCACGATCAGGGGCTGATCCCTTTCAAGGTTTTGGCCTTTGAATCAGGCGTAAACTATACTGCTGGCTTACCCATTATCAGAACTTCGCCCGGTCACGGCACAGCTTATGCAATTGCAGGAACCGGAGTTGCTTCGGAAGATTCTTTCAGAAATGCCATCTATCTGGCCATCGATGTATTTGAATCCAGAAAAATATTCAAGGCCCTTTCTAAAAATCCATTGAAACATCACGAAATTGACCGTACAGGAGGAGAATAAGTTTCATTAAATTCAGCTTCTCATGTTTGAATATATTAGAGGATCCATCAGCAGTTTAACACCTGCAGGCATTGTTATAGAGGCCGGTGATATCGGCTATTTTGTGCATATATCCCTTACGACCTATTCCCAGCTTCACGGCAGTGAAAAAGCCAGACTATTTCTTCACCAGGTTGTTCGTGAAGATGCACACATCTTGTATGGTTTTTTCGAACAGACCGAACGTGAACTATTCCGGATGCTTATTTCTGTGAACGGTATTGGTGCCAACACCGCAGTGATGATGCTCTCCTCGCACAAACCGGAGGAGCTCAGGCATGCTATACTGAACGAAAATGTCGGCTTGCTGAAAAATATTAAAGGGATAGGCATCAAAACCGCCCAGAGAGTAATTATTGATCTGAAAGATAAAATAGGGAAAATTTCTGGTGGTGATTTTCTATTCCGCTCGGGTGAAAACCCGGTTCGTTCTGAAGCAATTGCAGCTTTGGAGATGCTCGGTTTTAACAAAAAAGCCGTCGAGAAACTGATCGACCAGGTCCTAACCGAACAACCTGCCATTGCTGTTGAAAACCTGATCAAATTGGCGTTAAAGAGTTTTTAACGAAATTGAAAAAAGTAATTTTCAAACCATTAGTTGCAGCATTGCTCTCCGCATGTTTTGCATTATTTTGGCATAGCAACGCGTCCATTGGGTATGCAAATGCTTTGCACAGTCCCTTTCATGCTTTTATTCTACCTTCCGGCGATTCTATCGCAAGTGATTCAACCGAATATCAGCTAAATCCCAAAAAAAAGGCCAATCCATTTTCTCAACTGAAAAACGATGACAGTACTGCTTTTTATCTGAAAAAGCCCTCCAATATCAAAACAGAAGTCATTTACGATGCGCTGACAGGACAATATCTGATTACAGAAAAAGCAGGAACCATTGAATACAGGTTGCCCGGTGCACTGAGCCTGCATGAATTTATGCAGACCGATTTGAAAGAATCCATCGACCGTTACTGGAGGGAAAAAATTTCACAACAATCCTTCCAACGACAATCGCAGATCATTCCCCAGTTTCAAATTGGCGGAGATGCTTTTAACAAAGTATTCGGGAGCAGCGTGGTGAATATTCGTCCCCAGGGATACGTGGAGATGACGCTCGGACTAAAATACAACAAAATTGAGAATCCGGCTATCCCAACCAGGATGCAACACAATACCACCTTCGATTTTAACCAGAAAATCAATGTCAGCCTGGAAGGTGAGATCGGAGAGAGGATGAAGATGAGATTCAATTACAATACCGATGCAACCTTCGATTTTGAAAATAAAATTAGAATCAACTATACCGGCGATGAAGACGATATAGTTAGAAATGTTGAAGCCGGTAATGTTTCGATGCCGCTTTCCGGATCCCTCATCCGGGGTGGCACCAATCTTTTTGGGGTAAAAACAGATCTTCAGTTCGGCAAACTTTCTGTCACTGCACTTTTTTCACAACAAAAAGGGGAAACAAAAATCATCAATACCCAGGGAGGGGCAGAACGGACGAAATTTGAGATCAATGCGACCAATTACGACGCCAACAGAAATTTTTTCCTTGGACACCATTTTTACAACAATTACGACCAGTCCCTGGCTGAAATACCCATTATCAAGAGTTCTGTCACCCTCAACAAGATAGAGGTATGGGTAACCAACAAATCCAGCAGATTCCAGGAATCCCGCAATATCCTTTCCCTTCTCGATCTGGGAGAGAACGGTCAAAACATGCAGAATCAAACTATTCCGGAATTTGATGATACCCCCGGCCTGGTTTACCCTTTCAATCAGCTTCCGCACAACAACATCAATGGCATGTACAAAGAGCTGACAACCAATTATCCTGGTATCCGCGATATCGCAACTTTGAATGAGGCACTGAAACCTCTTGCTCTGCAGGGTTTCATAGCCGGTCGCGATTATGAAAAAATGGAAAATGCCAGACGGCTCGATTCAACAGAATATAGCATCAACCGTCAGCTGGGATATATCTCACTCAACATGGCCCTCAATTCGGATGAGATACTCGCGATTGCTTACCAGTACACCGCCAACGGGGAAACTTTCCAGGTCGGCGAGTTCTCGACAGACGGTATTGAAGCTCCAAAAACACTGGTTTTGAAGATGTTAAAAGGAACAAATCTCAATCCCAAATTTAAAAACTGGGATCTGATGATGAAAAATATTTACAATATTCACGCCCAACGACTTTCAAATGCGGAGTTCAAACTCGATATTTTATACCGGAATGATGCTTCAGGAACTGATCTGAATTATCTGCCGGATGGTCCGTTAAAGGAAATAAATCTTCTGAACGTGATGAATCTGGATAATCTGAATACCCAGCTTGATCCATATCCTGACGGTATTTTTGACTTTGTGGATCGCATAACCATCGATGCCGTAAAGGGACGAATCATCTTCCCGGTCGTGCAGCCATTCGGTTCGAACCTCCAAAATAAATTCAACGGAGATGCAAATGCAATCAAACGTTATGTCTATTCAACACTCTATAACGATACAAGGACTGTTGCAGAACAGGATGCCGAAAAAAATAAGTACCACCTGGAGGGAAGTTATAAAGGACTCTCCTCTTCCGAGATTTCCCTTGATGCCCTCGATATTACCAGGGGATCGGTCAAGGTGATGGCTGGAGGAAGGGAGCTTAAGGAAGACGTCGATTACATTGTCGACTATATTCAGGGCCGGATTAAGATTATCAACCAGGGCTTGCTGGATTCCGGAACCCCGGTATCCATCTCCACCGAGAGCCAGGATCTTTTCAGCATGCAGCGCAAAACCATGCTGGGAACCCACCTTAACTACGAGATCAGCAAGAATTTCAACATTGGATCTACGGTGATGTATCTGCTCGAAAAGCCGCTGACTCAAAAAGTCAACTACGGGGAGGATCCAATTTCCAATACCATGCTTGGATTTAACGGAAGTTACAATACTTCCGCCCCTTTTATTACCAAAATGGTGAATGCGCTGCCATTTCTTGACACAAAAGAGGAATCAAAAATTGCAGTAGAAATGGAATGGGCACGCCTATTCCCCGGACATTCCAAAGCTATCTCCAAAGAAGGTGCTGTCTACCTGGATGATTTTGAAGGAACCACAACACCAATCAATTTAAAATCCTTTGTAGGATGGTCGCTTGCCAGCACTCCCCAGGGAAACGAACAGTTTCCTGAAGGTAACCTGATCAACGATCTGGCATACGGGTACAACAGGGCACTCCTCTCCTGGTATGTCATAGACCCTTTCATGCAAAGGAATACAGCTCCTTCTTATCTATTGCAGGAAGAACTCCTTGATGACCACCGTGTCAGGGAGGTATTTCAGTCAGAAATATTCCCAAACAAGCAAAATCCCATTGGTCAGCCGACCAATATTCCGACCCTGGACCTGGCTTTTTACCCCACCGAGAGGGGTCCCTATAACTATGATACCAGTCCGACTTCGTACTCATCCGGCGTATTAAAGGATGGATCACTGGCACAGCCGGAAAGCAGGTGGGGAGGTATCATGCGGAGAATAGAAACCAGCGACTTTGAGGCAACTAACGTCGAATACATCGAATTTTGGATGATGGATCCATTTGCCGAAGACAAACCAGGTGAAGAGAATCCGGGTGGGAATCTCGTTTTCCATCTGGGCACCGTGTCGGAAGACATCCTCCGCGATGGAAGAAAATCTTTCGAACACGGTTTGCCTACAAATGGCGATTTCACCGACTTGGATATCACTACCTGGGGACGCGTTTCCAAACAGCAGTCCCTGGTGAAGGCATTCGATAATTCTGCCCAATCGAGAAAATATCAGGACATTGGACTGGATGGAGTAAGTTCTGCCGATGAAAAAACCTTTTATCAGAAATTTTTAGCCTCCCTGTTGCCAATCGTCGATGCCGGTGCCTTTGCAGAGGCAGCAAAAGACCCATCAAAAGATGATTTCCATTACTTCAGGGGAACAGACTATGATGCACAAAAAAAAGACCTGCTCGAACGATACAAATATTTCAGTAACACAGAAGGTAATTCCCCTACCACAGATCAGTCTGCCGAAAGTTACCCAACGGCTGCCACCTCCATTCCGGACGTGGAGGATATCAATGACGACAATACCCTCAACGAGAATGAAGCCTATTTCCAGTATAATCTCAAGATCGACCGGGCCAATATGCGTTTAGGCAACAACTACATAACAGACATCAAAAGATCGGAAGTTACCCTCAAAAGCGGTAAAAAATCAACCATTGCCTGGTACCAGTTCAAGGTTCCAGTTTCTGTCCCTGACAAATCTTATGGCGCCATCAGCGATTTCAGGTCTATCCGTTTCCTGAGAATGCTCGTTAATGGCTGGAAAAAACCAGTTGTCATCCGCTTTGCTACCCTCGATCTTGTTCGTTCAAACTGGAGAAGATACGAAAAAACCCTCAACACGGATGGAACTCCTTCCTCCCTTTCAACCAAAATTGACCTCTCGGCCGTGAACATCGAAGAAAATGCCAACCGCAAGCCTGTCAACTATGTACTGCCACCCGGTGTCGACCGTGTAATTGACCCTGCCAATACGCAAATTCGTGAGTTGAACGAACAATCCATGGTCATGAAAGTGCAGGACGTTGAACCGGGTGAATCAAAAGCATCCTATAAAAATACTTCGGTAGATCTTCGGCGGTACAAAAACCTAAAACTGGAGGTTCATGCCGAAAAATTGGATAATGCCCCGCTAAGGGACAATGAACTGTCCCTTTTCGTAAGGGTAGGATCAGATTTTCAGTACAACTATTATGAATATGAAATTCCGCTAAAATTAACTCCTCCAGGTATTTACGACAACAACCTTGAGAGCGAACGGTACATCGTATGGCCTTCCGAAAACCGTGTATATATTCCTTTGGATCTGCTCCCCCAGTTGAAAATGGATCGCAATGCGGAGATGCATCAAAGTGGCTCAACCGTCGAAATGGGGGACATCTATGAGCAGATTCACCGGGGGGTCAATAACAACCAGAACAAGATTAAGATCAAAGGTAATCCCGACTTGTCCGACATAAGTATCATGATGATAGGCATTGGAAACCGGAAAGGACACTCTTCGGGTAGCCGGTCGGTGGAGGTTTGGGTCAATGAATTGCGGCTAACCAACTTCGAAGAAAAAGGAGGCTGGGCCGCTATCGGCCGCGTATCCGGAAACCTGGCGGATTTGGGAACCTATTCCTTTTCAGGAAGAATGATAACCTCCGGATTTGGGGATATCGATTCCAAAATGGCAACCCGCAGGATAGAGGATACCAAAGAGTATGATATCTCCACCAACCTCGAACTGGGTAAGTTTTTTAAACCTGAATCGGGTGTGAAAATACCGATGTACATGAGTTTTTCAAAGGCAATCGCTACACCTGAATATTCTCCGGTCGACAAAGATGTCAAACTTACAGATGTCATTGACAATGCCCAAACAAAATCAGAACGCGATTCAATTAAAAAAACCTCCCTCGATTACAGCTCACGCAAGAGCATCAATTTCACCAATATACAAATCGACAAACCAAATAAAACGGGAGATCCCAGGTTTTATGACCTTTCCAACCTCTCTCTTTCCTATTCCTTTAACCAGTTTCAGCATGGGGATGTTAACACATTGACCGAGAAAACACAAAACTCACGGACACTGCTGAATTATCAGTTTAACTCAATACCAAAATCCATCGATCCGTTTAAAAGTCTGAAACCTAAATCGTTGGTACTTATCAGGGATATCAACTTTAGCTTTGTACCGGCCCAGCTCTCCTTCAGGTCGGATTTGAATAACATGCAAAGTGAATTGCAGTACAGGAATATTACAAATCCTGATTTCGTACTTCCGGTCACCTATCAGAAGGATTTTATCTGGAACCGGTACTATGATATTAGATTTGACCTTACCAGAAGTATTAAACTGGATTTCTCTGCCGTTAATACCTCCCGCATCGGTGATCCGGTGCAGACAACCAATAAGTCGGAATATGATGCGAGGAAGGATACCATCTCAAAATCTATCCTGGAAGGGGGTAAAAACACCCATTATCACCAAACCTGGAATCTAACCTATACCGTGCCGATCAACAAAATACCAGGTTTCGACTGGACTTCAGCCTATTTGGTTTATCAATCAGGCTATGACTGGAATCTGGCTCCAATTACCAGGGGAGATTATGTTGTAGGTAATTCAATCAGTAACATGAGTTCAATCCAGTTGAACGGTCAGCTGGATTTTCTGAGATTATACAACAAAGTACCCTATCTGCAAAAAGTAAACCAAAAATATGGTGAATTCAGCAGGGGTAGAAGGGAAAATCAGGAGAGCAGGCAAAATCCCACAGGGCAGCGACCTCCCGCGATCCCAAAATATGTGGAAAAAAACCTGACGCTGAAAAAAAATGCACCCTATTCTTTCTTCCATAAGCTTGGTTCTCCGGCTGTTGAAGTGAAGGTTTCTGATAAAAGCGGCAAGCCAATCGCCGGTCAGATTAAACCCGTGAATGACAACAGGGTCATTTTCACCCCGTTGGCCGATTATGACAGTGCTTCCGTACTGATCACTGCGAAGAAAGTAAAAGATCCCAAAAATGCGCTGCATCCGGACGAATTGATTTCCAGATTCATGATGATGGTATACAATGTCAGTCTCTCTTACAGCGAAAATGGTGGAACCTCCCTCTTTGGTTACCTTCCGGGAAGCAATGTCTTCGGTCTCAGCAACTATTCAGATGGCATCAACTCCTCACTTGCCCCCGGCCTGCCTTTTATTCTGGGTCACCAGAATACTAATTTTGGTTTTGAAGCAGCCGGCAAAAACTGGATCACCACCGATACCATCCTGAACAAACCCTACATGATGAGCCACAATACACGATTGAACCTTCGTGCCAAACTTGTTCCTATACCCGACCTGAAAGTCGATCTCACAGCCAACAGAATCTTTGCAAGAAATGCTTCCGAATTTTTCATTTACAGGGCCGCCAGTGGCTGGGATGCTTACAATAATTCCTTCAATGGGAACTTCAGCATGTCCATCATCTCAATAGGCACCTCTTTCGAAAAACTGGGGGAAGCCTTTGTGCAGGATTCGAAAAGTTGGAATGACTTCCAGGCAAACCGTCAGGTCATTGCAGAGAGACAGGATGCTGCAAGGGTCCCAAACCCCGATTACAACTACCAGCCTGGAGCCATTGATCCAAATACGGGTTTCCCGGTAGGATACGGTCCCACTTCCCAGGAAGTGCTTATACCTGCATTCTTTGCCGCTTACACCGGCCGGGATGTCAATAAAGTTGAACTTACACCTTTCCCTTCAGCTAGATTCATGCTGCCAAACTGGCGGATACAATACTCAGGAGCCGTGGCCAAAATAAATTTTTTGAAAAATGTCATGCGCTCCCTGAATATCATGCACGATTATCGCTCCACCTACAATGTTGGTTCCTATCTCTCCAACATGAACTACAAAACAGCCTCCGACGGATATGGCTATACAAAAGATGCACAGAACAATTTTATGCCCCTGCAGGATGTCACAGCCGTCAACGTCAATGAAACTTTTAATCCGTTGTTCGACATAGACATAACCTGGCTCAACAATTTTACTACCCGTCTGGAATACAGGAAAATGCGTAATATCACCATGAGTCTGACGAACAACCAGGCTACAGAAATGTATAACAATGAGGCAAGCCTCGGTTTGGGCTACCGTTTCGAAAACATGAAAATCTTCCTGAAGACAAAATCCAGTTCCAAAACATTAAACAATGACCTCAACCTCAGGGCTGATATCACCTACGGGAAAAACAAAACTGTACTGCGTAAACTGGTAGAAGCCAACGACCAGCTAACCGCCGGACAGGATGCGCTCTCTTTAAAATTTTCAGCCGACTACAATCTGAGTGAGATATTCCTCGTCAGATTATTCTACGACCGGATTGTGAATAACCCTTATATCTCAAACTCCTATCGCACAACCAATTCAAATTTTGGTATTAGTTTCAGGTTCACCCTTTTGCCATAGCAGAGAAAGACGGAGGGACGGAAATGACGGAGGGACGGAGGGACGGAGAGACGGAAATGACGGAGAGATGGAGAGACGGGGTTAATTTTCTTTTAATCTGTGGTTAGGGTGGGATTTTTTCAAACTTTTTAAACAATCAAAATGTTGCTTAGCTGTTACACCCCTGGATTAATTGAAGCCGGATGCGATGAAGCAGGAAGGGGCTGTCTGGCCGGACCCGTTTTTTCTGCAGCGGTAATACTCCCCGGTTCCTTTGCCTCAACAATTTTGAATGATTCTAAACAACTCACTGAAAAACAGCGCTATAGCTTGAGAGAGGTCATACTTAAGGAAGCTGTAGCATGGGCAGTCGGTATTTGCGACCAACTCGAAATTGACAGGATCAATATCTTGAATGCCTCCATTCTTGCCATGCACAAGGCTCTAAAACAACTGAAACCAAAACCGCAGCTGATCCTGGTGGATGGAAACAGATTTAAACCCTTCGGGAACACTCCCCACGCTTGTTTTGTGAAGGGCGATGGCCGCTTTATGTCTATCGCAGCTGCCTCCATACTGGCAAAGACCTTCCGGGATGATTATATGCTGAAAATTCATGGTGATTTTCCGGAGTATGGATGGGATAAAAACAAAGGGTATCCTACAGAAAATCACAGAAAAGCCATTGCCCGTTCAGGCATCACGGAACACCACAGAAAAACATTCAGATTAACCAATACCCAACTGATGTTAGCTTTATAATATCCGCTTAGCCAATATCTTGTTTATAATCTGGCACTCATTTAATAGCCCCCGCAAATCCCATTAAATAGTACATGATACTCTTTGGAAGAAATTTAGTTCGTTTCTTACAGTGTGATTGGCATGCCTCTGTAAAAATCAAGGATCTTGGTTTTAAAAATAAACTCATACTTCGCCCTGAGAAGTTCGGATGAAGCTTTTAACAGCGTGGTTTTGGCAGTATTGTATTCAACCGCGTTGACCATTCCTACATTGAATTTCTCCTCCGAATAACGAAAAGCCTCTTTCATGGATACTACGGCCTTTTCGGTAGATTTGAACCGGTTAAAGGAAGTGATTGCTGTTGTCTGAGCAGTTTCAATCTCCTGCATCAGCACTTTCTTGGTGCCCTCCAGCTCAAGCTGGGTGTTCTCCATCTGAATTTTTGCATTGTTAACCTGCGATTTGGTCTGCATACGATTAAAAATCGGAATATTCATCCGCAATCCAACCCCTTTACGCTGGTTGTTGCTGAGCTGGTCACTAAAACTGATGCTTTTATCCAATAATTCGTACTGGTTGTTGTATAGATTGTAATAATTGGCATAGAAGGATAATGTCGGATAGTAGACACCCTTTGCCATCTTCAGCTGCATCGCTGTACTCTGGAAACGATATTCGGCACCCTTGATCTCAGGCCTTTGTTTCAGTGCTATCTGATAAATATCCTGCGAAGTTGATACCGAAACCTGCGCGTTAACCTCAGGCAACGTTGGGATTTCCACATCGAACTGGTCCGAATAGACCAATTCAAGCATTTGCGCAAGTTTCAGCTTGGAAAGCAGTACCTGGCTTTTGGCATCCACCAGATTCAGCTCTTCCCTGGCTGCCTGTGCCTCAATATCCAGTAGTGCACCACTGGCAAGACTCCCTGCATTAACCTTCTCCTGTGATTGCTTTAGTTGTTGGTTTGTGATATCCAACTGATCTTTTGCAACTTTTACCAACTCCTTGGCAAAAAGTATTTCAAGGAAAGTGGATGCAATGTTGAGGGAAAGATCATCTTTCGCCTTCGACAGATCTTCAAAACTGGCTTTCAGGTCCAAATCCGATTTCTTGATCGCATTGTTGATTTGCATTCCCTGAAAAAGGTTGACCTGGGTTCCTAAGCCAAAATCAGTCTGTGCCGAATTGACATTTTGATAGGCATTCAGGTAAGTGAGCGAGCGGCCAAAATTAAGATTCTGAGATAACTGTGCATTCAGGTCGGGTAATCTGGAGTTCTTCTTCTCTTTGAGAACATTTTCCTGGTATTGGGTGTTTAACTGGCTCTGTTTTATCTGTATATTATTTTTGTGTGCATAAGAGATGCAACTATCGAGCGTCCATAGCTCCTGGGCATGCAGCGAGGTAAAAAGCGCTAAAAGCAACAGATAAGCCAGTGTAAAAATGCTTCGTATCATAATTTTCAAATTTTGTACTAAATTACTTCTTTTCTTCCAGTTTCTTCTTAGGATCAATAAGATTGCCTTTGATTTTGTCCTCCTTCGTAATACCGGAAACAATTTCAATGTTGATACCATCGGATAATCCTGTTTTCACAAATTTCTTCTCGTACGCATCTTTTGACTTTTCAATCTCCACATAGGCCGTATCATGGGCAAATTTCAACAACCCCTCAGGAATAGTCAGAACGCTGTCACGACGGTCGAGTACAATATTGGCATTGGCGCTGTATCCTGAACGAATAAACTGATCCTTCTTCAATAATACATCCGCCTTAATCTCAAACTGAATAGCGCCATTTTCAATCTTACCCTTCGGGGCAATATACTTCAAAACAGCATTGAATTTCTCGTTGTCAATGGCTCCAATGGTAAGCTCAATGTTCATCCCCTCTTTAATTTTACCTACTTCGGTCTCATCAACTTTGCCAAGAAAAATCATGTCGTTCATGTCGGCAACGGTGGCAATCGTGGTTCCTGCATTGAAGTTATTGGCCTGGATCACAGAAAATCCTTCTTTTACCGGTACATCAAGCACCATCCCATCAATTGTTGAACGAATAAGCGTATTGGTTGTTTTTGCAGAACTCTTGGTCACCCCTTTGCGGATCAATTCCAGATTATTCTCTGCAGACTCAACCTCCTCCCTGGAAGAGTTGTATGATAAATTTGCCTTTTGGTAATCCTCCTTGGAGATTACCTTCTTCTCAAACAAAGTGGTCTGGCGGTCAAAGTCAATTTTGGCATCCTCAAAATTAAGTTGTGCTCTCTTCAAACGCGATTCAGCGTTGTTGAGCGTTACCATATCAGGAATGATATTGATCTGAGCCATCACATCCTCCTTGTGAACCATCTGACCCGCTTCAAGGTAAACCTTCTCTATGATGCCGGATACCTGGGGTTTTATCTCAATCTCTTTTCTGGGCTGAACCGTGCCGGTGGCAACCGTTTTCTTGATGATGCTGTTAACTGATGCACTCTTTATTTCGAATTGATCAGGTTTCTTTTGCGATTTTTTGTATAAAAACACCAGCGTCCCTATGAACAGGATCGCAATTAAACTGAGTCCGAAAATTTTTATCACTTTTTTCATGGCAACCTTTGATTTGTATTTTTTATTCGATGTATATGTTTATTTCTTTCCTCTGTCAATCCTCTTATCTTTTCACTTCTCCATCTCTCCCTCATTTCCGTCTCTCCGTCTCTCCGTCTCTCCGTCATTTCCGTCTCTCCGTCTTTCCGTCATTTCCGTCCCTCCGTCTTTCTCTTCTATTCTTCCCGCAACGCCTCAATCGGCTTGATCATCAGTGCTCTTTTAGCAGGTATTGACCCGGCGAAAAGCCCGGCCAGGACAAGGATGGTCAGGGAAACCACTGCCACGGTTATGCTGACCTCGGGATGTTGAAAAAATACTTCCTTACCGGGTGCTGCCGGCTGGCTTTCTATTATCTTATTCACCAATTCAAGCAGACCAACGCCTAGGGTCAGCCCTGTATAACCTGCAACAGTTGTAAGTGCAACGCTTTCAAGCATAATCTGTGTAATGATGGTTCGGGGTGAAGCACCCAGGGCACGTTGTACACCTATCTCTTTGGTTCTTTCCTTGACAATTACCAGCATGATATTGCTTACCCCGATAACACCAGCCATCAATGTTCCAATGCCAACAATCCAGGTGAGGACTCCTATGGCAATAAAGAGTCCGCTGATCTGCTGAAACTGCTTCTCTATGTTTACACTGCCCAGCGCCTGTTCATCCGTAGGAGCGATTGAATGCCGGGATTTGATAATGGCCTTTACCTTGTCCTCAACAACGCTCACAGGAACTCCTTTTTTTGCAGTGATAGCCAGAAAGTGTACCATGTTGCCCATGTTGTAGGTCTGTTGCATGGTCGTGAAAGGGAGAAATATTGACTCCTCTGCCCTGCCGTTGATGTTGATCTGTGTTTCAGGTTTGATCACACCAATCACCTGGTAATAGACTCCTGAAATCTTTAGGTACTCGCCAAGCGGGTTCTCTTTAGGGTTAAACAACTGCTCGTAAACTTTTTCGCCGATCACGCATACCTTGCGTTTATCGCGGATGTCCATGCCGTTGATCCACCTTCCGTGGATAATCGTATACGGATCAATTTTTACATACTCAGGATAATCCCCCTTAACATTGTAAGCACCTGTTTTTAAGCCACGAATGGTGTTGGGGCCTCCGTTCATCCTGGATCCGAAATTCTTTGGAGATATGTACTCCAATTCAGGAACATTTCTGAGGATATAGTTTAAATCATCAGAATCCATGTTCCATTGCCTTCCACGTTTAAAACCCTTGTAAGGTTCACCTGTCTGCTGAGACCACATGAAGCAGGAGTTGGTGGCGAATTTAGCGACTCCTTCAACAATTCCGTTCTTTAGTCCATTGCTTGCTCCGGCCATCACGATCAGCATGAAAATACCCCAGAAAACTCCGAAAGCAGTGAGAAGGCTCCTGACCTTATTTTTAGCCAGTGCATAATATATTTCATTCCATCGGTCAAGGTCAAACATTGAATCTAAATTGTTGTGTTCTTCAGTAATCTTTTTTTGTATCTTTATATAAAAAGCTGTTAGCTGTTAGCTGTTAGCTGTTAGCTGTTAGCTGTTAGCTGTTAGCTGTTAGCTTTTAGCTTTTAGCTGTTAGCTTTTAGTTTTGACGTTTGCTAATAGCTAACGGCTAACAGCTAATAGCTTTTTCTAGTTTTCATCCCGCAATGCCTCGATTGGTGTAACATTGGCCGCTTTTCTTGCCGGCAGGTATCCTGCCAAAGCACCTGAAAGTATCAGGATCAGGGTAGCAGAAACGGCAGTTTTAAAATCCACAGTCGGATTCAAAAAGAATACATTATCTGTATTACCAGTACTGGCAGCGGCAGCTTGTTCCAATCCCATATTGATCAGCTCCATCAGTCCAACGCCCATGACCAGCCCTATGTAACCGGCAACCGTGGTGATCAGAATTGATTCGAGCAGTACAAGTCCGATAACTGATAACGGCGTAGCACCAATAGCTTTCCTGATACCTATCTCCCTGGTACGTTCCTTAACAAGGATCAGCATGATATTGCTCACTCCTACAATTCCTGCAATCAGGGTTCCTATCCCAATGATCCATACAAATAGATTGATTGCCTGGAATATTTTCATGGTGCGGATGTACTCGGTCTGCATGTTGAATGATCCCATGGCTCTTTTATCTTTCGGGTCAAAATTATGCCTTTGAGCCATATCTGTCCTTACCTTTTCTGTTATCGTATCAGCTTCCTCTGCCGTCTGAACCATTCTTGAAGTTACTGTAAACATATGAACACGATCCCCTCCGCTGAAGATTCGTTGTGCTGTTGTAAACGGCATGTATGCCTGGCGATTGTTTTCCTGTCTTTTCATATCCTTTGAAACACCAATCACATGGAAAGGTACCCCACCAATTTTCACATATTTTCCGATGGGATCTTCTTCCTTAAATAAAGCTTTGCGTATTTCATCCCCAATAACCACGACCTTTCGGAATTCTCGCAGGTCCATGTCGTTGATAAATCTTCCTGTATTAATGGAAATATTCTCCATCTCCTTGAGGGCGGGATAACAGGTGCTGGTCTCAAAGGATCCATACTCCTTCCCATAGGCATACAATATATTGTTGGGAAGATAATACTTGGAAGAGACCTTTTCAATATCTTTTTCCTTCGTAGTGAGAAAGTTGTAGTCCTGGTTGTTGAATTTTACCGGGCGTCCCTCTTTAAGTCCTTTATAGGGGATAGAGGTCTCCCCTGTCCACATCCACATGACGTTAACTGCATTCTGGGCAAACTGATCTTTCACTCCGTTAGAGAGTCCGTTTCCCGAGCCTAGCAGTACCATTAACATGAATATTCCCCATGCAACCGAAAATCCGGTCAGGAAAGTCCTGAGCTTGTTTTTTCTGATGGTACTGAAAATCTCCTGCCAGATATCTACGTCAAACATAACTTCTTTCTATTCATGTTTTACTTTGTCGCGGTACTTCTGAAGGTCGCCATTGGTAATCACTTCACCAATAATACCATCCCTCAAACGGATAATCTTTTTCGTTAAGGCAGCAATGTCATGCTCATGGGTAACAATGATGACAGTAATTCCCTGGTCGTTGACTTCTTTAAGGATCTCCATGACCTCCAGTGATGTCTGGGAGTCCAGCGCACCGGTAGGTTCGTCAGCCAAAATAATTTTCGGATGGGAGATGAGCGCCCGGGCAATGGCTACACGCTGTTTCTGTCCACCCGACAATTCACTGGGAAGGTGATGGGCCCAATCCCTGATTCCCAGCCTATCGAGGTACTCCAGGGCAATCAGGTTGCGTTTCTTTCGGTTTACCTTCTGGTAATAAAGTGGCAAAGCCACATTCTCCATGGCATTCTTGAAAGAAATCAGATTAAACGATTGAAAGATAAACCCGATCATGGCATTGCGGGTTATAGCAGCCTGGGTCTCGTTTAATCCCCAGATTTTCTTGCCGTTCAGGTAATAATTACCCTGATCGTAATCATCCAGAACTCCCAGAATATTTAATAAGGTAGATTTACCGGAACCGGATGAACCCATGATGGAAACAAATTCACCTTCCTCAATTTCAAGATTCAATCCTTTTAAAACATGAAGGCTGTTGTTCCCGGTAACATATGATTTGTGAAGATTTTGAATGCTGATCATGATACGTTCTTTCGTTCTTTAACTTTCTAACTTATCATAAGACTCCTAAAACTTCAAAACGTTACAGCTGCAAATAAACTTTTAGACCTGTTTTTTTACTTATTCAAATAAATAAAGTCTCCACCCGGCAAAACCACCTAAAATTTACATAATTAACCAGCCTCCTTCCAGGTAATCCAGGCACTTTAGTTCAATTTAGTCACTTTAGTCACTTTTCAAAGGATTCCACCCCTGCGCCTGCAAAGGAATTTCCTGACCTCCACCCGAAGTAACCAGCAGGGTTCCCTCCTCTTTACTTGTCATATGTCCAATCACTGTAATATCAGGATGATTGCGTACCTTTTCGTGTTCCCCAATCGGGATGGTAAACAGGAGCTCATAATCCTCGCCTCCATTCAGGGCAGCAACCAAAGGATTGATGTGGATCTCCTCAGCCATTTTTTTTGTTTGCGGATCGAAGCTGAGCCTTTCTTCGTACAGCCGGCACCCGACACCCGAATCCTCACACAGATGAAGAATTTCTGATGATAAACCATCGGATATATCGATCATGGAAGTCGGTTTGAGCTCAAGCATTTTAAAAATTTCCCGCATATCTGTCCTTGCTTCCGGTTTCAGCTGCCGGCCAAGAATATAGTCATAACCTGCAAGCTGAGGTTGAACCGTTGGATTCATACGAAAAAGTTCATTTTCCCTTTCGAGCAGTTGCAGTCCGAGGTACGCACCACCCAAATCTCCTGTAACACACAATAGATCAGTAGGTTTTGCCCTACTGCGATAGGTTAGCTCAGCATCTTCGGCCTCTCCAATGGCCGTTATTGAAATAGTCAAACCTGTCAGGGAGGAGGTTGTATCACCTCCAACAAGATCAACTCCGTAATGTGAGCAAGCCAGATGGATTCCTTCGTATAACTCATCGATGGCAGCAACAGTGAATTTCGAAGAGATGGCCAGCGAAACAGTAATTTGCCTTGGGATGGCATTCATGGCGCAAATATCACTGACATTAACTGAAACGGCTTTGTAACCAAGGTGTTTAAGTGGTACATATACGAGATTGAAATGAACACCTTCTGTCAATAAATCAGTGGTGACAACCACTCTTTTATCTGGATAATTAAGGACAGCACAGTCGTCACCCACGCCCTTAATGGTACTCTCATTTTTAATTTTTACCTTGGCAGTTACTCTTTTAATAAGGCCAAATTCGCCAAGATCAGCGAGTTCTCCTCCGATTTCCATGTTGTGCGCCATGTTTGTTACAGATTTAATTGTCAAATCACACCTCAAAAATAGTGCATTTTATATCTTTGCACCAATTTGTATCCAGACTTATTAAATATTCGTACAAAGGAAAGAGAAGTGTGGAGTACTTCGAGTGTGAAGTACTTCGAGTGTGGAGTACTTCGAGTGTGGAGTACTTCAAGTTAATGTTAGACATCATGAGTTCCTCTAATACTTTTAGTACTTGAAGTACTCGAAGTACTCGAAGTACTCGAAGTACTATTTAAAATGGACAACCAAAATACATTATTAAACGAAGTAGCCGGACGCGATTACCGTTTTGGATTCGTGACGGAGATCGAAACAGACTTCATCCCGAAAGGGTTGAATGAAGAGGTGGTAAGAATCATCTCTGCCAAGAAGGAAGAGCCTGACTTCATGCTCGAATTCAGGCTGAAAGCCTATAGAAAATGGCTGACAATGAAGATGCCGGATTGGGCTCAACTGAAGATCCCTGAAATAGATTATCAGGAAATCATCTATTATGCAGCACCAAGGCAGCAACCTAAATACGAGAGCCTCGACGAAGTAGATCCCGAATTGCTCAGTACCTTCGCAAAACTTGGAATCCCGCTGGAAGAACAAAAAATGCTTGCAGGAGTAGCTGTTGATGCAGTCATGGACAGCGTATCCGTCAAGACTACTTTCAAAGAGAATCTCGCTGAACTTGGTATCATCTTCTGCTCCTTCAGTGAAGCAGTGAAACACCATCCCGACCTGGTACAAAAATACCTGGGCATGGTTGTGCCGCCGAATGACAATTTCTTCGCTGCCCTGAATTGCGCGGTATTCTCTGATGGCTCGTTTGTCTATATCCCAAAAGGAGTCCGATGTCCGATGGAACTCTCCACCTATTTCAGAATCAATGCAAAAAACACCGGACAGTTTGAACGGACGCTCATCATTGCTGATAACGACAGCTATGTCTCTTATCTGGAGGGATGTACAGCACCTATGAGGGATGAAAATCAGCTTCATGCTGCTGTTGTGGAAATAATTGCCCTTGACCGTGCTGAGGTAAAATACTCCACTGTACAAAATTGGTATCCAGGCAATAAAGAGGGAATCGGTGGGATTTATAACTTTGTTACCAAACGTGGTCTGTGCAAGGGTGCGTCATCCAAAATTTGCTGGAATCAGGTAGAAACTGGATCTGCAATCACCTGGAAATACCCTAGCTGCATCCTTGCAGGCGACAATTCAGTGGCCGAATTCAATTCAGTGGCACTGACCAATAATTACCAGCAGGCCGATACCGGTACCAAAATGATCCACCTTGGGAAAAATACCAAAAGTACAATCGTCTCCAAAGGTATCTCTGCCGGACACAGCTCCAACTCTTACCGCGGATTGGTGAGGGTTGCCGCAAAAGCAGAAAATGCAAGAAACTACTCGCAGTGCGACTCTCTCCTATTGGGGGACCACTGTGGGGCTCATACATTCCCGTATATCGAGGTAGGCAATCAGAACTCAGTAGTCGAGCACGAAGCTACTACCTCAAAAATCGGTGAAGATCAGATCTTTTACTGCAACCAGCGTGGAATCTCCACCCAGGATGCTATTGGCATGATTGTTAACGGCTATGCCCGTGAAGTGATCAACAAACTGCCAATGGAATTTGCCGTAGAAGCTCAAAAACTCCTGCAGATCAGTCTGGAGGGAAGCGTAGGATAAAGTAGGGGCGGCCTGCAACCGCCCATCAACCCTACAAATAAAAAATGAATGAAACGGAGTAGGGGCGGCCTGCATCCGCCCAGCAAGCTCCTCAAATATTGTTAGTGTTTTAAAAGAATAATTATAGTAAATATGCTTATTATCAAAGATTTACATGCCAGAGTGGAAGGAAAAGAAATTCTTCGTGGTATCAACCTGACTATAAATGCCGGTGAAGTCCACGCCATCATGGGGCCCAACGGTTCCGGTAAAAGTACCCTGGCCAATGTGCTTGCCGGAAACACCAACTTTGAGGTTACCAGGGGCGAAGTTTCATTCAACGGGAAAGACCTTCTGGCCATGACAGCCGATGTACGGGCCAAAGAGGGACTTTTCCTGAGCTTTCAGTACCCTGTTGAGATCCCTGGAGTCAGTATGATCAATTTTCTGAAAACTGCGGTGAACGAGTCACGCAAATATCACCATCTCAAAGAGTTGTCTGCAGGTGATTTTCTGAAAGTGATGCGCGAGAAAAAAGAGATGGTCCAAATCGATTCACAACTCACAAACCGCTCTGTTAATGAGGGTTTTTCGGGTGGTGAAAAGAAGAAAAATGAGATCTTCCAGATGGCTATGCTCGAACCAAAACTGGCCATACTGGATGAAACAGACAGCGGCCTCGACATCGATGCACTGCGCATTGTAGCCAACGGAGTCAACCTCTTGAAAAGAGCTGAGAATGCAACCATCGTGGTAACTCACTACCAACGCCTGCTTGATTATATCGTTCCGGATTTTGTGCATGTGCTCTACAAAGGCCAGATTGTTAAATCAGCCGGGAAAGAGCTCGTTTTCGAACTTGAAGAGAAAGGGTATGACTGGATCAAAAAAGAATTGGGAGAGTAATACTATGGCAGAAAGTACAACATTTGAAACTGCCGGACAGCGGATCTTTTCGCTATTTCAGAAAAACAGCGCGCTTTTAAATGAAGGAGCACCTGATTTTCTCCGAAATGACCGGGAGCTGGCAATGTCACATTTCCAACGCATGGGCATTCCTGACCGGCAGGTCGAGAACTACAAATACACCGACCTCACCAGGCTCTTTGCCCAAGAAAACTTCAACAGGTCTTTTCGTCCGGCCTCCTTCGATTTTGACATGCAGGAGGTCTTTACCTGCGACGTTCCGGAGTTTGATACCCACCTCCTTTTTCATGTAAACGGGTGGTATTTTGAACAGAATAAAACCGATCAGTTTCCGGCTGGAACAATCATCAAGAGCATGAAACGGGCCTTGAAAGAAGATACCGCCCTGGTTGAAAAATATTATGGCCAAATCGCAGATGCTTCCATGGATCCCATGGTGGCACTCAACAGTGCCTTCGCGCAGGATGGAATATTTATTTGTATTCCTGATCACGCGGTTATCGATAAACCCATACAGATCATCAACCTATTACACAGCGAAGAGGACCTCTATGTTACCCAGCGAAATATGGTGGTAGTGGGGAAAAATGCGCATGTAAAACTCATGTTTTGCGATCATACCCTCGCTGTTCATAGTTTCATTGCCAACTACCTGACGGAGGTTATCCTGCAGGAAGATTCAATTGCTGATATCTATGGTATCCAAAACCAGCACAATGGGACTGCCTATCTGAATGGGCTATTTGTACGCCAGGAACGTAACTCACAGCTTATTACAAACACCATCACCCTGCATGGAGGAATCACACGGAACCATCTTCATGTGGATCTGCATGGAGAACATGCCAATGCCTCTCTTTACGGACTTTCCCTGACAGACAAGGACCAGCATAGCGACATTTTCACCTCTGTTATTCATGCCCAACCATCATGCCATAGCAACCAGATTTTCAAAAATATTCTGGATGACAGCTCGACAGGTTCCTTTACCGGTAGAATTCATGTGATGCCTGGTGCAAAAAAAACCGGGGCATACCAGCGTAACAACAGCGTTTTGATGACCAAGGCCGCTAAAATGAATACCAAGCCTCAACTGGTCATCGACAACGATGATGTGAAATGTTCGCACGGTGCAACCATCGGTCAGGTGAACGAAGAAGCACTGTTTTACCTTCAAACCCGTGGAATCAATGAAAATGAAGCCCGGCTCATGCTGATGTTCGCCTTTGCTCACGAAGTGCTAACCAACATCAGGGTAGAACAACTGCGTCACAGCATAGACAGGCTGGTCAACAAAAGACTCAGGGGAGAGATTTCACGATGCCACGACTGTATACTGGAGTGCATCCGGTAATTTTCGAATTTCAATTTTGGATTTTCGATTGGCTGAAGAGTTGCATTCGTTCACAAAAAGAAGCTATTGTTTATGGTAAATTTTATAACTATGGGCTTTAATTATCAAAATATTAGAAAAGACTTTCCCATCCTTGACCAACAAGTCAACCTTCGTCCATGGACATATCTTGATAATGCAGCAACTTCCCAGCGTCCTATCCAGGTGATTGAAAAAATACGGGAATTCTCCGTCCTCACCAATGCAAACATTCACCGCGGTACCCACACCCACGCTATCAGGACAACAGAAGCCTATGAAAATGCACGGGAAATTGTTAAGGATTTTCTGCATGCCAAAGAACGGGAAGAGGTGATCTTCACCCACGGTACCACAGAATCCATCAATCTTGTAGCCTGGTCATTTTGCGAAAAATTTCTTTCTGAGGGAGACGAGATTATTGTCACAGAAATGGAACATCATGCCAATATCGTTCCGTGGCAAATGGCTTGTGAACGGCATCATGCCACCTTAAAAGTAATCCCTTTCTCAGATAACGGTGAGCTTAAATCAGAACTTTTGACAGCACTGATCTCAGACCGTACCAGAATAATTGCGGTAACCCACGTCTCCAACACCCTGGGAACAGTTAATCCGGTGAAAGAAATAATCCGGGTTGCCCACAGTCATAATGTACCGGTTTTGATTGATGGTGCACAGAGTGTGCCTCATATATCCATTGATGTACAAGATCTTGACTGTGATTTTTTTGTTTTCTCCGGTCACAAAATTTACGGACCTACCGGGATAGGTGTATTGTACGGAAAACGTGCCTGGCTCGAAGCAATGCCTCCATTTTTGGGAGGAGGAGAAATGATCGAACGTGTTACCTTCGAAAAAACCACCTACAATGAACTTCCTTATAAATTCGAAGCCGGAACTCCCCATTATGTCGGTGCCATCGGCCTGGGAACTGCCATTCAGTACATTCTTAACCTGGGACTGGATCATATCGCGAGCTATGAACATCATCTGCTCACCGAGGCATCAGAAAAAATGAAGGCATTGGGAAACCTGCAGATTTTCGGCGAAACACCATCCAAAACCGGTGTAATCAGTTTTCAGCTGGATCAAATTCATCCTTTCGATCTGGGAACATTGCTGGATCAGCTGGGTATCGCTGTCCGTACGGGCCGGTTGTGTGCAGATCCGGTGATGGATCATTACCATGTCACAGCCATGACCCGGGCCTCCTTTGCCTTTTACAATACCTCCGAAGAGATCGATCGCTTTATCGAAGCGCTGAAACGCATCCGATCCATGTTTTAATCCCTACTTTAGTAAAAAACTTTGAAATGAACATCGAAGAAATACAAAAAGAGATCATATCAGATTTTTCAGTTTACGAAGACTGGATGGATAAATATACCTATCTGATCGAACTGGGGAACGAACTTGAACCCATTGATGCTGCTTACAAAATTGACGAGAACCTTATCCGTGGTTGTCAGTCAAGGGTTTGGCTTCAGCAAAGACTGGAAGGTAGTTTACTCTTTTTTGATGCCGAAAGTGATGCCCTGATTGTCAAAGGATTGGTGGCTTTGTTGTTGAAAGTGTTTTCAGGCAGATCTCCCCAGGAAATACTTGATACGGAACCTTACTTCATTGATGAAATCGGATTGAGACAACATCTCTCTCCTACCCGTTCCAATGGCTTGATGGCCATGGTGAAACAAATAAAGTTGTATGCCCTGGCATACAAACAAATCGCATCTCAAAAAAAATAATATGGATCCAAGAATAGATTTGATCATCGAAAATCTGAAAGAGGTTTTCGATCCCGAAATTCCGGTAAACATTTATGACCTCGGCCTGGTTTACAATGTGGATGTCGAAGACAATATCGCTACCGTGCTGATGACACTCACAGCTCCGGGTTGTCCGGCTGCAGATATGATTGTAGCTGATGTGGAGTATATGACAAAAAAAATTGAAGGGATAGCGGAGTGCAAAGTTGAAATCACCTTCGACCCTGCCTGGGAAAAATCAATGATGTCGGAAGAAGCCCGGTTGGAACTGGGATTCATGTAGAAAGTTATCCAAAAAATACCGAATATCATGACTCCCACCCTCGAAATCAAAGCTGCCATTCAAATACAAAAAGCACCCGAAGAAGTATTTGAAGCAATCGTTGACCCGGCAAAGATGTCCAACTATTTCATTGCCAACGGAAGCGGAAGAATGGAAGATGGAAAGTCTATCCTCTGGAAGTTTCCGGAATTTGACTTTGAATTTCCGATCCGGGTTAGTAAAATTGTACAGAATCAATATATCTCTTATTACTGGGAAGTTGATCAGCTTGATTTGTTGGTTGAAATTACCCTGGCACCTACAGGTCCAAACAACACATTGGTGACTGTTACAGAGAAAAGCAGGGAAAACAACGAAGCCGGCATCAAATGGCTGGGTCAAAATACGGAGGGTTGGGCTAATTTCTTAGCCTGTCTGAAATGTTATCTTGAATATGGCATCAATCTGCGAAAAGGTGCTTTTGATTATATGAGGGAATAACGATGAACAGCCAACCTGCCGCCTTGAGCCAACTCATCAAAACCAAGGCACTCCTGCTGGGTTTTGATGCCTGCGGAATCTCTGAAGCAAAAAGGATGGATGACGATGGCGACCGGTTGCGAAGCTGGCTGGAATCCGGCTATCATGGTTCAATGACATACATGGCCAATCATTTCGAAAAAAGGGTAAACCCGGCCGAACTGGTCGAAGGTGCCAGGTCTGTGGTATCTGTTCTCCTCAACTACCATACCAACCAAAAACAGGAAGACCCGGAAGCACCTGTAATTTCAGATTATGCGCTGGGAAAAGATTATCATTATGTTCTGAAAGAGAGGATTTCCAGGCTTCTTGCTTACATTCAGACAGAATTGTCTCCCTGTGAAGGCAGGGTTTTTACTGACTCCGCGCCACTGCTGGAAAAGGCTCTGGCCAGGGAGGCTGGTTTAGGTTGGATCGGTAAACATACCCTGCTTATCCATCCCAAAATGGGTAGCTATCTCTTCATCGGAGAGCTGGTCATTAACCTTGAACTGGCATACGATGAACCCTTCGGAAATAACCTGTGCGGGTCATGCACCAGATGTATGGACAGCTGTCCAACCGGAGCCATCATCGCTCCCATACTTCTCGATGCTAACAAATGCCTCTCCTACCTCACCATCGAAACAAAAAACGATATTCCTGAAACTTTGGCCCAAAGCCTGTCCAACCGCCTTGTGGGATGCGATATCTGCCAGCAGGTATGCCCCTGGAACGGCAAAGCGCAAGAAAATGGGGTCATCGAATTTCAACCCAAAAAGGAATTGCTTGAGATGCGGGCTTCCGAATGGAAAGTACTCGATAAACCAGCATTCAAAAGACTTTTTAAGGGTTCTGCTGTTGAGCGCACCGGATTTGTACGCATGAAAAAAACACTCGCACACCTGTTCAGGGAAAAATAAAGTATCTTTATTATTTAATGATTACAGAGATTTTCGGAGTGCCAAAATCCAAAATCCAAAATTCTTATACCATGCTTGAGCAATCCTGGATCGCATTTGACGGAACCAAACTATATGCAGCGATCTGGCAGCCTGCAGTTGCACCCAAGGCAGTTATCGCTTTTGTGCACGGACATGGTACGCACTGCAGGAGATATGATGATTGGCTGAACGATTTTGTCAATGAGGAATTTGCTGTGATCACCTTCGACCTTCGCGGACATGGCCGCTCAGGGGGTAAACTTGGAACCATCCGCCGTTTCAGCGAATACATCGAAGATACTTCCCTTCTGATGAAGAAAGCCAGGGAAGATTTTCCGAATATTCCACTGGTTCTTTACGGTCACAGCATGGGAGCCACGATCGTGCTCTCCTACATCGAGACAACGAAAAATCTTCCCGATTTGGTAATACTTGCCTCAGCATGGCTGGAACTGGTTCAACCTCCTGGCAAGTTTAAAAGTCTGGCTATCTGGTTGGCAGACTCGCTTATTCCCCAGGCTACCATCCGGACCGGATTGAAAGCCAAAGATTTCGCTCCTCCGGCAGGTAATGAACCTCCAAAACCCAAAGATCCGCTGATGCACAAAAGAATTTCAGCCCGCTGCTTCAGGGAAGTTCAAAGGGCTTGCAAAAAAATTAGTCCGGCAAGTTTACCCGCAACGATCCCTATGCTATTTATGCATGGAACCCACGACAAGGTTGCAGCGCCTGAAGCATCGGAAATACTTGCAAAAAGTCTCCCGGGAAGGGTTACTTACCGCGAATGGGAGGAAGCACCACATCAGTTGCATGCGTGGGATCAAAACCATCGTGTAACAAGTTTTACCATCGATTGGATAAAGAATCAGCTATGATAAATTTTCGCACAGAAATCGCATTGCCAAAAGCAACCAGGCAACTCTCCTACCGGAAGAATGCCTTGATGGTGGGTTCCTGCTTTACTGAAAACATAGGAAACTACCTTCAAAAACATTATTTTCCCCTGTCCGCCAATCCATGCGGGATCTTGTATAATCCAGCTTCGATAGCTGAATGCATCCGTTTCCTGATAAATCAGCAACAAATTGGAACAAGTGATCTTTTCGAGGCAAACGGATTGTGGAACAACTTCAGTTTTCACAGTCGTTTTTCGCATCCTGAAAAGGATACCGCCCTTGCCCTTATGAATGGCTCCTTGTCAAACGCAACGAATCAGTTAAAATCAGCCTCCCACCTATTCCTTACTTTTGGCACCTCCTGGGTTTACCGTGATAAAGAAAATGGCCTGATTGCAGGAAACTGTCACAAACTGCCTGCAAACCGTTTCATCCGCGAACGATTGAATGTTGACGAAATGGCAGAACAGTGGATCAGTCTGCTCAATCAACTCTATGCAATTCATCCGGACCTTTGCATTGTTTTTACCATAAGCCCGATCAGGCACCTTAAAGATGGAAGCTACGAAAACCAGGTCAGCAAATCCGCACTCTTTCTTCTGATTGACAAACTTCTTTCCCATTTTGAAACGGATAAAGTATCCTATTTCCCCTCCTACGAATTGGTAATGGACGAACTCCGGGATTACCGGTTTTATGCCACAGACATGTTGCACCTGAGTGAATCAGCTACTTTATTCGTTCAGGAAAAATTCAATGAGGTTTTTCTGGACAGCGAAAGCAAAGAGATCATTTTTACCATAGGAAAAATTGTTAAGTCATTATCACACAAGACTTTTAACGTCACAAATTCATCTTACAAGGATTTGTTGTCAAAGTTGCAAGATGAAGCAAATAAGATGAATACCAAGTATCCGGGGATAGATTTTAACAATTTAATAATTGATATCATTCAAAAAATGGAACTATAAATTGTTTTTAATCATACCTTTGCCTATATTTAAACAATCTATCGGGATACTTTTTAGTACGCCTGACGTCATTCAATATTAAACGTTCAAAAAATATGGGATATCTGAATTTTGATAAAGATAAACTGGTCAATTTATCCTATTCACTGGAACGCGAAATTTTGCGGACCAACCGTGGAGGTGCCTATTCATCTACTACTCTTGCAGGGTGCAATACGCGAAAATACCACGGATTGCTGGTCGTTCGGCTCGATGAGCTGGATGGTGGGAAGCACGTGCTTCTATCTACTCTCGATGAAACAATCATCCAGCATGATGCACAATTTAACCTGGGTATTCACAAATTTCCGGGCGATTTTTATCAACCCAAAGGACACAAATATATCCGCAATTTTGAGTTTGATACCATACAGAAACATACATACAGAGTAGGTGGGGTGGTCCTGACAAGAACCAGGCTACTCGTTGAGCACGAGAATCATCTATTGGTGAAATATACCCTGGAAGAGGCGAATAGTCCAACCAAATTGAGGTTCAAGCCATTTATGGCGTTCCGAAATGTACACGCGCTCAGCAAAGCGAACCTCTACGCAAATTCGAAATATAAAACTGTTGAGAACGGCATTAAAATGAACCTCTACGAAGGTTATCCCGATTTTTTCATGCAGCTTTCTAAAACGTGCGATTTTGTTCCGGTACCGGATTGGTACAAAAACATCGAATACATCAAAGAGCAGGAGAGGGGGTACGAATTTCAGGAAGATCTCTTCGTTCCCGGATATTTTGAGGTCGAAATAAAAAAGGGGGAATCGGTCTTTTTTTCTGCTTCTACAACCGAACAGAAACCTGCATCTTTTTTAAAAAAATACGAAAACGAGAAAAATTCAAGGATACCGAGAGATTCCTTTATCAACTGCCTGCTTAATTCGGGAAAACAGTTTTTATGGGAACGCAAGGATGGTATTGACCTCATTGCAGGTTACCCGTGGTACGAGTCAATTTCAAGACAAACCCTGACCGCATTACCGGGTCTCTTCCTGAGACAAGGGGATCTGAAAAATTTTGAAGCCGTGTTACAAACCAATTTGAAACGGCTTCGCAACGGACTTTTACCCAAATATACAGGGCAGGAAGGCTTCTTTGACGCGGCAGATGCGCCTTTGCTTGTTTTCTGTGCACTCCAGAAACTGGCAAAATTTAAGTCACCGAAAGAGATTTGGACTACTTATGGTCTATACCTTAAAGAAATTCTAACCCACTACCGTGTAGGTACCGACTTTAACATACGCATGCTGGACAACGGACTGATATCTGCCAAACAGGAAGGAGTAGCTCTTACCTGGATGGACGATTACAAGGATGGCATACCGGTAACTCAAAGGGGGGGATTGGCAGTTGAGATCAACGCAATGTGGTATAATGCGGTCTCCTTCGCCCTTGAACTGGCCAATGCATCTGGTGACAAAGCTTTTATTAAAGAGTGGAAAGAACTCCCTGCCCTCATCGCAGAATCCTTCCTCTCGAATTTTTGGTGCGATGAATGCGGTCAACTTGCCGACTATATTGATGAAGGCTATGCCGATTGGTCAGTCAGACCCAACATGCTTCTGGCTGCGTCCCAGGAACTTTCGCCTTTGTCCCGCGCACAGAAGAAATTAATCCTCAGTGAAGTCCGGAATAAACTGCTCACTCCGGCAGGCATTCGTACACTCTCTCCCGAAGATACTTCTTACAAAGGATCTTCAGGAGAGCGGGAAGAAGATTTTTCAGAAGCTGCTCACCAGGGAACTGTTTATCCTTACCTGATCTATCCGTTCATAAAAACATACCTTGAAGTGCATAAGGCAGGAGGGTTTTCCTTTGCCAAAAATTGCCTCGAGGGCTTTAAAAACGAGATGTCCGAAAATTGCATAGGCACGCTCTCAGAAGCTTATGAAGGCAATCCGCCTCACACTGCAAAAGGTTCAATATCCCAGGCCTGGAACGTTGCCGGAGTGATTATGGCCTATGACCTGATAGAAAAATTTGAAGAAGAAATAAAATTAAAAGCTAACTAAACCAAAGATATGAAGGTATTGATGTTTGGATGGGAATTTCCCCCTCATATAAGCGGTGGATTAGGAACGGCTAGTTTTGGCCTGACCAGGGGGTTGGCTCAGTTCGAGGATATTGAAGTGCTTTTCGTTGTGCCCAAAGCATATGGTGATGAAGATGATACTGCTGTAAAGAAAATCATCGGTGCTAACGAAATTACAATCACCAGGAAACATATCAATGTACATAATACGGAGAAACAAATTGACCTGTCAGAAGTAAGATCCAACCTGGTGCCATATTCCGATCCCGAAGAATTCTGGCAATTAACACAACAAAGGCTCTCCTCTTCTACCCGGTTTATCCAGACGGATGCACAGGGAAAAATTCCCTTCTCCGGGAAATATGGGGCCAATCTTCACGAGGAAATTGCCAATTATGCCATCGTAGCAGAATATATTGGCCGTGAATACGAATTTGATGTGATCCATGCACACGACTGGTTGGCCTATCCTGCCGGAATAGCTGCCAAACGGGTTAGCGGTAAACCTTTGGTGATCCATGTACACGCTACCGATTTCGACCGGAGCGGTGGAAGCGTCAATCCCAAAGTATACGCTATCGAAAGGGAAGGAATGGAAGTTGCAGATCAGATAATAACCGTGAGCAACCTGACCAGAAAAATTGTCATTGAGAAATATGGAATTAACCCTGATAAAGTAACAACAGTCTATAACGCTGTAGAACCTCTTGAAAATAAGGAAACAGAGTTGGTTAAAAGAGGAATAGACGACAAGATAGTCACCTTCCTGGGACGTATAACCCTGCAAAAGGGACCGGAATATTTCATCGAAGCTGCATACCAGGTTTTGAAACGAACCGATAAAGTCCGGTTCGTGATGGCAGGGAGCGGAGATATGATGGAGAAGATGATACGGCGCACTGCCCGGCTGGGAATTTCTGACAGGTTTCATTATACCGGATTTCTCAAGGGAGATGATGTATTCGATATGTTCCGCATAAGCGACGTCTACGTGATGCCTTCTGTTTCTGAACCCTTCGGTATTTCTCCCCTCGAAGCAATGATGACCGATGTGCCTGTGATAATCTCCAAACAATCCGGTGTAGCAGAGATACTTACTCACGCTATTAAAGTTGATTTCTGGGACATCAATGCCATGGCAGATGCCATTTATGGAATTATCAAATACCCTGCTTTATCTGCAATGTTCAGAAAATTCGGCAGGGTAGAAGTGGATAGTCTGCAATGGAAACATTCAGCAGCCCACGTTCGTGAAGTTTATAAAAAAGCAATCAGATAAAATAACATCGATAATAGTTCAAACCATGAAGACAATCTGCCTAAATTTTCAGATTCACCAGCCCTTCCGCTACCGAAAGTATCGTTTTTTCGATATTGGGAACGATTCCTATTATTACGATGATTATGCCAACGAAACGATTATGCGCAAAATCGCGGATAACTGCTATCTGCCGGCAAACAACATTCTTTTGCAGCAAATAAAAAAATTAAAGGGGAAATTTAAAGTATCCTTCTCCATTTCCGGAGTCGCTATGGATCAATTCGTACTTTATGCACCCGAAGTTATTGATTCGTTCAAAGAACTTGCAAAAACAGGTTCTGTTGAGTTTCTTTCAGGAACTTATGCCAATTCGCTGGTATCACTTGTCGATGAAAAGCTTTTTGCAAAACAGGTAAAGGCACATGACAATCTGATAGAAGAATATTTTGGCCAAAGACCCAAAGTTTTCAGAAATTCAGAGCTGATCTATTCCGACGAGCTTGGAGACCTGATCTACCGGATGGGCTTCGAAACCGTTCTTACCGAAGGGGCAAAACACATTCTTGGATGGAAAAGCCCTAACTACCTGTACTGCAATGCTCTAAATCCAAGACAAAAAGTACTGATGCGCAACCATCATCTCAGCGATGACCTCTCTTTCCGTTTTTCTAACCCTTCCTGGAACGAATATCCGCTTACAGCATCAAAAATGACCGACTGGCTCGTCGACCTTCCCAAAAAAGAGGAGATCGTCAATATCTTCCTGAATTATGAAACCTTCGGAGAGATTCAGAAGAAAAAAACAGGAATATTTGATTTTCTGGAAGACCTGCCCGGGATGATACTGGAAACCAAAGAGCTCTCCTTCTCAACACCGGGTGAGGCTGTGAAAAATCTGCAACCTGTTTCTGCTGTGCATGTCCTGCATCCCATCTCCTGGGCAGATGAGGAACGTGATCTTTCTGCCTGGTTGGGAAATGAACTTCAAAAGGATGCATTTAATCATCTCTACGCTCTCAAGGATCGTGTAATGCAATGTACCGATTCACAGATTCAAAAAGATTGGCTATACCTCCAGTCCAATGACCATCTGTATTACATGTGCACCAAGTTCTTCTCTGACGGCGAAGTACATAAATTTTTTAATCCATACGGAAGTCCATATGAGGCTTTTATCAATTATATGAATGTGTTGAGCGATTTTACCCTTCGTCTGAACACTTTCGTTCCTGTTAACGAAACTGAAGCCGAACTGACAAAACTGAAAACGGTCATCGTTGAGCAAAATAAAAAACTGAAAGAAGCTGAACTGGAAATTAAAAAGCTGGGAAAACCTCTTGCCGTTGCTGCAAAACCTAAATCTGAAAAAGTTAAAAAGATTGGGGAAAAGCCGGAAAAAGTTAGAAAAACTACTCCCAAATAATTCATTGTGTGTAATGCAAATAAGATAATTACGGGAACATTATAAAAATGTCTCCTTAATTATATATATATGTTCATTGAAAATTGGTATCATTGCGCTCCAATTAAAATGACATTTTTGTCGTGTCTATTGTGCAAATTTATCTGATAGAATGGAAGAGACGTACTTTAAAAATCTAAGCCAACCTGAGAATAGCAACCCTACCTGGAAGAAAATCATTGTGGAATCTGCCTTGCCTGCAGAACTATCCTCTTTACGCACCATATCAAGAAATTTATGGTGGGTATGGAATGTGGATGCAAGGGCACTTTTCAATGAAATTGATCCGTTTATCTGGGAAAAGTGTGAACACAATCCAATTATCCTTCTTGAGCAGACCAGCCATGATCGTTTTTTCGAGCTGAAATCAAACGAGTCTTTTGTTCTTAGGATGAAATCTGTTGAACAGCAGTTTAACAAATATCTGAAAGAGCGGAAAATATTACGAGGGCCGAAAATTGCCTATTTCAGTATGGAATTTGGTCTGCACTCCAGCTTGAAAATTTATTCAGGAGGTTTGGGCGTTCTTGCAGGCGATTACCTGAAAGAAGCAAGTGATTCGAAAGTAGACATGACAGCCATTGGTCTGCTATACCGCTATGGATATTTTAAACAGGTCATCTCAACAAATGGAGAGCAGCTGGCAACATATGAACCTGAACATTTCTCTAAAATACCTATCCAACCTGCTTTAAATGAGCAAGGTGAATGGATAATAGTAGAAATCAGGATGCCTGATCGCATCGTCTCTGTCAGAGTTTGGTACGTCAATGTGGGTAACGTTAAGCTGTACCTTCTGGATACTGATTTTGAAAACAACCTGGACGAGGACAGATCCATCACACATCATCTTTATGGCGGTGACAACGAAAATAGACTGAAACAGGAGATGGTACTTGGCCTGGGTGGTATTCGTGCTTTGGAAAGTCTCGGAATCGAATCCGACATCTACCATTGTAACGAAGGACATGCAGCATTCATTGGACTTGAGCGTATATTCCTGATAAAAAACAGGTCGAAATTAGATTATTCCGAAGCCAAGGAGATCGTAAGAGCCTCTACCTTGTTTACCACCCACACCCCAGTTCCTGCCGGTCATGACTCTTTCCCTGACCAACTTTTCAAATCTTATATGAATCCTGTTGCCCTTCAACTGGGTATTAGCATGGATGAGCTCATTTTACTCGGTAAAGCGGGAAGCAGTGATGAACGGTTCAATATGAGTTTCCTTGCGGCCAATCTTTCTCAATCCATTAACGGCGTTAGTAAACTTCACGGTGATGTAAGCAAACAGCTGCTAAGCGAACTATACCGGGGCTTCCTTCCTGAAGAACTTGACAACATCGGTTATGTCACCAACGGCGTTCACTACCCAACTTGGGCTGCTGCCGAATGGAAAGTGGTACACGATCAAATCCTTCCTGCCGGAGAGATGGCTGAAGATATTCACGAGTACGAAGAAGGCGATGAGAGCCGCACCTGGAAAAATATATACAAGGTTCAGGATAAACTGATTTGGGAAACCAAATCAAAGCTACGCGAACGTCTGATTGAATATATCAAAAGACGTTTCACGGATATTCATATTCAGCGAAACGAAAATCCGAAATATATTTCTGAAGCTATTTCAAAACTGAATCCCAAAGCTTTGACAATAGGATTTGCCCGACGTTTCGCTACCTACAAAAGAGCTCACCTGCTTTTCCGCGATTTGAACCGCCTGGCAAAAATTATCAACAACCCGGATCGTCCGGTTCAGTTTCTCTTCGCCGGTAAAGCGCATCCGGCCGACAAAGCAGGTCAGGATCTGATCAAATACATCATCGATATCTCAAAAAGACCCGAATTCGTAGGTCGTATCCTCTTCCTGCAAAACTATGATATGAACATAGCCAAGATGCTTGTTCAAGGTTGTGATGTGTGGATGAATACTCCTACCAGGCCTCTTGAAGCTTCTGGTACCTCAGGAGAAAAAGGGGTAATGAACGGCACGCTTCACTTTTCTGTCCTTGACGGTTGGTGGGTTGAAGGCTACAAACAAGATGCAGGATGGGCATTGCCTTTGGAAAACTCATTCGATATTCCTGAACTTCAGGATGAACTGGATTCTGAAGCAATATACGGAATCCTTGAGAACGAAGTAGTACCTGCCTATTACTACCGCAACGACAAAAATATCCCTGTACTTTGGGTCGACTTTATTAAAAATACCTTTGCAGAAGTAGTTCCCCAGTTCACAACCAAAAGGATGATGAAAGATTACTTCACCCGATATTATATTCCCCAGGCACAACGGACAGCTCTCCTGAAATCCGATAACTTCAGGCAAGCCAGGGAATTGGCTGCCTGGAAGGCGAAGATTTTGAATGTGTGGAGTACCATTGAGGTAAAAAATATCCAGATTTCAGACGGTATAACAAATACTTATGAAATGGGCAAAGCTTATCCTTCCAGAGTGACCCTGGATCTTAAGGGGCTCTCTGCCGAAGAAATAGGTGTCGAACTGATCATCGCTACCAATATGGATCAACCCCGTTTTGTCGGAAAACATGATTTTATTGTAGAGAACGAAAAGGAGGGATTTGCACATTACATACTTCAACTGACTTTGAAGAAGCCAGGTAGCTACAATTATGGTTTAAGGATTTATGCGAAAAACAGCGCTCTTCCCAATCGTCAGGATTTCAGGTTGCTGAAGTGGCTTTAGAGCAGATTTCGAAAACAATAAATCACAATTTATTATGCAGGAGTTTGTTAAGGAGATCTTCCTTGTGTTTGGGGGATACCTTTAACAGCTCTCCCGATCTTAATTCTACCATCCCGCCTTGTGCTTTAATGTATCGCACTACATTGACCAGGTTCACAAGATGGCTTCTGTGAATTCTGACAAATCCCAGTGGAGTCAAGAGATTTTCAAACTCCAGAAGTGTTCTGCTGACTATCTTTTCCTCTTCTTCCTTAAAGATAATCCTTGTATAATTGCGCATCCCTTCACATCGGATAATTTTATCAACATCAATAATCGCAAAACCATTCTGATCAGGCAGGGCTATGGTCCTGGATCCGGTGTCACCATTTGACAAAAGATTGGCTTTGAGGGCATTAACAGCAATCTTATTATCAACTTTATGGATCTTGGGAATCCTGCTGATAGCCTTTTTAAGCTCTTCTGTATCAATTGGTTTCACCAGATAGTCGAACGCCGAATATTTGAAGGCCTTGATAGCATATTCACTGTAGGCAGTGACAAAAATGATCTTAAAATCAATGGTATCTAACTTATCCAGCATATCAAACCCGGTTCCGTCCGGCATACTTATATCCAGGAAAACCACATCAGGATTTGTTCGGTTAATGAGCATCAAACCTTCTTCAACACAATCAGCCTCACCCAATAATTCAATATTTCCAAAGCTCCTTTTCAGGATCTCGCTGAGCAAAATTCTTGAAATATAATCATCATCAATAATTAACGCTTTAATCATAGTAATTTAATTAAAATAATTTTTCCTGACATTCTTCCCCCATTTCAGGAGATAGCTGGCCACTATCAAACAAATGCTTTATATATAGTAAACAAATAAAACCCAAAAAAGATTTTAAAAACTGAATGTTTATTTAAAAAATCACAAATTACTTATTATTTCAGATATTTGTAAAAAAATTCGATGGGATCTATTCTTTGCCTGGAAACTTCTACAGAAGTGTGTGCCGTTGCACTTTCCGTTCATGGTATCATCCTGGAAGAAAGGGAGGATAAAAGCGGTAAGAACCATGCTTTGCAACTTACCCGCTTCGTTGAGGAGGTGATGAAATCAACCGGTCTAACCTTCAGCCAGCTTGACGCCATTGCTGTTTCCGGTGGCCCGGGTTCCTATACAGGACTTCGCATCGGAGTCTCAACTGCCAAAGGATTATGTTATGCCGCCGGATTGCCCCTGATTGCCATTCCCTCCCTGGAATCAATGGCCCATCATATCATCAGCAATACCGAAAAATACAGCGTCGAAAACCCCGGGAACTTGCTGTATTGTCCGATGATAGACGCCAGAAGAATGGAAGTATATGCAGCCATATACAACAATAATATGCTGAAGATAAGAGATATTCAGGCAGATATCATCGACCATCTCTCCTTCTTGGATTTTCTCCAAAATCAAAAAATACTTTTTTTTGGAAATGGTGCCCAAAAATGCAAAACAACCATCCAACATCCCAATGCATTATTTCTGGATCATATCAGCACTTCTGCAAGCTACATGGCAACCCTTGCAGAAACTGCCTTGCAGACAGGAAATTTTGTTGATGTGGCCTATTATGAACCTTTCTACCTAAAAGACTTTGTTGCTACCATTCCAACAAAAAATATCTATCATTCAAATAATATCTAATTTCATTTTGAGTCTCATGGAACATCCTCATTTATATGCATCACTTTTAGAGAATATATACGTAAGGATGAATCAATCCGGTACAGAAAACAATCTCTCCCTGGAATGAAAAAAATTCTGATCATCACCTACTATTGGCCGCCAAGTGGCGGAGCCGGCGTACAGAGATGGCTCAAATTTTCAAAATACCTTCCTGAATTTGGCTACTCCCCAATTATCCTGACTGTAGATGAGAAAATGGCTTCCTATGCTCAGCTGGATTATTCACTTTTACAGGAAGTTAGTCCCGAACTTCAGGTTCACAAAACAAGTACATCAGAGCCCTATAACCTCTATCGGAAACTGACGCATAAAAAGGAGATACCCTATGGCGGCTTCTCAAATCAGAAAAAAATTACACTCTTCGAAAAACTGTCCCGCCTGGTGCGCGGAAACCTCTTCCTGCCGGATCCCCGGAAAGGTTGGAACAAGTATGCACGCAAAAAAGCCCTTGAATTAATAAAAACAGAACAGATTGATGTAATAATCACCTCCGGTCCGCCCCATTCGACCCATCTCATCGGGAAAAAAATCAAATCACTGACAGGAATCCGGTGGTTGGCTGATTTCAGGGACCCCTGGACAGATATATACTATTACAAAGAGCTGTATCACTCAGGATTGGCCTCATGGATTGATAAATACCTGGAAAAGAAAGTTCTGGTATCTGCCGACAAAATCATCACAGTCAGTGAGGAGGTAGGAAAATTACTGCTCAAAAAGATTCCTGGTACCGCCGATAAAATTGTGATCATCCCGAATGGATATGATGAAGCCGACTTTGAAAAAATCGCAACTACTAAAAATGAGTACTTTACAATCACCTATACAGGAACCATCTCGATGAGTTACCGGATCGGTGAATTTATCGGGGCCATTTGCCTTCTTCCCGAATATGTTAAGAGCCAGATGAGAATCCGTTTCGTGGGGAATGTGCCTGACGAGATTCTCAACCTTTTTAGATTAAAAAATCTGGATTCAATGGTCGAGGTCCTGGGATATATCCCACACAATCAGGCAATTGTTCAGATGGTAAATGCCTCCATGCTACTCATGGCTATTCCCGATTCTCCTGATAACAAAGGAATTGTTACAGGAAAATTCTTTGAATACCTGGCCGCTGAAAGACCCGTTCTGGCTATCGGTCCAGTGGGAGGAGATGTTGATATCATGT
>JANYKW010000142.1 GCA_025358025.1 Bacteroidia bacterium | reverse complement strand
ATTTATGACATCACCGGATGTTTAAATTTAATCCTATTACTATGAATGTCAATCCGCTCTTTTTAACCAAAACACCCCTGTTAAATGAGGGCAAACAGGAAGAAAAAAGGGAAGAGATTCTCCGTTATTTCCATAAGACTTTTGATCTTGACGAACAGCTATTTGAAGCTTTTGCCGACCAGTCAGCCATGTTTCGTAAAGCCGATCCATTGCGTCATCCGCTGATTTTTTATTACGGACACACGGCAACATTCTATATCAACAAATTAATCATCAGCAAAATACTGACGGAAAGAATTGATCCGCGATTCGAATCGATGTTTGCAATTGGCGTCGACGAGATGTCATGGGATGATTTGAATACAAGTCATTATAACTGGCCTTCATTTGTTGAAGCCAGTGAATACCGGAATAAAGTGAGGCAAACGATCGATGGTCTGATCAGAACATTACCACTAAATCTGCCGATTGGCTGGGATAATCCGTTCTGGATTATTTTGATGGCAATCGAACACGAAAGGATTCATATTGAGACCTCTTCCGTATTGATTCGCCAGGTTCCACTGGAATTTCTGAAACCAATATACTCCTGGAATATTTGTTCTGAAGAAGCACCTGCTCCCGAAAATTCATTGATTCCAGTTGAAGGCAAGCAAATTAAAATTGGCAAATCACTCAACAACCCGCTCTATGGCTGGGACAACGAATATGGGAAACACGAGGCAGATGTACAACCCTTTAAAGCTTCGAAATACCTTTGTTCCAACGGTGAATATTTACAGTTTGTTGAAGCAGGAGGTTATGAAAATCAGAATTTCTGGACAGAAGAAGGCTGGAAATGGAAAACGTACAAAGCCGCGATGCATCCTCTTTTTTGGAGGAAGGAAGGAAATTACTGGCATTTACGTCTTGTTTTCAATGAAATACAAATGCCATGGAACTGGCCTGTTGAAATCAATTATCTCGAAGCAAAGGCTTTCTGTAACTGGAAGTCAGATGTAACAGGATTGCCAATACGTCTGCCATCGGAAGATGAATGGTATGTATTGTACAAAAATGCCAATATTCCCGACCAGCCTTATTGGAAAGATGCCCCCGGAAATATCAATATGGAGTACTTTCAAAGTCCGTGTCCTGTTGACAAATTCGGGTTCAATGCGTTTTATGACCTGATCGGTAATGTGTGGCAATGGACCGAAACCCCCATCAATGGATTTGAAGGATTCAAAATTCATCCCGTATATGACGATTTCTCAACACCAACGTTTGACACGAAGCATAACCTGATCAAGGGCGGATCATGGATCTCAACAGGTAATGAAGCAACCGGAAATGCACGTTATGCATTCCGGCGTCACTTTTACCAACACGCCGGTTTCCGGTATGTGGAATCGGCCAATGAGGTTGTGATTCCGACAGATGTTTATGAAACTGATCCTGAAGTGATCCGTACCTGTGAGGCACAATATGGCCCCGATTTCCTTGGATATAAAAATTACTTTCAGCAGATTGCAGAAATAGCGGTACAGTACGCCGGTCATTCAAAAAAGAGTGCCCTCGATCTTGGCTGCCGTACGGGGCGTACAACCTGGGAACTGGCCAAAGGTTTTGACAGTGTCACAGGACTTGATTTTACTGCACGGACAATCAGGGTAGCGGTTCAATTGCAGGAAAGCGGAAGCTTTAACTATGTCTTCCCGGAAGAGGGTGAACTCCTCTCCTACCATCAATTGAATATGAATAATTTAGGATTCGACAAATTGGTGAATAAAGTCACATTTATGCAGTCGGATGCCTCCAATATGAAATCGATATTCGTGGGATATGACCTCGTTTTAATCAACGATATTCTTGATCAGATGTACAATCCGCGACATTTCCTGACCGGTGTTCATAAACGTATCAATAAAGGCGGAAGACTTATAGTTGCCACAGGATTCGACTGGAGTGAGGAGTGCACAAAGCGTGAAAACTGGATTGGAGGGCACCGCGATTCGGGTGAACAGATTTGGGGAGAAAATGACCTTGCTTCACTTCTTAGCGAAACATTTACATTTATTGATGGCCCGATCATTGTACCTTTGGTCAGGAGAATCAATAAAAGGAAATTCTCTTTCAACAACATCGAAGTGACAGTCTGGGAGAAGAAGTGATTCGTTAATGTGACTATTGCAGAAATTTAATGTAGGAGCGACTGGCATCTGGCTGCTTGCAACTTGCAGCAAGAAGCCAGTTGCAAGCTGCCAACCGCCAGTTGCCTGTCTTACCGCTTTAGCAGCCTGAATGCATGACTCCATTTGTTTTCGCGAAATCCAGGAATACACCAAAGCATGCATAACGGCTCGATGGCGCGGGCAGCTTCAACAGTTCCCATGTTTTCCGTTTCAAATCCAAATAGTTCGCAGATTTCGACGACCTCATCCTTCGCTTTTTGATCATTTCCACAAATAAACATCGTGGGTTTTTCGGTACCAAAATCAGGATTAATCATCAGACTTCCTCCGATGCTGTTAAATGCTTTGACAAAATGTGCCTCCGGAAATGAATTTTGCAAACGTTCCATCAGTGAATCATTCAATTCGGTAAAGAAATTAAGCACACCGTTTTCGGGAGGAGTATCAGCAATGGGGTTTGTTGTATCGATGATTGTTTTATCTGAAAGATTTGCCCTTCCTGCCAGTTGTAAGGCATTTAAAGCAGCTGATCCTTTTGTGGCCAGCACAAGAATATCGCCAAATTGCGCAGCTTCGGCAAATGATCCGATCAATGCGCCCTCACCTGCAGTTGATTTCCATGCTGACAGTTTTGTCAGATCACGACTTCCGATCTTCACCTCGTAACCATATTTTAAAAAACCTGTCCCCAGTGTTTGTCCCACTGTTCCTGAGCCAATTATTCCTATTTTCTTCTTCATATGCTGTTAAATTTTAATATTTCTTTAAACACGGGAAGTACTTAAATGTTTTGGAAAGGAGAATCATTTTAGACTCCGATTTTGAAATAAACTAATTTGAAAGTTTAAGCAACTATCTGGTCAGGTAGGTTAGAAACTGTTCGAACCTGACCGAAAGTCAGCACTGAGAGGTGTAACAATCCACCTGTTTCCAAAGAGATTTAATAGTGCACGAATCGTTCTTCGGGTTAAATGAATCGCCGCTTGATGGAAAACCCGGAATATTCTTTTAATGTTCTAAGTTATCTTTCTAATTACCTGTAACATTCCAAATAACTTCAGAACTACACCCAATGTCTGAAGTTATTCCGCAAATAACTTCAGATATTTACCAAATAACTAGAGGAATTTTGCTAATAACCTGAAGTATTCACCCATTGTCTGTAGTTATGCTGAAATAACTTGGAGAAAATGTACAATAACGGAAGGATTTATCGGAAGCAAATCAGAACTACTTGAAAAAAAGCTGTTTATCCTTAAGATTATCTCAATTGAATACCGATGACGTTGGGGATTTTCCAGAAATGGTCGTTGTTATCGTTCTCGTAGGTCGTTGAAACGTAACTTCCAATCTTGGAGATAGTAGTATCTTTGGTTTGTATATAAAGACTGGCTTCAGGGCCGCCTTCGAGGTAAACTGTTGTGCGGATACCTGGGA
>JANYKW010000110.1 GCA_025358025.1 Bacteroidia bacterium | reverse complement strand
CTTCGTCAATTTGCTTGACTTTTTCTCTTTTAAACTCCGTGCTAAAATGCCTAACTTTTCTAATTTTACTTCCCATAATAAAGCGAAATTTAAAAGTTATCAACTAAACTTCTTGTCACCTTATTTCATGGGAGGACAGTTGTCCAAAAAAGAGTGTTTCCCGATTTTCCTATTTCCTTATTTCTTTTTCCTAATTGGATATTCAGGATTGGTTATTCGCGATTGGATATAATAACTCCCGATCCACTGTATTTATTATATTCATATCAGCCCTTCATCGGCGAAGCTAAAGTACGAATCGTTCCCGATAATCAGGTGGTCGAGCACCGGAATATCCATGTGTTTTCCGGCTTCCTTGATTTTTTTGGTGATATCCTTGTCGGCTTCGCTCGGAATCAGGTTGCCCGACGGATGGTTGTGGCACAAAATAATGGAACTCGCCAGTTTATCGAGAGCCGTTTTCAGGATGATCCTTACATCGATAACCGTTCCTGAAAGACCGCCCTGGCTCACCATCATCTTGTCGATGAGCAGATTGTTGCGGTTGAGCAGCAACACCCAGAATTCTTCGTGCGGAAGGTCGCTCAGCAAAGGTTTCATGATGGCTGCACAATCGCCGCTGGTGACCAGTTTGGGTTTTTCGTCGGGTTCCGATTCTTTGCGGCGCCGGCCCAGTTCAAGGGCTGCCATGATGGTGATGGCTTTTACTTCGCCGATTCCCTTGAATTTCCGCAGGTCGTTGATCGTTTTTTTGCCCAGTTCGTTGAGATTGTTGTTTACCGAGGCCAAAATGCGGCGCGATACTTCAACTGCCGATTCATCCAGATTGCCGGAACCAATCAGTATGGCGATCAATTCAGCTTCCGACAGGGAGCGGATTCCCTTGGTCTGCATTTTTTCGCGGGGACGGTCTTCGACAGCCCATTCTTTGATACTTAGTTTTTTATACATGTTGGAGAAATTATGCTTAACCAAGTTATGAAAATCTACCGAAACTTCCAAACCAGAAACATGATGGCAAATTCTGAAACAATAATAACACAGCCTCAGATGGCTCTATAACGTATAGTGTGGGTAAATCCTTACAACTTATTACAAAATTTAAATCTTGGTTTCACAAGTACGAAATTGTTTTAAAACCTTATTTTCTAAGGTCACCTTAGTAGAAAAGGAAGGTGAAAAAAAGAATTAACCTTATTCCCTTATAGATTTACAGACAGTTTAATAAGGTTGAACATATGTGAGGTCATGTTTTCTACTGAGGTTGCCCCATTAAAAATAAGGGATTCATCAAACACAGCATAATTACTTTTTTGAGTTTGAACAAAGGTGTCATTTGTAATTCTTAAACATACCAGATGTTCTAGACCCCTTCCGATCGGTTGGATTTCTGCCCTTGGAGTGATCGAATTAGCTCAGGCTAATCTTTTTGAGGAGTTCCAACAGTTCCGACTTCCTGATTGGCTTGGTAAGGTAACCGTTGCATCCGGCCTTGATGGCTTTCTCACGATCATCTGAAAATGCGTAGGCCGTTTGGGCAATCACCTGAAGCTCGGGCCTCAGTTCCTTAATTAGCCGGGTTGCCTCATATCCATCCATCTCGGGCATTTTCAAATCCATCAAAACCAGATTGATTTCAGGGTGACTTTTAACCAGTTCGACTGCCTGCTTTCCGTTTTCAGCTTCAAGAATGATCGCATTTTCAGATAGAAGTATCGCATTTAAATAGGCAAGACTGATTTCATCGTTTTCAGCAATCAGGATCTTCAGCGACTGCGATGGTGCAGGTTCCGGACTAGTGACTTTGATTTCCGGTTTTTCCTCCGGAAACTTATCGCCAGGTAATTCAACAAAGAAAACAGAACCTTCCCCAAACTCCGACTCGACCCAAATCCGACCTCCCAGCTTTTCGACAAATGCTTTCGAAATAGGAAGACCCAGTCCGGCGCCCTCGTGAGGCCTGTTGGAGGATTCGTTTACTTGCCTGAACCGCTCAAAAATGATATCCAGTTTATCCGAAGGAATACCAATGCCCGTGTCACGGACAAAGAAAGTCAGCACGGGTGAACTGGTTGGTGAGTTTGTCGAATTGACTGGTGAGCTTGTCGAACCGATTGGTGAGCATGTCGAACCATATCCAAATTCTACTGAACCAGTTTGGGTGAATTTTAACGCATTCTTGATCAGGTTCGATAAAATCTGCGCAAGTTTGGTATGATCAGTCCGAAGGATCAATTCTTCTGAAGGAATTGCAGTTTTATAGGAAAAGCTGAGTTTTTTCTTTTCAGCTTCGGGTTTGAAAAACAGGTATAGATCGCGCAGCAATTGGCTTACATTGGTCCGCTCAATATGAAGATTCATTTGTCCGGCCTCGATCTTTGAAATATCGACAATATCATTGATAATGTCAAGCATTCGGTTCCCGCTTAGCTCGATGACCTGAAGATAGCTTTCCACCTCTTCAGGTTCAAGTTCCGGAGTTTTCAAGAGTTCGGCAAATCCAAGGATTCCATTCATCGGAGTTCGGATTTCGTGGCTGATATTGGTCAGGAAAGCAGTTTTCAAGCGGTCGCTTTCTTCGGCATGTTCTTTGGCTTTCAGCAAATCCTGGTTGATCCGGTGAAGGTCCGTAAGATCCATAACCGTCGATATCATCGTATTTTGCTCGGTTATCGGAATATTGACCGCATTAATCACGCCTTTGGAACCATCCTGCCGGGTGATCGTGATGCCTTCCCAATGCAGGCGGTCGGGATCTCCCGATTCAATATCAGCAAGAACCCTATTGACAATGGAATTCCGATAAGCTTCATCGGGATATATCTTTTTGTAGAAGTCTTCAATGTCATGAATAGATTCGTAAGGCCAGCCGTAAATTTCCTGAAACTTTTTATTCATGTAGGTTGCGCTTCCTCCGTCAAACTTATTTAAAGCCAGTCCAATTGGTAAATTATCGAGAATGGTCTGGATCAGGATATTTTTTTCAAGTAATTCTTTGTTTGTTAACTGAAGATCTTGCTCGCTTTTTTCGGTCCGTTCTTTGGCCAGGATGATTTCCTGCTCTGCCAGTTTTTTCTCGGTAATGTCGCGCACAGTAGTAATAACCCCTATTATTTCGCCATTGGCATTCCTCAACGACGAGGTTGCATCGGAAGTCCAACCTGATTTTCCGGTAGAAGGGATACTGAAAGGAAAATCAATAACACCCGTAGCTTCTCCATGAATGGCCTTTTCGATGGTATCAATAACGCCGGCATCGTTCAGAAATGGGAATAAATCCATAGGGTACCTGCCCAAGACTTCAGAAGCAGCACATCCGGTTAAATTCTCCATAAAAGGATTCCATGCCAGATATTTCATATTCCGGTCGTAAACAATGATTCCTTCATGGGCGCCTTTGATGATCTGCTCATTAAACAGATTTATTTCATTCAAGGTCTCCTCTGCCTGCCGGATGGCTGCTTTTTTCTTCGCTTCATCAAGCGCCCGGTTAACGGCGAAAGGCAACCTTGCGGGCCGGTCTTTTAGTACATAATCGGATGCGCCTAATTTCAAAAGTTCAATGGCCAGCTCTTCGCCGATCGATCCGGAGACACAAATAAACGGGACCTCGGGACACAACTCATCACGAATACGGAGTGCTCCGAATGCATCGAATCCGGGCAGGTTGAAATCCGACAAAATAATGTCGTACTGATTGTTGCAAAGCGAAGCCGAAAATTCCGATTCCTTTTCAACACGCGAAATATTCAAAATACATCCGGCATTATTCATCTGCATGCAAATGAGATCGAAGTCTTCAACCGAATCTTCAAGAGAGAGAATGTTTAACTTCGTACCGGAATAAATTTTAGCTTCCATGGCAGGGATTTTTTTTGAAATCTACATTTCTCCTTCAGTGGGTATTTCGTTGATCAGAGCCCAAAATATGCCCAAATGTTTGATTGCATCCATAAATTCTTTGAAATCGACTGGTTTAACCACGTAGGCATTTGTGCCAAGTTCATAACACTTTTTCAGGTCGGGTTCTTCACGCGAAGAAGTGAGCATCACCACGGGAATCGTTTTCAGAGCCGAGTCGTTGCGGATAATTTGCAGGACTTCAATACCATCCAGGCGGGGCATTTTAATATCCAGCAAAATAACAGCCGGATTTCCTTTTTGACGCTGTGCAAATTTCCCTTCGCAGCGCAGGTATTCAAGAACCCCCACACCATCATTAACGACAATAACCCGGTTGGCAAGTTTTTGTTCCTCCAGGGCTGCAAGCGTTAGTTCGACATCATTTAGGTTGTCTTCGGCTATCAGGATTGTTCTTAATTCGGTCATAGTATAAGTGTTAAGGCATTAGGCATTAGGCAACAGGCATCAGGCAATATTACTCATTTTAGTTTTGAGATCAGAGATGTCAACATCTTGCTAATTTCTGAAATATCGACAAGAAGCTTTTCTGATTCAATACTCTGAACATATTTTAGCTAATACACAATTCAATTTGTTTTTCCAATTCATATAAAGATCCTCTGGCAATCGAAAGAAAATGGGTATAGCTCCCTGTGGATTGCCGTCCATATCCTTCAGCAATGTTCGGGGGAACAGAAACTGATGCTCTCTGCATTTGAGAAATCAAACCAAAATTCTCTGAATACCATAAATGTGTTTATCTCGATTATTTTACAAGCATGTCGGATGAAAAACATGGTTTACAATCAGAGCTATCAGCTGACGGAGTCCATCCGAACCTGGCAGGATATAAAATCATGGAGCTGCTTGCTGAACAAGCTATTCAGAAAGCACTTAAATCCGAATAAATCTCAGAAATAATTATTTCTAAATTTTATAGTCTGACAGTGTTCATAGCCATCTGAGTATATACTTCTTTTTCAAAGTTGTAAACCTCAACTTTTGTTTCTGAACCTGAATCATCATTCTGTGGAGTTATAATAACAAAGGTAGGCGTTGCTCCCCCGGGGTTACTGTCGATCCAGGTGCCAGAGTTGGCATAGATAGATTTTTGTCCTTTGAAATTATACGAAGGAATTATGGTGGCACGGTGATTATGTCCGAAAACAACTATCCTTTTGTCTGAATTAGGGTTCTGAAAGTATTCCTTGATTGCCAGGTTATCTGTCTCATCAGCATTGCTTGAATTGGCAATGGCATGATCTACAGGTATATGAACTGCAACATTGTTTTTTGTCTGTCTGGCTTCCCAGTTATCCTGGGCACCATTGAACAGTTTAACACTTATTGGTCCGTCAGTGGTGCTCTGATACGGGATCAAATCGTTTACTGAATAAACACCGTTAAAACCATTGACGCCGGTAATAATAATGTTTTCGGAGAAGTGATTATTGATTGGTAAATATCCCATGGCCCACTTCCAGATCTGCCAGTAAGCGTACATTAACTTTTGACTTGCATCACCCTGTAAATTGGGAGTGACAGCCGGAAGTACATCAAGGTTTTGAGTACATTTTTGTTTAACATGAAGGGCCCCGATTCTTGTAAAAAAATAACCCGCAGGCAGAATAGTGCCTGGCGCTTCAGTTTGATTGGAAAGCATGTCGGGAGCACAAAAATAGTTATAGCGATGGCTGTGTTCAATAGCTAATGCAGGAAAATCAGACGGGGTATATGTTCCCAACCCCAATTGCTGGTCACGGGCCTGGTTGATTCCGGGTAAAATAAGGTTGATATTCTCCGGAGTAATGGTCAGGTCGTGGTTCCCGGGAACATAAGTTACCTTTATCTTTCCCTCTTTAATGATATTGTTGAATGCGTCAACAACTCCCTGGTTGGTTGATGCAACACGCTTCACGAAATCAGCCTGGTCTTTTCCATCATATGTGTTTACATCGGCAGGAACAAACCATTCATCAACAAGATCACCTGCGATGACAAGCTCTTTTACATTCGGCGAAGACTTTAAGCTTGCAAGGAAATCCTCAAGAGGTTTTAGATTATGATTAATTTCTGAATAATCCAGATTTGCTCCCATGTGCAGATCGCTTATAACCACAATCTCATTTCTTACTGCGCTCCCATTGTTAAAAGGGGCAACACTCTGTTCATCCTGATTATTTTTCTCGCATCCGACAATTGAAAGTGCAATTGCTCCAAGCAATAGTGTAAGTTCTTTAATAGTTTTCATATTATGTTTCCTCAGGTGTATTAATAATAGTTTGTTACGTTGTTTAATCTAAATCATTAGTATATAATAGTATCTGATAATGGCAATCAATTTTTATTTTGCTGACAGGAACCTGTTAATCCTGTTAATGGCGTTGGCCTGCAGATCATAGTAATAAAACAGGTAGTCGAAACTATGGTACACACCTTTTCCAAAGACGGAAGTCAGAGGCAGCAGAGCATTTTCGTCAGCAGTGCTGCAGATCAGTAAACCATTTGCTATGTCGGCTTTTGCATCGGCATAATGCTCCAGTTTATGCATTTTCATGCTGGCATCAGGCATTAATGACCCCAAACTTTGAGATGCAGCAGCTAAGAATTTCTTAAAGCTTGTTCTGTCAACAATTTGATATTCAACTTGTTTATCCCCAAGGTTGTAATAACACTGAAGTATCAAAATCTTGAACATCATCACTACATCAAAAGGTTTGGCTCCTGCATTGGACTTCTTTGACGTATTCAGAAGCCTGGCTTCAAGGATTTCTCTAAATAGCTCAAAATCTATTACTTTACTAACCGACTCTAATGGATTTCCCATCGTGGAAAGATGAGTGGTGGAAAAATGTTCATCGAACAAACCTTTTTTACCTTGTGACTTATACATG
>JANYKW010000066.1 GCA_025358025.1 Bacteroidia bacterium | reverse complement strand
CAGAAACGGGAAAGACCTTCAACTGATCGATGTGAACAGCATCCGCAACAAAGACGTTCGCGAGATTGGCGCCGAATGGCTGTCGTTCCAGGCGATCTGTCAATTACAGGTAGCCCCGTTTTTAGAAAGCCTCGGATGGACATTCAGGATAAAATAGTGCTTTACGACCTTACAAATACTTATTTTGAAGGCCGGAAACTGGGCAGCAAACTGGCCAAATTTGGGCGCAGCAAGGAAAAGCGCAGCGATGCCAGACTGGTTGTGCTGGGTCTGGTTATCAATCCTGAAGGTTTCATCAAATACTCTTCGATACTGGAAGGTAACATGGCCGACAGCAAAACCCTGGAAGGGATGATCCGTAAATTGCGCGTCAAAACATCTTCGTCGGCAAAAAAAGCGCTGATTGTAATCGATGCGGGCATTGCCACCGAAGAAAACCTGAAGATGATACTCGAAAATGGCTATGATTATCTGTGTGTAAGCCGTTCAAACCTAAAAACATACCAGATTGAAGCCGGCGCTGCCACCGTTTCGGTAACCGACAACAGGAAACAAAAAATTGACCTGTGCCGGGTAAAGTCAGACCGTAATACGGATTATTACCTGAAAGTTGAAAGCCAGGCCAAAGAGCTGAAAGAGCGTTCGATGAACGGGCAGTTCCGATCGCGTTTCGAAGCCGGGATGCAACTGATAGCTGACAGTTTGACTAAAAAAGGTGGCGTAAAGCAAGAAGACAAAGTACACCAGCGCATTGGACGACTAAAACAGAAATATCCTTCCATTGGGCGATATTTTGACATTGAAGTTCAGGTGAAAGAAGAGACAGCTCCGAAACGGGGAAAGAAGAAAGATGAACCAAACAAAGAGATAAACAGGATAGCAACGTCCATAAAATGGGCTGTTAAAGAAGGTGTTGACATCAATGCCCGCGGCGGGGTTTACTTTCTGCGCACTTCGATGGAAGCCAATTCAGAAGAAAATGTATGGCAATTTTACAACACCATCCGCGAAATCGAGGCCACTTTCAGGGTATTGAAAACCGACCTTGACCTGCGCCCCATTTATCACCAAAAAGATGAAAACACGATGGCACACCTGCACCTGGGCTTGTTGGCCTACTGGCTGGTAAACACAGTCCGGTACCAGTTGAAACAAGAAGGAATCCACTCCGGCTGGCGCGAAATCGTACGGACCATGAACACCCAAAAAGCAGTGACGACTTTAGCACAGAACAATCACGAAGAAGTGATCATGATACGCCGTTGTTCGGAGCCAAACCAAGCTGTCCGGAAACTTTATGATGCACTAAAATACAAATATGCACCCTTCGTAAAACGAAAATCCGTAGTACACAAATCCGAACTCGAAAATTGCCAATTCATTGAACAGCAAGAATTCCGGCCGGATTAGCTGCAAAGTGGGTTAAGACTTTTCATCTTATTTACTTCAGCATTATCTAAAAATGAAATTTTTAGATACCAATCTCTACACAGCAAAGGCAAATACTGTGGTAGAATACGCTTTAGAAGTTGCGGCCATATAATATATCCATAAACCGTTTGAAGAGAAAGTCAGGTTGCAGTTCCAGCAAACAGTTGAAATAGATTATTATGGTGCAGTCCTTTTCCTTGCTGTGGTACATCGAAGATGTAAAGCCCATTACAGCGCCATTGTGGCCATAAAAGGAACCCCTCTGGAACAGAGCCAGTCCATAACCGATATTGGGACTTATTAAATGCATTTCATCTAGCCTTCTTTTTTGCAGAGAGTCGGACAGAAACCCTCCTTCAACAAGTACTTCTACAAATTTCTGTAGTTCTCGTGGGGTCGAATAAACCGAACCGGCTGCCCAACCCCATGAAATATCAAAATGTTCGGTCAGATCCTCATTTTCTACATATTCTCCCATATAATAGCCCCTGGCATGAGGGCCGGGAAAAGTTAACCCGGAAGTCAAAAAACCGGTATTGCTCAACTGGAGAGGCTTTATTATGCGGTTACTGATTTCCGATTCCAGTGTGCTGCCAGTCAGCTTTTCAATAAGCATTCCGAGGATGATGGTGTTTGTATTTGAATATGTCCATCCCTTACCCGGCTGAAAATAAAAGTCGTGTGAAACCCCCGCATCAATCAACTCCTGCGGCAACCAGACCCTGGAGGGGTTATTGATCAGGATATCTTGCCAAGACTCATCATCAGTGAAATTATAAATACCGCTTGTCATGTTACATAACATGGAGATGGTTATACTATCAGATTTGGGATATTCAGGATAATACTTGGAAAGCTTGTCGGAGAGTGCGAGTTTCCCTTCATCCACCAGTTGAAGCAGTACGGTGCCAGTAAAAGTTTTTGTATTGCTCCCTATCCTGAAATTATTATTTCCATTCATCGGTAGTTTCGCGGGGATGTCACTATAACCGGTAGTATACAGCCAATCAATCCCTCGTTTATGGTCAACAACAAGCGCAACAACGCCTGGAACTTGTGTGTTATTAACGATAGAGTCCGTAACTGACCTCATTTGGTCGGTCAGTAACTGATTGGGGTCAACCGAAGCGTCTTTCTTACAGGAAATAATTGATAAAACCGCGATAAGTAAAATAGTGATAAATATTAATTGTCTCTTTTCCATTTTTAGTTATCAATTGAATGTTCATTTATTTTTTGTATGCTTCATTTAGATACTACTGTTCCAATATTTTGATAAGATCATAGAAAATATACTGCGGATAGGGATATTCGCCGTTGAAGAAAATAGCGATGGTGATATTATTATTTGGATTCCTGGCCAGAAAATTATGATACCCCATACCATCTCCCCCATGACCGATATAATTGTTCCTGAACCGCATTAACCCCAACCCATATTCAGTATCCGGAAAAATAGGATGAAAAATCTCCATCTGATTCAACATTGAAGTTGAAACCAACGTACCCGAAGTCAGATTAAACACCCACTTCTTCAGCTCTTCTATGTTAGAAATGATTGCCCCGGCCGAATAGGCGACCGACATATTAAACTTCTCGGTAGCCTCAAAATAATCTTTGTTGCTGTCGGCCATATAACCGGAGGAATAGGATTTGCCTGAAGGCATCCATTGTGATTCGGAGAAAGAGATATTGGCCATTCCAAGGGGTTGGGAAATTCTGGCGTGCAGCGCTTCCCTATAAGTTTGCCCGGTGAGTTTCTCTATCAGGATCCCGGCAATAATGAAGTTTGAATTGCAGTAAACCGTGCTTTCGCCCGGCTGAAACACGGGGGGATGTCGCTTGATCGCTGCCAGAAGCTCCTGCGGACTGAAATAATGATTAGGATCACTATCGAACTCATGTTCGATTATTGAGTCATTATTGACCTCAAACAACCCGCTTTGCATAGCCAGCAATTGACGGATGGTGATTAACCCTCCATTGGGAATTCCTGAAAGATATTTGTCAATGGTATCATCCAGCCCTATTTTTCCTTCATCAACCAACTGCAAAAGCATCACGGAGGTGAAGGTTTTCGTCACACTGGCGATCCGGTACAAGTCAGAGACTTGCATGGGGCGTTTTGTGGCCAGGTTGGCGTATCCCTTGGCTTTCAGATAGGTATAGTTCCGGTCGGGCGCCCAGATGCCTATAATCAAACCCGGCAATGGCACTGCCTTTCCGTTATAGGTCAGTTTCGTCACCAGGGAATCGGCGAGTTTATCAATCTGAACAGTGTATTTGTCAATAGCTTGTTCATCCGTCTTCGTGCAACTGTTTGTAAGCATTATTACAAATCCCATTACTATTAATGGGTAAATCAATATTTTATTTTTGTTTTTCATTTTTAGACATTTTATTAAACATTCATTTATTTGTTGTCTGCTTTATTTGTAACTATTCAGTGATAAATATAGCGATTAATCTTCAAAAAGCTTGCTAAAATCTGATTTCTAACAAACGTTCTTTGATATTCTACAATTTGTTATTGCTCTTTTTCTGTTATAATTTTGCTCTGTTTAATTCTCGCGAAGGTATAATTCTAATTTCGGAGGTTATTAACAATTATAATTATTTCTACCTGATAACTAATGCTTTAAAAGCTTGATTAATCCAAAATGATTGTTGAATTTTGTC
>JANYKW010000045.1 GCA_025358025.1 Bacteroidia bacterium | reverse complement strand
TTTCTTGCTGACCGTTACATTTCCGGTACCTGCCCAAAATGCGCTTTCGAAAAAGCCTATGGTGACCAGTGCGAAAGCTGCGGCACTTCACTGAATGCCACCGATCTGATCAATCCCAAGTCGATGCTAAGCGGCAATGTACCCGTGATGAAGGAGACCAAACACTGGTATCTTCCCCTCGACAAATATGAACCCTGGCTGAAGGAGTGGATTCTCGAGGGCCACAAAGAGTGGAAACCCAATGTGTATGGTCAGTGCAAGTCATGGATTGACGGCGGACTGAATCCCCGTGCGGTAACCAGAGACCTCGACTGGGGTATACCGGTTCCCGTCAAAGGAGCAGAAGGGAAAGTGCTATACGTGTGGTTCGATGCTCCAATCGGCTACATTTCTGCCACCAAAGAGCTGACCCCAGACTGGGAAAAATATTGGAAAGATCCCGAGACCAGGCTACTTCATTTCATTGGCAAGGACAACATCGTTTTTCATTGTATCATCTTCCCTGTAATTCTTAAGGCTGAGGGTTCCTATATATTACCGGATAATGTACCTGCCAATGAATTTCTCAACCTCGAAGGCGATAAAATCTCGACCTCCCGCAACTGGGCTGTCTGGCTGCACGAATACCTCGAAGAGTTTCCCGGCAAGGAAGACGTCCTAAAATATACGCTCACAGCCAATGCCCCGGAGACGAAGGACAACGATTTTACCTGGAAAGATTTTCAGACCCGAAACAACAGTGAGCTGGTGGCCATCCTCGGCAATTTTGTCAACAGGGTACTGGTCCTGACAAACAAATATTATGAGGGGGTGGTTCCCGTAGCCGGGAATTTTGAACCCAGGGATGAAGAGGCATTGGCCACGCTGGAACAGCTCAAAACGGATATTGAAAAGGCGCTTGACACTTTTCATTTCCGCGAAGCCCTCAGGCTGGCTATGGAAATGGCACGACTGGGCAACAAATACCTGGCCGACATGGAACCCTGGATTTTGATAAAAACGAATCCAGAAAGGGTAAAGACCATCCTGCACATTTGTCTGCAGATTACAGCAAATCTTACCATTGCATTTGAACCTTTCCTTCCCTTTACCATGAACAAGCTGCGTACTTTCCTCCATCTGGAAAAATTGCCTTGGATTGAGCTGGGAAGAAGAGATCTGCTCCGGGCTGGCGATCGCGTTAATACGCCCGAGCTGCTTTTCGAGAAGATTGAAGATGATGCCATCCAACGTCAGGTCGACAAACTCCTGGCAACCAAAAAAGCCAATGAGAGTGAACTGGCTACCGTAGCACCTGCCAAGGGACACATTGAATACGAAGACTTTGCGAAGATGGATATTCGTACCGGAACCATTGTCGCCGCTGAAAAAGTGGCTAAAACGAAGAAACTTTTGAAGCTCACCATCGACACCGGCGTCGATCAACGGACAGTTGTGTCAGGCATTGCCGAACAATATGAGCCTGAGCAGATTATCGGTCAGCGGGTCTCCATCCTGGTAAACCTTGCACCTAAAAATCTCAAAGGGATTGAATCTCAGGGGATGATCCTGATGGCCGAAAACAAGGATGGCAAGTTGGTATTCGTTGTACCGGGTGAGGCTATTGAGGACGGGGCGGAGATCAGGTGAAATGATCCTTTTTGTTCGGGTGGGTTTTCATCTGTTAATATTTTGATTTTCTTTTGCCAAATGCAATTTAAGCAACCGGGTAATCGGCTAACCTATTGCTTTCTTTGATATTACGCCATCGATCTCATTTTCCCATTTTGCCACAACAACAGTAGCCACAGCATTCCCGATCAGGTTGGTAATGGCTCGCGCTTCGCTCATGAAGCGGTCAATTCCCAGAATCAGCGCGAGCGCGGCTACCGGAACTGTCCCAACAATAGGTAAAACAGCTGCAAGGGTGATAAAGCCGCTTCCGGTTACGCCGGCAGCACCTTTGGAGGTTATCAGAAGTACCAGCAATAGGGTGATCTGATGAGACAAATTTAGTGGAGTGCCTGTTGCCTGTGCCAGAAAAACGGCAGCCATGGTGAGGTAAATAGAGGTGCCATCCAGGTTGAAGGAGTACCCTGTTGGTACTACCAAGCCAACAACCGACCTGGAACAGCCAATCTTTTCCATTTTCTCCATCAATCCCGGCAGGGCAGCTTCGGAGGAGGAGGTGCCCAGCACGATCAGAATCTCCTCTTTGATGAACTTCAATAGACGCCAAAGGTTGTATCCCGCCAATTTCATTACACTTCCCAATACTAAAAAGACAAAGAGAAGGCAGGTTGTATAGAAAGAGAGCATCAGCTGACCAAGTGAAGCCAGCGATCCCAATCCATATTTTCCGATGGTAAAGCTCATGGCACCGAATGCACCGATGGGAGCTACCTTCATGATAATTTTTATCACTCCGAAGAGTCCGGCTTCCAGCGATTTTATTCCCCTTAAAATCGGGGCAGCTTTCTCCCCGACTTTGGAGAGTGCAAATCCAAAAATCACTGAAAACAGAAGTACTTGCAGAATATTTCCTTCTGCCAGGGCACTGACGATGTTCTCGGGTATGATATTCATGAAAAAATCGACCACTCCGTGACCCCCTTTGGCAGTTGTAACATACTTTGCAACAGCAGATTGATCTAGTGTGAGCGGGTCAACGTGCATACCGGCCCCCGGCTGAAACAGATTGACCACAATAAGCCCGATAATCAGCGCCAGCGTGGAGATAACCTCAAAATACAGAATGGCCTTGATCCCGACTCTCCCTACTTTTTTGGTATCCTCCATTCCGGCAATACCGGTGACGATGGTGGCGAAGATGATGGGGGCAATCATCATCTTGACCAATTTGATGAAACCATCGCCAAGGGGCTTCAGAGATTCTGCAAATGCAGGTTGGTAAACTCCCAGAATAACACCTAGAATGATGGCAACAATAACCTGGAAATAGAGGCCTTTATATATTTTACTCACAGATAATCAGTGGTTTATGTTGTAAATTTAAAATGTAGCAAATATCGTTTGCACTACGCAGCTTCTTTTAGATAATATTGAAGTTTTACAAGAATTTAATGCAACACCATGCTTCCGCCCATTTCTTCCAGCGCAATTCCCTTCGTCTCAGGCATCATTTTCCACACATAGAGCAACTGCAGCACCATCATGCATGCGAAGAAACCAAAGATATATGCTCCAGGTACATTGGTAGCGAAGAAGGGGAAAACCTGGGTAATTAAGGCTGCAAATACCCAGTGGGTCAGACATCCGAAGGAGGTACCGCTGGCACGTACAGAATTGGGAAAGAGTTCCGACAGGAAAACCCAGATGACAGCGCCCTGTCCGATCGCATGTGAAGCAATAAAGAGGAATACGTAATATACAATCGGGCTGTGATCGGCTCCATTGAAGGAAACTGCAATCATGGTGAGGGATAATATATAGCCTAAAGAACCTATGAACATCAAGGATCTGCGTCCAAAACGGTCTATCAGGTACCAGCCGGCCAAGGTAAAAATCAGGTTTATTCCTCCGATTCCGACAGTAGAAAGAAGCGCCCCACTCCTGGCAATGCCTGCCATCTCGAACACTTTTGGTGCGAAATATATGATGGCATTGATTCCGGAAAGCTGGTTGAAGAAGGCGATTAAAAAAGCAATCAAAAGCGGTTTCAGGAATTTTCTATTGAACAGTGACTCTTTGACGGATGATACCGATGCCTTGATCTCATCGATCAGATGATCTGTTGCTTCCCCGGTAAGAGCCAGTACCTTTTTGGCGGCTTCATGATCTTTTTTGAACAATACCAGCCATCTTGGAGTTTCGGGTGTAAAGAACATCAGGGTTGAAAAGACAAGCGATGGCAAAGCCACAACACCGAGCATCCAGCGCCAGTCGTTTTCACCACCGAAGCCTTCGAGAAGATAGTTGGAAAAATAGGCAATCAAAATTCCTGTCACCACATTCAACTGAAAAGATATTACCATCCGGCCACGGTATTTGGGTGGCGCAATTTCCGAGATATAGACGGGTGCAACAACCGAAGAGGCACCTATACTTAACCCGCTGAAAAAGCGAAAGAACATAAACAGATAAACATTTGTCGACAAAGCCGCCCCGACAGAGGTAATGAAAAACAGAACGCCTATCCATATCAGGGTTTTTTTCCGCCCGATCTTATTGGCTGGGATATTGCCCAATCCGGCACCAAAAGCAGTGCCATACAAGGCCATGGCAATCGCTGTTCCATGCACCCAGTCAGTCAGTCCCCATAATTTTTGAATGGCCTGTTCAGCCCCGGAGATAACAGCAACATCCAGTCCAAAAAGAAATCCGCCCAACCCTACCGTGATGGACCACAATACAAGTCTTTTATTCATAAGGTTTATTAGAATCAGAAAACAGTGGAAAAGTAAGAAAATCTATGCATCCGACAAATTTTCAGCGTTATTGACAGTCACAAGAATTCCTCTGACGGTTACCGGCAGTCCAATGTCAGCATCCGAAAGTGTTTTAAATGTTGCCGGATGACAAATTGCACCGACCGAAAGTTTATAGGCGGTTTCTTATTCGATAGCGGTGAACTTGGGCATAATTGATTTTATAGGTAAAGGTAAGTTTAGACTAGGCCATAAAATGGCGTAACTAAAAGTACATCTTAAAATGATTAATATTCTACAGTCTTATTACTTTTGTTTAAACTGTTCACCAGGTTATTACTGAAGTACATTTTATGCTAAGTTACTTACCAATTAACTCAAGTCTCGTCATGAAAAAATTTGTTTTTAGTTTTTTTGTATTATTCTTATGCTCATTTCTTACAAAGGCTCAGGAGAACCTTACTTACCAAAAACCATCACCCGAAATTCTTAAACTGGTAGATTATGAAAAGGCCCCGGGTGTTATGATGGATGAGAAAAAGAGCTGCATTGTCTTCACCTACCAGAATACATACAAAACCCTGGAAGATCTGAACCAGGAGGAGTTGCAGCTGGGAGGCCTGCGAATCAATCCTTTGACCAATATCTCCAGCTCAGTTACTTACATTACCAATCTAAAGGTGAGGAAGATCCTGGATCAGGAGGCCGTCCAGGTAAGTGGTTTACCTGCCAATCCGAAGATCACCTACATGACCTGGTCGGTCGATGAAAAGAAAATAGCCTTTACCAATACGACATCCAAAGGGATAGAGCTTTGGGCCCTGGATCTTGAGTCGGCAGTAGCTTCAAGAATATCGGCCGGACCTCTTAATGCCAATTTGGGGAAACCATACAGCTGGTGCAATGACAGCCAGCATCTCCTGGTAAGGTTGATCCCCGGGAATCGTCCTGCGATCATTGACAGCAGGAAGAATCTACCTGCCGGCCCCATCATCTCCACTAGTCAAGGATCCAAAGCACAAAACCGCACCTATCCTGATATGTTGAAAAACAAGACGGATGAAGCCGATTTTGAGACGTTGGTAACTTCCGAATTGCATCTTTTTGACCTGAGCGGACAGTCCGGATTGTACATGGAGAAAGCCATGTACAATGGCGAAAATTTCTCGCCGGATGGCAATTACCTGATGGTTACCACCCTCCAAAAACCATTCTCCTACATCGTTCCGCTCAATCGCTTTCCTTCAAGAAGTGTAGTATTCGATAAAGACAAAAGGGGGATGTGCTGGTGCAGCTTCAGTCGAAGAGCGAGTTCCCAAACTATTATCTGCGCAACCTGAAGAAAAACAAGTTAACCGCGCTGACCAGTTTCCCGAATCCCTTTGAAAGCATACGCAATGTTGAAAAAACATTGATCAAATACAAACGCAAAGATGGAGTTGAACTCTCCGGAACCTTATACCTGCCAGCCGGTTACGACAAGGTTAAAAAGGAAAAATTACCACTGCTTATCTGGGCATATCCGACTGAATACAAAGACAAAAACAGTGCAGGCCAATCCGCGCTAAATCCCAATGAATTCACATTTCCCTATTACGGCTCTTTCGTTTACTGGGTAACCAAGGGGTATGTTGTTTTGGACGATGCCGCTTTCCCAATCATCGGAGAAGGGAAAACAGAACCTAACGACAGTTTTATCAGTCAGTTGGTTGCCAATGCAGCCGCTGCCATTGAGGCAGTGGATTCGCTTGGATACATAGACAGTAAGAAAGTGGCAGTTGGCGGCCACTCTTATGGAGCCTTTATGACGGCCAATCTACTGACTCACTGCAATCTGTTTGCATGTGGAATAGCCCGAAGCGGTGCATACAACCGTACCCTGACTCCTTTTGGTTTTCAGAGTGAACAACGGAACTACTGGGAAGTACCTGAGGTGTATAACACCATGTCCCCTTTTATGAATGCCGAAAAAATGAAGACCCCGCTATTGTTGGTTCACGGTGAGGCCGATAACAATCCAGGAACTTTTACCTTACAGACAGAACGTTACTTTCAGGCCTTGAAGGGGCTGGGAGCTCCGGTTAGAATGGTATTGCTTCCCAAGGAGGCCCATAGTTATGTTGCAAAAGAAAATATCCTGCATCTGCTGTGGGAACAGGATCAGTTCTTCGAAAAGTATCTTAAAAATTGAAGGTTGACGCGATCTTCCGTTGGTTACTATAAAATGTAACATGGCAGCCATTAAAAATAAGAAACCATCTCAGGATGAACCTGGGATGGTTTCTTTTACTATTGGATAGTTGATTTTATCGTTCGGTAATTACAGGATTTGCTTTTTTAAACCACATAAAACCACCTAGTTCGTAATATGCATCCTTGATAGCAGGATTCTCTTTCAGCTGCTTCTCCGTGTAGGGGAATTGAGGAACCATCAAGTCGTCCCCGGCTTGCCAGTTGGCAGGAGTCAGCAAACGA
>JANYKW010000044.1 GCA_025358025.1 Bacteroidia bacterium | reverse complement strand
GGATATTTTACATCGGATTTAGCCCCGGGAATTGCCCAACAGTCAGATTCAAGTCCCTGTCGGCCTGTTCGCACCATTACTTTTTCGCTTCGCGGGCAAATACCTCGCCGTTGTATGAGATAGAAGTCCGGTTGTTGGAAGTGATGCTCATTGATGAACTACCTTCAAATGAAACAGTCAGATTCATAGTAAAATAATCGTTTTTATACTTTACTTTTACCTCTATTTCATAGTTTTTCTTTTTCTTTTCTACTGTGAATACTTCAGGTTTTCCTTCAAATTTCAAACCTGAATCACCTCCGTAAGCCACCGAATAGGCTTTTCCATAGAATGGCATCTCACTCACAATCTTATCATTTGTAAATTTTACAAAATTTGGATTGGTCGTAAGGTCAACCGATTTGTACCCTGTTGGAATGGCCCTGTCTGCACTGAATTCAAAATTTTTGGAATCCATCAAAGCTGATATTTCCTTCTCTTTCTCCACTCTCTTCCGTTCCTTCTCTGCCTTACGGTCGCTCTTTTGGGCTATCGCCGGAATGCTAACTACCAGGAGCAGAAGAACCAATTGCATTATTTTCTTTTTCATTTGTAAGTATTTTGTTTTTAAATGGTCAAATGGAATCGAAGATCGGAGAAGCCAATAACCCCATATTCATTTTCGGTTGGTGCGAAATTCGTCTCATGGCTATTTCATATAATAATTTGTTTGTTAAAGTTACGAGGAACTCCATGTTGTTGAAAATTATTATCATCCTATCGGGTGTTGTGAAGCAACAGGTTCGCTTCACAGCTAATTCAGATTTATATTGTTAAACAATATGCGATTTGAATGCCTGTCAGCAAAATTACAATAAAACAGACAAATAACGAATTCAATAATCATTCCAAACAATCTCATTTGATGACTCCCTGCCGGGTCTGGGTGCCAGGCAGAAAACACATTACCTCTCTGTTTCCACACTTTTACGGAAGTAAGGCCCTCACTTTTCAAATTATCACATTTTAGAATTATTTTCCACATCTTACTTATAATTTGAATTTTTTTTATCACATTTGGTGCGAATATATACATGTAATCGGAAAATGCTTGAGAATTTAAAACTACAGGTTTACAAGGCGAGTCTCAAACTCCTTGAACAGGGTTTGGTGATTTATACCTGGGGAAACGTAAGTGCCATTGACCGCAAAACAGGATTGGTGGTAATCAAACCATCCGGGATCTCCTATGATGAAATGGTACCCGGAGATATGGTCGTAGTAGACCTGAAAGGAAATGTCATATCCGGGGATCTCAAACCCTCATCTGATACCAACACCCATCTGATTTTGTACCAAAATTTTCCCTTGATTGGTTCCATCATTCATTCACACTCTGAGTATGCCAGTTGCTGGGCGCAGGCAGGATTAGGCATTCCGCCACTAGGCATTACCCATGCGAATTTCTTTAATGGAGAGATTCCTTGTACGAAACCACTCTCTTCAGAACAGATGGAGGGGGATATTGAGTCCGAAACAGGGAAAATCATTGTTGAGACTTTTAATACATCCGGACTGAATCCAATGCGGATTCCGGGTGTTTTGGTATATGGGCATGGACCCTTCTGCTGGGGGAAAGAGGTTCAAAATGCATTTGACCATACTGTGGTAATGGAAAAAGTAGCCCGCATGGCTTACCGCACTCGTCAGCTAAATCCCGTTAAGGCTGTTGAGAAGAGATTTCTCGATCGCTACTTTTTCGATTGACCCCTTTTTTACCCTTTCCCCTGGAAAAAACATCATCTGATAATTTCAACCGGAGAAATTTGACCATTTGTTCTCCTGCGAAGAAATACTTATTGACTTGAAGCATTTTCCATTGCTTTGTATTAAATTGCATGGATTACAATTCAGGATCAAAATTCTGATATCTATCTATTTAACAACGATATACAAATTTCAAAATTTATATTATGCAAAACTTCGAATATTGCAATACCGTAAATATTGTCTTCGGACAAGGTCAAATAAAAAAACTGAGCAAGCTGATACCAACCGGCGCAAAAATAATGCTGGCATACGGTGGTGGAAGCATCTTTAAAAACGGGGTCTATGATCAGGTTAGGCTAGCACTTCAAGGATTTAACCTGATCGAATTTGGTGGAATCGAACCAAATCCGAAGTATGAAACCCTGATGAAAGCCGTGGATATCGTCAAAAATGAAAAACCAGACTTCATCCTCGCTGTCGGTGGAGGATCTGTTCTCGATGGGGTTAAATTTATTGCTGCAGCTGCCCTTTGGGAAGCAGGTGATCCCTGGAATTTTCTGACCAACAGAAAGCTGACAGTTACCAAAGCCATTTCGCTGGGCAGCGTGCTTACCTTGCCCGCTACCGGTTCTGAAATGAATGGCAACTCAGTCGTTACGCGACTTTCCACCCAAGAAAAGCTGGCATTCAATGCAAATGCCGTCTTACCGCTCTTTTCCATTCTCGATCCTACCGTTGTTTTTTCCTTGCCGGAGAAGCAGGTGGCCAATGGTGTAGCCGATGCCTTTGTACATGTAATCGAACAATACCTTACTTACCCTGTCAACTCACCTATCCAGGACCGGTTTGCGGAATCTATACTGCTCACGCTAATTGAAGAGGGGCCCAAAGTATTGGCCAACCGAACCGACTATGATGCCGCAGCGAACTTTATGTGGGCTGCCACCATGGCCCTGAATGGCCTTATCGGCACAGGGGTCCCCCAGGATTGGGCTACGCACATGATCGGCCATGAGCTGACAGCTTTTCATAACATCGACCATGCCCGTACGCTTGCTATTGTACTTCCTGGTATCATGAAGGTAAAGCAGGAGAGCAAACGCGAAAAACTGCTGCAGTTTGGTCAGCGTGTATGGGCGATTACCTCCGGAACCGAAAAGGAAAGAATTGATTCGACCATCAACAAAACAGTTGCATTTTTTGAGTCGTTTGGAATTCCAACCAAACTCTCGGCTTATGGAATTGGAGCCGATTTCATTCCGGTTGTATGTAACCGTTTCACAGACAGAGGCATCAAAGGAATTGGTGAGCGGGGAGATCTGACTGTAGATCAGATTGCTGAAGTATTGACGTTACAGCTCTAACTTTTTAATTGGGAAATTTGAAAATGTGGGAATTAAAGCAGCCTTTATGATTAGCGGTCATTCCCGCATTTTCAAATTTTCAAATTGAGTTTCCTGAGGGTAGGCGATTTAGCCGCGGCAAAAGCGACAACCAATAAGGTCATTACACCGCCAAAAACGACTGACGGGACAAGTCCCATAACCCCGGCAGCCACACCAGACTCAAAAGCACCCAGCTCGTTTGATGAACCGATAAAGATACTGTTAACTGCTGCAACACGTCCCTTCATCTGGTCGGATGTGAAAATCTGGAGAATACTGGAACGGATTACCACGCTAACATCATCCAGGGCTCCGCTTAAAAAGAGGACGAATGCCGACAGGTAAAAATTCTTCGACAACGCGAAAATAATCATGCTGAGGCCAAACCCAAAAACACTGAGAAGCAGCAACGGTCCGGAGTGTTTAACAGGAGGATGAAAGGTGAGTATCACAGACATCAGGATTGCACCGATGGCTGGACAGGCACGTAAAACACCCAAACCTTCCGGCCCGACCATGAGAATATCCGAGGCAAAAACCGGGAGCATCGCTACTGCCCCTCCAAAAAGAACAGCAAACATATCCAGGGTAAAAGCACCTAAAAGGATCTGGTTGTTAAATACATAGTGGATACCTTCCTTCATCCTGGCAAATATACCTTCCGTGCTTCCATCAGGGACAACCACTTTACCTGGACTTTTAATGAAAAGCAACAACAAAGTAGATACCATGTAAAAGAAAAATACAAGAATCAGTGCAGGCATCACTCCGAAAAATCCATAGACTAATCCGCCGACCGCGGGGCCGGTAACTGCGCCAACCTGCCACGTGGTGCTGCTCCAGGTTGCTGCACCCGTTAATAGCCTTCGTGGCACCAACTGCCCAAGCAAGGCGGTATGAGCAGGCATCAGTATGCCACGGGTCAGTCCGGTCAGGAAAATAGTGACATAAATTGGCCAGACACCCAATAAACTTTGAAAATTAAACGTTGGCAGACTATAAACAACCAGGATAAGTGAGCCGAGTAACAACAAAAAAGTGGTATAGAAGATGATCCTTTTGCGATCCCAGATATCGACAAAATGACCAGCAAAGAGTGCAATACTAACCTGGGGAATTACTTCCGTAAGACCAATCATCCCCAGAGAATAAACACTTTTTGTGATATTGTACAACAACCAACCAACAACAACCGACTGCATCAGGGTAGCCGACGTCATCAGAAAGCGGTAGGCCATAAACAATCTGAAATTCCGGATGTGCATCACTTCAAAAGCCTCGTTCGAAAAGATCTTCTTCATCAGAATGGAATAGAAATTGGGAGATAAGAAAATATGAAAAATGCAAAATTAGCTCACAAATAGATAAGTTGACAATCCTCAAGCAAAGGTTAACCTAAAAATATTCTTATACGATGGGAAAAATCCAAAGTTCCTTCATGTCTTGACCTGATCTATTCTCAACACGCAAATCTCAACTCCCTGCGCTCCTCCGCTGTCTGTTGAAAAAAAACACCTTCTCTATCGGAACATTCCAAAAAAATGCTTTTCTTTGTCCCCGCGCTTAAACGCCATTGGCCCCGTAGCTTAATGGATAGAGCATCTGACTACGGATCAGAAGGTTGGGGGTTCGAGTCTCTCCGGGGTCACATTGATTATGAAGCACTTACACAACAAAACGTGTAGGTGCTTTTCTCATTTATACAACAACTTATACAACAACTTATACAACAACCTGACAGGAAATGAAAAAACCGGAACAATGTCCGGTTTCCTTTTTTATGAATTTCCATGCTTTAATAGATCCGATATTATTCAATTTTTAGGCAAATGAAATATTACGGAGCTCGTCAGCATACTTTTTTAACCCTGTCTCAATGCGTTCAGTAACCTTACGACTCGGTCTTTTAAGCCCTGATACGTATTGTCTCATTAAACTTTCATTAATGCCGGAAATTCGCGCTAAGCTGCTTTGGTTAATTAATCCACTATACCCCTCAATCAATGTTGGAATATCCTGGAAGTAATAATCAAAGCTCAAAGGTTCATTCATCCACAATTCGCGCTCTTCTTCATATAGGCCCTCAAAGTGGAAAGCTATACCTGCCGGTAAATCATATTTAAGTTTTTCAACCGAATCGCGAGCGATCACATATCCCGGAATTTCGGGCAAATGCGCTGAAACGCTCTTCCCAGCTTTACTTACAATTACTTTTAGCGTTTTCATTTGTTTGAATATTTACAGTACAATCTTTACAATATAATTTTCGAAGTAAAGTCTTTCTTGTCTCTGCAATGTTTACAGTCTCTACAACTTCAATAGTTTCAGCAATATTTTACGATCTTAAAATCTAATCAACAAAATCTCTAAATTTTAATCCGGATTGTGTTTCCATACTCTTGAGATTATCTATCGAAACATCATCCGAGGGTTTACCATCAACCGTGATTGTTCGACGAATAGTTCCGTGTTTAAATTGTTTGTGGCTAGTACCTTTGTGCCGATCCAAATACCAACCTTGACTCATGAGAATCTTAGTTATCTCACTCACTTTAAAAACTCTTTTCATATGAACGAAATTGTAATACAAAGGTAACATTTAACGTTACTAAATGCAAGCTATTTTAAAAATATATTTTAGGAGTCCCCAGATGAGAATTACCGGAGCGAAATTGTATGTATATCGCCAGCGTTATATAACGCCAGGTTCACGCCAAGTTTGGAGAGGTGAATTCACTTTATCTTTACTAACAAACCAAAAAATTGTGATCTTAAGTAAGTAAATAAATGGTTTTGTCTGTAATATTGTGGAATTAGATATATTTGAATCGCTAAAAATATTATTGATGCATCGTTGAAATTTCATGCAACTATGTACCTATATAAGTCTTAAGAAGTGAAATATTCAAAGGAATTTATTGGTGAAATGCTGGGTACATTTACCCTTGTACTATTTGGATGCGGATCTGTAGCTGTTTCCATTTTGTTTGGTGCTTATCAAGGACTTATGCAAATAGCCCTTGTCTGGGGAATTGGAGTCACTCTGGCAATTTATCTGACTCGTCACTTGTCATGTGCTCACCTCAATCCGGCTGTCAGTATCGCTATGGTTGTCGGGAAAAGAATGTCAGCCCGCAAATTACCCATTTACCTTATTGCTCAATTTTCAGGTGCATTTGTAGCTGGAATGGCTATTTTTCTTCTCTTTAATCCATCAATTCAGGGATATGAAAATGCTCACAGTATTATTAGAGGATCAGCAGAATCAATACAGACAGCCAAAATGTTTGGTGAATATTATTCATCACCGGGAGGTTTAGCTATTGTATCAATGCCGCTTGCGATCGCAGCTGAGGCATTTGGTACATTTCTCCTATTGCTGATGATATTTGCCCTTACTGAGGGTTGTAATGTGGGTCGTCCCAATGATGCAATTTCTCCCGTTTTTATTGGACTTACAGTAACATCTATTATATGTCTTATTGCTCCACTGACACAAGCAGGATTGAATCCAGCCAGAGATTTTAGTCCAAGATTGATAGCCTGGGCAAGTGGATGGGGAGACGCAGCTTTCCCTGATCATCGTGGCGGTTTTTTCTATGTCTATATCCTCGCACCCATCATTGGTGGGATAATTGCTGCTCTGTTTTTTGTTTGGGTACTTGAACCTGCGATGAAACGTTCATCAGTTCAATGCAATTGTTCAAAAGATAAATCTAAAGAAGAATAGAAATACCTGCATAATGACAAGAAAACCTATTTTTACTGACTCAAATTATCGTACAGAATATGAAAATTCATTTGGTAGGCGGATTTTTAGGAAGTGGAAAAACAACTGCAATTACAAATTCGTGTAAAGTGCTTTTAAACAAGGGTATAATTGCATCAGTCATCACCAATGACCAGGGTAATTATTTGGTTGATACCCTTTTCATCAGTCAGGCGGAAATAGCTACAGGCGAGGTTTCAGGAGGATGCTTTTGCTGCAATTATGATGAACTTAACTCCCGGATAGATACCTTAAAAAACGATTTCAATCCATCGGTGATTTTTGCTGAGACCGTTGGATCGTGTACAGATCTTATTGCAGCAGTTTTAAAACCTCTACTTACATACAGGGACTCAGCCATAGAAGAAGTAACTTTTAGCAGTTTTGTTGACGCACGGTTATTCCTGATGCATCTGATGAAAATCGGGTTGCCATTTGGTGCTGAAACAAATTATATCTGGGAGAAGCAAGTCGAAGAGGCTGAAATATTGGTTGTTAACAAATTAGATCTTCTGTCACCTGAGGAATCGGTGACTGTTAAGAACTTAGCCAAAAAAGTATTCCCTTCAAAGAAATTGCTGTTCCAAAATTCTCTGAGCAGCGCATCTGTCTCTGACTGGATCGATGTCATCAGCCAATCCGGAGAAAAGAAAGAACATCATTCAATAGACATTGACTATGCTATTTATGGAGCAGGTGAAGCAAATCTTGCCTGGCTGGATGAAGAAATTGAATTCAACAGCAAGGATAATTCTGCATTGAAAATTGCAGCTGAATTTATTGACAATCTGACCAATTCAATCATGGCAGACAACTTACCCATCGGTCATCTGAAATTTTTACTTTCATATAACAATAAGTCGCTCAAAATAAGCTTTACGACATTAACTGAAATGAAAAAGCAGGAAATTGAAAAATCAGAAAAAGTCGGGACAGTACATTTAATTGTCAATGCCAGGATCCAGTCAACACCGGAAAAATTACGTCAGCTGGTTGTGGATGAAATAGATCGCTTGCAATCAAAAGACAACATATCTATTCAGGAAAAATGTGTCTCCTGTTTTTCTCCGGGATTTCCAAATCCTACGCATAGATTTGCGTGATTTATATCTCTTTTTACTTGCTTCTCCACTGAACCACTTATTATTCTCCTGTATTTCTGACACTTGCAAATATTTTGTGGGTGTCTTTTTTTTGACCCGCCAAGGATCAAACCCTGAACACTAAAACACGTATACAAATAGCATAAATAGTAAAACAAAAAAGATCATGAAAAAATTAATATTCTTTATGCATACTTCACTTGACGGTTTTGTGGCAGGACTTAAAGGAGAAATGAACTGGATAAATGTTGATGATGAGATGTAGACTTATGAAAAATAACAATGTAAAACTGCACCGGATTTTTGCAGCACCTGTAGAAAAAGTATTTAAAGCATTTACAGATGCTGATGCAATGGCTTCCTGGTTACCCCCATATGGATTTGTATGTAAAGTACATAGCATGGATTTTAAGATCGGTGGGACATACAAAATGTCGTTTACTAATTTCACCACAGGTAACGGACACTCGTTTAGTGGCGAATATTTAGAAATTATCCCAAACGAACGGTTAAAATATGCCGACCAATTTGACGACCCGAATTTCCCGGGACAAATGATTACAACAATAGAATTTAAAAAAGTTTTATGCGGCACAGAACTTTTTGCAATACAGGAAGGAATACCTGTTGAAATGTGCTATTTAGGCTGGCAAGAATCGTTAGACAAATTAAAACATTTGGTAGAACCGAATATTCCAGACGCATAAGAAATAAATTATAATGGCACAAATCAATCCTTACATTCACTTCAACGGAAATGCAGAAGAAGCATTTACCTTTTACAAATCTGTTTTTGGTGGAGAATTTGCAATAATTAGTCGTTTTAAAGATTTTTCAATTCCAGAGCGTACCATTCCTGAAAATGAAGCGAATAAAATTATGCATATTGCTTTGCCAATTGGTAAAAGCAGTGTGTTAATGGCAAGTGATACCCCGGAAATTATGGGAAAGCATAACGAAAATGAAAACAGAAGCAAAATTTCTATCAGTGCAGAAAGTAAAGAAGAAGCAAATAAATTATTTAATGGACTTTCAGCAGGTGGAAAAATTGAAATGCCTATTGGTGACTCTCCTTGGGGTTCGTATTTTGGGATGTTTAGAGACAAATATGGCCTAGAATGGATGGTGGACTTTGATCCGGGAAGACACGAATAAACGAACAAAAACAACAACAGGCATCAGCGGTTTTATAGAAAAGTGGGTTTAGTGAAATTTTGTTGATATGACCTGCCAGTCTTTCTTGAAGCATGACTTGGCTGGAGATGTCATGAATCAATTTTCAATTGTCTTTTACTTGTATTATCTTGAGCCAACTTTCTGAAACCCCTCGACTATGAAAAAAAAACTGTTTCTGATTCTCAGCCTGTCATTGTTGGCAGGTACCCTGGCATCCTCGCAGACAATTGTAAAAAAATCGCTTACCAATTCGGTGTACGACTCATGGAAAGAACTTGCAAAACCACTGGTTTCGGCCAACGGAGTTTGGGTTTCTTACGAAGTTAATCCACAAAAGGGCGATGGGTTCCTTCATTTGCAAAACCTTCTGACCGGGAAACACGACTCTCTGCCACGTGGCATGGAGGCAGTCTTCAGCAGCAGTTCCGATCTGTTGGTATTTAAAATCAAACAACCTGATAATGTAATTCGCAAATTGAAGCTGGCCAAAACTAAAAAAGAGGATCTGCCTAAAGACTCTTTGGGGATATGGTTCCTTTCAACTGATTCTACTTCAAAAATCCGGGGATTAAAATCATTTCAACTACCAAAGGAGGGTGGATCCTGGATTGCTTATTTGCAGGATCTCCCCAAAGAAAAGGCAAAAGCTAATGCAGTATCAACCGATACGCTGAAATCAGAAGCGGTTAAAGACACCTCTGGGGTGAAGTCTAAACCGGCGATGAACAAGGAGAAAGACAAGAAGGTTAAAAAAGGGGCTTTCAGCGAAGTTGAGACTGCTCTTCTGACAATTGTCAACCCACTTACGGGAAGCAAATTCATCTTCGAAAATGTTACGGAAGTTGCCTTTTCAAAGAACGGAGGATTGTGTTCCTTCATAACCCTGAAAAAAGATTCTGTCGATTCCACCGCAGTTCACAGCTTCGACACCAGGAATCTCACGGAGAAGAAGCTGTTCGAACAGAAAGGACTGGCAAAAAAAATCATCACAGATGATACCGGTCGGCTGATAGCCTGGCTTTATACCGGGGATACGGCCAAAGTCAAACGATTTAGCCTGAACCTCTGGGAGGAAAAAAAGGCAGCATTCCGTATTGTGGCAGATACTTCAAGCCAGGGTATGATAAAGAACTGGGAAGTGAGTGAGAATGGACGAATGAATTTCTCCGATGATGGAGGAAAACTCTATTTCGGTACAGCACCAAAAATTCTTCCTCAACCCAAAGACACCTTGCTTGAAGAGGAGAAGGTAAAGATCGACCTCTGGAATTGGCAGGATGGCCGACTACAGTCACAGCAACTCAAAGAATTGGAGAGTGATCTGAAGCAAAGCTACCTGGCAGTCTACCGGATCTGCGAAAATAAAATCATACAATTGGCCGATACCCTGATTACCCGCGTAAAGACCCTAAGTAAAGGGAATGGAGAGCTGGCCATCGGATATGCTGAAAAACCCTACGAGATACTATCATCCTGGGAAGAGACAAGCTACCGTGATGTCTTCCTTCTTGATCTCAAAACAGGTTCTAAGAAGCTATTGCTGACCAAAAAGTCTAATATGACTGATATCTCACCGGATGGGAAATACCTGGGCTGGTACGAAGCAGCCGAGAAAGCATGGTATTGCATGGATCTGGTCAAATTTGAACGGAAATGCCTTACTTCAAAAGTTCCTGTTGCATTTTATGATGAAAAACAGGACATTCCAACATTACCACGCCCCTATGGAATCGCCGGATGGACCAAAAATGATGAATCCCTGTTAATTTATGACCAGTATGACATCTGGCAGTTTGATCCCAAAATGATAAAAACCCCGGTAAATCTCACCCTCACCGGACGAACTGAAAAAACTACCTGCCGTTACGTCAATCTTGATCCGGAGGCATTATTTATCGATACGTCCAATCCAATACTGCTCAAGGAGGTGAAAGAGGAGAATTGCTGGCAGGGTTTCTCCACGATAATACTGACTGTTCCGGGTTCATTGACAAACCTGATCAGGCAGAACAACGAGTTCAGCAACCCCATCAAGGCAAAAAATTCCGATCAGCTGATCTGGCAAAAATCCTCCTACGTCGCTTACCCCGATCTCTGGAAAAGCACAACGGGATTTAAAGATGCCCTGAAATTGTCTGCTGTCAATCCCCAGCAAAGCCAATATTGGTGGGGAACTGTGGAGCAGGTAAAGTGGACTACGCTCGAGGGAAAGGAGATGAAAGGATTGTTGTACAAACCCGAAAATTTCGATCCCTCCCGGAAATATCCGATGATCATCTATTATTATGAACGATATTCAGATAAACTGAACGCTCATTATTTCCCAAACCCATCCAGATCAACCATAAATTTCCCCTTTTACAACAGCAACGGGTACCTGGTTTTTGTACCGGATATCACCTATTCAACCGGTCATCCCGGCAAGGATGCCTACAATTCGATCATGAGCGGAACGCTTGAACTGATGAAAAGACCCTACGTAGATGCAAAAAATATGGGATTACAGGGTCAGAGTTGGGGAGGCTACCAAACAGCTTACATGGTTACCCAAACCGGAATGTTTAAAGCTGCCATGGCAGGAGCTCCGGTTAGCAACATGACCTCAGCATATGGCGGAATTCGCTGGGAGACAGGGGTAGTACGTGAATTTCAGTATGAACATGGCCAAAGCCGGATTGGTGGAAACCTGTGGGAGAAGCGGGATCTATTTATCGAGAACTCACCCATCTTTTTTGTTGACCGGATAACCACTCCCCTCCTGATCATGAGCAACGACAATGATGGTGCGGTTCCATGGTACCAGGGCATCGAGCTTTTCACTGCAATGCGTCGTCTCGGCAAACCAGCCTGGCTGATGGTTTACAATGGGGAGGAGCACAACCTGACCAAACGTCCGAACAGGCAGGATTTGTCGATTCGTATGAGCCAATTCTTCGATCATTTTTTAAAAGGCGAGCCCGAACCAAAATGGATGAAGGAAGGTATTCCTGCGGTACTTAAGGGGAAAGATTCAGGGTATGGGGAGTAACACAGACAAGAGATTACTTCAAAAGTTTTGAATTATGTAAAGTTTAGAGAAATGGCAGATTTGAGAATAATTTGAACAGGACCAAAAAAGATAAATAACCAAACTTGATATATTTATTGTGAAAATTATCCATCTGTCAGACCAGAAATTCACCATGAAAAACAGTCAAAGGGAGCACCGACGGTGAAATATGCATAAGCCAGGACTTTATAGTAGTCGTTCTCAGGTTAGACCGGAATTTAAAGCATTAAACCATTGAATCATTGCTCTTTCTGTTTTCCAATTCTGCCGATAAACAATGAAATAACAAGTAACACTCCTGCAATGACGGCAGCAATTGGCAAGCTCTGCTGTACTGTGGATCCTACGCTGAGATTACCGATAAATTTGGGCACAAATGTTCCACCCAATAAACCAAACGCGAAGACAACACCAAAGATACTGCCATACAAGCTCTTATCAAATTTCGCAAAGGTGATGCCGAGGATGGTTGGGAAAATAGGACCAAAGGCTAACCCGGTCAGAACAACTGCAACAATGCCACCAAAAGGGCTATTGGCAGTAATCATGAGTACGATGGCCAGGACTGAAATAGCAGACATCAAAATAAGCACTTTAGAACCCATGGCTGTTAAATTTTTGATTGTGGAAGATAGAAATCTTCCGGCCATCATGGCTATGCCGAAAAGGCTAAGTACAAGTCCTGCTTTTACCGCAGGATTATCGACTGAATCTGCGATGTAAAGCTCTTCCATGAGCTTTTTGATCCATGTTCCCATGGTTGAATCGAGGGAGGTGTAACAAAATTGTGCAAGAGCCGCAACGATTACAGCAGGTTTGGTGAGTACTTTCAAGGCCATTGAAAATTTAAATCCGGGTGAAACATCCGGGAACCTGGTATTAAAAACAAACAGCAGAAAAACCAGAGAAAGAATGCCAATGGCACAAAGCGCCACAGCGTAGCTCAGATGCAAGCCTTCGAGGATAAAAACCACAAGTAACGGAGTTAACATATATCCGACACCGAAGAATGCATTTCCAAAATTACTCGCACGGGCCGGATCTTTGCCTTCAAAAAGTACGACCGGTATGAGGGTATTTCCAACAGTATTCAATGACATCGCACCGATTCCCAGCAAAATGCAGGCAACGAGGGCAAAAGCAAAGTCGGGGGCAAATGCGAGCATGAACATACTCAGGCTGGTTACAGTAAAACCTAAAATAGCAACAGGTTTATAGCCAATTTTGTCAACCAGGGGGCCAATAAAAAGCTGTATGATGCAGCTGGTCAGAAACAAACCCATGATAAGTGTTCCAAACTGACCCCCATCCAATTTTAAGTCGGCCATTAGCTCGGTCGAAATAGATCCCAGGATAATCAGACATATGGCCAGGGTAAAAACAGCCATTAACGCGACAACTGCAGTCATTTTTTTCATTTTCTTCTCATTTAAGTATTTAATGGTTTTTTTATTTCAGCGGTTGGTAAATGTACTAAGTTGTTATTTCAGGGTGTTCCATAAATGCATAACAAATCAAGTGCGATATTACCATATGAGCGTCTTCAACAATTCCGTAATGGTGTGAATCTATTACTGCAATGTGCTTTGCAATCTCAGACAATTTTCCTCTTTTCCCGCCTAGCAATGCAATGGTTTCCAGCCCGTATTCTCTTGCCCATTCAAATGCTTTGACCAGGTTTGGCGAACTGCCGCTTACGCTCATGGTTAAAACCACATCACCCGGTTGTGCAAAGTTTTTTAACTGGCAAAGAAAGACGTCATCATAAGAGTAATCGTTTCCTATTGCTGTCATCCAGGCTGCATTGTCATTCAAAGAGAGGCAACGAAAACGATTGGGCAGCAGATCAGATGCCCCTTTGCCCAAATCCGTAATAAAATGAGAGGATGTTGCGGCACTCCCTCCATTGCCAAAAACGAATATTTGCCTCTTCTCTATATTTGCCTTAATCAGGACTTTGATAATTTCATTAATTTGTTCAAACGGAAGACTATTCAAGGTTTGATTCAGACTATCCGTGTAATTTTTCATCCATTTTTCCATAACATTCAGGTTTCAGGGTATCAGTTTAATATTTTGTTGTTTTTCGTAAGCCTGTTGCGCAAGTAGGAGTGCTCCAATACATACAACGTCTTCTCCATGCGCTGCTATTTTCACTTCAGGCACAGGGTGAAAGGATTTAACTACATATTTTGGCAAAGATTCATTGATCCTTTTGAACATTGGTTCACCAATCAGAGAGAGTCCTCCCCCGATGATGATGACCTTGGGATGAAATAGCAGAACGATATAAGAAAGTGCAAAAGCAATATTGTCAGCTGTTTCCTCAAGAATTTTAAGAACCCCGCCGTCTCCCTCCGCAATGGCTGAAGATAGATATTTTGACTCTCCTCCATGCATGCCCCTGGTAAGATTTGCAATTGCACTCATCGGATTCGCTATCGTATATTCATGGATTTTATTGTCTACACTCCAACCGCAGCATTGAGATTCCATGGTATTGGATTCGCGATCGAAAGGCATCATGCCTATTTCTGCTTCACCCGGTTTTTCCCCATGGTAGATTTGTCCATTTATAATCATGCCACCACCCATTCCGCTGCCAAGGGTAACATAGAAAATGCGTCTAATCTTTTTGTTGCTGCCTTTTAGCGCTTCGGCAAGTGCGGCAGTATTGGCATCGTTATCAACCTGGACGGGAATTCCGGATAATTTTTCAAGCCAGGAGGCAAGTGGGAAATTGTTCCATCCGGAAATTTGATGGGAGGTGCAGATTTTTCCCCTTTCAAAATCAACAGGGCCGCCAAACCCCACCCCTATGGCAACAGGTTTATATTTGGTCAGGCAGGCGATCGCTTTTTTAATCTCTTCCCGGATCCCCGCCCCACCAAGATTTCTTTCGACATTGGCCCGATACCGATCGATAATTTTGGTCCGGGAATTGCCAATAACTGCCTGGAACTTAGTCCCTCCTATTTCAATGCCAAGAAAATATTGCATAAATGGTCTCGTTTGAGATTAAGGTTTAAATATCAGCTTTCCTTTAAGCATTTGTCCGTTCCACCTGAGGGTATACACGTAGAGACCCGGCTCCAACGGTTTGTTGTAGGACACTTTCTGCAGAATGCCTGCCTCAGTATATTGGTAGTAAACCACATCCAACTTCTGACCAACCTCCGTATACAAATCCAACGATGCCATGGCATCCTCATCGATACTGAATTCAAATGTTATGGATCCACTGGATGGATTTGGATAAACCTTCAACTGGACAGCCTGGACAATTGGTGCATTGGAAATAATTTTAGCTGATTTTAATGCAGCGGCTACAAGCTTTGCGGTAATGGTGAATGGTTTTTCGACACTACACTTCTGATAGGTTGCATCCCCTGCAAAAGTACCAACCAGCTGATAGCTTCCGGGAGATTGATTCAATGTCAGCGTCGCAGAGGACTCACCTTTGCCATTTGTCCTGGCTGTAATAGTTTGTGAGCCAACAGTGAATGAAATGACTCTATTTTTTACTACGATGTTCCCATTGGCCTCTCTTAAAAGGGCAGACAATTTAACCTGTGATCCTTCAGGATAGGAGAATGTATTAAAGGTGAGAGTCAGATTGGTTGGTTTGCCCAATGAAGGTTCTTTGATTGTTATGGTATTTGAGATTTTGGTACAACCCCTTGAATCCTTTACAGTAGCGGTATAGGTCCCTGCTTTAACTGAAAATGTGTTTCCCGGCTGATAGGTTACTCCATTATCAAGACTGTAGGTATAACCCGGTGTTCCACCACTTGCCGATACTGTCAGGGTTGTGGTACCGCCCGTGGTAAGGATTGTTCCTGCTGAGGCCGAAGCTGTAATTGCAACATAGGAGCTTATTTCCACATTTGCTGTTGCTGAGGAAGTACACGTCCCACTTGTGACTGTGAAGTTGTAGATTCCAGCTGCCAGACCAGTGATCGTTGTATTTGTTCCACTGCCTGATCTGTTGACCGGATTAATAATCCAACTACCAGATGGTAAACCACTTAAATCAACACTGCCAGTTGCCAATGAGCAGTTTGGTTGAGTAATATTTCCAACGATCGGGGTCGGTGGCGCAACACATCCGCCTCCTGTGGTAAATTTCCAAATGGTGCTTGCCGTGGTATTGGTGCCATCGCTCACCGTAGAATACCACTCATATTGAGTTGATGGCAAAAGATCGGGCCATGATTTGGTGGTGCCTGTCCCTGATGCAACATTACTATTGGTTCCGATCAGTTTAAATGAAGTTGCATTCATTGGATAAGGAACATCAAACACACTGCTACCCGTCTTGTAGAGATTTACATAGGGAGAGTAAGATGATACGTGTATAACATTGTTGGCAGGATCAAATTCCAGAATCCGCAAATAGCCATTCCCTCCATAGGGTTCAGCCTGGTAGTCTGCCAACAGGCTGTATACCGTATTCCCGTTATAGGTATCCGACCTTATTCCTTCACCATATTCATGCCCCCCAAGCATCAGAAACAGATTGGGATTGTTCTTTAAAGCATCGTAGAGAGCCTGTCCCTGAGTGCTGAATAATGCAGGATTGCCCGCATAAATCACAAAGTGACTTACCACAATAGCACGCCTTGTGCTGTAAGTCTTTAATAGACCATCTGCCCAGGTCAGTTGTGCGGTGGTTGGGATTTGATTTCCACAGCTCAGGTTTATGACGATAAAATCAAGACCATTGGAGCTAAAGAATTCATAGTGGTTTTCATTGTTCGCATCAAGGGCACCACCGTAATAAGGACGCCCTGCAAATCGGGAAATTGGGAAATAGGTGCCATAATTTGTAGGTGGTTTATAATAATCATGGTTACCCAAAGCAATGCCATAGGGAATTCCCGGAGGTGTGGCATCCAGCAGGCTCATCGATGCGTTGGCATTCTGCCATCCCGAATTCGAGTTATCGTCCGTGATATCACCAACCTGGCTTACATATTTTATATTACGAATTGTCTTATTGTTAACGCACCATTGAGTCTGGGATGTAAACATTTCAGGTAAACCTCCACTGGATGGAGTTGTATAAAACTGAGCATCCGGCAGGACAATTAAAGAAAATGTCCCCGCAGATACAGCCAATGGTCGACCATAGAAATTCACCGTAAGATTTCCACCTTCCGGATCGGAGGGCGTCACATCCAGGATGGGTGCCGTTGAAACACCGGTTGCATTGTTGACAGGTGCGTTAAGGGTAGGCACATTTGGTGGTAAGTTCTGAAGATAGAAAGGGGCACCAGGTACCCACGTGTAACCTGTACCGGATATTGTGCCATTAACAGTTGTCCCTGCAGTGCTGCTTACCAGAGCGCCAGTTCCCTCATTCATGCCCCATCTGGCGAGAAGACCTGTCTGTGTTGTCGCTATCTGAGAATTAATTGTTGATCGAATTTCAGCAATTGTTCGTGCGTAGTTCCAGATACGCGCTTCATCCAGCACTCCCTGGAATTTACCTAATGGCGTTTCCAGGGAGGCGGATGTTAACATGGTACCTAGCGCAGCATGTTGTATGCTTGCTCCCTGAGGAAATATACTTGTCTCCAGGCTTAAAGGGGTACCCTGCATAACACCATCCAGATAGATACTAAAGATGCCGTTTGCAAAGGTTGCAGCTGCATGGTGCCAAACATTATCTGTAATAACTGTTGTACCAACTATGGGGTGATTAAGTCCGGGACTTTTTGATCCTGTTCCTTCTTCGAAATCAGCAGCTAACAAACCAGTACCCGATTGAATTCCAAGAATGTAGTTTGCATCAGCTGTGCTGCCTTCCGCTTCATCTGCTCCCTTGGAGATAAGAGGAATGATGTCAATTCCACCTGTTCCTGTTGTGTATGCCACCCCTGTACCGGTGCGCTTGAACCAGGTTTCGATGGTGAATGTCGGAGTCGCTATACCCGGTGCTATACCAAATGTGATAAATGCACCGGATGATCCGAGATCGATGGCAGAATTCGCATTGACCAGGGTTGCGCCACACGCCACAGAAGTGTATGCTGACTGACCAACACCATTTGTTGCCCTTACCCTGTAACAGTAGCTGGCAAGAGAAGTCAGCCCCGTGTTATCGAAAGTCGTTATTCCTGGCCCAACAGAAGCGAAAAGAGCAAATGGGCCTCCTGAACCTGAAGAGGACCGTTCAATCTCGAATCCTGTCTCATTTGCTGAGTTGTCGGTCCAGGTTAGCTCCAGCACTGAATTTGAAATAGGCGTTACAACCAGGTTTGAAGGGTCATCCGGGGTTGCAACCCAGGAAGGGCTATTTACCAATGTTCCGGCCGGACTTCCGGCAACTGAATTGGCAGCAGATATTCCTGTTCCGTCATTCAATCCCCACCGGCCAATAAGTCCGGCACCGGAAATGACTTCAAGATTCATGCTCGCCTGGATTTCAGCCTGTGTCCGGGCAATATTCCATATACGCGCTTCGTCAATGATCCCAGCAAAGAAACCGGATGCCACTCCTGTTGAAGACATGGATGTAGCAAGTCCGGCATGCTGAATACTGGTATTTTCAGGCAAGAATGCACCTACAATTAGAAAAGCATCCTGGATCCCGTTGATATATAACCTCCAGGTAGTGCCGTCATAGGTAGCGGCAATATGGTACCATATGTTAAGTGATAGTGAAGCTACCCCGTTAATAACATGATTTAATCCGGTAGCTTTGTCTTCAAAATCCGCAACCAATTTACCCCCTGTATTTATTCCGAGGAAGTAGTTGCAATTTATATTAGGCGGAACATCATCTTCACCGCTTCCCTTGGTTATTACCGGAACGGCATAAGCTCCCCCACTTCCTGCACTGGCCGGAACACCGGCCCCGGTTCTCTTGATCCAACATTCGAGCGTAAAGGTTGAAGATCCGAGGGTGGAGGTGGCGGCTCCAAAAGTTACATATTGACTCGTTCCATTGAACTGCAGTGCTTTTCGCGAAGCTGTTGCAAAATTCGCGATAGAGCTTATAATAGTGATTATCAAAGCCTTGTAAAATACATTTTTCATAGTTATGGTTTGTAGTTTTACAGTTGAATGGGTTTCCCTAAATCAAACATCTTAGTTGTTGGTGTCGTCCGGCATTTTACGATCATGTAATTCCACATTGCTCACCAGGGTAATCTGCAAATGCAGGAGGGTTCCAATTTAGTTATGACTTTTAATCTGCATTGAACATATCCCAGGTCATTTTACAAGATACTATATTTTTTCAATCAGTGAGAATATGTAATAAATAATTTATATATTTACGTGAATGTCAACTTTTTTACATGCTATTTCTCTATGAAGGAATTCAAATATTTGAACCTATTCAACTCATTTGAAATTCTGTATGCTGCTCTGCCATCTAATAATTAAATTTGAATCATATTAGCCCCAAAGGGATTCCAACCGTAATTTGGAAATCATGATCTTTTTATCTTCCCCATGAGACATTTATAACCCACACCCCCCCCAGCGAATCTTCGCATCAAAAGTTTTAACTTTTACAAGCTCAGTAAGGTTTGTCCCATCGGGATTGATGCTATTCACAGAAACTGTTTGACCACCGTTGGAATCTGTTATAATTGAGGCGAACGCAATCTTTGACCCGTCTGGAGAGAAAACTGGAGACTCATACTTTTGATTTGCTGTCGAAGGCAATAATACAATAACTCCGGATTTCCCGACAGAAGGGGTTATACCAAGGATGCCAAATAGTTTAACAGAGGAATTTACACCAACGAGTTTTCCTCCGGGTGACATGGAGAATCCACCGGAAGGAGAAATTAACCATTCAGGGTCATCTCCATAATAAAACTTGATTAGCTCAATCTTGTCTGTAGCATTTTCAAGTGGTGACTGCTGATATAACGAACCATAATTGGGACCTCCAAAGAATAAAATTTTTGACCCATCCATGTTCCAGGTTGGATAAAAGTCCTGGTTTTGTGACTGAAAAACAGGATAGCAATCTGAACCATCCATATTCATAATGAAACATTAATTTAATTTATAACGTATCTAAATAGCAAAAAGGAATAAACGTGGAGGTCAGAAACCACTTTAAAAACGGGGCGGCACCGAAAAGCCATATGAGTAGGACAAAATTTATCCATACAAAATTTAGATGCAAAACAAGAAGATAATCACCGTATTTGGCGCGACAGGTGCTCAGGGTGGCGGACTGGCCAGAGCAATTTTAGGCGACACAAACAGTGAATTTACTGTAAGGGTTGTTACAAGAGACGTGAACTCTGAAAAATCAAAAGCTTTCGCACAATTAGGTGCAGAAGTAGTCGTTGCAGACATTGATGACACGGAGAGCATTAAAAAAGCTATTTCAGGTGCCTATGGAGCATTCTTTGTGACTTTTTTCTGGGAACACTTTTCTGTTGAAAAAGAACAGCAAGAGGTAAAAAACTTCATTCAAGCTGCCAAGGGAGCAAATCTACGGCATATTATCTGGTCCACTTTGGAAGACACCAGAAATTGGGTAGCCCTGGATGATGACAGAATGCCGACATTACATGGCAAATACAAAGTACCGCACTTTGACGGGAAAGGTGCAGCCAACATTTTTTTTGTTGAAGCAGGCTTGCCCACCACTTTTTTAAGAACCTCTTTCTACTGGGATAATTTTATCTATTTCGGAATGGGACCTAAAAAAGCCGAAGATGGAAATTACTATTTCGCCTTCCCAATGGATGATAAAAAACTGGCTGCAATAGCTGCAGAAGATATCGGCAAATGCGCCTATGGAGTATTCAAAAAAGGAGGCGAATTCATTGGGAAAACAATTGGCATTGCAGGCGAAAAGTTAAGTGGCTATGAAATGGCTGCAAAACTTTCTGCTGCCCTCGGCAAAAATGTAATTTTTAATCCTGTAAGCCCTGAAGCATACAGGAATTTTGGTTTTCCGGGTGCTGATGATTTGGGTAATATGTTTCAGTTTAAAAGAGATTTTAATGCTGACTTTAATGCCAATCGTAGTGAGGAACTTTCAAAAGAGCTGAATCCTGCACTACAAACCTTTGACAAGTGGCTTTCGATCAATGCTTCAAGAATTCCTCTGGATTGAATAATTCAAATAGTCTAAGCCAGCAAACGATTTACTATATATTAACAAAGCCCACAATTGGAAGTGGGCTTTGTTAGTTTTATACTATCTCTCTAATCAGAATAGCTTAAAGATCCGCCAAAAGTTGCACGAAAGGCATTGCCGTTGGAAAGTATTCCATTCATAGAAAAAGTGTAATAGGCACCGGTTCTGGCTACCACTACAGAACCATCAGACACGTCGAAAGCATCAGAATTACCGGTCTCCTTGTTCTGCAGGTATACTACAGCTGATTGGAAAATTAAAGGAGAGACACTCCTGGAGGGTGAATATATATAAGTCCCATCCTTGATTATACCATCTGATTCACTTTGCAGGTAAATATTTAATCTGTTACTTTCCATTGCACTTTTATTTGGTGTAGCAGTCGTCGAAATCGAAACGTTCGTTAATGAAACAAACATTCCATGCACATTTCCATCTAAAACACCCCGATCCATAATACCGCCGGATGTTTCAACTACAGAAATATTGTTATTGGCTTGTTGCCCGGAAAGTTCTTCTTTTCCACATGAAGTCATACATAAGGGGAAAAAGGAAATTAACAGCATACCAAAAAAAAACGTCCTTGTTTTCATCTGTTTTCAATTTATTTATTACTGGTCAGAACGAATAGCCATCAGCCAGCTGGCGGATTATCATCTCTGTTGGTGGATGACAAATCATGGCGAATTCATCCTATTCAATTTTTCTAATTATTCATAACAACAATACGCGTCCAGCATATCAGGAGCTGGAACTGTTAAAATGCTGCGCTACTCTTTTTAAACCACATAAAACCACCTAGTTCGTAATATGCATCCTTGATAGCAGGATTCTCTTTCAGCTGCTTCTCCGTGTAGGGGAATTGAGGAACCATCAAGTCGTCCCCGGCTTGCCAGTTGGCAGGAGTCAGCAAACGA
>JANYKW010000043.1 GCA_025358025.1 Bacteroidia bacterium | reverse complement strand
AAAATTGATTGATGTCGACCGCAAGGTTTCCATCGATGCCAAAGATGAAAGGATTGATGATGTGTTAACCACCCTTTTTGAAGGAACCGGTGTAGAGTACACCATTGCTGACCGAAAGATTATTCTTGCTCCCGGTAATATTGCTGAAAATCAACAGTCTGACAAGAAGGTCACCGGGAAAGTCACAGATGCTTCCGGTGCCACTGTACCAGGGGTTTCTGTAATAGTAAAAGGAACAACCAATGGTGTAATAACAGACAACAGCGGGAATTATACATTATCCAATATCCCCGAAAATGCGATTTTGCTGTTTTCATTTGTAGGCATGAGTGCCCAGGAGGTAAATGTGGGTAATAATACGACAATTAATATTATGCTTGTTGAAGAAACTGTTGGCATTGAAGAAGTTGTCGCTATTGGATATGGAACAGCCAAGAAAAAAGATTTAACAGGTTCCGTTAGTCAAATGCAATCTAAGGAACTAAAAAACATGCCGGTTTCGAGGGTTGACCAAGCATTGTCTGGAAAACTGGCCGGGGTGCAGGTTCTGACAACGAATGGGGAACCTGGTGCTTCCCCAACATTTAGAATCAGAGGTGTTGGCAGTATATCGGCAGGCTCAGAACCTCTATACGTTGTAGACGGATATCCTATCGACAACCTTCAAATGTTAAATCCAAATGATATTGAGACTATTGATGTTTTAAAAGATGCTTCAGCAACTGCTATTTACGGATCACGAGGTGCAAACGGTGTCATTCTTGTTACTACCAAAAGAGGTAAAACCGGTTCAAGTGTTATTAGTTTCGATTCCTTTTATGGCTGGCAAAAAATATTAAAATCAATGGATTTTTTAACTGTAAATGAGCAGGCGCAGTATTACTATGATGGAGTGAAAAATTCGAATATTGATGCAAATAAGGATGTCAGCGGAGATCCGCTAAAATGGTTTTTTGCCGTCCCACCGACTGTAATGAACGTTTTGGGTGGAACAAACACCACCAATGTCGATGCTTTTGATGCTATTTTCCGTACTGCTCCAATGCAGAGTTATACTTTATCTGCCAATGGTGGAAACGAAAAGGTAAGGTATGCTGTTAGTGGTGAATTTATGAACCAGGAAGGTATTGTTCTTTCCAGTAATTTCAACAGATACTCATTTCGTGCAAATCTGGATGCTCAATTATCGAAGAAAGTGGCGATCAAATTTAATATGAATACTGCCTATACAACCAATAATGATATTATTGACTCAGGCAATAATGGCGGAGGCGAGGGAATCGTTGGCTCTGCTACTACCTGGGAATACTGGTATCCGTTAATTAATCCGGATGGAACTTATTTTAACGCCTTTGGTCAGGATGCCACCAATAATGTGTGGAACCCACTTGCTACTGCAAATGAAATTACCAGAAAAAATGAACAGTTAAGAGTCATTGGAAGTGTAAATACCGAGTATAAAATTACAAATGACTTAAAGTTTAATATTTTGCTCGGGGTTAACACTTCTAACCGTCACTATTATTATTTCATACCTAAACTTGATATTTTTAATTCCGTTCCGGCAGAAGGATCAGACGAAAGATCTGACCATATAAACTGGTTAACAGAGTCAACTTTGAATTATAATAAAAATTTTGGCAATCATAATGTTTCAGGTTTAGTAGGATACACCACACAGAAACAACATAATGGTTCCAATTATGTCAGCAGCAGGTCGTACCCTAATAATCTTATTTACACATTAAATGCAGTTAGTAACATATTATATCAGGGTAATTCACAAGAGAGTGAATGGTCACTGGTCTCTTATCTTGCAAGGTTAAATTATAACTATAAAAATAGATATTATTTAACCGCTTCTATACGATCAGATGGTTCATCGCGTTTCGGTACTGACAGAAAATATGGCTATTTCCCTTCTGCTGCTGTAGCATGGAGAATAAAAGATGAAAATTTCCTCAAGAATGTTGCATTTATCAGCGACATGAAAATCAGACTCAGTTATGGTGAATCGGGGAATAACAACATTGGAAACTATGCTTCCCTTGCTACGGTTGGTTACGAATCGTACAATTTTGGTGGAACAGCAAGCGGTGGATATGCTCCATCCCAATATGCCAATTCATTATTGACATGGGAGAAACAGAAATCATTTGACGTTGGTCTGGATTTAAGTCTTTTAAAAAGTTGGATAACAGTAGCTGTAGACTATTTTAGGACAACAAATCATGAGCTTTTACTAGATGTCCCTGTTCCCCTGATAACCGGATTTAATACCTCTTTGCAGAATATTGGTGAAGTTGAGAATAAGGGATGGGAGTTTTCAATGAACACAAGAAACATAATCGGTAAATTTGAATGGACTACTGACTTTAATATATCCGGATTCAAAAACAAAGTTCTAAAATTAGGTCCGGATGGCGCACCAATAATAGTGAGTAATAGAAATATTACCATGATTGGCGAGCCAATGGGTATGTTTTATGGGTATAAAACGGATGGCGTTTTTAATACCCAGGCCGAATTGGACGCAGGTCCAATATGGGGTACTGGCACTTCAGGTGCTTCCCGTTTAGGTGATATCCGTTTTAAAGATGTAAGCGGACCTAATGGTACACCAGATGGAGTAGTGAATACATTTGACCAAACTATCAATGGGAATCCATATCCTGATTTTTATTACGGAATGACCAATAATTTCACTTATAAAAATTTCATGTTAAGCGTTGCTTTTCTGGGATCTGTCGGAAATGAGATATACAATACCAGTGATAATGTGATGTACACAAGAGCGCGTTACAAACAACTATCAGTTGTGAAAAATTACTGGAAATCGCCAACAGAACCTGGTAATGATCCAAGACCAAATAATGCTCCCACCGGTGGTCTTAGGGAACAGTCTGATAGATGGATAACTGATGCTTCTTATCTTATCATCAAGAACATTAACCTCTCTTATTCGTTTTCGTCTCAGATTGCCAAGAAGCTCTCAATGAGTTCACTCAGAGTGTATTTAACCTCTTCCAATCCATTGATGGTCACTAATTATCTATATTTTAACCCAGATGTTAGCAATAGTTCAAGTGCATTAACTCCCGGATTATTAAATTACAATTATCCTCTTGCGAAAAGCTTTGTGATTGGTATAAATGCCTCATTCTAAAATTATTTATGAATAAAAAAGATATGAAAAGATTATTTATCATAGCATTTGCATCATTAATTATGATGTCATGCAGCAAAGATTTTATTGAATTAACACCTATATCTGCTGTTACAGCTGATGTGGTATACAAAACTGACAAAGACTTTTCAGATGCCTTAACAGCTGCTTACAATTCATTTCAAGCAGTTTATATAAATCGTTGGATTATTGGCGATGTACGTGCGGATGATTCATGGCAGGAGATATCAAAGAATAACAGTGAGTCATATGCAGACGCCTTTACAATCACCAGTACTGATGCATTTCTGAATTCACAATGGCAGAATTTCTACAGAGGGATATTTCGTTTGAATACTATTTTACTGAAAATTGAACCTTTGAGCGAAAAAGATATCCCCAAAAAGGCGCGCTATATAGCGGAAGCGAAATTTCTCAGAGCCCTTGCATATTTTGATTTAGTCAGAATTTTTGGAGATGTTCCCATGATTACACTTCCAATTTCTATCCTGGAATCATATAAAGTACCCAGGGAACCGGTGGCTAATATTTACAGCAAGATTATTGTCCCTGATTTTTTGGCAGCTGAAACCGGATTACTCGCCAAGTACACTGGGACTGATGTTGGACGGCCAACGATAGGTGCAGCAAAGGCTCTGTTGGGGAAAGTATACCTGACTATAAAAGACTTTCCAAAGGCCGAAGCTAAATTACTGGAAGTTACCACAATGGGCTATTCACTCCTTCCAAAATATACCGATCTTTATGATTATACAAAGAATGAACATCATTCTGAGTATATATTCGATATGGAATATGAAGAGGGGATGGGCGAAGGAGAACCCTGGACCAGATTATTCGCTCCTAATTATGTCGGGTTCACGACTTTTTATGGTATTGGGGGAAATGGAGATGAGAAAAATGGCCCAACTCAGACACTCATTGATTTATTTGCTGCAAATGATCTCAGAAAGGATGTTTCGGTAGGCGTTAAAGGTGGTTATTACGGTGCAAATGGCGTTTTTATCAAACTGCCTGCAAATACTATGCAAACCTATACCAAAAAGTTTATTGTAGCGGTAGCTGCAGTGGATGACAGCAGGGCAAACTGGAAAGTGATTCGTTATGCCGATGTCCTATTAATGATAGCGGAAGCTATGAATGAAAATGGGAAGACTGATCTGGCAATCCCCTATATAAATCCGATACGCATCAGGGCAGGCCTGACAGGGTATTCAACAGGGATGACTCAGACAGCATTACGTGACGCGATTGCTCTGGAACGTAGATTAGAGTTATCTTCTGAGGGACACAGATGGTTTGATTTGGTTAGAACTGGTCAGGCATTTAATGTAATGCAAAGTAAAGGAATGAAGGATTATATGACTATTTGGCCGTTACCGTTAAGTCAGGTTAAATTAATCAATGATCCTTCAATATTTCCTCAAAATCCGGGATACAATTAATCGTTATTTATTAAAGTAATGGGATAGCTGTTCACAGTGAACCATTTAAATTGATTGGAAAAATATGATGTCATGAACAAAATTAATCCAAATATGCAGGATATTTCAGATATTGAACATGTTGACGGCGATAGTCGTCGAACCTTTATCAAGAAGGTTACCGCCGCATCTGTCACGTTAGCGGGTACAAATCTGTTTTCTCTTGCGGCAGATAGTTCTTTGAATGAACCGGAATCTCAAAATGAAATTCCATGGTTTAAACGGGTGAAGCGCTGGGGTCAGATTAATATTACTTTAGATACTGCTGCCAACTTCGACATTGCATGGTGGAGAGACTACTGGGAAAAAACACAGACACAAGGTATTGTTTTGAACGCTGGTGGCATTTATGCTTATTATCCCACCAAAGTTCCACATCATTACCGGGCCCCTTTGCTCGGTGATCATGACCTTTTTGGCGATCTGTGCCGTGCCGCCCATGAAGACGGGTTAGTGGTATTTGCCCGCATGGATTCCGGTACTGTCCCTACAGAAGAGTTTTACAACGCCCACCCCGATTGGTTTTCCGTCAATGCAGAAGGGAAACCGTTTATTACAGACGGACGTTACAGAACATGTGTCAATGGTCCATATTACAATGAACACATCCCGGCAATTCTTACTGAGATAGCAACAATATATAGACCGGAAGGATTTACAGACAATAGTTGGGCCGGTCTGGGTATCAGCACTCCCTGCTTCTGTGAGAACTGCAAAAAGAGTTTTCTGAAATATTCAGGAAAGGAAATTCCCCTCACAAAAAACTGGAATGATACTGTATTCCGGGAATGGGTTGCTTGGAATTATAAACGCAGGTCGGAGATATGGGATTTGTTTACCCGCACCTCAAAAGCGGCAGGTGGACCAACCTGCATCTGGTCGGGTATGACCAGTGGCAATGTCATTAGTTCCGGGGATTTTCGTGACTTAAAAGAGATTTGTAGTCGTGCCGACATAATTATGCTTGATCACCAATCGCGTAGTACTGATGGAGGCTTTCAGCAAAATGCAGAGGTCGGCAAATATATTCATGGTTTGTTGGGATGGGATAAGGTTGCTGCCGAAAGTATGGCAATTTATGGACCGCGTCTTGCGAGCAAAACTGCACCGGAGGCACAGATGTGGATGCTGGAAGGTATTGCCGGAGGTATTGCCCCCTGGTGGCATACAGTGAGTGGTTACCATGAAGACCGACGTAGATATGAAACGGTTTCACCTGTCTATCTGTGGCATAAAGCCAATGAAGAATTCCTGTTTGACAGGACTCCCGTTGCTACCGTCGGAGTTGTGTGGTCGCAAGCCAATTCAAACTGGTTTGGCCGGGATGATACCTATACGAGAGTCGAACTTCCATGGCGTGGTATTATGAACGCGCTTGTTCGCGCACGAATACCATTTGTTCCGGTAAATGCGGATCATATCGACCGTGAAGCGAAGAATTTATCATCGTTGGTATTGCCAAATTTTGGTGCCATGACGGATGCTCAGGTTGCCAGTGTTAAACGCTTTGTTGAAGGCGGAGGCGGACTATTAGCTACTGGTGAGAGCAGTTTATATGATAACTATGGTGACCCCCGGCAGGATTATGCCCTGGGTGATTTGTTTGGTGCCCACTTCGCAAGACCGGGTAAGCCTCTATCATCCACATCTTCCGAACCATCTTTATCTTTTGGAAGAGGAGGAGTCAGGTCGTTACACACCTACCTGCGTCTGACACCTGAGTTGGGCAGAAACGTTGACGGACCGCACAACGGTACAGAGCCGATGGTTACCGTTGATCGTCATCCCGTTTTAAAAGGATTCGATAAAACGGATATCATCCCCTTCGGAGGCATACTGGAGCCTGTCAAAACAGATTCCGGAGCTAAAGTGCTTATGACATTTATTCCGGTGTCTCCCACTATGCCACCGGAGGATGCATGGATGAGGGTGCTAAAAACCGACATCCAGGGTTTGATAGTTAATACAACAGCAGGTGGCAGTCGTATTGCTTTTTTACCCGCCGATATCGACAGACAGTTTGCCCGCGACTATAATCCTGATCATGGTAACTTGCTGGAAAACCTGGTACGGTGGGTGTCAAAAGATGATATCCCACTGATCATTGAGGGTGCCGGGCTGGTTGACTGCAACATTTACCACCAACCGGGTCGCCTGATTTTGCAAATAACCAATCTGATCAGCGCAGGTACCTGGCGCGCACCAATGGACGAATTTATTCCAATCGGTCCAATTACAGTTAAACTCAAACTTACAAAAGATGTTCAGGGAAAGATTCTTAACATGCTGGTGTCCGGACAAAAAATTTCTCCTGTCGTAACAAATGGCTGGAGTGAATTCAAAATCAATTCGATTTTGAATCACGAGGTTATTGTAATTTCATAAAAAAATGAACGCTTAAATATCTAAATATTCTATAATGGAAATCACCTATCCAAATGCTTATAATAGTCGCCGTTCCTTCCTGAAGAAGACTTCTTTAGGAACCGTCGTACTCGCAAGCGCAAATCCCTTCACGGTTACTGCTAATGAAATGTTCAGCAAGGAGGAGGGTAAGGCCAAAGAGCCCTGGTATCGCAATATCACCCGTTGGGGACAAATTAATATAACAGAAATGGATCCTGCCCAATATGATATTCCTTGGTGGAGAAAATTTTGGAAAGAGACAGAGACACAAGGAGTTGTTATTAATGCAGGAGGGATTGTAGCCTATTATCCAACTCAAATTCCATTGCACCGTCCGGCCAAATATCTGGGAGGACGCGACTTGTTTGGTGAATTATGCCGTGCCGCCCATGAAGATGGAATAGCTGTCTTTGCCCGCATGGACTCAAACAGGGCCCATGATGATTTTTACAAGGCACATCCGGATTGGTTCGCGATTGATGCCAATGGAAACCCTTATAAAGCAGGTGAACTTTATGTTAGCTGTGTCAATAGTCCATATTATCATGAGCACATTCCGGCGATCCTTAAAGAAATATGGCAACTGTATAAACCGGAAGGTTTTACAGACAATAGCTGGAGCGGTTTAGACAGGAGATCCATTTGCTATTGTGAAAATTGTAAAAATAGTTTCCGCGGTAAAACCGGCCAAGACATTCCCTTAAAGAAAAATTGGGATGATAAAGTATACAAGCAATGGATCAGATGGAATTATGATCGCCGGCTTGAAATCTGGGATTTATTCGACAAAACAACCAAAGCTGTTGGAGGTCCCGATTGTACGTGGTCCGGTATGAACAGTGGCTCTCTCGTTGAACAAAGCAGCAGATTCAGGAATTATAAAGAGATTGCCAAGAGAGCAGATATTTTAATGCTTGATGATCAATCCCGGTCAAATGAGGCTGGTTTCCAGCACAACGCTCAAATGGGTCAACTTATTCATGGTATATTGGGATGGGATAAACTTATACCGGAAAGTATGTCATTATACAACCATAGTGATGCAGCCTATTTCAGACTGGCTAGTAAAACAGTGCATGAATCCAGAATGTGGATGATAAATGGCATTGCTGGTGGCATATCACCTTGGTGGCACATGATCGCTGCTTACCATGAGGACAGGAGAATGTACCATACTGCTCAGCCTGTCTTCAAATGGTATAAGGATAATAGTGAATATCTTTTAAACCGTAAGCCGGTGGCAAATGTTGGTTTAGTCTGGACGCAGGAAAACACTGAATTTTATGGAAGAGACAGGGCAGAAGAATTGGTTGAACTTCCATGGCGTGGAATGACCCATGCTCTTCTTCGGGCACGGATTCCGTACATCCCTGTACATGCAGATCACATTGACCGTGATTCCGGACAATTCGATGTTTTGGTTTTACCCAATCTGGCCATCATGACCAATGAACAGATGGCAGCGGTAAGGCGTTTCGTTGATCGTGGAGGTAGCCTGGTAGCAACCGGAGATACTAGTTTGTATGACGAAGAGGGCGATGCCCGTTCCGATTATGGACTTTCTAATCTGTTTGGAGCCCATTTGGTCACAGCGCCTTCAAAGCGGGTAATACCTTCAGATAAGTTTGCACATGATGCATACCACACTTACATGCGCTTAACGCCAGAACTTCGTGCGCAGGTGACAGGACCCCACATAAAGAAGGAACCACCGGTTGCTGGCAAAAGACACCCAATCCTTCGAGGTTTCGAAGAGACGGACATTGTCCCTTATGGTGGATTACTCGAACCGCTTCGATTAGATGCGGGTGCAGAAGTACCCATGACCTATATTCCACAGTTCCCAACCTACCCGCCTGAAACAGCATACATGCGGGAATCAAAAACTGACATTCCTGGCGTGATCATCAGATCTGATAAAAATGGAGGCAGGATAGTTTTTATTCCTGCCGATATTGACAGACAGTTCGGTCGTTTAAACCTTTCGGATCATGGTAATCTTCTTGCTAATGTCGTAAAATGGACAGTAAAAGAAGATTTGCCTTTGACAGTAACTGGAGCGGGGATGGTGGATTGTCACTTATATCAAAAATCCGGAAATCTGATTTTGCACCTGGTTAATCTGACAAGTGCTGCGACATGGCGTATACCACTAGATGAATTGATTGCTATCGGACCATTAAAGGTAAAGGTAAAATTGCCAGCCTCGGTGAGCGGAAGAAATCTTAATGCTCTGGTTGCCAATAAGAGTATATCAGCAAAGGTTGAAGATGGCTTTGCCCAATTTGAAATCAATTCAATACTCGATCATGAAGTAATCGTAATTTCCTGAAAATATGAACATATTCAAACTGGTACAAAAGGGATCGTTGGCTATCGATCAGGAATTTCAAAACAGTCCCCACCCTTTTCTGCAACGCAAACAACTCACGACAGGTCATCTGTATGGCAACCTCTGCGAACCGGAATGCAATTTTTACGATCTTTTCGGAAAGTAGACCAATTAACAGTAAAAAAATAATCATGAAAGAAAATGTTTTGTTTCTGCTTATAGCATATTTTATTCTGGGTTTTTCAAATTATGAACTTAACGCCCAGGTCACAGCACCAAATAATACCGATAATCCTGAGAAATGGACAGATAAACAGGTTTCAACGTGGTTCAATCAAAAAGAATGGTTAGGGAAAACTAATTTAAAAATCGATCTGTCTATTAATAAAAAGGAATTTGCTGTCCAGTATTTTAAGAACAAGGAGAGGTGGAACAAGGCAATTAACTTTTTAAAACAGGAGGATTTATCTAAAATCAGCGTAGGCACGCATGAACTGGATCATCAGGATGTTTTTGTAAAAGTCACTGAATATTATTCAAAAAATCCTGAAAAAATTCTGTTTGAGGCACATAGGAATTATTCAGATATTCAATATGTCATTTCAGGAGCCGAAAATATCCAACTTGCAAAGTCTGAATCAGCCATATTAAAGGTACCCTATGATACGGTAAAAGATATTGAATTCTATCAGGCAAAAATAAACCAGAACCTTCTTGCGAAACCAGGTACTTGTTTTATTATTTTCCCAAATGAGCTGCATAGACCCTCTATCATGGTTGAAGACAGCGTTTGGGTGAAAAAGATAGTAATAAAAATCAAAAATTAGCAGGATAACTCAAATTGTATTGGCATTCAAACTATCTAAAAATGAAGGAGAGACAAAAAGCGATCCAAATTTTTTTAGCCGGTGTTGAAAGTGTAAAACCCGACAACCTGATTAATCGTTTTGTTTCAATCAATCAAAACATTCTTCAGATTGAAAATATCGCGTTTGATCTTTCTTCTATCCAAAATATTTTTGTCGTTGGAGCCGGGAAAGCAAGTGCAGCCATGGCCCTGGCAATTGAGAACATTTTAGGATCCAGAATAACTACAGGTCATATTGTAACCAAATATGATCATTCGGTGCCCCTGAAATTCATTGAAGTTACAGAAGCAGGACATCCAGTCCCTGACGAAAATGGAGTAAGGGGTACAGAACAGATTCTTTCAATAGTACACAAAGCCGGAAAAGATGATTTGGTGATTTGTCTGATTTCAGGAGGAGGTTCGGCCTTGTTGGCTGATGTGCCTGAAGGCTGTACATTGGATGATCTGAAGTCACTGAGTACCGTCCTGTTGAAAACCGGTGCAAATATTAACGAAATGAATTGCATCCGTAAACACCTGTCAAAAGTTAAAGGAGGACAATTGGCCAAATCAGCATTTCCGGCAAGAGTGGTAAGCTTAATCCTTTCTGATGTAATTTGTGATCCTCTTGATGTTATAGCTTCCGGACCGACAGCACCGGATCCGACAACTTTTGAAGACGCTTTGTCCATTGTCCGGAAATACAGGATAGAAAATGACATACCAGGGCAGATTTTGAGCGTACTCCGGGATGGATATGATAAAAAACGTCAGGAAACATTGAAACAGAGTGATGAGATGTTCCTTCTTACGAGTAACTTAATTATCGGAACAAACCTCCTGGCATTGAAAACGGCCAAAGAAAAAGCTGAATCTTTGGGTTTTAATGCCCGGATATTAACAAATGCATTGGATGGTGATGTGAAGGATGTAGCCAACTACATAATCGAATGTATCAACAGGGTCGGACAGGAAAAATCCAATGGAAAGACGTGCTTGCTCTTTGCAGGTGAACCTACAATAAAGATTGAGGGTAACGGCTTGGGTGGAAGGAATCAGCATCTGGCGCTGATGATGGCCAAAAATCTGGAGGATCGTCCGGGAATAACATTTCTTTCCGGTGGAACAGACGGATCCGATGGACCAACCGAGGCAACCGGAGCAGTTGTCGACTCTTTCACATCAAAGAATGCGTCAATTTTATCCATGAATATGGATCAATATATCAGTGATTGTGATTCATATCATTTTTTCAAACAAGAAGGAGGTCTGATTATTACAGGACCAACGCAAACAAATGTGATGGACTTGATGGTGGTTCTGATCGATCATTGACATTAGTTTTTTTAATATAGAGAATATAATTCTAATAATCAAATAGTTAACCAAACAAATATCTTATGAATTGGACTCAGGTTGTAGATCCGCTTAACAGCATCGGATTATCGGCAGTTTCCGCTGCCGTGCCCATTTTCTTCATTTTCTGGGCTTTGATAATCAAGAAAATGAAAGGTTATAAAGCCAGCCTGCTAACCTTAGCAATAGCCTTTCTATCTGCACTATTCATTTATGGGATGCCGGTAAAACTGGCGTTGTCGTCTGTCGCACATGGTGCCTTGTACGGATTGTTTCCCATTTGCTGGGTCATTCTTGGTGCAGTGTTTCTTTACAATGTTACCGTAAAGAGTGGCCAGTTTGAAATAATTAAGAATTTTATGGCCTCCATCACTCCCGACCGGAGACTGCAGGCCCTTTTGGTCGCTTTCGCCTTTGGTTCATTCCTGGAAGGAGCTGCAGGAATGGGAGCACCGGTAGCAATTACAGC
>JANYKW010000209.1 GCA_025358025.1 Bacteroidia bacterium | reverse complement strand
GAAAAAAAATCATGCAACTGATTCTGGAAAGTAAGAAAGAAGATTTAAAGAGCATTTGTAAGGCTCTTAAAATAAAAAGACTTTACGTCTTTGGCTCTGCTGTGTCCAGCAAATTCAACGAAAATAGTGATATTGATTTTTTAATCTCCTTTGTGGATAACTTAACTGTTGAGGAATATTCAAATAATTATTTTTCCCTTCATTACAAACTTAGAGAACTCTTTAATAGAGAAATTGATATTGTTACGGAGCGAACTTTGTCAAATCCATATTTCATTAAGAGTATAAACGAATCGAAAGAATTGATTTATGAAGCATGAAATATTTAAACATCTTTTCGATATAAAAACTTCGATTGACTCTATCTATGAGTATTTAGGTGAAGAAAGAAACTTCCAAGAATATCAAAATAATAAATTATTGCGCAGAGGGGTAGAGCGCGAAATAGAAATTATTGGCGAAGCCATGGATAGAATTCTAAAAGCTGACCCAAACTGCCAGATTACAGATTCACGAAAGATTGTCGATACCCGAAACAGGATCATTCATGGCTATGATAGTGTTTCAGCTGATGTTATTTGGTTGATAGTGAATCGTTATTTGCCCATTCTACAGAAAGAAGTTCAGGAATTATTAAAACATTAAGGTATTTATTTCATAAGTTTGGTTGGATTTATTAAAAGGATCGGACCGCCCGGTTTTATTCTTTTCAAATTTTATCAGTTCATTCAACAATTTTTGCATTTAGATAAATATTGTATTGTATGACTATAGTCAACTGAGTTATTTCCAGCTTTCAAACACATGAAATTATACACTACCTGATAAAAAGACAACATAAAACTTAAATACAATTTCTCATGGATACTGGGGGAAAATTCGCATATGTGAAGCTTTATATTTTTAAAAAGGTTAAAGAACATATTGAATATTTAAAATAAAACTAGTAAATTGCGCTGATTTAATAAACAAAATCTGATATACCTGTTATGAAATTATTTATAAAAGCTTTTTTAAGTCCACACGGTTCATAGAATTTTGATCAAATCATTCATTGACAATTCTTTCGCCGAAACCAAAGTTAAATGTTTATGCTGAATAAAAAAGAAACGGATGTTTTGAATATTGCATAATACCGATTTTTCAAAATTCAGTATGGGCGTGATAAAGAATTTTTCGGTACAGAGCAACTGAAGCGACTTAAAAACCAACTCTTTCCATACAATGAAAACCTTTTTCATCATATTGCTGAATGTCGGGGCATCTTTGGGCTCTTCTTTTAATCATCAGCTTTACTATGCAAATGTACTTAAGCTTCTTGAAATAGTTGGTCATATTGACGACGACTGTGTAATGGTTGGATACTCCGGTGATGCTGGTTCTTCGTCATATTTGGGGAAGCATTACCCGGTTTGAGACAATATTACCTTTCTTCGCAGTAGTTCAAAGCTGGCCCTACCATACATTTGCCGTTTAATGCTCTTAATTCTGTTCACGTGGCCTTCGACAGTTCCATTGCTCCAAGGTAATCGTATTCCATTTTCAACGTAAGCATTCGGCCTGCTACGGGGTCGATTTCACTTCACTCACCCGGGAAGCATATTGAGACTCACTTTGGGTCCATGATGGATATTCGGTTTGGCAAGATTCTATTCTATCGGTTTCCAGTTTTTCGGGAGCAGTTCACTTAGTCTGAGCACTGAGTGATCCGGTAGACGGCTCAGGACATCGGTCAGCCACACCGTTGGATTGAGGCCTGCCAATTTGCAACTACCCAGCAGGGAATAGATTATTGCCGTTCGTTCGGCTGCCTCATTGTTTCCACAAAACATATAATTTTTTCTTCCAAGTGCCAGGGGGCGGACACCGTTCTCGGCCCCGTTGTTGTCGATGTTGTATCTTCCGTCAAGCACATATCTGGCCAGGCGGGGATAGATATTATAGGTGTATAAGATCGCTTTCCCGATAAGGCTTTTAGGCAAGACTTTTGTACAGTTTTCAATTAACCATTTCTCAAACTCTTTGATTATCGGATAAGATTTCTCTTCTCGCAGTTCCCTGATCTTATCATGTGCAAGTTCCATTTTCTGAGCTTCCCGCTCAATGGCATACAAATCACGGATGACTTTTAGTGCATATTTGGCCCTCTCAGGATCGTCCTTCAGCGCTTGCTCGAACTTACGCCTGGCGTGGGCCATACACCCAAGTAACAAAACACCTTTTTTATTCTCATAGATATCATAAGCGCCATAGCCGTCACTTTGCACCGCCCCCTGGAACGAATGTAATAGTTCTACCACCACCTTTTGGCTGCGGCTACCATTTTGGTAATGGAAAAACAGCTGGTCCTGCATTGGGCTTCGGACAATCCAATGGTATCCCTTTCTGGTACTTCCCGGACTATCTTTATCCATAACCGGGATGGTGCTTTCATCAATCTGTATGTAATCGCTTGATAGCACATCCTTTTTCAGGGTTTCATATAAGGTTCTCAGTAAATCGACCGAATCTGAGAACCATCCGTTTACGGTCGATGCAGCAAGGATGATCTTTTGCCGTTTGAAGATCTCCAGGATACGGTAAAAAGGGATATGGTCCATATATTTGCTAATCAGCAGGTATGCCAGAAGGGATGCTCCTGCATTTGATCTTGGCAATACTTGCGTGGGAAGGTCGGCAATTGTGATGCCTCCCCCTTGTGGAAGGGCATATTTGGGGCGAACTGTGCGTTGTACATATACTTCACCCGGGATATATGCGAGTTTCTCGGTAACCTCTTCCCCTATCCTTACAGCACCATCCGGGATATTTTCCGGTTCAATGACAACTTCCTCGCGGCGGATGGAGTCGGGGATTGCATTACGTACGGCTTGCTTCTTATTCTCTTTATTACGGGTATAGCTGACCTCTATCTCCCGGGATTCGGCCTCCAGTTCTTCCGGAAGTGTTTCTTGTCCATCAAATGCCAGGCAAAGCTGAGAAGGGTCTTCCGGAATAAA
>JANYKW010000203.1 GCA_025358025.1 Bacteroidia bacterium | reverse complement strand
CCGTGTCCCAATTCATAGTTTTCTTTAAACCAATTTACAATCATTTCTACCAAAACTTATAACTTATCATAAAATCTCGTACTGAGTGTTCGTTTTGCTTGCTTTTACTTTACTTGTAAAATGGCAGTTGACAAACCTGGTGCAGTGGCTATAATATGAATTTTGCCCTCTGTCGCAGGCGATATCCTTTTCACCGCAACAAGGAGGCGACCCTGATAAGCATTGCGTGTATCAGTCTTAAACAAACCAGTATAATCTAATTCACCATTGTCTATACCGATTAGCTTCCCTTCGCCTTCTACTTTTATTGTAATGGGATACTTTCCATCTATTACTTTCAATCCGGCTTTGTCAGTCACTGTGACTTCAAACAAAACGATGTCACTCGCGGCAACGGGCAGCTGAAACGATGCAATTTGAAGCTTAGTAGCCGCTTCTGTTGTTTTAAGTATCGAAGTTGCAACCTGTTTCCCTTTGTTATAAGCCACTGCTTTAAGTTCTCCCGGAGTATACTCTACGTTCCAATCATTATAATATAGATTATGAGATACTTCCTTTTTCCCGAGGGAACGATTGTTTAGAAACAATTCTACTTCATCGCAATTAGTAGCAGCCCTAACGGTGTAATTTGTTTTTTCAGTCCAGTTCCATTTGAGCAATGCCGGTGGCGATTGCCAGGGACTCCTGGGTTTCTCGCCCGTGAGTACAAAAAGTTGCAATGTCGGATCGGCACGCCAATATGCAGCACGTTGGTAAAAACTTGTTTTTTTTCCTCCTGCAAGATCAATTTCGCCAGACATACTGCCCCGACCGGGAAATTTCCAAGTTTCTCCCAAATAGTCGATACCTGTCCATATAAAATCGCCGATGACATAGTCATTATCCCGAACACCAAGCCAATAGTGAATTTGGTGACTTGTTTCGGTCCCCAAAAATAAACGGTTAGGAAAGCGTCTGTGTTCGGGTACGTAGGTGCTATCGCCATACAGACGATCGATATAATTATATCCCATAATATCCAGTTGATCCATAAAACCGTTGCGAGATGCAACATACGATTGATCGCAAGCTGAGGTAGCGGGACGGGTTGAGTCTTCTTCGTGGCAAATTGTCATCAACTTTTTTGCAAGCTTCCAACCATCGTCGTTAAACTGATCGGGAATTTCATTACCAATACTGTATAGTATTACACTCGGGTGATTGCGGTCGCGACGCAACATTGCACGAAGGTCTGTTTCGTACCATTGGTTAAAGTAGAGATGATAGCCATACTTTGCTTTACCACGAGTATTTTCAGTGTAATTGAGAGTCCAATCGCGTGTCCACTCGTCAAATGCTTCATCAAAAACATAAAACCCGAGTTGGTCGCACAGATCGTAAAACTCTGGAGCGAACGGGTGATGGCTTGTACGAATGGCGTTGCAACCCATTTCTTTTAAAATACCAAGTCGATAAGCCCATACTGCTATGGGAACGGCATTGCCAAAAGACCCTGCATCCTGATGCAAGCAAACACCTCTGAGTTTGGTAGGCTTTCCGTTTACTAAAAGTCCACGATCGGTATTGTATTCGAGACTACGAATACCAAATGTCGTAGTGCTCTCGTCTAACGTACGTCCATCGAGTATCAGTGTACTTCGCAATTGGTACAGACTAGGAGTATTGTCGGACCAAAGGCGAGGGTTTGGCACAGTAATCTGTTGTATAGCTCGTTGACCCGGGTGCATACTTTGGAGCGAAAGCTTTTTCTCGGTAGATGCAACAACCGAACCATCTGCTGCAAATACAGAACTGCGCAATATGATATCCATAGTGTCAGGCTTTACTTTCCAAGGATCTTTAGCCCAAGCTTGTTGTTCCTGATCCGTAAAAAAATTCGGATCTATAATATAATCAGCCTTAACAACTGCTTTCACGGTCGATATTTCGGGCGTTGTAATGCTAATGCCTCCATCGAGGCGAAAATGCGTGTAGCCTGTGGTTATTAAGCGCACGTGTCTGTACATTCCCGATCCTGCATACCAACGAAGGGAAGGATCCGACGAATCGTCGACACGAACCGCTATAACATTTGGCGTTCCGTCTTTTTTGAGAAATTGCGTAAGATCGTAGCGAAACCCTATGAAACCGTATGGTTTCTGTCCGATGAACTGATCATTGATCCATACTTCGCTGTTCATATAAACTGCGTCGAACTCAATGACGACCTTCTTCAAGGTATCGGGCGTTGTGAAACTTTTACGATACCAACCAATGCCATGAGTGAAGAAACCGCTGTTTTTATCGCCGGTAGGAGGTGGATTAACGGGACCCTCTATGCTCCAGTCGTGTGGCACGTTCAGTGTTTGCCAATTGGAGTCGTCGAAGTTAATCTGTTTGGCAGACTGGTCATCTCCTAACCAAAAACGCCATCCATTATCAAAAGGAATAATTTCTCGAGGGTTGTTGCTTTGAGCATTAACCAGTGAAATTGGGAATATGCCTATCAGGCAGAAAAATACTAAATATTTAAATTCTTTCATCCTTAAGTATTTCAAGAATATATTTTTATAATTCATAGTTTTTGTATTTAATTTATTGCACTAATTTAATGAATTCGGAATTTAATTTTTCAATAACCGCTAACGGATTAGGCTAAGTATAGTGCGGGACAGCGTTAGATGGAATAGTCCGGGTGCCTGAAAATATAATGCGTTGTAGTATGATTCGATTGTTAATTAACCCCGCATTATATTTAGCCTTTGTTACAGCCAGGTTTTAGT
>JANYKW010000148.1 GCA_025358025.1 Bacteroidia bacterium | reverse complement strand
TCCTGGTCACTGACAAAAAGGGATGATCCATGGCCGGTACGCACCGCTGAAGTCCCCTCCTGCACAGGCGGATCCTGGGGAAGAATTATTTCCTTACTCTTTAATAACATGGCTCAGGAGTGCGTTTTCGATTTCCAATATCTGCTTATTGCGCTGAGAGATCCGGTACAGGATCTTTGTACGTTTGGGGCTGTCGGGCATGGGATTCTTAATTGCTTTGGATTCCTGTGACTGGTAGTCCAGCAGGAACTGATCCTTTGAGTTTCCGTTTTGCAGATTCTTTTTGCGCTTTTTAAGTGTCTCCATGTCCAGGGAAAGAAGATCGCTTTGTAACGGCTCCTGAATAATTGGAAACAATATTTCTTCATCCGGAAGAACTCCCTTTGAATCGTAAAGGATTTTGGCGTGATAGAAAAGTTCAAGACGGGAGGAAAGTGATTTGATCATATCAAATATCTCCGCTCGTTTTTGCCGGACTGTCTCGGCGTTGGACTCCGGCATACCGGTCATGACCTGGTGAAGCCTGCTGCGTTCCTGGAACAGGGAAGCATATTCATGCACGATGCGCCGGATAAGGGGCGGATACTCCTTAACAGGATCCCCTAGAAGTTCGGGATCAGTTTCCTGAGTTGATGAGTCCGGCCATTCATGTCGGTCAACTGGGTAAATGGGGATTACAAGCTTTACAAAAGTTACACCAGACGGGGTTTTGTGCTGACTGATAAAGTCCTTCCATGTTTTTACGTCAGCAACGGCACTTGCCTTGCAGATTTCGTAAGCCAATTTGGAGGCCAGATGTTTAGGACTGCCGGAGAATTGATTTTGGATGCTTTGTTTATGCGTGATCTCGACCAGTAGTGAAACACCCTGGTTGTAATCCATCCCCGACTTGATCCAGTCAATGACCTTATCCCTGTTGCTCATGTAATCCCATTTTGAATTTTTCCCAAAAGTATTGGGAGGAAAAACAGGAGGAAAGGACAAAAAAAGGGATTCGGGTTTCCTTATACTAAATTCCGGGGATTCCAGTAAATCAGTAATTATTTTCCCCAGAAAGATTCGGAGAACTCCGTCTTTTTTTGATAAATTCGGATATAACTTTCAAAGTTTCTCCAAAATGTTCGGAGAACCTTGCAAGAGGTTGGAGAAGGATAAAATTAATGCGATTTCTGCGGTTGGCTGTTCTAACATTACTGCAATAGATGTTAGGCTTTGATGCATTTTTAAATTAAAGCATGAAGATAGTTAGCTGTATCAATTAAACCATTATTTCTAAAAATATCAAGCACATCATATTCGTCAAATGGAGGATTTTTTTTATTAAGAACCAGTTTTTTAAAGGCTTGAACGGATAAGTCATGGTTCAAGTCAATTATATCAGTAAAAAAGTCATCTGGTGTTTTTGCCTTTAATCCAAAGCTTGCTAAATAATCTTCAGGAAAATCTTTTAAATTATTGGTAATTATCAAGTCCGCATTTGTTTTTATTGCTGCTGCCAAAACATGTCTATCATTTAAATCCGGAAGTGTTAATGAATCAATCAGTGGCTCATAATTTTCTACAAAGGCATCAGGAAACGCACGATTCATTTTATTCGCACGCACTAAAGCTTCCTTCTCATCAATTCCCTTTCTAATCATTACAGAAATCCACTCATCAAATATATTCTTACTCCATTTGGGAGTATAGAGTTCGTAGTAAGCAAACCACATTAATAAATCACGTATCCAAAGTGGATATATAACATTCGTGTCTAATACACATTTAAACTTTACACTATGAATCATATAGTCCAGCTTCTTCGTCTGAGTTTATAATTTCATTGATTAAATTTTCCTGGCGTGCTTTCATTTCCCTTTTGTAGCTTACAACATCTTCATATCTAATTCTTCGATGCTTGCCAACTTTTGTAAATTTTATTTTCCCTGATTCCAGCAGCTTTATAACATGGGGTCTTGAACATCCAAGCAACTCAGCAGTCGCTTGAGTTGTCAATTCGGTTGCGATAGGTACAATTGAGACAGGTCTTCCATTGCTTGTCTCCTTTAAAATTTGTGCTAATAATTTTAAAGCATTTAATGGAACCCTAATTTTTTCACGTGTTTCTTCAATCTCAATTTCAGGATTGTTATCTTTTAATTCACTGAGAACACTGGCAAGAGCATCATAAGATTTCATTGCAGCAATCTGTTCTTCCTTTGTCGGTCGTGTAATATCTTCTAAAATTTGCATAACTCTCATTTATTATTTTCGATGCAAATTTAATCGAAATATACGAAATATACGAAATAATCGAAATATTTTTTAATTTAAAGTCTAACTCCAATATACGCGCTTTAATCTGACTTTATATTTCAGGCAATGGACTTAAGGGGTATGCTTACTGTGATCTGGCCAATAAACTTACCTAATAACTGGAAGGGTTCAAAATATCACAAATTCTGAAAGAAATGTGTGCAGTGATGGAACAGAGGTTAGGTTGCCCCAGTCAATTCGGAAATTGCATTTTGGGTATGCTAACTCCTTTTCTTTTTTAGCTTAAAAATTGAAGGTGGGGTTTCTTCCTTTGAAACCCCACCATACAATTCAGTCCTGCCTTTTTCTGTAAGTTCAAGATAAGGAAAATCGTTTTCATAAAGAGTCTTCAGGATTTCAAGAGGGATTGAATCAGAGCTGAAATCAATCACCCCAAAATGCTGGGTAACAACCCTACCTGGCTTAAGCTTTATGAATATAAAATAATTCTTCCACATCGAGCTAAGCATTAACCGGCAACCTCAGTCAGAGGAATGGCTCCGGTATAGATAAATGCGCTGGTGGTTTTATAAGCAAACTCCAGTGAAGCACCCTTACGGGCAGCGGTCTCCTTTCCTGTTCCAATGCCATCCGGCGCACCAACAAATACGGCTGAACGAAGTGGATCACCCATCAGGTACATTTGTCCGTCGCTGTCGACAACAATGAAAACAAGGTTTGCGTTCTTGGAAGCATTGATGAATCCAAGAAGCTTTTTCTGCAATCCCGGATGGAAAAGGGTCAGATGCTCCACAAACGATTTCCCATCGATTTCACCCACGGATTCGATTTTGAACTCGCCGGTATCATCTGTTAGGTACATTTCAAACATCCTCTTGCCGGGCTTCATCACCAGCTCACCGGTCAGAACGGATGACATTTCCAATGTGGTTGGATTAACAGGACGGGTAGGCCAGGTAGCAACATCGGCATGATATCCAAAATAGACCTTTTGTTGCAGTCCTCCCATATTCTCCCCGTTCGGGAGATTCTTGTCAATATCAGTAAAATCGATCATAATCAGATTTTTTATAAGGTTATTAAAGGTTGCCTGTCTCCGATGAAGAAGGCGGGCAACCGGTTCTTTTTACATTGGCTTAAACTGTGGGCTGAATGTTGGTCCAAACAGCCTGGTTGATACCAAATCCCAGACCCTCACTCCAGTCGGCCATGACTGCAACGGATCGTTTGGCCTCTTCCAGTTTGAACTGGTTTTTGGTGATGGTTGCAGGTGTGATATGCAGCAGATTCTCGGCAGGCGTGCAGAAAATATCGTTGGAACCCACCATGCAGGCCAGCGGTTTCACGTCCAGTGGAGTGAAATCGATACCTCCGTCAATTTGCTGATCTGAGGTCTTCTGGTAGAATCCCTGGGTACGTTTGTCCTGCATGTATTTCTTGTACCATGCGCGGCTCATAAACACGTTCATCTTGATTCCCTGGTAAACCTCGGCGATGGAATCAGTAAAGAGTTCTACCTGATCAAAGATGGTGGCAGCATCCAGGGCCTGGATATCCACTGAGTTGATCGTCCCGGCATCCACACCGGCTTGAAGCTGCATTTGCAAACCATTCATACAGGTCCCATCCACTCCGGCCTGACCAGCAACAGGAGCAGCATAAACACCCTTGTAAAGCTCGTTCAGCTCCATGTCCTGGTCAATCTGACGGGCGTAGTAGGTTTCGATTAGCCACTTAACAAATGGCCAGTCCTTGCGGTCCACTGATTTTTGGGTCATAAAACCCAGCCAGGTTGCATAAAGCTCATCCGGCATAAATTCATCATCGATTTTAAAACGATATTGACGAATCTCATTCGGAACAATTGTCACACCACCTTTTTGGGTGAAAGTCTTTTGGAAAGGCTGGACCAAGGTGCGGAAGGTTGCGTTAGCAAGACGGAAGATGGTATCGTCCGTTTTGATGGGAGTACAAAGAGCAGTAAGCTCACGGGATTGGGAGAGTAGGCTGAGGATCCGTTTTTTGTTCTGCCCGGCATCCTGATAAAAAGCACCATACTCTTGAATGATAGCAGTGGTTGTAATTGACATAGCTATAAGAATTAAAATTAAGAATTTGAATCCACTTGTTTGTTGTGGGCAAGGCTGTTGATGGTATCCCAATCAGCATCGTCTGCGAGAATTTCTTCCACCTTTCCGATGCTCTGGACAGGAGGTGCGGCCGGTTTAGCGGCAAGAAGTGTGCGAATTGCCTGGGCTTTGGCCTCTGGTGTCTGGGCAGTTGCAACTGAAGGATCAATGGCATTGAAATGCTCATATGCTGCCCCAGCAGTTGCCTGAGCATCGGTTACCTGTTGTTGCAGCGTTGCCAATGCGGTATTAGCCGTGTCCCGCTCCTGGAAAGCTGAGTGGCGCTCAGAAGCGAGTTGCTGGTTTGCCTCCAGTCCCTGGTTAATGGATTCGAGTTGCTCCTGGTTCAGGAATACTCCTTCTTCGGATCCTTCTAGAGACGGAACATTCAGCACTTGATTTAAATGCAAGAATTGTTTTACCATGGTTGTTGTATTAATTATTGTTTGATTATTCTCTTTAGGGGTATCTGTTTTGAAACTGGCAAGAGCCAGGATCCTTTCAACAGCACTGTCGAAGTTTCCGATGGAATCGATCAGGGTACCAACCACCTCACTGGCAAAGAAGGTTCTGCCCATTAACTGCTCTTCGGTTGCAGATTGGCGGTTATAGAGCACATCGGATTGAAATTTCGCATTCAAAGGATTGAGCATTCTTTCTTTTGCCGGCAGAAAGTTGAATTCATTTATGGCGGCATCATATTCAGCGTTCTTTTGCTCAGAACCGTCTGCATATATTGTTACCTGGATCTCTCCATCCTTGTTCTCTTCAGAAATGGATTTTCTTCCTTCCCAAACAAGCATGGTTCCGATGCAGCCTACCAGATCCATATCACGACTGGCAATAATCTCTCTGGCATAACTCGAGATGTAATAAGCAGCCGATGCGGCTACTCCGTCAATCCAAACCACCATTGGTTTGGTGCATCGCTGCATGGCCTCGGTCAGTTCTGCAACAGCGATTGCCTGACCACCTCCTGATTCAACAACCAGGATATGGCCAATAATATTATCATTTGAATCGGCCAGACTAAGCCTCGAGGCTAGGGTGCGGGTTCCAACCGGACCGCAGTCCTGATCATGTTTGGTTAAGACAGAGCGAATGGGAAGTACATGGATGAATTTTGGTGAAGGATCACTGCCATCCTCAGTAGTGAGAGTTTCAAGTTGAGACATCGAGACTACCTCTCGGCTTGAAGCGGAAAGCGCATAAGGCAAATGATTGGAAGGTTCGGTTCCTTTTTCAACATTCAGCCCATTAACCATACCACGCAAGATCGGCAAGAGTCCGTTCAAGGTCTGAACGTCAATTTGCCAGGGTGATCCTATAATGTCTTTAAGAAATGCGTAGTTCATAACATGCCTGTTTTCGGCAAGTTTACCACACTGCAAAGAGCTCACAAAGGACTAAAACCTTACGTTCTAAGGGGATTCAATCAATTTTAAGGGCTATTGGAACGGATCATCAATGAAAATTGCCCTGCTTGTAATCACTTTTGCCAGGAACGCGATCGCATAATGGTTTAGCGAGGCGGTAGTGGAACCGGTGGATTGTCTGGCTGAAAAGCGAAGCGGAACATTTTTTGTGCCGGCAAGTTTGTAGTTACCGTTACCATCCAGCAAGATCACATTGTATTTTAAAGTGCGTTCCATTTGTCTGATGATGGCCTGGGAGTCCGGATGGTCACATGGAACCTGTCCGAGGATCTCTGTTTTAAAGGCTGATCCAGAGATATCCTCTTCTGTAAAAGATCCTGAATCTTCCTGGATACAGATCTCCACCATATTGTCATCCGATACAATTGTCAATGACTTTTGAGCAATTGTATAATCTGCCACAGGAATGGCCCACAGTTTTATTACGCCACCCATGTTTTGGGCCTGTTTTTGAATTGTCATCATGATTTTTTGGGTTATGCGAAATAGTCCTTTTTTGGGGACTGTTTCGCCACGATTTTCTTTAAAATATTGTATTTAAATGGCACTAATTTTAATTTCATTGATAATGGTCTGGGTCAAAATTCCGGCATTGGACATATTTAGAAGAATGAGTTTTTCAAGGTGTTGGTAAGCGTAGTGATTGAAATCAATTTGATGGCAAATTTTGTAGCGAAAGAAATCCTTTTTGATGGAGTCAAACGACCAGTATTCCTCTTCCATTCTGAACTTTTCCTGAAAATTGATAATGGCTGCATTTATCGGCATGCCAAATGAGGTGTAAGTGCCTACCATGGTTCTCATGACCAATTTGGCATGCCTCTCAAAATGTTTCCCAAATGCAATGGTATCTGTTTTGGTTAACTCACATCCTTTTCTGTAGAAGGGGCTTTCTGAAATTTCAATAGTGACGTAGCAGGTAAACCTTTTATAGTCATGTTTATATTTTGCATTGTCATGCTTGTCGGGTTTTTTGAGCAATCGAATAAAAAAATCCTTCTCCCTGGGATGGCTGTTGAAGTTTACAGGATTTCCATAGTTATTCTCGAGAAATCGCTTCACATAAGGTTTTACAGGTACGTTTATAGTAAAAATCATTTGGGTTGGGGGTTTATTGGGTAATAAAACCCCGGTGGTGGGTAGATCAAAGATAAGAAGATCGTGTAAATAAAAAAAGCTGAATGACAGTAAATTAGCTATTTCAGAGAAAATTTTAAATAATTCTCTCCAGGTACCTGACACATTTCTATGACTTCTCTTACTTCGCTTACTTCGATTTTGTATCCATCAGAATCACAGTAATTTATAAGGCCATTCTGCGAAGTAAGAGCAAAAATGATGTTGTAAAATTCTTCAAAAAAAAGTAAGGCGAAGTAAGGAAAAGTAAGAAGAAGTAAGTTTATTTTTGATTTCCCTGCTTTAACTATTTATATTTTAATACTTTATATGATCGAAGTAAGAAAAGTAAGCGAAGTAAGTAAAATAACTTTCCAGAATGAAATAAATAAAATTTGGTTCCAACCAGAATTAATAAAGGGGAGTAATATTTACACCTGAATATTGAATAGGAGTAAAATAATACTAAATTTACCCTCGTTATTGCAACGAGTGTAAATTTTACTTTTGAGTTATGATTAATTTCAACAAAAAAGTCCCCTACAATGAGTTACCCTTACTTCCTCCAAAAGCGGAACTGGAAACAAAGAAGGTATTGTTAAAAACAATCTCTGCCAGCAGAGCCCTGGCCCAGCTAAATGGTGCGATGATAAACCTGCCTAATCCAAAGTTATTCATTGATACAATTCATCTGCAGGAGGC
>JANYKW010000109.1 GCA_025358025.1 Bacteroidia bacterium | reverse complement strand
CCAATCTACCATGATGATTTAAAATGTAAGGTTACCCTTCCTGCTGGAAAATGGAGATATTTCTTTGATGACAAAGCGTTGATTGAAAATGCCAGACCTATCACTTTTGAAAGGGAGTACCCGCTGGAAGAATTTCCTGTTTATATCAGGGAAGGCGCTATTGTCCCGCTCAATGTAGAAAGTAGCTATACCGGGCTGGGCAGCAAAACCAACACAGGATCACTGACATGGCTGATCTATCCCGGCGTTGATAATCAATTTACAGTATATCATCCGGACAAAAGTGGAAGTTCAACAGTTACATTAGTCAACCATCCGGATAGGGTAGAACTCACGTTGAAAGAGATGAAAAAATCTTCTATCTTCAATATACACCTGGATCAAAAGCCATCCGGAGTCACATTTTGCGGAAAAGTGTTGAATGATTCGATTGATTATCAGTATATTGCAGACAAATCAAGATTGACAACCAAAATATCTGAAATCCGCGACGGAGTCCTTATCATTAAAAAATAGCATTCTCTCAATTCTCAACTCTAAACTCATTGCTCCTAACGCCAAACTCCTAACTTTAATAAGTATCCCAGCGCATCTTTTTCAATAAGCAAATCAGGTTCCACGCCAATACCCTGGTAACTTTTCCCATTCTTATCATAGAATTGTGCAAAAGGAATGTAGATCCGGTATTTCATGTCCAATTCAAATACATTCGTTAAAAGGGGTGATCCAGCCGACTTTTGTCCGGCCAGTATGGCAGATTTTTCATTTTTAAGAAAAATAGCCAATGCTTCTGCTACGTTTGAACTTCCCTTGTTGATTACCATATAAACTTTGCCTTTGAATAGAGGTAAGGAAGGGACTGTTTTTAAATAGAATCCTTTTTCATTGAATATTTCATTGTTGGATACTGACTGATCCAATGGGTTATTCAGCAAGCCCTCGTATTTGGAGGGGTTTGGCAGCGAATTTTCTGTTTCTGTCCATTTTCGGGTTAGGTAGCATCCCCAAAAGTAAGGTTGGGAATTAAGATGACCGGCCAGTAAAAGGGCTGATTTGAGCGATAGATTCTTATTACCTGAAGCCTCAATGATCAATGTTTCAACTTTTTTATCCTCGATTTCTTTAAATAATTGAATGGATGCCACTTTGCCTTCAGGATAATTGTTGAGGTTGAGGATTGCTTTCTTTTCAGCGATAAATCTCAGTGAACTAATTTTATTTAGCTGAGGATCAATGATTTTCTTATTTACTTTCTTTATTTCATGAGGAAACTGGCTAATTTTTTTTCCAAGCCACATCATGGTCATTGCCAACTCATAATCATCAGCAATTTTCAATTTCAGGTTATTTACATCACTTTTGAAGTTCTGCCAGTCTGAAGATTTCAAAAAATTTGCATCCCAGTAATACTTTTCGGTCATTGCAAAGGAGTTACTGATAAGCGCAGGATAATCCCTCAATGGCTTGTCAGAACTGATTTTCTCGCCTGTTAAAATGCTTGATTTATTTCTGTTGTCGGTCAGCAAGCCATAAAAAATATTTCCGGTGGATTTTGCTTTCAACGAGAATAATTTGTCGGGGTAATCAATATTCCCTGCGTAATAGGTTGTATCCGTCAGGTAGGATATTTTTCCGGTACCATGCATCAACTCAGGATATTTGATTTTCCCGGCAGCTTTTGCCAGTGTATACATGAAGGATCCGGCCATTTCTTTCAAGGCATCTTTCCGGGTATAGGTTTCAAAGGTATTGTCCCCGGCATTGATGTTGATCGTTAGCAACAGTTCTTCTCCTCTTTCATTTTCCACACGCCAATAGGTCTGAGATAAACAATTGATAGAAAGAAATATAAAAATAAATAGGGAAAGAATTTTTACCATAATGTTGTTTACAGGATCTTGCCCTAATTTATTACTTTTTGAACTATTTTAATGATCTTTGCCTTTATAACCATTTGAATACTTTTTCCAATTGTTGTCAGATTTTTATTCTTCGGTGGATTAGCCTTCAGCCAGTTTGCGGATCAGCAGAAATGAAAACAATCCCAATCCTGTAGCCCGGATAGATTCTCAGGATTGGATGGGCGGACAGAATCAACATCATCCAAGGTATTACCCAATGAGCCATTTCTTTATTTTCAATCCTGGAGTGGAACTCGGGTTGAATATGGCACGCATTTTCCGTATGGGTGTAGGTATTAGCTACAGATTGACCACTTCCACCGATCTGCTTACTTATGATATTGGAATTATGCGGGGATGGGATTTCTATCTGATTTTCAAATTTGGAAAGTTCTGATCACGTAGAAATTGTACCCATAAGAGAAACGGATAAATACAAAGAGAGGCTACCTCCATTGGAGAAAGCCTCTCTAATCCAATAATTTCTTTTTAATCCAACAAATCCTAATCCAGATTTTGTGCATCGACTACTGCAATAGCAATCATATTTACCACATCACTTACGGTACAATACATCTGCATCACTTGCATGGATTTGCGATTTCCAACCAGGATCGGACCTAAAGTCTGGCATCCAGCGATGTGCTGAAGACTGTGCATGGAGATATTTGCAGAACTTAAATTAGGGAAAATCAATACATTACAATCTTTATCGGCAAGCTTGTTGAACGGATACATCGCTTTTCGAATCTTTTTTTCGACAGCCACACTCAACTGCATTTCACCGTCAACAATCATATCCGGATAATCTCTGTGGAGGATTTTAACTGCCTCGCGAACTTTGGTCGGCGATGCCTCGTGGTTGGATCCAAAATTAGAGTAGGATAACATCGCCAAATGCGGTTCCATGTCGAACTGTCTGACAACTTTAGAGGCCTGTACCGCCGTGTCAACCAAATTGTTAACATCCGGAGCAGAATCGATGGTGGTATCTGCCAGGAAGTAGGTTCCTCTTGGGCTGATAACCACGTGCATCCCAAATATTTTGGTAACATCAGGCTTTTTACCGATAACTTCCAGCGCAGGCTTGATTGCATCTGCATAGCGGGTAGAATAACCTGAAACAACTGCATCAACATCACCACACTCGAGCATCACTGCCGCAAAATAGTTTTTATCAAACATTTTGTCGACTGCCTCTTCCAGGGTCATTCCTTTGCGTTTACGCTTTTCAAAAAGAATGTTGGCATATTTGCGCCGTAGTTTGTCATTCGGTCTGTTCCGGTTGTCGATGATCTGCACATCGCCAAACTCAAGTTCATTTTCCTCAATGAGTTTTCTGATTTTTTCTTCATTGCCAATCAATACCGGTGTAGCAATAAGCTCCTGGTAAGCGATGTTGGCTGCTTTCAATACTTCATAATCGCTGGCATCGGGGAAGGCAACTTTTTTGGGATCCTGCTTGGCTTTATCAATTACCATGGAGATCAGCTTATTTTCTGATCCCAGTCTGTGATTTAGTTCTTCGGTATATGCATCCCAGTCGGTAATGGCGATGCGTGCAACACCCGAATCCATTGCTGCTTTAGCGACTGCAGGAGCAACACGGGTAATCAAACGCGGATCCATTGGTTTTGGAATGAAATATTCTCGTCCGTAAACGATTTTGCGGGCATTATAAGCGGTCAGAACAGATTCAGGAACCTTCTCCCTGGCCAGTTCGGAAAGTGCCCTTACACAAGCAATTTTCATCTCTTCGTTAATGGCTTTTGCCCTAACGTCAAGTGCACCCCTGAAAATAAATGGGAATCCAAGTACGTTGTTGATCTGATTGGGATAATCAGAACGTCCTGTCGCAAAAATCAGGTCATCCCTTGATTCTTTTGCATCTGCGTAAGGAATCTCCGGATCCGGATTAGCCAGTGCAAATACGATAGGATTGGGTGCCATGGTTCTGACCATCTCTTTGGTAAGCACTCCTGCTACTGATAGGCCAATAAATACGTCCGCTCCGTCAACAGCTTCTGCCAGGGTATGGCAAGAAGTCTCCCTGACAAATTCCATTTTTGATTTATTCAGGTCCGTTCTTTCATGATTCAATACACCCTTGCTGTCGCACATCAAAACATTTTCGCGTTTTGCCCCCAATGAGATGTATAATCTTGTACATGAAACAGCTGCAGCTCCGGCACCATTAACCACGATCCTTACCTCTTCAAGTTTTTTTCCTGCCATTTCAACAGCATTAAGCAAACCGGCAGATGAGATGATGGCCGTACCATGCTGGTCATCGTGCATGATTGGAATATCCAGCTCTTTCTTTAGTCTTTCTTCAATTTCAAAACACTCCGGAGCCTTGATATCTTCCAGATTGATTCCCCCAAAAGTCGGGGCCAAAGCTTTGACAGTTTGAATAAATAACTCAGGGTCAAGTGCATCTAATTCAATGTCAAAAACATCGATGTCGGCATATATTTTGAATAGCAAACCCTTTCCTTCCATAACTGGTTTTCCGGCAGCTGGACCGATGTTTCCCAATCCGAGTACTGCTGTACCATTTGAAATCACTGCAACAAGGTTTCCTTTGGCAGTATATTTGTAAACATCATCCGGATTATCCTTTATTGCCAGACAAGGACTTGCTACACCAGGAGTATAGGCTAGCCCTAAATCGCGTTGCGTAGCATGAGGCTTGGTTGGAGTGACTGAAATTTTGCCTGGTCTTCCATTACTATGGTAATCCAGCGCATCTTGGTTCAATTTAGCCATGTTAAATAAGATTTTATGTGATGGTGGTATTTTTTTAGTGGGAACAAATCTATCAATTAATTTAATATATCGTTAAAAAATCCGAATTTCCATAGGAGATTTAAGAATAAAGAAACATTGTGTGCATAAGCATTTCCTAAAAATTAATATTCTGTTGTAAATCAGGAGCTTTGCTTGAGCAATAATTATTTATTATGGCTTCAATTTCACTTTTGCATCTTCCGCAGCCGGCAGAGGCACGTGTAAATTTTTGAACTTTCTCCAGATCCCTGGCTCCCCGTTTCAGGACACTTAAAATTTCTTTTTCGGAAACCCCGTTGCAAAGACAAATTAATTTCGATTTTTTGACAGTCATCATCGTTAATTTTCAGGCAAGGGTCAATTCTACCAAATAATCAAAATGTTCACCCAAAACTTTGTCGGCAACGCTGAAACCTGATTTTTCTGCATATTCAGTCAATGTATCCGGATCGACAAAAAGCCAGGGAAATTTTTTCCCTTTTACATTTTTGTAACTCAACTGATATTCCATCTCTCCATAATAAGTATCAGATGCGATATCAATCCAGCTGTCGCCGTTTTCGTCGGTAAACAGGTACAAGAGGTCGGAAGAGTCGGCAAGAATTTTGCCACCGGGATTAAGTAGATTTTTTAAATGGTTGAAAAGAAAAGTTAGTCCTGGAAGTGTCTGTGCAACACCTGCTCCATTCATCAGCAACAAAATCGTGTCAAATTTCAGATCGGTTACAGAATAAATGTTACTGCACAATACATTGTTTAAACCTCTTTCGCGCATGGTTTCACACGAAAGGGGAGAGATGTCGATGGATACTACTTCCAACCCTTTTTCTTTCAGCCAGATGGAGTGAGCCCCTGCTCCTGCCCCAATATCGAGAACTTTTCCCTTGCAGCGTTTCAGTGCCTCCCTTTCCTGAACCGGCATCTGCTCAAAAGACCTGAAAAAATAGGAAGGAGAGAGTACTTCATCTTCAGCGATATCAGTCCTCACCAGGATTGAATCACCCTTAATCCCGTGAAAATAATCATTTACAGCTTTCCCGATAGGGTCGTATTGTTTTTTTAAGACAGTCATTATTTAAGATATGAAATATGAGACATGAGATATGAGTAATAAGTTGAGATATACAATATATTCATTTATAATATCTTATATCTCATGTCTCATATCTCATATCTTATGTCTATTATAAGTTTATTTATTTTTGTTTGAAAGTGCATTTTTAATTTTCTTCCAGATAGAAGGTTTCTCCTCATCTTTCTTCGGAGACGTTTCTTCCATTTTATTTTTGCTTGCTTTGGCTTTGTCTATGCTTTTCTCTCTTTTATCTTCTTCTTTGCGTTTATCACTTTTAAGCAGGTCCCAAAACTCTTTTTTATCCCCTTTGATCTCTTCTGCAAAATGTGGAGTATCCAATAAAATTGAATTTTCCATATTTGGTGGTGCAAAAGGGATATTGGCATTTGAGGCGAATGCCGGATCATTGTAATAACTCCTGAAAAATCCTCCCACGACAGGAAGAGCCATGAAAGCGCCCTGACCATGAGCAAGCGACTTGAAATGTACGGAAGGATCTTCACAGCCTACCCAGCATCCGGTCACGAGCGTAGGTGTATAACCCAAGAACCAGCCATCTGCAAAATTTTGCGTAGTACCGGTTTTTCCGGCAAAAGCTCCAGGTATATTAAACCTGGATTTGATTGCAGCCCCTGTGCCTTCATTGGTCACTGCTTCCAGATAATGGTTCATAATATGAGCATTTTCAGGTGTCAAGACCTGCTGGGAAACAAAATCAGAACTGAATTTTTGAAGTATCCTGCCAGTGTTGTCTTCTATTCTGAGCAGATAGGCTGGTTCAACGGTTAAACCTTCATTGGCAAAACAGCAGTAAGCTTTAACCATTTGTAGTAGTGGTACTTCCACGGCTCCCAAGGCAATCGAAGGGAAGCGGGGAATTTCTGCTTTAATGCCCATTTTCTGTGCCAGCTGCACGGTTTCTGAAATACCTGTTTCAAGCAAAACCTGTACTGAAACTGTATTGACAGACTTGCACAAGGCCCCTTCCAGTGAATAGTAGCCACCATATTCGTTGTCGGCATTTCCAGGAGACCAGTCCTGGTATTCGCTGTAGGAAATTTTTTGGTTGGCATAATACTTGTCAGGTGGCAGTCCGTTCTCAAGTGCTGCTGCATAGATTAACGGTTTGAAGGCAGATCCTACCTGACGTGCCGACAAAACATGATCGTATTGAAAATAACGAAAATCATTTCCACCGATCCACGCTTTTACGACACCATTTTTGGGATCAAGCGCGACGAAACCGCAATGGAGTAATTTGAGGAAAGTCTTTACAGAATCCATGGGACTAATCCGGACAGTTTGATCACCATCCCAGCTGAAAAGTTTGATATTGGTTGGTGTTTTAAAAATCAGGGCAATCTCTTTGTCATTTTTGCCTGCTTCAATTAATCTTTTATATCGGACTGACCGTTTCATACCCCGGATAACGACATCGTTATCCTTACCCCAAGGTGATTGACCTTTCCATTCTTTGTCGAAGGTAGCCTGCAACTCTTTCATCTGGACCTTCATAGCATTTTCAGCATATTTCTGCATTCTAAAATCGATGGTTGTGTAGATCTTCAAACCGTCGGTATACAGATTATATGGAGTGCCATCTTCTTTATTGTTTTCGGAACACCATTTCTCTAGCTGTGGACGAATCATTTCACGGAAGTATGGTGCGGGACCGGTATTATATACCAGGTAGTTGTATTTCAGTCCAAGTGGCTGCTGACAAAAGCGGTCAGCTTCAGCTACTGAGAGGTGGTTGTATTTTTGCATCTGCCGGATGACTGTATTTCTTCGCTGAAGTGATCTCTCCGGATATAGTCTGGGATTGTATGAGTTGTTAGCCTTCAAAAGACCAACCAGGGTTGCTGCCTGCGGAACAGTTAATTTTGAAGGAGTGGTGCTGAAATAACGCTCTGCTGCAGTACCAATACCAAATGTATTCTCTCCAAATGGTACTGTATTGAGGTAGAGGGTCAGGATTTCATTCTTTTCGTAAAGTTTTTCCAAACGATAGGCTACAATGGATTCCCGGATTTTACTTACCGGCAGGGTTAGCGGGCCCCAATTATCCCGACCATAAATATTTTTTGCAATCTGTTGAGATAGGGTAGAACCACCTCCGGAACTAGGGTTTGCCATGAAGATGGTTTTGACAAAGACTCTTAAAACCGCCCATTCATCTATTCCCCTATGCTCGTAAAAACGGGCATCCTCAGTGGAAACCAAAGCATTGATGACATTTGGTGAAATATTTTTAAAGGTAACGCTGCTGCGGTTTTCCACGTAGTACCTACCCAAAATTTTACCGTCCTGAGAAATAACTTCCGTTGCAACTGGTTCCTCGATTTTTATCAGACTTTCTGCATCTGGCAGTTTGCCAAATGTGCCTATATATACCAGTACAAACAACACAGACATCAGGAATAACCCGAAAAGGGAGAGTTTCAGAAACCATATCAAAATAAATTTCCAGATTGGTTGATTCCCTTTGCGGTGGAAGATATCCAAAAAAGTTTTTTTCTTTTTGGGAGCAACAGTTTTCTTTTGTTTCTCTACAGACATAAGGAAATAAGCAATAAATTAACATCCAAAACCAAATAGCAACATGCAATGAAAATTATCATCACTGGCGGTACAGGTTTTCTGGGTCGGCATCTTTCTTCATATCTGTTGGCTTCGGGTCATGAGATCGTGCTGATCCATAGATCTGATTTGATGAGAGGAGCAGACCAAATCTCAAAATTAATCAAATCTTCTGATGTTCTGATCAATTTGGCCGGATCACCTGTGATTAAAAGATGGACCGTTTCAAATAGGAAAGAGATGCTTGCAAGCAGGCTGGATACAACCAATTATCTTGTTGATGCGCTTAAACTGTTAACCGCACAAGAAAGGCCGCAGATCCTCCTTTCTGCATCTGCAATTGGTATCTATGATTCAGAACACCTCCATAAGGAAACATCAACAAATTACGATACCAATTTTCTGGCAACTGTTTGCAGGGAGTGGGAGGCGTGCCTGGATCCGCTCAGAGAAATGAATACAAGGGTATGTGTGATGCGCCTTGGCATCGTTTTGGGCAAAGATGGTGGGATGCTAAAGAAACTTATACCCCTCTTCAAAGCAGGTTTGGGCGGAAAGATTGGCTCAGGCAAACAGGCGTTTTCGTTTATTCATTACAGGGATTTTTGCAGCGCCATACAATTTCTCATTGAATACAGGGCCTGCCAAGGAATTTTTAATCTCACAGCCCCTGAATTTTCGACCAATGCGGCTTTTACAAGGATATTGGCAGCTGCCTGTCACAGACCAGCTTTTTTAAAAGTTCCTGAGGCTGCATTGAAGTTGATATACGGTAAAGCAGCTGTTTCCATGATCAAGGGACAGTCCGTCTATCCTCAACATCTGCTCGACTGTGGCTTTAAGTTCGAGTATGCAGATTTGAAATCTGCAATTCAAAGTATTATTTAACCAACTAAAGTGAAATTAAACATTGAAACGAAAATGCATGATGTCACCGTCCTGGACTACATACTCTTTCCCTTCAATGGCAATTTTTCCGACTTCGCGGCATGCAGACTCTGATCCCAAAATAATGTAATCGTCGTATTTAATTACTTCTGCACGGATAAATCCTTTTTCAAAGTCACTGTGGATGATACCGGCAGCTTTGGGGGCTTTAATTCCCTTCACAAAAGTCCAGGCACGGCTTTCATCGGCTCCGGTGGTGAAATAGGTTTGCAGATTTAGCAGCCTGTAGGCAGCATGAATAAGTTTGTTAACACCAGGCTCAACAAGACCCAGATCTTCCAGGAAGAGTTGTTTCTCTTCATAACTTTCCAGTTCGGCAATATCAGCTTCTGTGGCAGCAGCTATAATCAGAATTTCAGCATTTTCATCCTTTACACTTTCCCGGAAAGCTTCGGAAAATGCGTTGCCATTTGATGCTGAGGCTTCTTCAACATTGCAGACATATACGACCGGCTTGCGGGTAAGCAGAAAGAAATCGTGAATTAATTCTTCTTCATCTTCATGCAATATCAATGTACGGGCAGATTTCCCGGTAATTAAAACCTCTTTTAACCTTTCTGCTATAGCAACTGTTCTCTGGGCTATCCGGTCGTTGCCGACTTTTGCCTGTTTCTGCAATTTTGAAATCCTGTTTTCAACAGTCTCAAGATCTTTGAGTTGTAACTCGATGTCAATGACCTCCTTGTCACGAATTGGGTTGATAGATCCATCAACATGGATGATGTTATCATTTTCAAAACATCTGATAACATGGATGATTGCATCAACTTCACGTATATTGGCTAAAAACTGGTTTCCGAGCCCTTCTCCTTTGCTGGCACCCTTGACAAGTCCGGCAATATCTACAATCTCAATGGTTGTAGGAATAACCTTCTTTGGTTTATCAATCTCTGCAAGCCGGATTAACCGTTTTTCGGGAACTGTAATAACCCCAAGGTTCGGTTCGATTGTACAGAATGGAAAGTTTGCTGATTGTGCTTTCGCATTTGAAAGACAATTAAAAAGTGTTGATTTGCCTACATTGGGCATACCAACAATACCACATCTTAGAGCCATGAATAATAACTTGATAATTATTTGCAAAGGTACTATTTTAAACCTTGAGAAGTTAACTTTGTCAAATCGGAAACTTAGGACAAGGAATTTTTCGTTTGGATTGTTGAATCCACTCCGAAAAATCAAAAAAACCTAAATCCCCTGATGGGGACTATGGGAAGTTAATTGATTTTCAACGAGTTCTCCTGCAGGGGTTAGGGGTAAAGAAGTTAAAAATCAATAACTCTGACTTTTCGTAGTGGACTCATTGTTTAAAATATAAAAATGTTAATGTACATTCCGGATATATCAAAAATGTTTACCCCTTCACTCGCTTGAAAATATTAATTTTCTTAGCCTTTGTTAAAGACGGATGATAGATAAAGACAGGGATCTGATACTGGATCTTAAAACCGAAGGAAAGAGAGACTTGGCCTTCAGTCTGCTGGTACAAACATACCAGCAGAGGCTTTATTGGCATATCCGAAAGATTGTCGTAAGTCATGACGATGCTGATGATCTGATGCAAAATGTTTTTATCAAGGTTTGGAAGAATATTGACAGCTTCAGGGAAGATTCATCACTTTTCACCTGGTTATTTCGTATTGCCACGAATGAATCTCTCAGTTTCCTCCAGCAAAAAAAAAGAAGGAATATTTTATCAAATGACGGTATTTCTGAATATCTTGTTGAGACTTATGAATCTGATGCACACTTTGAAGGCGAAGAGCTCCAGAAAAGATTGCAACTAGCTGTTTTGAAGCTGCCTGAAAAACAACGTCTGGTTTTTAACATGAAATATTACGATGAAATGAAATACGAAGAGATTGCCGAAATATTAAAAACATCGGTGGGGGCATTAAAAGCTTCGTACCACCATGCTGTAAAAAAGATTGAAGCCCATTTTGAGGGCGAATAATTAACTTTTGTATTAAACCTTTTGGCACAACATATGTCTTAGTAATGATAATGAGTATGAAAGAGAAAAAATTGCATATTACCATCGATCCTGGTTTTACAAAAATAGAGGCCGGATATTCTGTCCCTGAAGGGTATTTTGAATCTTTCGGAGAACGGTTAAGCCTTAGAATGGAAGCTGAAGAGGCAAAACAGCCTCAAAAGCAAATTTTACGGACTAAGGGAGTTCTCTTTTATCTCAAGCCTGCACTTGGTATTGCAGCCGGTTTGGCTATCATGGTAACGGTCTACCTTCATCCCTATGTCAGTCAAAAGAAATATTTACAAGCAAAATTAATAGAATCTGCAAGTATGATAGTTGATGACCAGTCCGATCCACTTTCAAATACGTATGCATCCCTTATTTCAGACGGCCAATTTTTCCTGGCACTGGCTGAAATGGATGATTACGATCCTTCCAAAATTTCAAAAGATGAACTGGTTGATTATTTGGCTGCTAATTGTTCAGATCTCGAAATTCTAAATGCCAATAAATAAAATGAAAACAATATTATTTGCAGCGGTAACCCTGTTTTGTACTTTGCAGCTTTCTGCCCAAAGGCATATGGATCCCAATATGATTGAAGTCATTAAAACCAAAAAAGTTGCATTTATTAACGAAGAGGTTGGTCTGACATCACAGGAAGGTGAAAAATTCTGGCCTGTGTACAATCAAATGGAAAAGGAACGACTGGCATTGTTGGATCATAAAAGAGACCTTGAAGAATCCAGTGAAGATAAAACAGCGAAAACTGAGGATTATTACCGCAAGCTTTCCAATGAAATTGTGCAGACACACCTCAAGGAAGGCAAGTTGATTGAGGAGTATAACAGCAAATTTCTCGCGATCCTGCCAGCGGAGAAAGTTGTTAAACTCTATCGCTCAGAGCGTAAATTCAGATCTTTTCTGATGCAGGAAATGAGGAAGAAAGATGATAATAAACCAGCAAAGTAATTGATTTGTAATAGATGGGTTAAATAAAATGATAGATTGAAGAAAGGCTGCGAATCTGATTTTGCAGCCTTTCTTTTTGGGTTAATTCTTATGGGAAAATTGTTGATTTTATTGGTAATTCCTACTTTCTCCTTTCTCCTCTACCCTTTACCCTTTACCCTTTATCCTTTATCCTTTATCCTTTATCCTTTCGCCTTTACCCTTTCTCCTTTAGCCTTTCGCCTTTAGCAAAGAACTTCCACCAGCTGATCCGTACTAATACGGATTTGTTCCCCGCTAACCATGTTTTTCAAAGTGACTTCATCAGCAGCAATCTCAGATTCACCAACAAGAATCACATACTTAACGCCCTTTCGGTTGGCATAATTCATCTGTTTTTTTATCTTTTCGGCAGAAGGATATATTTCAGCTGAAATTCCGGCTTTTCTTATATTTTCTAACAATGGCAGACAGTACTGCTCTTCAACCAGACCGAAATTTACAAAGAGTACCCTTGTTGATATCGTTTGATCTATGGGAAAGAGTTCCAGTTGTTCCATCACATCGTAGATACGGTCAGCTCCAAAGGATACCCCTACCCCCGATATATCCGGCAGGCCAAAAATCCCTGTCAGGTCATCGTATCTGCCACCTCCGGTAATCGACCCAATCTGAACATCATTGGCTTTCACCTCGAAAATTGCACCAGTATAATAGTTTAAACCACGGGCAAGGGTAAGATCCAGTTCAACCGGTGTTTGGACGTTTCCGGATTTCAGATAGGTGAAAATGGTTTTTAGCTCTTCCACCCCTTTTTTACCGGTTTCAGATCGGCCGATGACCTGCTCGATAAGGTTGAGTTTCGCTTCGTTGCTCCCTGATAATTTCAAAATGGGTTGAAGTTTCCGGATCGCTTCACTAGATAGCCCTTTTTCTGCAAGCTCTTCATTCACCTTCTCCAAACCGATTTTTTCAAGTTTATCGATGGCGATGGTAATATCGATGATTTTTTCTGCTTCACCAATGGTTTCAGCGATGCCGGAAAGTACCTTCCTGTTGTTGATTTTTATGCTGACACTGATTCTGAGTTGGGAGAAAATTTTGTCAACAATCTGGATCAGCTCATATTCGTTAAGCAGGGAGTCCGAACCGATAATGTCTACATCGCACTGGTAAAATTCACGGTATCTGCCTTTCTGGGGGCGATCAGCACGCCAAACCGGCTGAATCTGGAAACGCCTGAATGGGAAATTGATATCGCTTTGGTACTGAACTACATACCTTGCAAAAGGCACTGTCAGATCGTAGCGAAGTCCTTTTTCGGAAATTTGAAACGTTGTTTTGTTGCTGTTCCTTGCAAGCAGGTCACCCTCATTTGCTTTTGAAAGGTAGTCACCCGAATTCAGGATTTTGAACAACAGTTTATCTCCTTCTTCACCGTATTTCCCGGTTAGGGTAGAGAGATTTTCCATAGCAGGAGTCTCAATTTGCTCAAATCCGTACAGTTTAAAAATTCTTTTGACGGTATCGAAAATGTAGTTTCTTCTGGCCATTTCGAGTGGTGAGAAGTCGCGGGTGCCTTTTGGAATAGAAGGTTTTTGAGCCATGATGTTGTTCTTGATGGATCGGCAAATTTAATGAATATATCGAAAAAAAAGAGGGTGCTTTGCAGGCACCCTCTTCATTGAATCAAGATTAATTATTAATTAAATACGTAACGAAGACCCAACTGGATTCCGTAGGTTCCCGCCACTGAAATAGGATCCTGGAATGAAGTTTTAATATAGTCGGTTCCAATTTTTTGCATCGAAACTTTCAGCATCCCGGTCGTGGCATCTTTCCCAACTACAGAAAGAGGCATTAAAGAACGGGTTGGATTACTTTGTACCAAATCCTGATTAAGACCCCAGCTTGAATTCAGCATATTGGCAAAATTTATCACATCCACAGTAAATTGAAGTTTATTTCCAGTATTCTTGCATTTTATTTTGAAATCCTGCATTAACCTGACATCTATTCTTTTATTCCAGGGAGTATATGCTGCCCAACGTTCAGCATATTCACCGGCATGCTTGGAAAGATAGGGGTCTTGTTTAGCAAATGCAAAATAGGCATCAGCATCTGCCTGGGAAGCCCATAGCAGTTCACTTTGATCTTTAGGTATATACATCAATTCGTGGCCTGAAGTACCGTCTTTATTCATATCAAAATTGTAAAGGTACTGATATGCTCCACCTTGGTAGGCGGAATAGAAGACAGAAAGTGTTGTTGCAAAATACTTGGCATATTCAATGGTGTAATTCATTTCAGCAAAGATACGATGCGGCGTATTGTTGGCAGTTAAACCCGTCTCAGGATCATTGGACGAATTCTTGATCACACGATATTGCCATGCAGAAAATGGATCAGAGCCTGTCTTGCCGGTAACCTCGTTACCCATGTTGCGGGAATACCCAATCATCCCGGCAAATCCTTTGACTTTTGGCAAATCAAGCTGAGCAGAAAGGGTGTATCCATCCCCTTTTTTGGTATTACGCATAATCACCACATTCTGGAATGTTTTGTTGTAGTACTTGTCTGCGTTGGTGCTATTTGACCAATAAGGACGGGTATTATCACCTTCTTTGATGGTTGAGGCTGCCTCGTTCATGTTGATGTTTTCAAACCAGATGGAGTTGATGTCTTTGGTGTAAATTCCATCCAGACTCAACATCATATTGAGTGGCAATTTAAGATCCACACCGATGCTGGTTCGCCAAACCTGAGGCAATTTAAAATTTTTGTCAATGGCTGCTATTCTGCCGCCTACCACATTTTTCTGCGGAAAAATATCTGTAATTGCCGGATTACTTAAGAGTTTTTTCGCATCTGCTTCAAAAGGAATCCGGGACAACTGCGACTGGCTGGTTGTTCCACCATTTTGGTTGATTACCAACTGGTATTGCAGCATCCCGCTGTTTGTCGGTTGATTGGTAAACCAGACAAAAGGGATACGGCCCGTGAAAATACCGGTACCACCTCTAATTTTTAAAGATTTATCGCCTTTGACATCCCAGTTAAATCCCAAACGTGGAGACCACAAAACTTTGACCGTTGGCCATGTAGAAAGGTCAACAGTTTCGTTTTGTTTGAATTTTTGACCATTAAGTCCGGGGTTATCAACAGCTCCGCTCAGATACATCGGAACATCGATGCGGACACCGGCTGTTACCTTTAGATTTTCTACAGCACTCCATTCATCCTGAATATAGGAGGATAACTGACCGAAAGAAAGTTTTGCTGCTGGATCTTCGTATCCGTTGATAGGATAGGTGTATGCAAAGTTAATTGGATCGTAGCTTGCACTAAACGGTTTGTTGGTACCATCAGCGTTCAATCCGTCACCATTTATGTAACTTTTGAAGGCAGCCAGGTCTTTGAAACGATAATAACCGGATCCCTGGCGCAGGTAACTATTTGCAAAATATTGGTGTTCGTATGAGATACCACCTGTTAGTGTATGTTTGTCAAGGGAATAGGTTACGTTGTCAGTCGCAATAAGGGTATTGTTATCAACATTATTCATCCATGAAAATAGTTCATAACCGGCTGACATGTAGACGTTACCTTTTGCGATATCACCAGACATAATGTCAACGAAAGGGAAAGTACCACTGTCGGAAGAGCGTGGCTGGTTGTATTTGGTGTATGCTACCAGTAATTTGTTCTGGAGCTGTCCGAAACGGCTGTTTAACTCGCCGGTGACAGACTGCATCGTGCTGGTGTTGTAATACTGGGAATTCTGGAAAGACATACCCCCCGAACGAGCATGACGTCCTCCTGAAATGCTGGGATTAGTATCGCCACTGGGGCTGGGGCGTGATACATTCGAACTTTTTGAATAGTTGTAGCGTATGCTGAATTTGTTGTTCTGGTTTATGTTCCAGTCCAGTTTGGCCAATATTTTGTCGTTTTTCTCTTTGTCGCCGCCCCAATTCTCATAGGCTCCTGTTTCGTAATTAAATTTTGTTTTCAGGTAGGAGGAGAAATCTTTGAGATCAGAAGCCTTAACATAGTTGCTAACGTTGGTGTCCGTTGCAGGATCGCGACCTGTATCCTGTGCCAAAAGTGTATTGCCGGGATAAAGTGAATTTTCTGTCTCACCGCTCACAAAGAAGAATAACTTGTCTTTAATAATAGGGCCTCCAGCGTTAAAACCGAAGACTTTTTTTGACGAATTGGTGACAGTCAGTTGTTTATCTCCAACTTTATCCCCATTGAAACTCTGGTCACGATAAAATGTATAGACTGTACCTTTTATTGTATTGGTACCACTTTTTGTTACTGCATTGATACCGGCACCTGTAAAGTTAGACTGGCGTACATCGAAAGGAGCAACTGCGACCTGAATCTCTTCGATGGCATCCATAGAGATAGGTTCCCCGGATACGCCTGGCATGCTGCTTCCGGATAATCCAAAGTTGTTGTTGAAGTTTGCTCCATCCACGGTAACGTTGGTGGTATAAGCCTCACGACCTACGTAGGAACCACCACCTGTTGTAAATGGTGAAAGCTTGGTGTAGTCCCCCAAACTGCGGTTCATCGTTGGGATCATCTCCATCGTACGAGAAGTGATGTTTGAGGATGCACCGGTTTTTCCGGTAGAAAATGCTGAAGGTTTTAAACCAATGACTGTAACTTCACCCACCTCGGTGGTATTATCTTTCAAGTCGGAGTTTAACATAAAAGTCTCACCAAGTGAAAGATTAATCTCAGAAAAAGTGGCCGAGTTAAATCCAACAAAAGAGATTCTAACTTCGTATGGGCCTCCTGTACGCAAGCCCTGTAAATTAAAACGACCTTCTGCATTGGTTACTGTTCCATAAATGGAACCAGAGGGAACGTGTTTAGCAATAACAGCAGCACCTGGGAGTGCTTCATTGCTGCCGGTAACCCTACCACTCATTCCGGATGTGGTAACCTGAGCGATAGCCGCAGCAAATATTCCTGCGAACAGTACCACGGTCAGACAGAGCTTTAAAAAATTGTTTTTCATCAATGTAATTTTAAGTTGCACATTATTAGGATCATCTAATTTCTTACCTAGTGGGCGATCTTTTAACATTTGTTAGCAGATCGGTAAAAAGTAAATTTTTTAATTCAAGATGTTGCATAAATTTGTTGAAACACCTTGAAACACGCAAATCTAACGATTACAGATGATTAATTTCTATGATGTAAGTTAGGTGGGGTAAAATATTTATTAACTTTTTAGCTGAATTTATTAACATTTTTTTACCATTGTGCACAATTCATGCCAAACCGATGTAAAAGTTTCTATTCATATGAAGTAAGCTGTATACATTAGGGATGATTTTCTATTTTTGTAGCTTCATTTACCATAAAAAAATGATTGATACCTACCATAAGATTATTGAAAAACGGGGATACGTAGAACTACCTGTTCCAGGTGATATTGATTTTAAATCTGAAATATTCAGATTAAAGAAAGAGAAGAATGCAGTTATTCTGGGGCACTATTATATTATCCCTGAATTACAGGATCTGTCTGATTTTTTAGGAGATTCACTTGCTTTGGCACAAGCGGCCCAATCAACCCAAGCCGATATTATATTATTTGTGGGGGTTCATTTCATGGCAGAAACAGCCAAAATCCTGAACCCCGGGAAAAAAGTGCTCGTTCCGGATATGAAAGCCGGCTGCTCATTGGCTGATTCTACTCCCGGGCCTGATTTTGAGCGTTTTGTAAAACAACATCCTGACCATGTGGTAATTTCATACATTAACTGCTCTGCCGAAGTAAAAGCACTGTCTGATGTGATTGTCACCTCTTCCAATGCAAAAAAAATAGTGGATTCATTTCCGAAAGATCAGAAAATCATCTTTGCACCGGATAAAAATCTGGGCAATTACCTTAATTCCGTGACAGGCAGAAGGATGCTTCTTTGGGACGGTGCATGTATGGTTCATGAAAAATATTCGCTGGAGAAGATATTAGATCTTAAAAAGGAACATCCGGATGCGGAGTTAATCTCTCATCCTGAATGTGAAAAACCCATTTTATTGGTTTCAGATTTTATAGGTTCAACAACCACACTTTTGAATTATGTTTCTGTTAGCCAGGCAATTAAATTTATTGTTGCTACTGAAAGCGGAATATTGCATCAGATGAAACAAAAATGTCCTGACAAAATTTTTCTGCCAGCTCCTTCCATCGATGCAACTTGTGGTTGCAACGATTGCAGTTTCATGAAATTAAACACCCTCAAAAAACTATATCTGGCCTTATTATACGAACAACCCGAGATCCTGATGGAAGAAGAGATGATAGTTAAAGCAAAGAAGCCGATCCTCAGAATGCTTGAACTATCTAAATAGTGTTAAAACAGCTGCTTTGCATAGGATTAATTTGCCGGATCAAGATATTCTCCCTAAAATTTCTTTTCTTTGTCCGGATTATTTGAGCCTGACTCAAATACTTCTTTAGAAATTTTTAAGTGAATGAGAAAAAACAATTTTTTAGCAACAGGCCTTGTTTTTGTATTGCTTTTATCCATCTTTTCCTGCAAGAAAAGTAGCACAGAAACTGTTCCGGTTGAAGTGATTCCTGCGAATGTTTTCAACGGGAGTATCAGTATTTATTCAAGTGGAAATGATACCACGCTTCAACGATTTTTAAATGGCAAGTACACTACGATCAAAGGAAGCCTCGTGTTATCCACCTCAGATCCGATAGATTACAAAAAATATTTTGTCAATCTCGAAATGATCAAAGGATCTGTTTCATTATACAAAATACCAAACAAAGATCTGTCGTTTTTATCAACGTTAAGGAGTGTGCTGGGTAATTTTCAAATTGCATCCTGTCCTGAGTTGACGTCTTTCAGTGGTGTAGCTTCCTTAGATTCTATTGAATCGGCAGTTATCATTGAAAGAAATCCCAAGTTTCTCAATTTTAACGGATTAGAGAATATTCTTAAGATTGCTTCTCTTACTGTAACAGCGAATCCATCCATTGTTTCTTTTTCAGGGCTTCAAAATTTGACTTCAGTTACAGGGTCCATCGGCATATATCAAAATCCTGTACTTCCATCATTAAATGGGCTTACAGCACTAATCACCCTTGGCGGAGATTTAAAAATCAGTGAAAATCCCGGATTTACATCCTTATCAGGTTTGGCTAATTTGCTGGAGGTGAAGGGATCATTGTCCCTAACATCTTTACCTCAGTTGATAAATTTAACTGGTCTGATCCCTGTCAAGGATACAATAACCTCAATTTCGGTGATTGACTGCAATAGTCTGATCAATTTGCAGGGATTGAACAATATACCAGGCATCAGGAAAGATATAAGTGTCGTTTCTTGCACGAAAATTCAAGACCTGAGCGGATTGACCAAAATTGATACCATCAGAGGGAACCTGGAATTGAATAAACTTCAAAGTCTCGATTCATTCAATGGATTGAATGGTGTAAAATATGCCAGAAAAGATGTGAGGATTTCTGAGTGTAACAGCCTTGTTGGAATGAGTGGTTTTCTTCTTCTTGACAGTATCGGCGGTAATCTTTTGGTACAGGATAATGCCAGACTATTTAATTTTAACGGTTTTACCAGGATAAAAACCATCAGGGGAAAGATAGAAATCTTGGAAAACAATGTACTTAGATCGCTGGATGGTTTGGAAAATTTAAAAAATGCCCGCAGTTCTCTGGACATTTATTACAATGCCAACCTCACTGGTTATTGTGCCCTCAAAAAAACGAATCTTACTGGAACGGCATACATTAATCTTAATAAATTCTCTCCAACCTGGGCCCAAATCCAATCCGGAGATTGTTCGAGATAGGATAAAAAATTGTTTAATAAAAAAGACACCTGGTGGGGTGTCTTTTTTATTTTAACTAGATTAACTGGTTATGGTTCAATTATATCAGTCCAGCCATAAATATCTTCTTCTGTTCCGTACTGGATTCCCCGGAGTTTTTCATACAACTGTACGCTGATTTTTCCTGGTTCAGTTCCATACAGATACTCTTTATTGAGGTCGGCATCGTAGACTCTTTTGATAGGAGAGATAACAGCCGCTGTTCCGCATGCCCCAATCTCATCAAATTCGTCCAGTTCGTCAGCCAGAATCGGACGCTCTTCTACTTCCAATCCCATATCTTTTGCTAATTGCCTTAAACTCATATTGGTAATGGACGGCAATATGGATGATGATTTTGGAGTAATATACTTATTCTGCTTGATTCCGAAAAAATTCGCAGGTCCGCATTCATCCAGGTATTTTTTTTCTTTGGCATCAAGATACAGAACGGCAGAAAATCCGTTGGCATGCGCCCGCTGACCGGACAGCAGACTGGCTGCATAATTTCCCCCAACTTTTATCGTTCCGGTACCAAGTGGTGCAGCACGGTCGTATTCTCTGTATATAACCAAATCCGTAGGTTTGAATCCTTCTTTAAAATAGGGCCCAACCGGCATTACAAATATCATGAAAAGATATTCGTCGGCAGGTTTAACCCCTATTTGTGCTCCTGTTCCAATCAATAAGGGACGAATGTATAATGATGCTCCTGATTCGTATGGTGGTACAAATCTTTCATTTAACAGAACAACTTTTTTAACAGCCTCTGTAAACAGTAAATCCGGAACCTGAGCCATCAAAACGCCCGCTGCAGAGCGCTGCATCCTTTTTGCGTTTTCAATCATCCTAAAGACACGAATCTTGCCATCCTTTCCCCGAAAAGCTTTTAATCCTTCAAAGGCCTCTTGCCCGTAATGTAAAGCGGTTGCACCCATATGGATGTTCAGAATCTCTGAATCGCTGATTTCCAGCTCTCCCCATTGTCCGTTTCGGAACCATGAACGAACATTGTAATCAGTTTTGCTGTATCCAAAACCTAAGTTTTTCCAATCGATAGACTCCATTATGCAGAATTTTACTGCAAAATTACATTAATCTTTTAGTTATGCTATTTTTTGAGCAGTTTTACTGCAACTGATTTGAAACTGATTTCACGCATTCCAACATCAGTTACAGCAGGTATTTTTGGAATTTCATTGTTGGTAATTATTGGTTTTTACATGATCGCATTAACACAATATTATTCCATAGAAATCAGCACCGTCAGAGCTTCCTTCAAACAGATATGGAGTACCGAAACCAGCATTACTGTAAGTTGCAAAAATTTTTTCAATGGTTGGTTTGGCTGATTTTTCAGCCAGTATAGCAACAGTGCCACCTGCACCACCTCCTGTGATTTTAGCACCATAAATGCCCCTTTCAACTCCTTCAGTCCGGCACAACCGCACCAATAAGTCAGTTGCATTTGACCCCAATCCACATGCAGAATATGCATAATGAGACTGATACATCAATTCACCCATCAACACAAATGAACGTTTTGATGCAGAGAGTGAGGCTCCTTTCGATAATTCTGAAAAGAGTTGCACCCTGTAATTTTCTTCAACAGCATACGTGGTATTAGCTTTTATATTGTAGGCCACATGGTCTTTCAAAGGGGTAAAAGGATCAGTATGCAGATGATGTTGATTTATAAATTGAGACTTATTCATCTGATCCGGCAAACGATGTTCATATTTTTCCTGGAAGATGGAATGTGAAAGATTTGCGAGGTAACCATTCCATTCCGGATCTGTGTAGCGCCCGATCTCGCTTTGTTGATCCAGCGTTACAGGTATTTTTTCCCAGTCACATATTATCTTATATCCCATAAAAGCAGCTGCCCTGGCCGCTTCGTATTCAATGCCTGCAACCTGATGACTCACGCCAGAATCAATTCCCCAGATCTGAAGTCCTTCCGGTAACTGAATCAGGGGTTCAGGCAGGCATGGCTGGCACACCAATGGCAGAATATATCCTTCCCTGCCTGCAACCACTGCAATCTGGTCCATGATACCGCAAGCAGAATCTGCGATAACATTTTCAACCCATTGGCAGGCCAGCGCCAGTTCTGTTCCATTCAGATCAATTCCGTAGGCTGCTGCAGAGGCTTTCATGACTGAAACTTCTACGGCTGCAGAGGAGCTGACACCTCTGTTTAGCGGGACGGATGATTCTATGTAAAGCCTGATGCCGCTCGTTACTTTGTCCGGATATTTTTTTCTCAGATAGAAAAGATTTCCTAGAACATAAGCAGTCCATCGAATGGATAATGAGCGATTTACAAATTCTTTTACAGATGTTTCATCCGATATCTCAGACCATTCAACATGTAATTTACCTTGCCATCCGGCATCAGTGGCAGTATTGTTGTTCAGCTCGATGGTTTGATCTGAACGAAGTTGAGCAGCTGTAAAAGTGGCCTCACGAATTGTTGACTCAAATACCAGTCCTCCTGTATAATCATCGTTCCCGCCCATTAGATCCAATCGTCCGGGGGAGCGGGAAATATATACCGGATCGGAAGAAGAAAAAAAGTCATTTTTTTCTTTGAAATCAGTTATCTTATTGACAAAATCCATGATTGCGTGTTATTTTTAGGAACGAACAGCTTTGATGCTTTCGACAAGGTATTCCAAAGCTTCAGGAGTCTGACGCGGATTGATAGGCAGTGTGATTAACTGCTCGCCAAGCTTTTCAGCATGAGGAAACTGACCTTTTTTGAACCCCCTGTTTTTAAAGGCTGTTGAGTAGTGCAGCGGGATGTAGTGAAACCCTACTTTAATACCAAACTTATGTAGCAGGTCGTAGATGAAATCTTCCTTGGTCATGCCAAATTCTTTTGGATCGATCATCACAGGATAGAGATGAAATACGTGCTTGTTGTAGGGAAGAACTGTCGGTAAAGCCAAACCAGGTACATCTTTCAGATTTTCGGTCATAAAGGCAGCATTATCGATGCGGCGCTGGTTCAGCATATCTACTTTTTTCAGCTGCTCGATGCCAACAGCAGCTTGTATATCAGTCATTCTGAAGTTGTATCCGCAATCATCAAAATCCTGCCACCAGAATTTTTTTCCTACAGGAAATTTCTCTTCATCCAATTTGCAATATTTGGTGCTGTTGCCATGAACTCTTGTGCAATGTGAGCGGTAGAGGGAAATTCTCTCATAAATATCCGCATCATTCGTAACAACCATGCCACCTTCTCCCAGTGTTGACATGTTTTTTTGCTCATGGAAGCTGAAGCAACCTGTTGCACCGATTGTACCAACTTTCTGCCCTTTATATTCGGCCCCGATAGCATGAGCTGCATCTTCAACAACTGCGAAATTATTTTTTCGGGATAAAGCCATGATCTCATCCATATCGCAGGCTTGTCCATATAAGTGTACTGGTAGAACAGCTTTGGTATTTGGTGTCAGTTTATCTTCCAACTGATTGGGATCCAGGTTATAAGTTACAGGATCAATGTCGACAAAGTCAACTTCTGCCCCAAGTGTTGCAGGCGCTGCTGCAGTAGCAATCCAGGTTACGGGTGTGGTAAGTACCCTGTCGCCGGGTTTGATACCAATTCCTATCAACGACAGATACAGAGCGGTAGTGCCATTGCTGCAAACACGGGCATATTTGGATCCTGAATATTCGGCATACATTTTCTCAAAAGCGATACACTCATCACCGCTTGTCGGCGCATTGTTGCGAAGCACCTTCAAAACTGCTTCTTCTTCCTCTTTTCCATATTGTGTTCCGAATTTAATCTCCAGATCAAATTTAATACTGCTCATTTTATAGCTCCTCCATTTTAAAATTTAATGTTAAATCTAACCCTTCATTAAGACTCCGCATGGGTGTCCCCAATAATTTTTTTGCCAGGTCGTTCTTCATCGATGCATCGTTGGGCCTTGGCGCACGGCCTTCCATTGCATTGGAATCGGTAGATTGCACCAATCCCGGATTAACTCCCAGCATTTCAGCAATCCGGACTGCCATTAGGTAACGGTTGATCCTGGTGTTACCCGACAGATGAACAATCCCTCCAAAGTTGCAGCCTGCAAGTTCAGACAAAGCCGATCCGACAGTTATAACATCAACAGGGGTTCTTATTTCATTTTCAGGAAATATAACTGATTCTCCATTTTTTAATTTTTCGATGGTATCGGCCAGAAATGAGTTGCCTTTTCCCAGGACAGGCAGTCCAATTACCAATGACAAGCGAGCCACGATATTTATTGAGGAAGCATCCAGCACAACTCTTTCTGCTTCAATCTTGGTTTTTGCATAATAATTCACTGCATGAGGTTCATCTTCCTCATTATAAAAGCCTTTCGTACCGCTAAACACCGTATCCGTAGAGCAGACAATCATTTTAGCTCCGTATTGTTTACATAGTTCAGCAATAGTTTGTGTTATCTCCACATTTACTTTCCATGCCAGTTCTTTGTTATTTTCGCATACATCGATGTTGGCAATCGCCGCTGTATGAATCACAGCATCAGGTTTTATCTGATTAAAAAGCAGGGATAGTCTATCACCATCCATTAAATCCAGTTGATAAGCATGTATATCTGATGGTAATCCAACTGTTTTAAAAATATCTACTCCATGAACTTCCCAGTTTTTTCTGGCATGTGCCACAATGCTTCCGGCAACAAATCCATTCAATCCCGTAATTAATAGTCTCATCACTCAATTTCCTCCCCTTTAAATTCATCTTTCAAAATCTGAATGATTTTGGATTTAATTTTTTCTCCATAACCTGGATCGCTGCTGGAAAGATAGCTTCTGACAATACCTTTTTCATTGGTAGCAGTTCTGACAAAGGCCGAATACCATTCATTTTCTAATTGGATGCGGCTATCTCTTCTGCTAATTCCTTTATAAATCAGGGTTCCTTCCAAATCAATTCCGCTTTCAGACTTTGTGGACACTAACGCCTTTTCTGTTTCGAAGAAATGAATTGCAGCAGATAGTGCCTCATCTCTAAGCTCATCGCTGGGATAAAAGAAATTGAACTCCCCGGATGTGTATATTTGATCCTGCATGTCTCTTACCTGTTTTATGATATCTTTTTGATTATAGACAGTCTGAAGAAAGAGCAGAATGGTAAAGAGAGAATTTTCACCGGATACCAACAGGTTACCTAGTGGCAGTTTATGATAATAGTGGCCAGATTCTTCAGCACCTGCCAGGGCTCCGATATCCTTCATATGTCCCTTAATCTGGGAATGGCCATTCCGGAATAGAACAGGTTCTGCATTCAGTTCAGCCCATTTGGCCAATGCCAGTGGATTTACCTTGGGATCGTATAGTATCTTATGCCGGCATCGTCCGGATTCCCTTGGAATGATTGATTTTAGGATCGGAATCATGACAAAGCCTGCACTGAAGATACCTTTTTTGTCACCGAATACGATCCGGTCACCATCACCATCAACGCCAATTACCAGATCTGCATCTATTTGTTTAGCCAGGTTTGTTGCCAGATCCATTTTATTCTGACTCGTTGGATTTGGTGAACCTGTTGGAAATTCTCCATTTGGAACCAATCTCACCGGGATTACCTTAGCCCCGCAAAGTGTCAGTGCCTGATACAACTCAGGTCCGGCTGATCCGTTGAAGGTATCCAGGACAATTTTTAATCCTGTGAAATCGCCCGGTTTAACGCCTGCTAAATCCATGGAGTAACTTATAAAGGATGCAGCTGGATGCCGGATAATTTCCAGCGTTCCTCCCTGGTTCGATTCCGGTGCATAATTTGAATGGTACAGCTCTTTAATTTTGGTTAGTCCACCTGAAGGACCACATTCATATCCAATGGCTTCAACTCCTGGAACCGTAAATTTAATTCCAATGTATTGTCTTGGATTATGAGATGCAGTAATTGTCAAACCCATCGTATTTGGATGATCTTTAGCTGTTTCCATCGCAACAAAGTAGGAGAGAGGCGTACTGATTGGATCAAGGCATGCCACAACATGGAACCCCGCTTCGATTGCCGGTTCAATTCCAATTTCCATCACACGTGCACATCCCAGGCGGGCATCCCTGGTAAAAATCAGCGTATCCGCACCGATAAGCCTGGCATAACCAAAAGTAGCCTCAAAAAGTCGGAGCACTTCACTGTCATTGAATTCACTGACCTCCCAGCGAGCATCGTACGTTTTTATCGGATCTTTTTTATACATTTTGATCGATTATGTCATTTTTTATTGAGTCAAACAAAGTGACTAAAGTGAACCAAAGCAGCTGAAGGAGAATCGTAACAGCAAAGGGTTAATCGGATAAATATTTTCGCAGGAATCAATCTCATATCTCATGTCTCATGTCTCATATCTCATGTCTCATCACGCCAATATCTTCTTCCTTTTGCGTATTGGTTCTCTTGTAAAATAGAAGGCATATATTGTTACCATTACGAAGCAAATAAGCGGAATTATATAAGAAATCTGAACTCCATGCTTATCTGCGATCATTCCCTGAATGGGAGGGAAAATCGAACCTCCCACAATGGCAAAGTTGAGTAATGCTGACCCTTTTCCTGTAAAAGAGCCAATATCCTCAATTGCCAGACTGAAGATAGTCGGGAACATGATAGAAAGAAACAAACCCAGTCCGGCCAGAATAAATTCATTGTAGCCAGTATTGAAACCAATGGAGAGAATGTACAGGATAATCATTCCGATTCCAAAATATCCAACCAGCTTGTGCGCTTTAACGTATTTCAGTGCAATGACGGCCAGAATGCCCATTACTGCAGTAAAAATATAGTATAGTGTAAGGTAACTGGCTGCTTTTTGATCAGTAAAACCCAATACGGTTTTCAGGTATGGAATGAAAAAACCACAAGTACAGGCCTCAGCACCCATGTAAAAAAACATGGCGAAAATGCCGTAAAAGAGATGTCTGTGGGAATATTTTTCCTGAATGATTCCTTTCAGGGTAAATTGGTCATCATCTTCCGGTTTCATGGCAGGAAGTCTGGATGCAAACATCAACAGTGCAATCATCAGCAGGATAGCCGCAAGCAGAAGATAGGGGAAATGGTATCTGATTTCACCAATCTGATTGTAAATAAGCGAAGTAGCCACAGCTGGCGTCACTGCATATCCAATCCTTGAAAATACCTGAACAAAATTGATCCGCTGATGAGCCCCCTCCGGATCGCCAAGCAAAGATGCAAAAGGATTGGCTGCAACATTGATAATAGTCAATCCGGCAGATATAATAAATATTGCAATGAGGACCAATGGATAGGAGTCAAATATTTTTGCCGGAAAAAAGAATGCACAACCTAATGCACACGTGACAATGGCAGTCAGCAGGCTTATTTTGTAACCAAACCGATGGATCATCCATGCTATAGGAATGGGGAATATAATGTATGTAAGATAAAAAGTAAACTGAATCATCGTTGCCTGCGTGTAATTCAGCTTAAAATGGGTTATTAGTGAAGGCAACAAAATGTCGTTCATGCAAAAGAGCGATCCTACCATGAAAAACATCAGAGAGAGCAGTAGCAGTGGTTTATATTGGTGTTTCATTATGCGAATTAATCAATTATCTGCCAGATTTCAAACCAATTAATAATCAATTTAGTACTAAATTTTAACCCTTGATGGATTTTGAAAGAATCATGAAAAGGCAGTGCAATCCAATTATCAAAAGTTATTAACAATTGTTAATAAGTCAGGTTGATATTGTGTTGGTATATAAGTGATCAAAAATTTGGTTGGATAGCACCAATTCCACTACATTTGAAATATCAGGTCAGCCATAAAGGGTCACCCAAAAAATGGTGGAAGCGGTCGAAAGTTCTTAATTGAACCGGAGGCCAAATCGAACGGATCGAAAGATCTGCGCCACAGACGGGTCAGGGTTCAGGACAAGGAG
>JANYKW010000073.1 GCA_025358025.1 Bacteroidia bacterium | reverse complement strand
TTCGTAATACGATCACCAATGGCATGGATAAGGCCGATACCCCTGAAGATGGCGTTGACCAGTTCACATTACCCTTACATCAGAATATCCGTGGTTCACAAGAATACAAATAACAAATCAGTAATCACTTTTAAAACACCTTACTATGAATGAAGTCAGTTTATCACGAATGGGCAAATTAAAGCTCTATGGAATGCAGCGGGCTTTTGAATCGTTGGTCGAGTCCAGGCAATATCAAACATTAACCCACGATGAGTATATCAGTATGCTGCTCCAGGCAGAATGGGAAGACCGGGAGAACCGCCGGATCGGCCGATCCCTGCGTCTGGCCCGGTTCCGGTACCACGCTAGCATGGAAGATATCAACTTTGTCCAGAACCGGAACCTGGACAAGAACCAATTTCTGCGCTTTACCGATTGCAGTTTTATCGATCGCCGGGAAAACATCCTGATCACCGGCCCGACCGGGGTCGGGAAAAGCTATATAATCTCTGCTCTCGGACACCAGGCTTGTTTGAAAGGGTACAAGGTACTCTACTATAACTGCCAAAAATTATTTGCATCATTGAAAGTGGCCCGGGCCGACGGTTCCTGGCTAAAGGAAGCCACAAGGATCGAAAAATCTGATCTGCTTATTCTTGACGACTTTGGACTTCAATCGTTCGATGCCAACATCCGTATGATGCTGATGGAGATAATGGAAGACAGGTATGATAAAAAATCAACTATAATAGGTTCACAACTCCCGGTTGACAAGTGGTACGACGTCATTGGAGAGGGTACAATCGCCGATGCAATCCTTGATCGTTTATACCATGGTTCACACCGGATCGAATTAAAAGGGGAATCTATGCGAAAGAAAAGCAAAAAGGAATAATTTTACAGATAGAAAAAGCCACTGACCGTTCTTTAAAATATTGTCCTCAAAAAGCCCCCTCAAAAGAGGGGGGTCGGTATGGCCGGAATGGGGGGTCAGTATGGCCGGAATAAACACCAGTCTATCATAGAATGCTTTGCGCGATTCTTTTATTTCCGTTTTATCTTCTTTCCCTTCTATGTTGAATCCGAAATTCGTTCTGATATGAATGTCAATATCCTCGGAAAATCTCTGGATTAACCCATACCCTTTTGAGAGTGATGTGCCGCCTTTTAATTCAAATTCTATTCCCTGCTGTTGTAATCCGGATAACGAGTGCATGATCCAATAGTCCTTTTTTACCAAGGCACTTTCAATGCCAAGTTCCTCGGAAACAATGGCAATAAGCTCTTTGAATTCGGGATCGTTATGAGAAAATCAGACATGCATCAGTCGGGTTTTACGTAAAACTGATTTAGCTAACTTTTTTGTCCTCCCGGAGCCATACTGCTGTGCCATCCTTGCCAATTCATGAGCTTCGAAGCGGTTAACATTTTTCTGAAAGTTTTTCACAATCTGTTCTTGATCCTCTGCCAGCTCATCAAGGTTGTTGATTAAATCAACAACAAGAAATTCTTTGCTAAGTGTAACAGGGAATGCAGATTTCAATTTAAACAACAGGTTTTTCCCATTCAGGAAAAATTCACCATGACGTTTGTGATTATATACCCAGGTGGTGTTATAAAGCTGAGTTAATCCAAGCCCAAGCGAATTGTACGCATTGTGGACCCCACGATGTGATTTTACACGATAACCAACAGAAATTATCACATCTAGATTGTAGAATTTGACAGGCCGGTCGGAACCACTAATGTGCAAATTTTGCACATTGCTTTGTTCGTCCAATTCCCCTTCTGAAAAAATATTGTTGATATGCTTGGTAATAACACTCCGTTCCTTCTGAAAAAGCTCACTTATTTGCGCCTGGGTGAGCCAAACTGTTTCATTTTCGAAATGGGTTTCAATTTTCGTTTTGCCATCTTCTGTTTGATAGATGATGATTTCTGGTTTCATCTCTTTTTTCCTTTTATAGTTTTGTCCAATTGCCTTCAGAAATATCAGAAGGATTGTTCAATAATTTTTATCTCATCCTCTGTCAAATCATATAACCGGTAAATCAGTTGGTCAATTTCCATTTCTAAAATGGTAGTATCGGCATTAGGGTTAGAATTTTTGGAAGATTGGATTTGAGAAACCTTTTCCACAATTGGCATTTGATTTTCCGTGGAAACATTTTTAATGTAAAGGTTGTTGAGGTTAGGAGCTGAATATAGAAGGTAACCCCCTGCCATTTTTAGTCCATCAAAGAAACATTCAAAAACGAACTGAAACAGTTTTGAATTTAGCCAACCAATGATGTAATATGGAAGATAATTTGCTTTAAATGAATGCATACAATTTGTATTTATGGATGCATAAACCCCATATTCATCGTAAAACGCTTCGGTTCTCAAAGCTATTTTTGCGAAGACAATTTTGGGTCGATTATATAGGTCCAAACGATTTTTCCCAAGGATGTCCAAGTTTTTAGGCAAGTAAGGGGTTCTAAATTTTTTTCCTTTATCAGTAAGATCAACTATTCCCCATGACGTAGAATACCTGTCAATTGTTCCAGTGTTTATAAGTCTAAATCCTTCATTATCACTACTGATGAAATTGTGAAATTTTTCAGCTTCACTCGCAGTAGAGGTTGCATTTATGATCCCACAATCAGAAAGATTTTCAGAACTGTCAATTACTTTTTTTGCAATAGTAAATTTTGAACTTAAAATGAAGCCTAAAATATTCTCATTCAAATAAGAAAGAAGTGCTGAATCAAACTCCCTCCATATCTGTTCTTTGGATTCGTCAATAAAAGTAAAAGACTTAAAGTGATAATTTTCATGTACATGTGTTTTTTGAAAAACAGAGACAATTGGATAGGTCGATGCTTCAGTAAATACTTTTACATTCGAGTAATCCCCAATTCTTAAAAATTTAAAGTTTTTTATTAAATATTGTCTCAAAGCCACTCCGTAATTTGCTGACAAATATCTATTTGGCGTTATGTAGCATAAAAATTGGTTGCTTTTGAGAATATTAAATCCAAACTCAAAGAAATAAACATAAATATCAACTGTTCCTTTTGCAGTTTGGTAATTATTCTTATAAAAGCTATATTCTTGTTCGCCAACTAATTTTTTAAAATCGATGGCATTTATATACGGTGGATTCCCAATCACAACATCAAACCCCACAAAATCCCCTTCATCATTGAGCACTTCCGGAAATTCAAACCGCCATTCAAATGCGTTTTCGAAAATTTTATTTGTTTTTATGTCCTCTATTTCCAGGTTTAGCTTTGCGATTTCATCTTCAAGTTTTTGACGCTCTTTTTTAGCCTTTTCATTTAATTTATCATTGCCATATTCTGCTTCTGGTTCAAACAGGAAAGCGCCGGTAAAACGATGATAGAGTTCATTCAGCAATTTGTCAAGTTTCTTTTTCTTGGGATCATTCTGCCCAAATTCCATTTGAAAATCACTCTTAATCAGAGCGATAAGTCGCTCCATTTCCTGTTTCTGCTCCTTACTTGTGGCATTCCTGTATGTCATGATAGCTGCCCGGTAACTGACAATCGAAAACCTGCTCTTCTTTAATGCTTGCTTCAGGTCCGCATCCAGCGCATAGCGTGAGATCAGGGAATTCCCGCACTTTATGTTGATATCAATATTGGGAAGGGTTTCCAGTTCAGTAAAATTGCTCTCGGCCTTGTAATAGGAGTTTTTAAGCAACTCGATCCATAACCTCAAACGGCAAATCTTAACAGAATTTGGGTTGATGTCAACGCCAAACAGGCAGTTTTCGATGATGGTCTGCTTTTCGTGGAATAAAGTTTGCTGAATGCGCTGGCTTTCTTTGTTCATAGGATTGTAAACGAAAAGCTCACCATCTTCGTCGGTGACAATCAACTCATCATTCACAACTTCAACCCTGTACTCTTTCAGTCGCCGGCCTTCGCGGTCTTGTAAAATATTCAAGTCGCTTTTTAACGCGATGATCTCGTTTAGCGCCGATACCAGGAAGTGGCCGGAACCAACTGCCGGGTCGCATATTTTGAGGCTGTTAATGATGTTGTTGGCTTCATTCCGGTTTTCTATTTTATCATAAACCTGGTCAATATCTTTACAATCCCAGCCTTTTGCATCATTGAACTTCTGTACAACCGCCCGTCGAATTGTTTCATGGCACATGTACATGGTGATGAATCCGGGGGTAAAGAAAGATCCATCCTTATACCCATTGATCTTTTCGAAAATCAGTCCCAGAACTGAGGCGTTGATCAGGGTTTTATTGTCTTCCTGGATCTCTTCGGCGCCTTCCCCCGAGAAATCATAGGCATCAAGGAACGCAAACAGGTAATCCAATCCATTCATATTCCCGGTTAACCGATTTCCGGTGTTGCTTTTCAACACCGTTCCCGGGTGAACCGGGATGAGGCAGTGATCCTGCAGGTTGCTGATAAAAATGGTGCTGCGTTCCAGTTCCGTCGGCTCAAAGAGAGAACTATTCAGGTAGGGCACCTTTTCAAACAACCTGGACACGGCAGGATCACGTTCCATGTTCTTCTTGGCAAGCACCCGAAAGAATAAACTGTTCAATGAATCATAGCTATTGATTTTTTCACTGGCAAGGAATTTATATGAAGGATCGTCCTTGTGGTAATTGATCAACTGGGCTTCGAGAAGCTTCATGAACAATATTCGGTTGATCCAGGTGATCGCCAGCTCCAGCGATACATTGAAAAGTCTTTCCTGTAGCGTTTCCCCAAAGCGAGCGGGCTTATCAAACCGGCTGATCATGTCAAGGCTGTCGATCTGAATGATGGCATTCTCAATGAGTGATCCCGGATCACGCAGTCCTTCTTTTTTCCGGCCGATGAGTTTTTTACTCCCGTCCTTTGTCTCCGATAAACCAATGATATGAAGCAATTCCGTATAAAATGCCTTATCCAGGCTATTGCTGTCATTGATGAAAGGAAGCTTCAGCAGATGTTCCGGTGAAAGCAATTTGTAAAGGGCAATGAGTTTGGAGTCATCCTTCCTGTCTGCATTTCTCAGGGGTTTATCATACTCCCTGAAGTCGAAGGTTGTAAAACTGATTTCGGAGGTCAGAGCTGACAGGAATGGTTCGGCAATTTGTTTGTAAAAAAAGTCGGTTGTATTTCCTGACAGCCGGTCTTCTTCAAAATCGGTGAACTGTTTTACCAGTGTTTTGTTCTCAGCGAACAACTTTTCAAAGAGACCGGCATCAAATACGTACCATTCATAAATGTTTGTGGCCACCAGATGCCGGATCTCAAGGTTATGGTTCGTGATCCGTTCCCGAAGATAATAGAGGATCAATTCGTGAAATGCCTTTACATTCATGTTGTCCGGACGAATCATTTCGGACTTATTCGAAGGTTTCTTGGCTTCGATCAACACACCGGCAAAGCTCTTTGCCTCAGGTCCATTGTGGATTACAAGGTCATTACGGCCTTTTGTATTGATATAAAACTTTTGATAGAAGGTATTCTTGAGAAAATCGCTCAGGTCATTTTTGACATGCTCCTCCGATTCAGATTCATCCAAGGTTTCAAGTAATTTGATCAGGTTTGCCTTAAACAGTTCAATCACGCTCCTGGATGGTTTAACCTTGAGGTAGGCTTTATTGAGGGATTTTCGGGGAGTTGATGGTGTAATATTCATTTAGAGGAGATAAAATAGACCGATTTTTTAGATGTTAAGCCACAGTTGATTATGTCATAACTCCATTGGAATGAAATAACTATCTTTTTCGACTATATTTTTGATTTCGATTGAATCCGGGAGATTAAATTGATTTTGCAGAAAATTACCGGATTTATAAGGATCTTGAAAGTAAATTTTCTTCAATCTACCGCCTTCTTTCAATTGAGAAAAAATCTCTTTATCAATTTGGCGATTAAAAAATGGGAAAGAATATCCAACTACAACCAAAATATCCGTGTTTAATGCTACTTTTTTCACATATTCAAATCTATTCTGAGAGGTTTCGTTATTTTCCCATGCAAAACTTAACAGGTTTCCCTGGTTAAAAACCGGAGTTGTCAGTAATTGTAAAATATTATCAATTGTTCTGTTCTCTTTTTTTTCGTAAATGCTATTTAACCGGTGAAAACCTTGGTTACAAAATGCACCGGCTATCCCGTTGAGATGAACAAGTGAAGTTTGATTGGAAACAGAATAGTTATTGTTACCCAAACCCGGGAAATATTGAAGAAGGCCAGGGGAATGAACTGAAGCGCCATCCCCCATTATATATCGTTCCTCAATGAAAACTTCAGCTGCCAACTGAATTTGGAAATCATAATTCCAACTTAAGATTCTAATCCGTTCAGGGAAAATAAGTCTTTCTTGTATGATGGTTGTTAAAAAAATCGATGCCCGTGTGTCGAATTTCTTGTTGAGAAGTTGCTCAAAAATAAAATAAGCGGAAAGGGAATTCTTTAATTTTTCTAAATCGGGAGTGTTGGATAAGAACAAGTATTTTGCATAGGTGTCAGGAGTTCCAAATTCATCAGTCCCATCGGCTAACCATTTTAAATTTTTTGTCAATTCAATAATGGTTACTAATCAGTCGCATTTATAATCGGCAATGACATTCAAAGCAGGCAACACCTTTTGCCCATTTTTAATGGCAGTGTCAATAATGGATCTCAGGATGGCAAAGTTTTCAGCAGCATTAAACACCTTGAACTGGCCGG
>JANYKW010000190.1 GCA_025358025.1 Bacteroidia bacterium | reverse complement strand
CAGATCTTGCATGATGGAAGAAATGTGGGTGCCAGGAAAGCCCTCTTTACTGGAATAATTTTTGAAATCCTTCCCATCAAAGCTTGACATTCCATTGCCGAAAGTCCCAATCCAAATGATCCCCTTTCTATCCTGCATCACAGAACGGATCTGATCGCTGGATAAACCCTGGCGGGTGGTATAATTGGTAAAAGACTTCCCATCAAACATCGAAACACCCCCTCCCGAAGTACCCATCCAGTAATTGCCTAATTTATCCTGAATGATAGAGTTGACGGTATTGTTACTCAGACCCTCTTTTTCGGTGTACTGCTTAAAAAAAATTCCATCAAAACATATTATACCACCTCCAAAAGTTCCAAACCAGAGTGATCCTGCACGATCCTCTATCATACTGAGAACAATGGTATTCTTGCTTTTTTCATTTGAAATATCAAAATGTGAGAAATTTTTACCATCATATCGTGTTACGCCATCTTCGCTGCTGAACCAAATATTTCCGATTCTATCTTGCAGTATACATCGGATAAGATTGGTTTTTAATCCCTGAACTATTCCAAAAGAGGAGAATCCATGAGGGTTTATGTCTCTGCTGGTCGGATTTTTGGTCACAACGATCTCCGGTGATGTTGCTCTAAAAATCTGACCTGTGGAGGCAAAATGTTCAGGCGGAGTAAAGCTGCTTGATCCAGGGACACAAGCTTGAGGTGTTCCGGCAAGAAACTTAATGGGCTCAGGTATTGCTATTGATTTCTTGCCTTCCTTCACTATGGTTGGATCAAGACTACGAACGATCCGGGGTTTCCCTGCAAGTACCTCAATTGGAATATTTTTTTTATCAGCAGGAACAGTGTATCCGTTTAATTCGACCCTTCTATCCACGGATTGCTTCGTGTTGTTATTTTCTATTCTTGTGCAAGAATAACAATGGATGAAAAGTAAAAACATAATCGGGATCAAATTTCGGATTTTCATCATTATTATTTTATGGACTATAGCTCAGGTTAAATTGGAATAACGCGATAAAATAGGTCGACAAATAGGATAACATCTTAGGAAGCATTTATGTTTCGCAGTTAAGCGGAAAACAAAGAAATATTCAAACCCTACTGTTCAGATTTTAATATTTGTAGGATCTGTCCCCTCTCAAGTAGCCTCTTCTGCAGCATTTCATAAGAAATTTCCTGGACTGCCTTTTTATGATCAATTGCCAGACAGGCTGCCACAGCCGCCGACTGACCCAAAATCATAAAAACAGGCTCCATGCGAATTGAACCAAAGGCAATATGGCTAGCAGAAACGCAAACCGGCACCAGCAGATTGGCGCACTCTTCCTTTTTAGGCAGAATTGAGCCAAATGAAATCGGATAAGGATATTTCAACTTTACCTGAACATCACCCTCATTCTGAACTTCTCCATCTGAAGTCACATACCGTTGAATATTGTGTGAATCCATCCCATAGGAACCCATGCCAATTGGATCAGAAACCGGCCTTTTACCCGTTACTTCATTTTCAGTGGTGACATATACCCCAATCATTCTTCTTGCTTCACGTATGTAAAGTTGCCTTGGCCAGTTTCCATTGTCCCTAAATTCATCCGCAGCCAATCCCCAAATTGCCATCTTTCCCCTCACTTCCGGGGTGACCCGTTTGTCGTTGCTCAAAAAATAAAACAATCCCTTCTGGTAATTTTCATGGGCGGCAATAATCTCTTTGCGTCTGGCATATGACGCTTCAGGATAATCGTAGTTTCCACCAATAAAATCACTACTGAAAGGTCCGTGGTTATTGGTGTCTGTTTTTTTATTGGGGATTCGGTCATATTTGGCGAACCAATCCATCCAGCCAGTATCCAATACCCTGGCAACCAATTCATAATTCTCCGGATTGTAATGCGCAGGTTTTGGAAATGGTATCCGGTTCCCCTGGTGATCGCTCAGGCAAAGCCGGAAACAGTAGGCTTGCACTTTCTTGTCACCCGAGCCATTTTCAGCGATAGGTTCAGAAGAAATACCATAGAGCAGTCCACTTTCTTTGCTACCGGGAACCTTGTATGGGTCGATGGGATCCTTGAAGAAATGACCACGCTCCTTAATTCCGGCCTGTACGCCATTGTAAGTTTCTCCATATACAGAATTTGCTTCTCTTCCAACAAAATAGGAAACACCTGCTGCTGCCATTAAATCCCCCTCATAGGTGGCATCAATAAATATTTTTCCGGAAATTTGCATCCCTGACAAAGTTTCAAAAGATACGATCTTGCCGTTTCTTTTCCGGACCCCTTTTTCGCGGTCGAGCCATTCATTTCTCAGTACCCTGATGTCGTTCTCCTTAATCAACTCTTCGAATACAGTTTCCGCTACATGCGGTTCAAATATCCACATCGTCCGGTTTTCGCCATCCATGGCCACAGTTCCCTGACCTTTGTTCCCAAATTCTGAATGCTTTTCCCATTTCCAGGCAGTGCTGTCATTGTAATGCATCCAAACTCTATGGTAAAACTCGCGCGAAAGTCCGCCAATTACTGACTTATTCCCGGTATCGGTAAAACCAAGTCCGCCGGAGGAAAGTCCGCCCAAATGAGTATCCGGGGAAACCACCAACACGGTTTTACCGGAATGAACCGCCTCAACTGCAGCAATGATAGCCGCTGAAGTGCCTCCATAAATGACAATATCCGCCGAATAGGCTTTGAGTTTTATGGCTGGCATTTTGCCGGTGCAAACGGAACAAATTAATGAAAAAGCGAAGACGATTAGGGTTTTTGACATACTTGACGGATAAATGATTCTTGGTTTCAGGTATCAAACTATTTCCATTAGGGTGATGGAAAATTCTCAGCAATGTAATGAATAATCATAACATATTAAACAATTCATGGACCAAATTTCCGGTCAGAAAATCTAATTATCTCATCCTATTTCGTAATTTGGCAGAAATAAATGTTAAAATGGAAGGTAAAAGCAGAAACGAGGTAAAAGTCGGTTCGGAAGTTGGGATTGTCTTGAAAGAAGATCAGCGTACAGGTGAAATTACAGAAGGAATTGTTCAGGATATACTTACCAATAGCTCTTTCCATCCTCATGGGATTAAAGTGCGACTCACTACAGGCGAAGTTGGCCGGGTCAAATGGATAAAATAAAATGACTGCAATGAATTTGGCCACTTTAAAAGTAATAAAAACGGAGCTCACCAAGGTTCATCCTTCCCGGTTGCTAGAGCTTTGTATCCACTTAGCCAAATACAAAAAGGAGAACAAAGAACTGCTTACCTATTTGCTTTTTGATTCTTACGATGAACCTGCTTACGTCTTGTCAGTAAAATCCGGGATCGATGAAATGTTCATGGAACTCAACAAAAACAATTCCTACATCGCGAAAAAGGGGATCCGGAAAATACTGGCATTTGCCAATCGACAGATGAAGTATTCCGGATCAAAACAGACAGAGGTTGAAATACTGATCCATTTTTGCAAAAAACTTAAGAAGACGGGTATTTCAATGCCGCTGAACAGCGCCCTGGGAAACCTCTATTGGCGGCAGGTTC
>JANYKW010000153.1 GCA_025358025.1 Bacteroidia bacterium | reverse complement strand
TTTTAATCGTATCTTTTCTGTTTCGATAAAAGGGATTTTATTAATGGGCGGACTCCAGAAAATGCCTATATCGTTAAGAATTGCATTATATACGACGTCACCGCTTCTTAATCCTTGTATAGGCCGTATAGCGCATTCTGCGAGCATTTTTACGGCTAAATCTGTCATATCCCATATAAGATCACCTGTGTTTATGTATTTAGTAGCCCAATAGCTTTTGGTATCCGGTCTTATCAGATAGCCCTGATTATGCAGATAATTGACAGCTCCTTCTCCTCCTTCATGGCCGCAGGTAAAACGGGCATACAGAAAAATCTCGTGCATCTTTTTTTCGTAAACTGTTTTCTTCATAGGGTTCCTATCAGATAAAATGAAATTGATTTTGATTTTGATCCTTCTGTGATTGTTTTTCCTTTTCTGGTGTGCAGTATGCGATCTCTCACAGATATGTTTTTAGTGCTGGAAATAGCCAGGTACATGATACCTGAGTAAACATGTGTATAACCAAGGGTGTTAATTTCAGGAATGTAAACAATATCATCACGTATCAAGCCGTGATTGTTTAAAAGATATCTACGTATTGATTGCAGATACTCTATCGTGGGTGATTTATAAGGGTGATTCCCGTACAAGATAGATAAATCTGTATCTATGCTGAAATAACCGTTATTAAATAGCCATAAGATGTATGAAGGAGCAAAAACAGCTGATCCGTGAGACATGAAAAAGGTATCAAGAGAATCGGACAGGCGATGCAGGTCTTCATCGGTCATAAGGTTTGTATTACTCATAAACTACGATCCATTTAGTGAGAAGGCTTATTATCATAAATACTATTGTAAGAAAGAAAGCGGTTATCATACTCCAATACATAACATGCTCAAAAAAATCCTTGTTAAAAAAGATGAAAAAGAACGTTGATAATATACAAAAACAAGATAAGAAAGAGGATATGTAGAAGCCTAAGGAAAGAATAAGGTATATAAAGATTCTCATTCTTGTACCCAGAGTCGAATCTTGTTCCCTTCTTTACGTGTTATGACGGTGTAGTGGTAGCGTATAGCTGCTTGCCGGTATTTAGCTACTATAGGTGCATCCGGAAGCAATATAGAGTCCCCGGGCTTCATATTTGATATGATTAAACGGGGGGATGGAATGGGGATGTCGGGTTGGATTTCGGGGATGAGGGGTTTCATAATTTTCCTTTGTTATTCAATACGGAGCGAAATTTTCGACCACAGCTCGGACAAAAATTAAATTTCGTATACAGTAATGTCGATTCTGTCAATGGCTCACACACATTACAATAAGGCAATTTCTGGCTGCCTATATCGGGAGAAAGGCTTAACACCTCCACAGTGCCCCGAGCGCGTTTCTTTCTGAACAGCTCGCACGCTGTGTGACCAGGAGTTATACTATCGCGGCATATTAACTGACCATCACATTTTCGACACTCATCTATTATTCTGTCCATTTTAACGCGCTCCTATAATGTAAAGATTTCAGAAATTGCATACAATGTTTGATAAATGTGCGGTCGTTTTAATGCCGCACTTTATTTGTTGGTGAATGTGCCTTCCGACTCCGCTTGCTCTGTGGGCGAACAGGCGATAGAAAATGCTTGAGAAAGTAATTCGCGGCGCGATTTCCAATAGCGTGGCGCTTTGCCGATGAATCGCGGCTACCCTCCCAATCGGCGCAATCGTAATACGCCATAGCGATATTTGCCTGATAAGCCTGATACAGCGATTTATCGCGCCGCATTGTTTTCGTGAACACCTCGAAAGCCTCTTGAAAAGTCATACGGCTTAACGCGCTCCTATAATGTAAAGATTTCAGAAATTGCATACAACGTTTCGCTCAATATATGATGGCTGCTTTGAGCTGGCATACTTGAGCTGTTATACGCTGTTTGGCCTCTTCCGCAGCTTTCAGCCGCGCATTATTCATGAATTTATCTGAATCAAAACCATCCTTGTTTTGCCGAACAGCCTCTTCAATTTGATCCGTGTAAAAACCATTTTCATATTTGTTTCGCATAATACAAGAAAGCCTTGATAAACACGATTCTAAATCACGACTTGCGGAATCGGTTGAATTTTCCAATCGCGTTTGATGCCATGAAATTTTCATTTTCATTTTGTTTTCTCCTGCGCGGCCTACAATTTTCAAAAGAGGCCGAATTGCGTATAACTATACGAGTTGTGCCATTATTTTTATTAATTTCTTTTTCTTATAACAATATAGTTGGATTATTACAATATTCTCTATATTTTCATTTTTATGCTTTTATAATTATATTTTTTGATATTCATACACCCTGTCACGCTCAAGTCACGCGCAAGTCACGCGCAAGTACGCTTAAGGAACGATTAAGGCACGCTTAGGCATTCCTAAAGCTAATCAGGCATAAAGAGCGCTTAAGGTGTGCTTAAGGCGTGATAAAGGCAGTCTGAGGTAGTCTTAAGACAGTCTTAAGGCTTATAGTCATCTTTATGCCATCTTTTAATAAATACATAATCAAAACCAACTCCACAAGCAACACCAAAATGCACTAAATAGGGTGAAATAGTTGTTAACAAGTTATCCACAAGTTGTTAACAAGTTATCCACATGACGGGGGGATAATTGCTGGTAGTTGATGAAATGGAAAT
>JANYKW010000133.1 GCA_025358025.1 Bacteroidia bacterium | reverse complement strand
GTCCATCAAGTCTAGTTCGTCGATGGTCTTACCACAAAGCTTTGTATAGCCCTTTGACAATAGATTTTTCCAGAGTGCTGAGCCAACTAATCCCGTATGACCAGCCACATATATCTTATCGTTCGTGTCCATATTTTTTTTACCACAGAAACCACTGATTTCACCACAGATTTACACAGATAAAACTATCAGTGTTCATCTGTGTTTTTTTATCAGTGTATTCAGTGGTTAATTTTTATTTTCAGTGGTTAATTCTTATTCGAAGTAGTTCAGCGTACGGAAGCCTCCGAGCTTCAAATAGGCATCTCTCTTCATCAAATGGATATCTGCTTGCATCATATCTTCTACCAACCCTTTCAGATCGTATTCCGGTTCCCAGCCGAGCTTTGTTTTAGCCTTCGTGGCATCACCGATAAGAAGATCTACCTCGGTTGGCCGGAAGTAGCGTGGATCGACGGCGACGAGGGGGACTGGGTATAATGATGGTGACGCCGTCTAAAAGATCGCCACTATGCGGCTGGATTTCTTTTATTCAATAATGACCTCTGGCAGTTTCGATTTCAATCGTTTTATTATCAATATTTACCCTGTAAACCAGGCGGTCACTATGGGTTATTCTGCGTGACCATGAGCCCGTTAGTTGGTATTTCAGCGGTTCGGGTTTGCCTAAGCCAGTATAAGGATGCTTGACAATATCATCAAGTAGTGACGAAATTTTCTCCTGAATTGCTTTATCGCCACTTCTTTTCCAGTAGGCTATATCCTCCAAAGCTTTTATAGAAAATATTATTTCCATAAATCTTTGGTGTCAATTTTAACACCCTTTCCCTGTTTAATTTCTTCTTTGGCAGAGAGAACGCGCTCTACAAATTTGGGGTTGTAAGTTTTTTCTTCTTCAACTTCAAATTTGATCTTAAAGGCTTTAAAGACAGACTTGATCGCTTTCAGCTGTGCCCTGCCATCGGGATATACTTTGAAATTTATTGCATTCATCATGTTTCATTTTTTTGCAAAGTTAATGAATTCAATTTTAACGCTTTTGACTTTCCGTTAAAATATATGGGCGAAATTGTATTTTGAGGTGCTAAGAAAAATAATTAGCCACTCTGAAGTAGAAAAATTCTCTATTTCTTGTACCTTGATTAATCATAATAAATCGTTGTAATCTGCTATTAATATTTTCTGCCATTGCGTTTGTAACCCCAAATCGAAAATAATTGAGAACAGATAGTAAGTTCCTTTCGATGGTATGTTGTAATCGGATTGCTTCCCGCCACGTACCTCGGGATCTCAATGACGCTCGATGTTTACATTTTCGAATCCAGCCCTTTGCCGGTTTCGATGTGATCGAAGTTGGGTAAATAAACTTTTAAAATATCAACGATAGCGGCTTTGGTGACATTTTTTGATTCAAAAAGTGTATGAAGCTGATCAAAAATCGTGTCAATTTCCTGAATGGTTCTTTTCTTTGAGTTTTTCACCACTCCTAAATTGATGAATGAATCATTGTCTAATTCTTCCTTTTCGGTAAAAAACTCTTCAAACGATTTTTCTCCTGAAGTGTCGGAACCAAAGAAGTAGATGGGCCATCCTTCGACAGGTTCCGGAATCGAATTAGGAGAGGGGACGACAGCACGAGAGGGCGATGGGGCGATGGGACGTTGGGGCGATTTTGTGTTGTCGTGCAATCGATTTTAAACGTGCCTCATCTTCAGTTTGGCAAATATCCGCTTCCAATCCAATTTCTTTAAGCAGGTCGAGGGCAATCTGATCAAAAGGAATCATATCGCGGTCTTCATCAAGCTTGGGGAAAAAGATATCTCCGGATTCTCCCATAATGGAGGCAATCAAACACAATTCTCCTGATTCCTGAGGAGAAACAAAAAAACGACGGATACCCAAAGGGCATGACCACGGTTGCTGCTTGTTTAACCTATCCAGGAAACCCAATGGAAGACTACCATTTGAAAAAGCTACATTAGCAAACCGTGCAGTTTTAATGGGCAGTTTATCCGAATAAGCCATAATCAGTTCTTCCATCAGCTTTTTGCTGGCGCCCATAATGTTTACAGGGTTGGCCGCTTTATCGGTCGAAACACAAAAGAAATGTTCTGGTGGGTATTGCAACAACAAATCCATAAATTTGCGGGCACGCAGCACATTGTTTCCAATCATTGCTTCAATGGAGAAGATATCTTTTTCACTGCGAACGTGTTTGTGGGCTGCAAAATTGGCTACAATCTCAAATGGCCCGTGATGCCTGAAAATTTTCTCGAAAACGCGGTCTCCAAAGTTAACAGTTAACAGGGTAGGTGATGAACTCGTCGGGGATGTTGTATTCAGTGGAACTTCGTAAGTCGCGTACCAGTTCGGTTAAGCCATTCTCGTTAATGTCCACCACCACCAATTTTTTGATAGTGAATTTTAGAATGGCTTTGATGTAAGAT
>JANYKW010000120.1 GCA_025358025.1 Bacteroidia bacterium | reverse complement strand
CATGGTGCACCTGCATCTTCCGGAAAACCTTTCTTCGGTGGAAATTTTGCTACACCCCATCCGGAATTTTACAAAAACACGACACTAAATGATATGCGGGCTCCGGATTTTGGCAACATCGATATTGTAGCCGAACTTTTGCCTGCCGCGAAAAAGAGAGGCATAAAGGTATTTTGTTCTGTAGAAGATCAGATGAGGATAGAAAGACCAGGTGCAAAAGAGGCTGCCGAAATTGACTTGTATGGGAGACCTGCAAACACACTTTGTCTTTTTAATCCAAATGTCAGGGCTTTCTGGACAGGTTTAGTCACAGACCTTTGTAAATCTTATGATATTGATGGGATATTGTTTTTTAATGAACGCAATGGTCCATTATTAACTGCACTTGGTGCATCCCATTTCCAGTCCATAAATTCTTCCAGGGTCACTTGCTTTTGTGATCACCACAAGAGAGCGGCCGTTGATCATGGGATTAATTTTGAACGTGCCAAACAAGGCTATCTGAAGCTCGATCAATTTGTGGAGGCTTCGCTTAAGGACCAGCGACCCAGTGATGGATACTTTGTCATGTTTCAGCGTTTGTTGCTTGAGTTTCCTGAAATAATTGCTTATGACAGATTATTCGATATTGGCAAACATCAGGTACTCGATGAAGTAAGAATGGCAGTCAAAGATGTTAACAAGAACCTGCAGGTTGGATTTCACATTGAACATGTTAATTCATTTAATCCATTCTTCCGCGCAACACGCAGCTATAGCGATTTAGCCACCAAAGCTGACTTTCTAAAGGTCGTTGTATACAATAATTGTGGAGGTGAGCGTTATGCCAATTTTATCAGAAATATTGGCTCAACTCTTTTTCGTGATGTTCCAAAGGAAGAATTGATGCGGTTTAACAATCATCTGCTCAATTATGGGAATGAAGCAAAATTTGAGGATCTGGCCACCACAGGTTTGTCATCTGATTATGTTTACCGCGAAACACAAAGAGCGTTGGCCGGAGTAGAGGGAAAGTGCAGCATCCTGCCGGGAATTGATATAGGCATACCCGTAGCGGCAAACAGTCGTATAGCATCTCCTGAGGATACCTATGCAGCAACAATTGCTGCTTTTAATGCGGGTGCTCCGGGTGTAATACTGTCTCGCAAATATTCAGAAATGAAACTTGCAAATCTTGAGGCAGCCGGAAGAGCTATCAGAGAAGGTTCAAAAAAAGTGCTACCAATAACAAGGTATTAGAAAAAGGGAGTGAAAAGATAATTGAATACGCTTGAAAACTAATCAAAAGGACTTGCAATATTAAATATAGTGTAAAACTTATAACGATGAAATCGCCATGACTTGCCAATTATCAACCAATGTGATAATCCACCAGTTGGCAGATGTCTATTCCATCTGGCAATTAAAAATAAATTATTAACTATGAAACTAAGTCTACATTCTATCAGATCAAACCTGGCAACAAAACCCGAACAACCTACAAACCTAAATGTTCCTGAAATGCAAAAATCGAAACAGTCTGACAAAACTATAGGCATCCAGATCGATGCGTATTCATTTATGGATGAAGGCATTGAAAAAGTATTAGACATTCTTCAGGAGAAAGGTGCAGTAAATACTCTTTGTTTAAGCACATTCTCATACGACAGGGGTATATCCGGAAGACAGATTCCGGGGAGAACTTTCCCCGATCACGGAGTACAAGAGTCAGACGAGAAAATTTTTCATGGAGGTAATTATGCCACGCCACATCCGGAGTACTATAAAAATACGATTCTTAAAAATATGCGGGCACCAGACTTCGGCAGCCTTGATATTTTAGCTGAAGTTTTACCTGCTGCAAAGAAACGCGGAATGAAGGTGTTTTGCTCTGTATTAGATGGTTTTAATTATCCTGACGATGTTCACGGCGTAAAAGAGTTATTGGAAGTTGATTTGCAGGGAAATAAGGGTGGAGCGATGTGCTTCTACCAACCGGATGTTCGTGAATTCTGGAAAGGTTTGGTTACTGATCTTTGCAAGTCATATGACATAGATGGCATCTTATTATTTAATGAGCGTGGCGGACCTCTTTTGAATTCCCTGGGAGCCAGCCATAATCAAAGTATTGCATCTTCGGGAGTTACCTGTTTTTGTGAACATCATCAGAAAGCGGCAAGAGAGATGGGCATCGATTACCTGCGTACCCGTGCAGGGTATTTAAAACTTGACAAGTTCGTTCAGACATCGCTGCAGGGGAAACGCCCCAGCGACGGTTATTATGTCGAATTTGCCCGTATTTTAATCGAGTATCCTGAGATCAGCCTTTGGAATAAATTGTTTGATATTGGTAAAAATCAAGTGCTTACTGATGTAAGAACAGCTGTTAAAAATGTTAATGAAAAATTGCAGGTAGGTTTTCACATCGAACACGTAAATTCATTTAATCCAATATATCGCGCTGCCCGTAGTTATGCTGATCTCGCCTCCAAAGCTGATTTTCTCAAAGTTGTGGTGTATAATAATGCAGGAGGAGAGCGTTATGCAAGCTTCATTCGTAATGCCGGGTCAATCGTTTTCCGCGATATTCCGTTGGATGAGTTATTAAGATTCAATAATCATCTGGTTAATTATGCCAATGAAGCAGATCTCAATGATCTGGCTTCTGCCGGATTATCATCGGATTATGTTTATCGTGAGACTCAGCGTGCACTCGCAGGAGTGGATGGTAAATGCAAAATTTTACCAGGAATTGAAATTGGAATAGGCAGCCGCAATGCTACTCCCGATGAAACATACGCTGCGACTCTGGCAGCTTTTAAAGCAGGTGCTCATGGAATCATTTTGTCACGCAAATATTCTGAAATGCAACTTGCAAATCTGGCCGCTGCAGGGCGGGCTGTAAGGGATGCGGTAAAAAATTAACAGTCATTTGAATTTGAATTTATCTTATAATTATGAGCGATCATTCAGGAGGTGCAATTACCCGACGGAATTTTGTAAATACTGGCATAGGAATTTCGGCAGGAGCTATCATTCCATCCATTTTGCCTCATATCGGTAAGGCAGAGACTGTATCGAAAGAACAAACCGGGAAGAAAATGATTGGAATGCAGGTTGGTGCTGTCTCTTTTATTGATGAAGGTGTGAATAAAGTTCTGGACATTCTTCAGGAACGCGGACAGGTTAATACGCTCTTTCTTGCGACATTTACCTATGGACGCGGGATAGCAGGCAGACAAATGCCCGGTTTCCCTTTCCCAGATCATGGGAAGCAGGAATATGATGTGGATTATCATGGAGGTAATTTTGCCAAATCACATCCACAATATTACACCAAAACAGTGTTGAAAGAGACCAGGTCTCCTGATCATGGAGATTGGGATATCCTTGAAAAGGTTATACCTGAAGCGAGAAAAAGGGGATTGAAGATTTATGCCTGGAATGAAGATCAGTGGAACTGGACCCTCCCAAACATTCAGAAACTACAAGAGTTCAATCTGAACATGGAGTTATCTCCGAATGTTTGCGACTATAACCCGGAATACAGAAACTTCATTACCGGATTGACCCGCGATCATTGCGCTTCTTATGATCTGGATGGATTAATGTGGGGTTCTGAGCGCCAGGGGCCATTAAACAATGCACTTCTGGGATCTAGGGTTGCATGCTTTTGTTCTTTTCATCGCAAGGCTGCTTTAGATCGAGGCATTGATGTTGAACGGGCAATGGAAGGATTTAAGAAATTAGTGGATTTCACAACAAAAGCCAAAGCAGGACAAAAGCCTATAGATGGTTATTTTGTTGAATTCTGGCGGATTATGACGGATTATCCTGAGATTATTGCCTGGGAAAAACTTTGGACAGATGGCAACCGGGCAACACATTCCGATATTTTTAAAGCGGCTAAGGAAGCACGTCCTCAGGTTCACGTAGGCTTTCATATCATGCATGCCATCTCGTTCAACCCATTTTTCCGTGCTGAAAAAGCCTATGAGCAGTTCGCTTATGCTGATTTTCTGAAACCAGTAATATACAATATCTGTGGTGGATCACGTTATGCAAACTATATTAACAATATCGGTTCAACGATGTTTGGTGACCTATCTAAAGAGAAGGTTCTTGAAATTAACAACCAATTTTTAAATTATGGTGATATGCCTTCTTTATCGGAGCTGCCTAAACAAGGACTACCTGCAGATTATGTATTCCGCGAAACAAAACGGGCACTGGATAGTGTAAAAGGGAAAATTAAAATCTACCCTGGCATAGAAATCGACATTCCAGCTGTACCTGAGAATAAGCAAACAAAGCCCGAAGATGTTTATTCTTCCACAACGGCTGCTCTTAAAGCGGGTGCCCATGGAATCATCTTTTCAAGAAAATATTCAGAAATGTATTTGGCTAATATTTCTGGCGGGGGTGACGCAGTTAAGTCCTTTTATCTGTCAGCTAAATAAAACTATAAAGTAATGTAGCAATAAATTTTAATTTTAAAAAACTAATCATGACACAATCAAAATTCGATCGCAGAAAATTTTTGAACAATTCAGCAGTAATTGGTGCATTTTCATTGGTAGGTGGAAATGTGTTTGGAAATAGTCTTAATGCTCCGCTCCCCCCCGGACAGGATGTTTATCAGGAGCCGAAGAAGACTTTGCCAGTTTATGGCAGGTTCGATGTAATCGTTGTAGGAGGAGGACCCGCAGGATGGGCTGCCGCTCTTGCCAGTAAAAGAAATGGCGCTAATACTCTTATTATTGAGAAATTTGCCTTTTTTGGAGGAACAGGAACAGCTTCTTTAATGTCTTGTATTGTCGGCTATAGAAATCAGGTAAAACCAGATGATTTACAAACCAGTAAAGGTATTTCTGAAGAGTTGATTCTCAGACTTAAGGAAATGAATGGGCTTGGGCATTCAACCAGTTATAAGGCATTGGATAAATTTTCAACAACGAAAGGTTCTATGAACTATAGCTATCCGATAGACAATGAAAAAACTAAGTTTATTCTGACAAAAATGCTTTATGATGAAGGAGTGAATATCCTATTTCATACAATATTTGTTGATTCCATTATGGAAGGGAATAACATTACCGGGATAGTTGTTGAGAACAAGTCTGGAAGACAGGCAATATATGGGAAAGTTATTATTGACGCAAGTGGAGATGCTGACGTGGCACATCGAGCAGGCGTACCCTACTGGCAGACAAATAGAGGGAAAGATAAGTATTTAAAAAATTGCCTGATGTATAAAGTCAATATAGACCCTAAGAATGCTGAAAAACTTGGTGGAGTTATTACTAGCGACGAAAAACTTTTCTGGGGACCGGCTTCAGATACGGATTGTGCGACTGGTGATGGCTTAACAAAAGGTGAAATTGAAACCAGGCTAGCAATATTTGACAATTTTAAAAAAAATCAGGAAAAAAGCTCCCCATTACTGGATAATGCATACATCAGTGAAACAGCTACCATGCTGGGAATAAGGCAAACACGTTTTATTAAGGGACTATATCAAATAAATAATGAGGATGTACTTGAGGGAAGGAAGTTTGATGATTCAATAGCAATGTCAGCACAGCCGATTATAAATTATTATGGATATAGGCGTTTCCTTGAGCATACTGGCTATGAAATTCCTTATAGATGTATGTTGCCCCAAAAAGTTGAGGGATTATTGGTTACCGGCAGATGTATGTCTAGTGACCAACAAGCATATGAATCCTGGAGGGCAATGGCTCCTGTTATGTGTTTGGGAGAAGCGGCAGGCACATCAGCTGCTCTCTGTGTGAAAACGAAAAAATTGCCTAAAGAGGTCGATGTTGAAATGCTTAGGGCACAACTCGTTAAACAAGGAGCTGAAATAGGTCAAGGGAAGAGTTAATGCTTAATTCTGAAAATTTTTTATAATAAAGTTTTCAGTTTGATTTTTAGATCACAATTTTAAGGTTATACAGATAATCAAAATTCAACTATGCGAAGAAGAAATTTCATAGCTGCAACAGGTTTATCATTACTCGGAGCAACTAAATTAGTCGGTCAAAACCCTTCCTTCCCATTTATTAATTCAAAGAAAAGGTCAAACACAATTCACGTAAAAGTTTTAATAGTAGGAGGTGGTTCCGCTGGTGTTGGTGCAGCAATTGCAGCAGCTAAAACCGGAGCAGAAACTTTGCTGATTGAAAATTACGGGTTTTTCGGAGGTGTAGCTACCTGGAGTTTGGGAATGTGTTTAAACCAAATGAGACCCAATGAAGAGTCACGTGGTTTTATTCATGAACTGTTGCTTCAAAAACTTCAAAACTTAGGTGAACAAGCCGTTCGTCAGAGTACGCACCAATTTTTTGTCAATGTTGAATATTTGAAAGTAGCAATCCTGGATGCACTGGATGAAGTCGGTTGTAAATACCTGGTACATGTTAAGGCAGTAGATACAATAACTAAAGGCAACAGAGTAGCAGGTGTTATCGTTTCAACGAAATCAGGGTTAGTCGAAATAAATGCGGATGTTGTAGTTGATTGCACCGGGGATTTGGATGTGGCGTTCTTTTCCGGTGCATCCACTTTGAAAGAGACGGGAATTCTGGCACCCCAGACTTTGCTTTTGAATGTAAGCAATATTAATAATTACAAATCAAATGATATGGTGGGAGTAGTCAGTAAAGCAAAATCCAAATATCCATTAATACCTGATGGTTGGGGTCTTGCCAAAGTCTCTAACAGTCATCATTATTATATAAACCATTCCGGTACTAAAGACCTCGGGAATTTCGATATTACAGATCCTGAACAATTTTCCAAAGCAGAATGTTTGAGCCGTCGTCAGGCGGTTCAGATGACTGAAGCGATGAGAGAATTCGGAGGTGGAGAATTGAAAAATTCCGAACTCATTGGAACCTCTACACAAATAGGTGTCAGAGAATCGCGGCGAATATTGGGTTCGTATGTCATTACTGAAGAAGATGCAATGAATGGAAGCAAGTTCGAAGATGTTATTGCCTGGAGAAGCGGATGGTTGGATATTGGATTTACAAAGTTAAGTCTGATGAAGATTCATCAGGTTCCCTACAGAGCTATTGTTCCCGAGAAAATTGATGGATTACTTACTGCAGGCCGCTGTATATCAGCTAGCCACGAAGGAGCAGCTGCAGGGAAAAGTATGGGAAATTGCATTGCAACAGGACATGCTGCCGGAATAGCTGCGGCTCTTTCTTCAAAACTGAAGAAACAACCGAGAGAACTGAATGTAAGGGAAATTCAGGATAAACTCAGAAAAGATGGTGTAAATCTAACAAAGGGCGGCGAAAATCAAGATCATAAGATGTCGAACTAAAATGAAAAGGAATGTTTAGAGTTATATTTATCATGATCGTATTGCCGTTCATTTGGTCAGGGAATAAATATATTGCCAAGAATTCTCGGATCTATTTGGCTGCTCCATACCTTCCAGATAAAGAATATAAAACGAGTAAGTTGCAACTTAACTTTCATGACTCGCTACCTGACAATACCCTGACATTATTCTTTTCTGATAACAGTGATCCAATTTTTTTTAGTAGGGATATCTATACGGGAGTCTGTTTTGACACCTTATGTCGCCCCATAAGTATTACCTTGTATTGGGAGATTTTTGGAAAATATCTTGGGTATTCTATAACCTCAGGCAATGAATTGACAAAAAAAGAACATGTTACATTCTCTGAAAACGATTATCTGAAATTGAACGAGATTCTTGGTGATTCCTCTTCTGCGCTGGGATTCTATGCGATGGATAAAATTAGTGCCCCCAAAAAATCGATCGAGAAAGTTGATGGAATATCAGGAGCCACAGTTCATGATCTGGGTCCATGGATCGTTCCGGAAGCTGCTTATACATCCTTTAAATTATGGCAAATAACCTATGGCGCAACACGAGACAGCATCATAGCTTATACTAAAAAGAACCTTTTCTCTTACCAATTAGTAATAAACAACCTGCAAAGCAATGATGCCTTTAACCAAATAAAAGCTATGCAATGGATCTCCGAAATAAAACCTTTTAACAATCAATTCGTTGGGCAAGTTTTGAATATACTTCGCAAAGGAATTTTTCTTCAATCAAGACAAGCGTTAAAATGTCTCCAAAATTCATCTATGAGCGAAGAAGTGTTACAAAAAGAAATGATCCAGTTGTTTGGAAATGAGGATTATAGAATTAAAAATTTAGTATTGGAATATTTAAAGTCTTGTGAAAAACTGGCTCAATCTGCAGCTCGGGATATGATTTGTCTTCTCAAAAGTGATGATTATTATACTGTAAACGTTACACTAGCTTTGTTCACCAAAAAGTATCAACCCGATTATGCGGATCAGCTTAAGATCATTAATTTGTTGAAAAGCGATAATTTTAATGTTTCAAACCGGGTGTACAATTACCTTATAGATTTACCCGGTAAATCGTCTGACATTTCTAAAATACTATACCGTTACCGGAAAGTTGATTTGAAATAAATTGCAGCTTTTATATATGAAAATAAATTATTAACAAGTGAAACGAAGAGATTTTTTCACTAATTCATTATTTGCAGGAGGAGCCCTGACTACAGGTGCTTTGGGGGTTCATTGTAATGGGAAAATTGAGCCAAAACCCTTTTCAGGCGAAGTAGCAATAAACTCTGGTTTATCAGAACCTAATTTTATTCGAGAACCCGAGCGCGAGATTAAAATTTTTACCCGAACTGACATTCTGGTGATTGGTGGAGGTCCCTCCGGTGCAGCTGCAGCAATTGCAGCAAGCAAAACTGGTGCAGACACCTGGTTAATAGAACGATACAATCATTTGGGTGGATTGTGGACTGGAGGTATGGTCTTACCCCTTTATTCAACACATGCTGTTGATAGAAATAACAAAAAAGTACAGGTGATGAAAGGGGTTGGGAATGAAATCTGGCAACGATTGAAAAGCATAGGTGGGGCAATTTATGATGTGGATCCTGTAATAGATCCGGAAGCCGGAAAGTACGTGATAGAAAGAATGGTGATTGAAGCCGGCGTGAAAATATTGTACCATACCTTGGCAACTAATGTGATCATGAGTGGTGAAACATTGAAGGGCGTATTTATCGAAAACAAATCAGGCAGATCAGTAATTCTAGCTAAGGTAGTCATTGACTGTAGCGGGGATGGAGATATTTTCCATCTTGCCGGTGAAAATTACGATACTATTAATGGTAACATTGGACTGGTTCACAGATTAGGAAATATTGACAAAATAAATAAGAAGGAGCCAGGTTATGAGCAATTTGCAAAACTGATTGGCAAAGATGAAGCAATTTCAGTGGGGAGAGAAACACCAATCCCAGGCGTAAATTGGAATAATATGCATGGAAAAGATGATCAGGATGGTACAGATGCCTTGAATCTTACAAATCTTCAGATCGAATTTCGACATAAAATATGGAATAACTTTCAAAATATTAAGAAAACGCCCGGTTACAAAGATGTCTTTCTTTTGGATACGGCCTCACAATTAGGAGTAAGAGTTTCGCGAATTGTTGATGCAGAATACAAGTTGACACTTGAAGATACCATGACTTTTAAACAATTTGATGATGTGATAGGTATTAGCGGTGCCTGGACTACAATACTCTACAAAGGGGGAAAAATAACAAAACAAAGTCGACCGTTGTGGCAGATACCCTTAAGGTCACTTGTCCCAAAAAAAATCGAAGGCCTTTTGGTTGCAGGGCGATGTTTTTGCTACGAAAAAGAATTACTCGAAGATGCCAGGATTATCGCAACTTGTTTGATAACAGGACAAGGTGCAGGTGTAGCAGCCGGAATATCAGTAAAAGAAAACGAAAAAACGCGGAACATTAATATTGAGAAATTAAATAAGGAGTTGACCAACCAAAATGTATATCTTGGATAAACGGAACTTGCTGCGATATATTTGGCTGGGAGCTGTTTTTGTCCTTGCTCTGCCTTTCAATTTGGGCAAGCTAACCGGTTTATCTAATTGGTTTAGTCCATTTTTGGTTCTGAGTTCTGTTATTGTTCTGAAATCAATTGTGATCCTTCATCTGATCGGATTGATCATCTTGGTATTTTCCTGGTTCAGGTCACGTTGGTTTTGCAAATATTTATGTCCGGTCGGATTTTCATTTGATATCATAACAATGTGCTTCCCATCTAACAAAGTTAGGTCATTCTCAAAAATTCCTCCTATCAACAAATGGTTGGTGGCAATCTCTTTTGGTGGAGCACTGTTTGGTTTTTCTTTGTTTCTGTTTTTGGATCCTTTGGTCATTTTCAATGGATTCTTTGGATCTTTAATCCACTCTTTTGACTTATTAGTATTGTTAACACTGGCTGCCTTCCCGTTGTTGCTGGTACTGCAAAAAATAGCACCTGGATTGTGGTGTGAGAAAATATGCCCTTCAGGTGGACTTCAACTGTCAATTGCTGAATTAAAAAAGTTCGTAACAGGATCTTCATCTAATGCTAAAAAAAGCGAGGCCGGACGAAGATTATTCATTGGTGGAACTATAGGAGCTTTAGCAGCCATCGCTTTACCTGATTTTAAAAAAAAGAATACAGAACCCGCTATCCGTCCGCCCGGTTCAATCGAATCTTACCGTTTTGATACCTTATGTATACGATGTGGTAGTTGTATTAAAGTCTGCCCGACACAGATTCTGAAGCACGAAACCAGACTTACCATCGGATTATTGACGCCAATAATTTCTTTTGAAGATGGATATTGTCTTGAGAACTGTAATCTATGTAGTTCTGTCTGTCCTAGCGGTGCAATTACACACTATAATATAAAAACAAAAAAAACAATTAAAATAGCACAAACATTGGTGGATATGAGTAATTGCTATCTTATCAAACAAAAAGAATGTGCTATTTGTAAGAATGCCTGCCATTATAACGCAATTAGCTTCAATGGTATTGAGGAGGCATCTATCAAAATGAAAGTAGTCATTGATCAGCAACATTGTAACGGCTGTGGTGCCTGCTTCATCATATGTCCGGAAAATTGCTTCAAAATGAAAGCAGTCTAAATACCTGTTATTTTTTTTTGAATAATTTAATCGGAATTGAGAATAAGCAAAATGACTCAAAGAAAAACGGCTAAAGATATTTTTTAGCTCGAGTAGATAGTGTAAAACCTGATAAACTAATTAAAAGATATGTTTCTGTCCATGAAGACATTCTTCAGATTGATAATGGATTACGAAAATATAAGAATAAGGAAATGTTATTAACGTTTATAAAATCAAAAATGATGAAAACGATATTTATGTACATACAAGCTATTAGAGTAATTTTTTTTGTGAGTGTTTCAATTGTTATTTCCTCTTGTAATACAGATATTGGGAGAAAATCAATGGTAGTCAAAAAATATCCAAACCTCAAGATCGGTTTCTCTACACAAAATTTCCAGAAGGCTATGCCGGTGAATGTTGAAAGTCTGACTGAAATAATCGGATATGCTTCTAAAGAAGGGTATCAGTTTATTGAAATCAGGGATGATCTGGCAAAGCTTTCATCTTCTGATTGCAGGATTCTGGCTGATGTATCGAAAAGGAACAAGATTGATGTAATTTACGAAATTCATAAAAATCTGCTTGATTCCGATTATTTTGTTGTCTTTGAAAAAGGGCTCGCAAATACGTTACTTTTCCCCGGCCCCGGCATCTTACGTACATTATTATCAAAATCAGAGTTTGATGCCGATTCTCTTAAAAAAGGGTGGACTAAAGAAGAGTTGGTTCAACTTACAAAACTAGCTGACAGTTGTTCAATGATCGCTAAGCGTAAAAATGTTCAGTTTATTGTTGAAAATCTAAACGAAGCGTTCTTTGGAAACGATTCGACATATTACGGTCTTAACGATTTTTTCAAAAATACCTCCACCACTGGACTGCAACTTGACATCAGTAACCCATTTCGCAAATCCTCCAGAGAAAAAGCCGATCCTGAAAAAGTGAAGGAATATCTTGTTTCATTAGGTAATCGTTGGGTTACCACTCATCTTAAAACAAATAAGGAAGGAGATCCCCAGCCAATCCTCACAGAAAATCCTTTATCTATAGAGGATGTTGTTGAATTGATGGGAAAACAGAATGTCCTTTATGTGACAATTGAACTGGCTCCTGTAGAGTCAAAACAACAATGCTATGACAATCATATTAAAAGTATTTCCTTTCTAAAGGACAAAGGAATACTTAATTAATAATAATTTGTTCAGTGCTATTTATCTTCAAAATAGGATAATGTAAATTAACAAAGCAATTAACCAAACAAATATCCTATGACCTGGACTCAGGTTGTAGATCCGCTTAACAGCATCGGATTATCTGCAGTTTCCGCTGCCGTGCCCATTTTCTTCATTTTCTGGGCTTTGATAATCAAGAAGATGAAAGGTTATAAAGCCAGCATGCTAACCTTAACGTTAGCCTTTCTATTCGCAATATTCATTTATGGGATGCCGGTAAAACTGGCGTTGTCGTCTGTCACACATGGCGCCTTGTACGGATTATTTCCCATTTGCTGGGTTATTATTGGTGCAGTATTTCTTTACAATGTTACAGTTAGGAGTGGCCAGTTTGAAATAATTAAGAATTTTATGGCCTCCATCACTCCCGACCGGAGACTGCAGGCCCTTTTGGTCGCTTTCGCCTTTGGTTCATTCCTGGAAGGAGCTGCAGGAATGGGAGCACCGGTAGCAATTACAGC
>JANYKW010000111.1 GCA_025358025.1 Bacteroidia bacterium | reverse complement strand
ATCTCAGTCAAAGTAGTCGATCCGATATCTTAATGAACAACCTGTATCTCCCATCAACTTTAGCCCGAAAGAGGAAAGTACTGTATAAACACATTCATTGACATCAAGTTCACAGGTTGATACATTGAAATTTTGGTTTTTGGCGCTGGAAATACCGGAACTGGCAAATGCATGCAGGGAAGAAACCGATATCTGACTCAGCACTCCTTTGAAAGCAGGCATACCATTGTAGTTTTTAATGTTCTTACTCCGGTTAATCATCTCGCCATCTTCGTTAAACCAAAATTCAAAGATATTATCCCCGTTTGCAATGTTCCGCCAACCGGAACAACTGACACATATATATTTTACTTTCCCGGCCATTGCATTTGAAAATTAAGATTTAGCAATGAATCTTACAGGTTTAAACCCTGCATTCTTCTTCCATTCCTGTAAACCGGGCTTTCCGACGTACATTAGATGGTAGTTAAGGTACCTTATTTCAGGCTGGTTCAGGTACAAATCCTCTATCATTTTCAGCATGAGGAATAGCATAAAGTTGCCCTTGCCAAAATAGGCCGCATGCCCTAAAATCCTGAAGGTGGCTGCAAATTCGCCACAAAACCGTAAATAAATGTATCCGATCCACACATTATCAGGTGTAAAAACACCGTACGTTTTGTGGTAATGGTACCTGCAAGCGGATTCAGTTACCTCCGGTGGATATTGGAAATATTCTTCGGACATTTCACCCTGACGTTCTGTGGCGCTGGTATTTATAGCATAAAGTTCATCCCTGCGGTCATTTCGCTCCTGAACCGAAAGTGAACGCACGTAAAGTCCGGAGGAGATCGCCTTCCGGTATTCATTTCTGCGTTTTGATGAGATCGCTTTGGCTAAAAAATCATCAAACCCACTGTACTCTTTCAGGTCAATGACAGCAAGGACAAAATCTTCCGAATTACTGCTTTCCTCAATATAACCGGCAATATGGGAAATTATATCAGTACATTGTGGAACACAATAACTGGTATTAATCTTAAGATCAACAGGTTCGTTCATTAGCAGAAATGATGGTTAAGTTATTTCGTGATTTTTGATATACTTATCAATTGCTTCAATGACCAGCGCTGGAGAGACTGGATGCTTCTGAGCTTCCCTCATTTCATCAGTACTCATACAAAGTTTATTGATCGGGTAGTCCGGATTAGAAAGGTGAACACAATCTTCTTGAAACTCATGGAAGACTGGAGTATGAACATTAATCATAAAAACCTGACAACCAACCGCCCAAGACAGCCAAGACAACCCTGTACTTCCTCCAATGTAGAATTCAGCACCGCTTAAGTAAGTCACCGCTTCTATCAATGAGCAGCCTGTTTTATCAACAACTCCATTTAATGTTGCTGGTTCCAAACTAATGGCGACAACTTTATATCCTTGGCTATTCAAATAATCAACTACTTTTTGCCAACCACAATTTTCCGTCCAATTATCTAATTGTCCGGAAACATATTCGGAAATACAAACATATTTATCTAAGATGGGGCTTTTATCATTTGGAATTTGAATTTTGGGCTTAAGTTCTTCAAACTGCAAACCTAAGATATCAGAGGCAACTTGCTGAAGAGGTATGGAATGGATAGGTTGTGGATGGACAACCGGATTGGAATCCCAGGCAAATCCAAGGACAAACTGCGCGTAAGACTTTGAAATTTCATGTTCATAAGGAAATAACTTCAAATTAGGATAATAGTCCTGAAATAAATCTGAAAATTTGCATGAAACAACTACTTCGCAATTGTGCTTAAGCCTGAATTCTTCAATATAAGGAAACCAAGCCAGTGTATCACCCAAGGCCTCTGAGCGAATTACTATGGAAACTTTTTTGTTCTCTACTTTGAAAAAGTCAGTAGAGACTAAATCCCCACTTTGGTCATATACTTCCACTCTCCATTCCGTGTACCATTGTCTTATCCCTTCATAAGGTTCAATTGCTGACAATTCACCATCACAAACCAGTTGATTCGTTTTGTTATTGAAACATCTTACTTTGTAAGTATCACTATTACCGCCTGTAGCATTTAATACAACTCTGGGTATATTTTTTTCAAGACTACCGGATATTACTGGAATTACAAAATAAGAAACAGCAAATTTCATAAGACCGCTTCAAAAAAGATGTGTCACTGCGATAATGTATAAGATAATTTTCAGGATATTTACAAGTATTTCAGTTACATCTTTTATATAACCAACTCCGATATCTTTGAAATGAATTTTCCCGGAATGCACATAACTATTTCGCATTGCGTAAATGATAGGGATGAAATCATCCAAGATGAGCCATTCATTTGTTTTTATTTTTTCATAAATACCCCTGAGCAATTTTTCTTGTTCTCGTCCAAGCTTGGGATCCAGTGACAAGTGTTCAATAAGCCTTAAGAGATTTTTTTTGCCAATTTCTGTACGGTAAAGTTCATAAAATGCTTTATATATGACATTTAGTTGACTCTCTTGAAATTCTTTAACTTTTACCAAAGTGTAAATCGTATCCTGCCCTCGACCCAGCTCATTCAGTTCATATTTCAATGTTTCAAACGTAAACCAATATTCACTCAAAAGAAGAGACTGTTTCAGAGCCGAACGGAGGGTTTCAGATTTGATTTCGTTGGTATTGAATGAAGGTTCAAAGGCATTGACTACTTTAAAACGCTCTGAAAATGAAAACACGGCTCCATCAATTCCTCCATTTTGAAGCGCATAGTTTTCAAGTTTATCCACATATTCCAAATTTAGTTTTTCAATTAGCTTTTTCATGCTGACATTGTTTATCATTCTACTGTTTTGTGTTATTCATATATTCCTCCACCATCTTCTTATTCAAAAACGCCACATCGCAGAAATGTTTGGTAATCTTGAACATATCCCCGTTGTTTTCGTTGTAGTTGCGGACCAGGCACATGGCGCAAAAATCGCGTGCCTCGCAGATGATACATTGCGGGAAAGATCCATTGGTGATCGTCCGCAACTGCTTTAATTCCGGGGAGTTCTCCCAGATTTCTTTCAGGCTTTGTTTGTAGGCGTTGCCAACCACCATTCCCTGCCAGCCGGCACAGGGATAATAATCGCCGTTGGCAGTTAAACAGATGTTATCTACCCCGACACCGCAGATCGGCATCTTTTTAAACTTCTCTATATCGAAGCTCCTGGGTTCCTGCTGCAAGGTGGTATCCAGATAATCCCGGTCAAATTCCAGCATATCGGTAAGCAATTCGGCTGTTTCCTCAATGCTGATGCGCTGTGCCAGGTTGTTGGTACTGTGGTCTGCCTGCGCCATCATGATGAAATCGGTGTATGCCTTCGTTCTCAGTTGATTGGCATAAACCAGTACATCTTTGTACGATTTCCGGTTCAATTTCATGACCGGACAACTGATTTGCACCGGAATATCATCAGCCACCAGCCGCTCGATCGCGTTTTTGGTCTTAATAAAAGAACCTTTTACCAGCGTAATGGCATCGTGTTCTTCGGCTTTCATGCTGTGCAGCGATACCTGCACCAGGGAGGGGTTGACCTCCTTCAACAACGCAATGTGCTGATCGGTAAGCAGGGTAAGGTTGCTCAGGATGCTGATGATGAAATCGTTCCTGCGGGCATGGCGTAAGATAATCCCAATCTCCTTGTGCATAAACAATTCGCCGCCCGACAGGGTAACCTGCAAGGTACCCATCTCTTTGGCTTCGTCCAGTACCCGCAAAATGGTTTCGAGTTGCATGTCCTCACCCTCATCCTTCTTTTCATTGGGGATGTAACAGTGAATGCACCGCTCGTTGCAGCGCGAGGAGACCTCTATTTGGAGACCAAAAATCTGCGGGGTTTTGTGAAATTCTTCATAAAAGAACTCCGAACTATCTGTTAAAATATCCTTCTTGTCGGGATTGGTGAAATCGTAGAGTTCCGTTTTGGGATTGGCCATTTGGTAGTTGAACGAAGGCTCTTTTGCATTCAACTCCTCCGCAGTAGCTCCGGTCACCACAAAACCGGAATTCTCCAAATCGGCAACAAACTCCACAAAATCAGCTTTTAGTTCTTCAAGCGAAATATTCTGGTAAAGTGGAAGCAGTTCATTTATAATTGCTTCGACCTCTTTTGGCGCACGGCCAATCTGATCCAGGAAATCAGCCCCGGTTTCGTTGAAATTCAGATCGTGTTTGGTCAGTTGATTGGTGACGTAACCGATTTTGATGTATCGGCGAATGAATGAATCCTTAGTTTGTCTTATTAACATCATATATTAAGTAAAAAATTAACTGGAACACTCTTACTTTTAAAAGTAATGACTCACTTATTGAACACGACCTTACATTCTATA